>NZ_JAMQXI010000076.1:0-1097410 GCF_024743775.1 Vibrio sp. RM-69-4
TATAAGAGCCCGTTTGTAAGAGCGGGCTTTTTAGTCACTTGTGACACAAGATACAGTGTGCTGATATGGCTCAGTCGGTAGAGCGCATCCTTGGTAAGGATGAGGTCCCCAGTTCGATTCTGGGTATCAGCACCAGTTTTATAGCTCTGTAAGCTAAAAGAATTTGCTTGGCGACCATAGCGTTGTGGACCCACCTGAACCCATGCCGAACTCAGAAGTGAAACACAACAGCGCCGATGGTAGTGTGGGGTCTCCCCATGTGAGATTAGGACATCGCCAGGTTTGAATTACGAAACCTCAGCAGAAATGCTGAGGTTTTTTTCTATCTATTCGTATCATTCAATGTCCAATCATAGTGATAGCTGATACTCTTTTTCTCGCTTTTTAGTGCCTTGTTGTACTGCACTAAGTGCTCAAATAATTGCTGTTTCGTTCCAAAATCTTCAGCAAACCAGTCATAAATAGAAGACAGAACCCATTTATCATTGGTGATCTTTACTCCTTTTTCGCTATTGATAAACTCAGTGGCTGATTTCTCCAGTAATAATTCAGTATTTTCTGCTGTGAAAGCCTGCTTTTGTAAGTTTGGGCAGCCAAGGCTTGCGCAGTTGACCGCATAATGGGTTCGAGGATCTTTCCAAATGGGTCTTAAAATTCGATGTTCAATATCATTGAGAGTCAGCTCTTTTTGATTGATGGTAATGATCTTTTGTTCCCAAGGGCCAAATGAGAAAAATCCTCCCAGTTTAGTGATGGATGGTATTGGATAATGATCGACGATTAAGTTAACTGTTAAGGCATTATATAAGTTGACCCAGTAAGCATATTGTTCCAGCTTTGCATACTCTCTTGGATCAAGGGCTGATAATTGTGAAATATAGAGCTCTAATTGTTCTTTATCTTTTGAGTTGACCCTTTGATAATCGAAGAGGTTGTTGTGATTTTCTTGGATTAGATAAGTATCAAGTGTTGTCTGCCAAATTTGATGTGAAATGGCTTGTGTATTTTCTTCATTACTAGAGTTCCAATAATCCCATAGTTGTGATTTAGGAGTAGAAAATACATTCGTTGACCCGAGTGTCAAACATAGCGTTAATAGATATTTCATCATTTACCTCTCATCTCATAGGTTATATGACCTAGGTAGGGATTGATAAATTTCAGATAAAATAAAAGGTTGATGCATCTACACCAACCTCTGGAAATTAAATCGATACTCGCTATTTCAAAAAGCTAGGCATTTTTGTTTCATAATCAGCGATTTTATCTTCGTGCTGTAGCGTCAAACCGATATTGTCTAATCCATTAAGTAAGCAATGGCGACGAAATTCATCAATTTCAAATGAGTATGTTTTTCCATTGGCTTTAACTTCCATTCGTTCAAGATCTACAGTTAGTTGAGCACCTTCATTTCCTTCAACAAATTGGAATATTTCATCAACTTCTTGCTCTGTAAGGCGGACTGGAACCATTTGGTTATTGATTGAGTTACCATAAAAAATATCCGCAAAACTGGGTGCAATCATGGCTTTGATGCCGTAATCCGCTAAAGCCCAAGGGGCATGTTCTCGTGAAGAACCACAGCCAAAGTTTTCACGAGCAAGTAGAATGCTCGCTCCTTCATAGCGAGGTTTATTCATGACAAAATTTGGATTCGGTTGCTGACCTGCATCATCTAGAAAACGCCAATCATGAAAAAGGTGTTTGCCAAAACCAGTGCGATTTACTTTCTGTAAAAATTGCTTAGGGATGATGGCATCTGTATCGACGTTCGCTGCATCAAGAGGAACGACCAAACCTGTGTGCTGTTTAAAACCTGACATTGGTGATCCCCTGTTTAGTTGAGTGTTGAAGAATGAATATTACGGATATCGACAAAGTGTCCAGCGATGGCGGCGGCGGCGGCCATTGCAGGACTGACTAAATGTGTGCGGCCATCTCGACCTTGGCGGCCTTCAAAATTGCGGTTGGATGTTGATGCACAGCGTTCACCTGCACCGAGCCTGTCATTGTTCATAGCCAAGCACATTGAACAGCCCGGCAAGCGCCATTCAAAACCCGCTTCAATAAATATTTTATCCAAGCCTTCCGCTTCCGCTTGCGCTTTAACTTGCTCTGAACCTGGAACAATCAATGCATGAACGTGTGGTGCGACTTTTTTACCTTTCGCGACTTGAGCTGCTGCTCGCATATCTTCAATACGTGAGTTTGTGCAAGAACCGACAAAGACTTTATCCACTTTATAGTCTGACAAGGATTTACCTGCTTCCAGTCCCATATACGCCAGTGCTTTTTCTGCTGATGCTTTTTCGACAGGATCACTAAAGCTATCAGGAGATGGAATGGTTTCGTCGACAGCAATTACTTGCCCTGGGTTTGTGCCCCACGTTACTTGTGGTTTGATGTCCGCGGCATTTAGGGTAACGACTGCATCGAATTTGGCATTATCATCGGTTTTTAGCGTTGCCCAGTACTCAATGGCGGCTTCTAAATCGCTTCCTTGAGGAGAAAATTTGCGACCTTTAATGTAGTCAAACGTAGTCTGATCAGGGGCGATAAGACCGGCTTTTGCCCCAAGCTCAATCGCCATATTGCACACCGTCATACGACCTTCCATTGAAAGATCGGTAATCGCTTCACCAAAAAATTCAACGACATAGCCTGTACCACCGGCCGCCGTTGTTTTACCTATAATGGCTAGCACGATATCTTTAGCGGTGATGCCTGGAGCGACTTTGCCTGTCACCTCAATTTTCATCGTTTTCGCGCGAGCTTGTTTCAATGTTTGGGTTGCAAGTACGTGCTCAACTTCTGATGTACCGATGCCAAACGCTAACGAGCCAAATGCGCCATGTGTTGCTGTGTGTGAGTCACCGCAGACAATGGTCATACCGGGAAGAGTAATACCTAATTCTGGCCCCATGACATGAACGATGCCTTGGTATTTATGATTTAAGTCGTAGAGTGTTACGCCAAACTCAGCACAGTTCTTGGACAATGTTTCCATTTGGATTCGAGCCATCTCACCCGAGGCATTAATGTCTTTTGTGGTGGTTGAAACGTTATGGTCCATGGTAGCGAATGTTTTACTCGTCTGACGAACTTTACGTCCCTTTTCGCGTAAACCATCAAATGCTTGCGGTGATGTCACTTCATGAACGAGATGACGATCGATATAAAGGATGGGGGTTTCCCCTTCAGCTGATACCGCAATGTGGGCATCATAAATTTTTTCGTATAAGGTTTTTGCTTGCGACATTGCTTCTTCCTTGAGCTCTTTGAGCTTTATAAAGGACTAGGCGAGCCTAGTCCTACTAATTATGAGTTTAAAATATAGCTGGCAATTTTATCGCCCATTTCAGAGGTTGAAAGTGCCGATTTACCACTGGCAAGATCTGCGGTGAGTTCGCCTGCGGTAAGCGCCTTTGATACGGCATTTTCGATAGCTTGAGCGGCACTTTCTTCGCCCAAGCTATAACGTAGCATTAAAGCGGCGGAAAGAATTTGTGCAACTGGGTTAGCAATGTTCTTTCCTGCGATATCAGGTGCAGAGCCACCTGCTGGCTCATAGAGACCGAAATTGCTTTCATTAAGGCTAGCGGAAGGTAGCATGCCCATTGAGCCTGTGATCATGGCGCATTCATCGGAAATGATGTCACCAAAAATATTAGAGCACAGCATGACATCAAATTGAGAGGGATCTTTAATGAGCTGCATAGTGGCATTATCGATATAAATGTGTGAAAGCTCGACGTCCGGATAATCTTTTGCGATCTCTTCCACGACCTCACGCCATAAGATAGAGCTTTGTAATACATTCGCTTTATCGACTGAGCATACTTTTTTACGACGTAATCGTGCGGACTCAAACGCTATTTTTGCAATGCGTTCGATTTCGTAGCGGTGGTAAACTTCGGTATCAAATGCTTTTTCATTTGCCCCTTCGCCTTCTCGTCCTTTGGGTTGGCCAAAATAAATACCACCAGTCAATTCCCGAACAACCACAATATCGAAGCCACGATCGGAGATATCGGATCGTAAAGGAGAAAAGCTTTCTAAGCCTGAGTGAATTTGAGCAGGACGCAAGTTGCAAAACAGTTGAAAATGTTTGCGAAGCGGTAGGAGTGCACCGCGTTCTGGTTGGTCGTTGGGTGGTAAATGCTCCCATTTAGGGCCGCCTACGGAACCAAACAATATGGCGTCTGCTTCTTCACATCCTTTAATTGTGCTTTCAGGTAGCGGGCAACCGTGGTTATCAATCGCAATCCCGCCGACATCATGTTCTTTTCTAGCAAACCGGATAGCATGTTTTTTTTCAATCGCATCCAATACCTTATGTGCTTGTTGCATTACTTCTGGGCCGATACCATCACCTGCAAGAACGGCAATTTTGTATGTTTTGTCTGTCATGTTAGTCCTTTACTATTTTTATATTTGCTTGCCCCAGTGAGCTCTAAAGACTGAAAGCTCTAATCTAGGTACGTTAAACGGTTGCCACTTTCTTTTGTTTAATTTCTGCAATTTGATCGGCACGATGAATGCTATTGATTACGTGCAACAAGGCTTGTCCTGATGCTTCGACAATATCCGTAGAGACGCCTGTACCGTGATATTTTCGTCCTTTGTAGTTGGCAATAATATCGGCTTGCCCGAGTCCATCTTCACCTTCGCCCTTGGCGGTAAGGTCAAACTTATCCAATACGATCTCATAGCCAGTTAGACGGTAAATACATTGGTAAAGCGCATCGACAGGGCCATTACCAACGGCAGCTTCACATTTTTCTTCATCACCACAAAGCAATTTAATACTGGTGGTCGCCATAACACTGCCTGATTGAACACTCAAATAGTTCAATTTGTAGAAATCGTCTTCATCACGCAGATTTGAAAAGTGCATCAAAGCTTCTAAGTCATAGTCAAACACTTGGCCTTTACGATCTGCCAATTTTAAGAAATCTTCATACAAGGCATTGAGGTTGTATTCGTTTTCATTGTAACCCATGCTATCCATATGGCTTTTTACTGCAGCGCGGCCACTGCGGCTCGTTAAGTTCAGCGCTTGGTTTTTTAGGCCAATTGACTCTGGAGTCATGATTTCGTAAGTGTTTTTGTTCTTCAACATGCCATCTTGATGAATGCCTGACGAGTGGCTAAATGCGTTGGCACCGACAATCGCTTTGTTACTTTGAATCGGCATATTGCACAGTTGGCTAACCAACTTACTGGTGCGGTGGATCTCATCATGCTTTAAGCCAGTATGTACGCCGAGGAATTCTTGACGAGTTTTGATGATCATTGCGATCTCTTCCAGTGAACAGTTACCAGCGCGCTCACCAATACCGTTGATGGTGCCTTCTATTTGCCTTGCGCCAGCCTGTACAGCGGCAATCGAGTTTGCGACTGACATTCCCAAGTCATCGTGGCAATGAACGGAAATAATGGCTTTATCTATGTTAGGGACTCGCTCAAACAGCATCTGAATAATGCCACCAAATTCGCTAGGAACAGTATAACCGACCGTGTCTGGAATATTGATGGTCTTAGCTCCGGCATTAATTGCGGCTTCGACCATTCTACAGAGATTATCAATGGGCGTTCGGCCCGCATCTTCACAGGAAAATTCGACGTCATCGGTGTAGTTACGGGCGTGTTTCACCGCACTGACTGCCATCTCGAGCACATCATCATAACTGCGGCGCAATTTATCTTGCACATGAATGGTTGAGGTTGAAATAAACGTATGGATACGAAAAGCATCAGCGACTTTCAGAGCTTCGGCTGCTGCATCAATATCTTTTGCTACCGCGCGAGAAAGCGCGCAGACGCGGCTGTTTTTAATGTGTTTGGCAATCGTTTTGACCGATTCAAAATCACCAGGGGAGGAAACTGGAAAACCTGCTTCAATAACATCAACACCAAGGCGCTCTAATGCGTAAGCAATCTGCAGTTTTTCTTTAACGGTTAAGCTTGCTGACAAAGCTTGTTCGCCATCACGTAATGTGGTGTCGAATATAATGACTTGATTATTCATGTTTGCTCCCTTGCACCGATGGTTAATCGTTTACTTCCTAAATATAGTTATAAAAAAACCCGCATCTCAGTGCGGGCTCTTGTCATCTTGTGTGGTGTTTTTCTTCCACAACCTACCCGCGCGAATGGTTCACGATAAGGAGCAGGCCCAGCAGGATAGAAAAACGGATAGTCATTCGTAACATTCCACAAGATTAAGTTAACAAATTAGTACCGTACTCGACTTAACTCGTCAACCATTAAGTTGTTTTTTTATTCATATCGGATCAGTTTTAGTCAAAAGCGGTAAAAATGAGCAGAATTGGTAGAGAGGATCACTTTTTGTAGCACGGAATGTTTTCACGCAAGAACGTTTGTCATCGGTTAAATTCATTCATTCTCCAACAAACAGTCACGTATTTGTCATTTTAAACTTCTACGTTTAGAGCGTAAGAGGTTTATGGAATGACAGGAGTCGCTCATGCGTGCCATCGGACAAATTGTTAAGTTTGACGTAGCGTTTTCGCTATTTTGTTTACAGCATCGTTTTAATCAGCCTGTAGCGCAGATCAGCAAAGCTATTTCCCATACTGGGGATGGGCATTTGTACGCGTTGATTGGTGCTTTAGCTTGGTATTTAGACCCGCTTAATGGCCACCTATTCTTAATGGCTGGACTGGCCGCTTTCGCGATTGAACTCCCTATTTATTGGGGATTAAAAAATAGCTTTCAGCGTCGTCGCCCTGAAGAGTTTTCTCCTTCATTCATTGCCTTTATTACCCCTTCGGATCGCTACAGTTTGCCTTCTGGTCATACGGCTGCAGGGTTTGTTATGGCGACATTAATTGGCCATTTCTATCCTCATAGCGATGCTTTTGTCTTGGTTTGGGCTGGCTTAATTGGCGTATCTCGCATCCTACTTGGGGTTCACTTCTTGACGGATATCGTGATTGGCGCGCTGCTTGGTGTAAGTAGCGCAAGATTTGCTTTGTGGTTGGTGGAGAGAGGCTTTTGAAAATTCTGTATGGTGTCCAAGGCACCGGAAATGGCCATATTGCTCGTTCACGAGTGATGAGTGAAGCGTTGAAAGAAGCCAAAATTGATGTGCAATTTCTCTTTTCTGGACGTGAAAAAGAGAAATACTTTTCGATGGAAAGTTTCGGTGATTACCAAACTCGGCGCGGTTTTACTTTTGAAACTGAACAGGGACACGTAAATTACGTTAAAACGGCGCTGAATAATAATTTACTGACTTTCGTGAGTGAGACAAAAAACCTCGATTTGTCTCCGTATGATCTGGTCATTAATGACTTTGAACCAGTATCGGCATGGGCGGCTAAACAGCAAGGTATTCCGTGTATTGGGATAAGTCATCAAAATGCATTTCGTTATAATGTGCCTTTGAAAGGGGCAAGTTGGCTGGATAAACAGATTATTCAACAGTTTGCGCCTGCCAATTACCACGTCGGTTTACATTGGTATCATTTTGATCAACCGATCCTTCCTCCGATTATCTATCGTTCAGAGCAGCATACGTCTAGCGAGCATTTCATTTTGGTCTATCTTCCATTTGAGCATGTTGATGATATTCTTGAGTTGCTTTTTCGTTTTTCAAATCAAGCATTTATTTGTTATCACCCTTCTTTAATGGAAGCGCAATCCGTTGAAAATGTTGAGTTGCGTCCCTTATGTCATACCTATTTTCAATATCACTTGCATCGCTGCGATGGCGTGATTGCTAATGGTGGCTTTGAATTACCATCAGAAGCACTTTCATTGGGTAAAAAGCTGCTACTTAAGCCACTATCAGGTCAATTTGAGCAGCAAAGTAACGTTGCCACTCTTGAGAATCTCGGGCTTGCTGCATCTATGGAGTTTTTGGACCCGTCGGAGTTACGCCGTTGGTTGGATGAAAAACAGGTCGAGCGCGTTGTCTATCCTAATGTAGCGAAAGCCTTGGTTGAATGGGTACAAAATGGCAAATGGGATAATCATAAAGAGCTGAGCCAGTCTTTATGGCGACAGGTTGATTTCCCTAGTTATGTGTCATTTAGCTAATATTGACGAAATGCTTTGAATTTTGACGTAATTGATTTACTTGGTGAATATATCAAGGTGAAGGCTTGTTATTCATCACTTGATTCAATGTTTTGAATAAAATGCATAAATTTTTCTGTTTTATGGTTTTTTATAAAAATACATCGTACTGATAAATAAGGACAATCTTTTTGTTTGGATAAAAAAAACTGATATTTTATCAATCTTGTTGCCAATCGATAAATGCTTAGCAGATAGTAGCCTCCACCCAGTTGTGTCTGGGTAAATATAATAAATGGCAGGTTATCTATTCTAAAAAATTACTTTTACGGTATTGACGATAACAACAAGAGGCGTCCCAAAAATGT
This sequence comes from Vibrio sp. RM-69-4, assembly GCF_024743775.1. NCBI lineage: Bacteria > Pseudomonadati > Pseudomonadota > Gammaproteobacteria > Vibrionales > Vibrionaceae > Vibrio > Vibrio sp. RM-69-4. The sequence continues at coordinate 8,415 of NZ_JAMQXI010000076.1, forward strand.
TAGATAAAAAAGATGCAATGAGCGCTATTGCTAGTTACCGCATGGAAAGCACATTACGTGGTGTAGATTTAAACCTGCTGACGGTTTTTGATGCAGTAATGCAAGAGCAAAATATTACCCGTGCCGCTCATAATTTGGGTATGTCTCAGCCAGCAGTCAGCAATGCTGTAGCGCGTTTGAAGGTAATGTTTAATGATGAACTGTTTATGCGACAAGGGCGAGGTATTCAACCTACTCAACGCGCACGTCAACTGTTCGGTCCGATGCGTCAAGCACTGCAATTAATCCGTAATGAACTGCCAAGTTCGGTGTTTTCTCCTGAAACATCAACCCGCTTATTTAAATTAGCGATTTGCAGTCCTTGTGATATTCGTTTCGCGCCGAAAATTATGTCATCAGTTCATGAACAAGCGCCTTTGGTCCAACTTCATCTTGATGCGGAATTTAACCGTTTGTTAGCTGAGCGTATGCGTTACCAAGAGATCGATTTTGTGATTGATTACGCGCGTTTTGATGAGCAAGGTTTCTCCAGTACGGAAATTTTCCAAGATGAATTAGTGGTGGTGGCATCTAAGTCTCATCCACGCATCAATGGCTCTGTTAACGCTGATAGCCTAACCGCTGAAAAGCATGCGAAGTTATCTCGCATCCATGGGCAACGTAGCTTTTCTGAGCAAGCATACCGCGAATTAGACTGTGTTCCTTATTATGAAGGGACCAGTTTGAGCAACGTGCTTTATGTGGTCGGACAATCTGAGTTGGTGACGATTGCACCTCGTTGGATGGTTGAGAATGCGGCTAACCGAGATCAGTTACAAATCCTCGATTTCCCATTTGCAAATGGCCAAATCAGTGGTTATCTCAGTTGGCATGAGTCTAGTGAAAAAGACAAAGGCCATATTTGGCTGCGTGATCAGTTAATGATGATTTGCGGCGAAGTTGTTGCATTAAACTAACGTTTACCCGTTAATTTTTACTGTGCTCTAAACTTAGTGACACACCTCTTTTAGCCTTGAATTGGTTATATCCATTCAGGGCTTTTTTGTCTGTAGAATTAATTGATAACTTTGACATCCGTCAGTTGCCTTTTTTGCTTCTAAATGTACACTTGTGCGCTCAAAAAGCTTACATGTGTAAGCTACAGGTAAAAAAGATGCCCAATTTAAATTTCCATATCGTAAAAAGAATTCGTGAACAGATTATCAAAGGTGGCGAGTGCATTGCTCTAAAACACAAAAAAATAGAGAAAGAGTGGCATGGGATCAGCTGGAAGCAATTTGGTCAACGTATCGATGCGATGTCACTTGCACTTTTAACGCAAGGTATAAAAATCCAAGATAAAGTCGGGATTTTTTCGAATAACATGCCGCAGTGGACAATAGCTGACTTGGCTACTTTGCAGTTAAGAGCCGTTACGGTACCTATTTATCCAACTAATACGCCAGCGCAGGCCAGTTATATTATTCAAGATGCTGATGTCAAAGTGCTCTTTGTCGGTGAACAGGCACAATACGATGCGGCACTGGATTTTTTTGATGAGTGCGAACAGCTTGAATTAATTGTCGCCATGAGTGATGGCATTGATCTAAAAAGTTTTCAACATGGCATCCATTGGCAGACTTTTATTGAACAAAATACAGATGGCCAGCAAGCGGAATTAGGGTCTCGCCTTGAACAGGCGAATATGGATGATCTGCTGACGCTCATCTATACCTCTGGCACCACAGGTCAACCTAAAGGTGTGATGCTTGATTACCGTAATATTGGCGCTCAGCTTGAAGGGCATGATGAGCGGTTAAACATCTCTAAGGATGATGTGTCACTCTGTTTTTTACCATTGTCACACGTGTTTGAACGGGCGTGGACTTTTTACATTCTTTACAGCGGTGCGACTAACTGTTATTTGCAGGATACGATGCAAGTACGTGATGCATTGAGTGAGCTAAAGCCAACGGTAATGTGTGCCGTTCCTCGCTTCTACGAGAAAATTTTCTCCGCTATTCACGAAAAAGTCTCGAAAGCGCCGTTGCATCGAAAAGTGCTATTTACTTGGGCGGTCAATATGGGGGCTAAGATGGCTCTTTGCCATCAAGAAAAGCGCCAGCCATCCTTCATGCTGAAAAAGAGTTACGCATTAGCGGATAAAATCGTGTTGTCTAAATTGCGTGCATTGCTTGGTGGGCGGATTAATTTCATGCCTTGCGGCGGCGCGAAATTAGATGAAACCATCGGCCGATTTTTCCATGCCATTGGCATTAACGTGAAGTTGGGCTACGGCATGACGGAAACCACAGCAACGGTTTCTTGTTGGGATGATCGGTGTTTTAATCCTGATTCAATAGGCATGTCGATGCCAGGAGCTCAGGTCAAAATCGGTGACAACAATGAAATTCTTGTTCGCGGACCAATGGTTATGCGCGGCTACTATAAAATGGCTGAAGAAACGGCGTTAGCATTCGATGAACAAGGTTTTCTCAAAACAGGAGATGCTGGGCACATTGATGAGCAAGGTAATGTCTTCATCACTGATCGTATCAAAGAGCTGATGAAAACCTCCGGTGGTAAATACATTGCGCCACAAGTTATTGAGGGAGCGATTGGTAAAGATCATTTTATTGAACAGATTGCGGTGATTGCTGACACACGTAAATTTGTATCGGCTTTAATTGTACCTTGTTATGACAGCTTGGAGGTTTACGCCAAAGAGCTCAACATCAAATATCATGACAGATTAGATCTTATCAAGAACAACCAAGTGGTTGAGATGTTGGAAAAACGAGTCAATGATTTGCAAAAAGAGCTAGCCAAATTTGAGCAGGTGAAAAAGTTTAAATTATTACCTAAGGCTTTTTCAATGGACAAAGGTGAGCTGACGCCGACTCAGAAACTGCGTAGAAAAGTCATTAGTGATCGTTACCAAGATGAAATCGAGGAAATGTACAAAGAAAAGACTAAAGGTGAGTAAGATTATCTTAAGATAGTTTTTTCATTGTTTAAAAATCCTCCACTTGCTTTTCAGATAAAGCGTGGGGGATTTTTTATATTACGACGGAAGTTAAACCTCGCTTCCTCATAACGCTACATTGCTGCATGGTAATATTTTTTGCTTTATTTTTGCTAATTACTCATGGATTGAGCTGTTTTTAATACCAGTTTTACGATAGTTACCTAATAAAATTCCATTTAACCAAACATTTGCCAAAGTGTGCGCTATTTGGCGTTCGACCCGATGATAAGAAAGAGTTACAGTTGTTGCGTTACCTTGTTTTTTGTTATGACAAAAGCAAGACATAGCCGAAAGTGGAAAGTTTTCGAATTAGGCTACAAATAAGCCCTAAACTATGTAAAACCAGGCCCATTGACTGACCATGTGTTGGGTACTGGTAAGGAGAAAAAATGGCAACGCAATCCAATCAACAGATGTTATCTGGCGCAGAGATGGTGGTTCAATCTCTGATCGAAGAAGGTGTAGAGCAAATATTTGGATACCCAGGTGGTTCCGTTCTTGATATTTACGATGCGCTGCACGCAAAAACCGACCAAATTAAACATGTCCTTGTTCGCCACGAGCAAGCGGCCACGCACATGGCAGATGGCTATGCTCGAGCAACCGGAAAAACGGGTGTGGTACTTGTTTGTTCTGGCCCAGGGGCGACGAATACCGTCACAGGGATTGCTACCGCTTACATGGACTCAATTCCAATGATTGTTATTTCAGGCAACGTGCCAAATAACCTCATTGGTAACGATGCGTTTCAAGAATGTGACATCGTTGGGGTTTCTCGTCCGATCGTCAAACACAGTTTTCTTGTAAAAAAAGCTGAAGATATTCCTGAAACCATTAAGAAAGCCTTTTATATTGCCTCAACAGGGCGCCCGGGGCCGGTCGTGATCGATCTGCCTAAAGATGTGATGAATCCTCAGATCAAACTCCCTTACACGTATCCTGAGTCGATCAAACTGCGCTCATACAACCCAACTACTTCTGGTCATAAAGGGCAAATTAAAAAGGCGCTAAAAGCGTTGTTAGAAGCCAAAAAACCCGTATTGTACATTGGTGGTGGCGCTGTTATTTCAGGCGCAGATCAGCACATTTTACAACTGGCTGAAACGCTCAATTTACCCGTAGTCAGCACGTTAATGGGGCTTGGTGCTTTCCCTGGGACGCATAAAAATGCGTTAGGCATGCTTGGAATGCATGGCATGTATGAAGCCAATATGGCGATGCACAATGCGGATTTGATTTTCGGTATTGGCGTGCGTTTTGATGACCGTACAACCAATAATCTAGAAAAGTATTGCCCGAACGCTAAGATCATGCACATTGACATTGATCCTTCGTCGATCTCTAAAAATGTGCCAGTCGATCTGCCGATAGTGGGATCAGCCGAACAAGTACTGGAAACTATGCTGCAATTGCTCTCTGAGCAAGGTGGCTGTAATGATTCGCAGGCGCTTGAACTATGGTGGCAAGATATCCAAAGCTGGCGCGACCGCCAATGCCTAGCTTATGAGAAATCCAGCGAACGCATTAAGCCGCAGCAAGTGATTGAAACTTTACATAAACTGACAAATGGAGACGCATATGTGGCCTCCGATGTTGGTCAGCACCAAATGTTCGCCGCACTTTATTATCCATTCAATAAGCCTCGTCGTTGGATCAACTCTGGCGGTTTGGGCACCATGGGGTTTGGTTTACCCGCTGGAATGGGGGTTAAATTTGCCATGCCAGAAGAAGAGGTAGTGATTGTCACTGGGGATGGCAGTATTCAAATGAATATCCAAGAGCTTTCCACCGCGTTGCAATATGATATTCCAGTGAAAATTATTAACTTAAACAACCGTTTTCTTGGCATGGTAAAACAGTGGCAAGATATTATTTACCAAGGACGTCACTCTAATTCTTATATGAGTTCTGTTCCCGATTTTGCAGCAATTGCAGAAGCTTATGGCCACGTTGGCATCCGTATCTCACAGCCTGATGAACTTGAAGCCGGGCTTAAAAAAGCACTCGATATGAAAGATCGATTGGTTTTTGTTGATATTAATGTGGATGAAACGGAGCACGTCTACCCAATGCAAATTAAAGGCGAAGGGATGGACAAAATGTGGTTAAGCAAAACGGAGAGAACATAATATGAGACACATTATTTCAATATTAATGGAAAACCAATCGGGTGCTTTGTCTCGCGTTGTTGGTCTATTTTCTCAACGTGGTTATAACATTGAATCACTAACGGTTTCGCCAACCGATGATGCAACATTGTCACGCTTAAACATCACCACTAAGACCGATGAAATGCAACTTGAACAAATTCAAAAGCAACTGCATAAGTTGATTGATGTGCTTAAAGTGCAAGAAGTGTCAGAGTGCGAACACATTGAACGTGAGCTGATGATGGTGAAAGTCAAAGCTAGCGGTTTTGCGCGCGCCGAAGTGAAACGTACAGCTGATATTTTCCGTGGGCAGATCGTGGATGTCACTGCGGCGCAATATACTGTGCAGCTTGCCGGAACCAGCGAAAAACTCGATGCCTTTATTCAAGCGTTGTCGGAAGTCACGGAAGTAATCGAAGTCGCGCGAAGTGGCGTGGTAGGTATTGCTCGCGGGGAGCGAGCGCTTAAAGCTTAATTTACCGAGCTCCCTATCGAAATAAGGAAGGCCACATTTTGTGTGGCCTTTTTGTCATTTAGTGCTTTTACTGGAGAAGTGCTTAGTGAAGAATACGCGCACGAATGGTGCCGCTGATGCTTTTCAGCTTAGTCAGAGCTTCCGCAGAGCGAGCGGTTTCTACGTCAATCACTACATAACCGATATCCGCTGACGTTTGTAAATATTGAGCGGCGATATTGATCCCTTCTTCGGCGAAGATGGTGTTGATTTGTGTCAGAATACCCGGACGGTTTTCGTGAATATGCAGTAAACGCGAACTATCACGGTGAATTGGCAGTGATACTTCAGGGAAGTTCACGCTTGATAAGGTTGAGCCGTTATCTGAATATTTTGCCAACTTACCGGCTACTTCAATACCGATATTTTCTTGTGCTTCTTGAGTTGAGCCACCAATGTGCGGTGTCAGAATGACATTATCAAAATGCATCAGTGGGGATTCAAAAGGTTCAGAGTTTGTGGCGGGTTCTTCTGGAAATACATCTATTGCCGCGCCAGCTAGATGGTTTGATGCCAATGCATCGCAGAGTGCGGGAATGTCGACTACCGTTCCGCGTGCTGCGTTGATAAAGATAGAGCCAGGCTTCATGCGTGCAAACTCTTCTTTACCCATCATATTTTTAGTATCTGGAGTTTCAGGCACATGCAGAGAAATGACATCACATTTATTCAGTAGCTCACTCATGGTATGTATTTGCGTTGCATTACCGAGTGAGAGTTTGTTTTCTATGTCATAGAAATAGACTTGCATACCGAGGTTTTCGGCAATGATACCGAGCTGGGTACCAATGTGGCCATAGCCAATAATACCTAAGCGTTTACCGCGTGCCTCATAAGAGTTATCAGCACTTTTTTTCCAAATACCACGATGTGCCAATGCATTTTTTTCAGGAATCCCACGCAGTAGTAGCAGTGTTTGGCCTAAAACGAGTTCAGCAACACTGCGAGTATTCGAAAATGGTGCATTAAAGACAGGAATCCCGCGTTTTGCGGCTGCATTCAGGTCAACTTGGTTGGTGCCAATGCAGAAGCAGCCGATAGCAACCAACTTCTCTGCCGCGTTGATTACCGCTTCAGTCAAATTAGTGCGCGAACGAATTCCGATGAAGTGAGCATCTTTCACCGCTTCGAGCAGTTGTTCATCACCCAGAGAACCTTTGTGATACTCAATATTGCTGTAACCGGCAGATTGCAGTACTTCAACCGTTGAAGGGTGTAGCCCTTCGAGGAGTAAGATTTTGATTTTGTCTTTTTCGAGTGAAACTTTGGCCATTATTCTCGTCCTTAAAAATGGGAAGGTGGGCAAACACGGCGCACATAAAGCAAAAGGGCTAATGTAAAGAGGAAGATTAACCATTTTGTTGGAAGACAAACGTTTTCCTTGTGCGTCTTCTGACCAATAAAGTAACAAACTTTTTTTGTTTTGGGTAAGAAAATTACGAAATAAGGCATGATTTTCTAGGGCATAGCGAAGAAAAACGGCACCCATGGGTGCCGTTTGTAATGAAATAACGGAAAGTAGCCTTATTTTGTGACTTACTCTTCGATTTTGGCACCATTTTCCGTGCCAGTGATGACGACATCAGCACCTCGGTGAGCGAATAAACCGACGGTTACTACGCCGACAATCCCATTAATTTTATCTTCTAATGCTTTAGCATCAGTAATTTTTAATCCGTGCACATCCAAGATAACGTTACCGTTATCCGTTATTACGCCATGGCGATAGGCTGGATCACCACCAAGTTTAACCAGTTGACGTGCCACATAAGAGCGCGCCATTGGGATCACTTCAACTGGAAGTGGGAATTGACCTAGAATATCGACCGCTTTTGTACCATCAACGATACAAATGAATTTATCCGCAATAGCGGCAACGATTTTTTCTCGAGTGAGCGCAGCGCCGCCGCCTTTGATCATATCGCGCGCAGGGTTGATTTCATCTGCGCCATCAACATAAATATCGAGTTGATCAACATCATTGCAGTCGAACACTTCAATACCTAGGCCTTTTAGCTTCTCTGTTGAGGCGATAGAACTTGAAACCGCACCCTTAATATCATCTTTAATCGAACCCAGTGCATCAATGAAGTGATTCACCGTTGAACCCGTACCCACACCAACGATGCTGCCTTTTTCTACATATTTGAGTGCGGCCCAGCCGGCGGCTTTTTTCATTTCATCTTGAGTCATGCCAATCTCCTGATATCGATTTATAGTGACGGTAATGTTGCGGGGCGATTATAGCCTCAATAATTTATGATTCCCATTGCCAGATTTGGCTTGGAGTCACTATTTGAGGTAAAGGTATATCCCATGCTTCGCTCGGCAGATGAGTCACTTGTTGGCAATCATGAGCTAAACCTATGGGTAGGGCACCTTTACCCGTTTTAAACCAAGTTTCTAACGTACGATCATAATAGCCGCCACCCATCCCGAGCCTTTGCCCTGTTTGATCAAAGGCCACCAATGGTGTGCAGATGATATCTAGCTCATTTGCTGGTTTGATCAATGTTTGGTTGAGCTTGGGTTCGGCAATGCCGTATTTATTTCGCGTCATTATGGTTTGAGCATCATAGCGCAAGAACAATAAATTCCCACTCGAGAAGGGGTGTAAAACGGGAAGATAGGTCTGTTTGCCTTGTTGCCATAACCACGCTATGAGCGGTTGTGTTTCAAGCTCACCATCGGTCGCTAAGTAGAGGGCAATGTGCTGACTCGTTAAAACTTCAGGCAGTGTTGAAAAACGAGAGACAAGTTCAATTGAAGCGTGTTTTTGCTGCGTAGGTGATAGCTGTTTACGCCGCTGGCGGATGACTTGACGAAGTGTGTGTCGAGTGTTTTGCATAAGGATACCCCAGAGTGCCGTTGCGGATTTTGGCCCTTGAACCAGCTGGTTCAAGGCGGATCAGCAATGGTAACCGCAGGCTTCTCGGTACGAGCCGAGCTTGCTCAATAGCTACCAAGTACTAACCCTTTGGTGTTGCTTATCGGCTCAGGGACTTAAATCCGGCTGACAAACACTCTAGGGTAAATTTGGTTACGCTGGTAAAGACTACTGCTGTCCTAGCTTCACTTTACTGATGGCATCTTCAAGAGATGCAGCGAGCTGTTCCATGCGCTCGGTTAATTGATTTTGTTGGCCTAGGCTCTCATTGTTTTTGGTTTGCAATTCATAACAAATGTTGAGCGCAGCAATCGTGAGTAGCTTTACCTCATTGGTAACTTTAGTACGCTCTGCCATCTCTTTCAATCGGTTATCAAGATCTTGCGCCGCTTGGATTAAAGACTGCTCTTGTCCCGCAGGGCAATTCACACGAGTCAATTTTCCTAAAATTTCTACGTCTACCGCTTGATTACTCATGATGGATGAACTCTTATCGCGCTGTCTAAGATGGTGCCACTCACATGCCCATCGAGGTGGAAACTATAGGTAAAGCGGCCCTAAGATTCAAGCTTTTCAAAGCGAGCAGTAAAAAATGAGGGACTAAAAACACAGTTATTAGGCAAATTGAGTAAAAGCTACCCACAATTAACGCTTTGAGCATTTTCGCATTGGAAGCTAAGTGGTAGGATCGCGCTTATTTGATTTTATTACGAGCTTCCCATGAGCGAAAAAAAACTACCGGATTATCTTTCTCTTGCCACTGCCCTTCAATCTGCAGCACTTGCGGTTAACCCTGCTGAGTTGCATGGGTTGCTAACGGGCATGCTGGCGGGTGGTCTGGGCTTAAATGATAAGAGCTGGCAGCCACTTATTTTTGATTACACTAACGAAGGTATGGGTTGGCCAGATCGTCCATTGACATTGGCTGAACAAGTACTCACCTTTACAATCGAAGAGCTAACTGGCAGCGAGATGGAGTTGTCACTGCTGTTGCCAGATGAAGAGGCGAGTGCCAGTGTATTTGATTTGGCTGATGGCGTAGCCGACTGGGTAAATCACTTCATTTCTGGGCTTGGCTTGATTGGGGTTGTTTTGAAAAAAGCGTCCGCAGAAACTAAGGAAGCCTTGGCTGACCTAGAAGAAATTGCCAAGCTCGGTATCGATGAAGAGGATGACTTGGATGAGCAAGCTCAACTTTTGGAACACGTCATCGAGCATATAAAAGCTTGTGTGTTAACAATTCATGCTGAATTTGGTATCAAACCTCTACAAGAAACTCAGCCGACCGTGCATTAAAGAGAGATGACTGTGAAGCAATTTGATGTGATTATCGCTGGTGGGGCGATGGCCGGTGCAACACTGGCGTTGGCCTTAGATACGCTTTCTCAAGGAAAGCTTGCGATTGCTGTGGTCGAAGCGCACCCGCTGGATGGTAAGCTCGCCCATCCCGGCTTTGATTCGCGTTCAATTGCTTTATCCCACGGTAGCGTACAAATTTTGCAAAATCTCTCCTTGTGGCAGTCGCTGCAAGAGGTCGCCATCCCAATTACACATATTCATGTGTCGGATCGGTCTCATATTGGGATGACCGATATCACTTGTCAGCAACTCGATTTAGAAGCATTAGGTTACGTGGTTGAATTAGCCGATGTTGGGCAGATTTACGCGCAAAAAATGCAGCAGAGCCCGCATATTGAGTTATTTTGCCCAAGCGCGGTTCAGCAAGTGGAACGCAGTATGGATAAGGTCACTGTCACCCTTAACGATCAACGAACGATCCAAGCTAAGTTATTGGTCGCAGCCGATGGGGCGATATCGACCTGCTGCGAGCAAATCGGCCTCATCCAACAAGAGCATGATTTTGAACAGGTCGCGGTTATTGCTAACGTTGTGAGCTCAAAAGCTCATCAAGGACGGGCGTTTGAACGATTTACCGCCGATGGTCCTGTAGCGTTATTACCAATGAGTGATAATCGACTCTCTTTAGTTTGGTGTTTACCTCCCGCGAAAGCCCAGCAAGTTTTTTCACTCAGTGATGAGGGTTTTTTAGCACAGCTTCAAGATGCGTTTGGTTGGCGTTTAGGGCGAGTGAATAAAGTGGGCACTCGTGCCTGCTATCCATTACAACTGCGTTATCGAGAGCAGAACATTTCACATCGTTTTGCCATTGTGGGCAATGCCGCTCAGACATTACATCCGATTGCGGGACAAGGTTTTAACTTAGGTATTCGAGATGTGGCAAGCTTGGCGGATGAGCTTATCAAGCAGCAAGCCGATGTTGGCTGCTATCACGGCTTACAGGCTTTTTCCCAACGCCGAGAAGCGGATCGTGATGCCACCATTAAGCTGACATCATCCCTGGTGCATCTCTTTTCCAATGATTGGCTAACCACTCGCATTGGTCGCAATGTAGGCCTCATGATGATGGATAATTTACCGTGGCTGAACATGCCGCTACTGCGCCGAACGCTTGGCGTAGTGAATAGATAAAAGGGTCTGTATATGATGCAAAGTGTCGATATTGTCATTGTGGGTGGCGGAATGGTTGGCCTTGCACTGGCCGCCGCATTAAAGCATAGCGAACTGCGCATCGCCGTGATTGAGGGCCGAGTACCCAGCCTTGAACTTGCAGAGCTGCCGGATGTGCGAGTCTCCGCCTTAAGCCGTTCCAGTGAAATCATGTTGCGAAACCTTGGTGCATGGCAAGGTATTATTTCTCGTCGCGCTGCGCCTTATTCGGCGATGGAAGTGTGGGAACGCGATAGTTTTGCGCGGATCGAATTTAGTGCCAATCAAATGACTCAGCCGGATCTGGGACACATTGTTGAGAACCGCGTCATTCAATTAGCCTTACTCGAACAAGTACAAAAGCAAGCGAATGTGACACTCTTTATGCCCGCTCAATGCCAATCGCTGGCTGTCGGAGAAAGTGAAGCGTGGCTAACGCTCGATAACGGTCAATCACTCACCGCAAAATTGATAGTAGGAGCCGATGGCGCAAACTCTTGGGTTCGTCAGCAGCAAGACATTCCATTAACCCATTGGGATTATGGACACAGTGCGCTGGTGGCAAATGTCCGCACGGTGGAACCACATCAATCGACGGCAAGGCAAGTGTTTACACCACAAGGTCCGCTGGCCTTTTTACCTATGTCTGATCCTCATATGAGCTCAATCGTTTGGTCTACAGAGCACAACCGAGCGCAGCGCTTGCTCAGCCTGTCTGAGCTCGAATTCAATAAGATACTGACCGCTGAGTTTGATCATCGTTTAGGTTTGTGTGAGGTGGTCGGTGAACGTGCTGCTTTCCCACTTAAAATGCGTTATGCCCGAGATTTTGCTTTACAACGAATCGCACTCGTTGGTGATGCGGCGCACACCATCCATCCGCTAGCCGGGCAAGGTGTTAATTTAGGTTTACTTGATGCTGCAAGCTTAGCTCAAGAACTACTCGCGTTGTGGCATCAAGGTGAAGATATTGGCTTGCTCAAAAATTTGCGAGGTTATGAACGTTGGCGAAAAACAGAAGCCGCCAAAATGATTGCCGCGATGCAAGGTTTCAAAGATCTTTTTGAAGGTGATAACCCGGCGAAGAAACTGATCCGTGGCATTGGCATGCAGTTGGCTGGACAACTTCCTGGAGCCAAAGATGAGATTATGAAAAGAGCACTGGGTTTAAAAGGTGATTTACCTGATCTTGCCAAGAGTAAAATGGTGCTGCTTGAGCCCTAACAGTGATTAACCTAATGATGGCAAAAGGGCTGGCTTATGGCCAACCCTTTTAAAATTCTTTAATGAAACTCGTATTATGCGTAGGCGCAGCGTAGTCTCATGATTTCCTGATTCACTTCCTTCACCGTCTGAAAGTGGCGCTTGTCTGCGCGCTCTGGCAAGATCAGTTTGCCATTATCGAATTCAAATTTTCCAACCCCGTAAATATAGATTCTTCCTTTAAAAAGCCGACTTACGTGTTTAGCTATCATACCTGGCGTATAGCGCTTAAACAGTCTCATACTTCGATCCTTCTGTTATTCTAACACTGCAAATTATAAATAAATTGCGCCTCTAATAGTGTGATTGCCATAGAGGAATATGCAGTTATTGATGACTCTTTTGGATATTTGTGCTGCCGTAGGCAGAATGTTGGATAAATACCCATGTTTGCGTGATTATCTCCTCAAAATAGTGCTAACAAAAAATGCTCAGTGCACCATTCACTTGGTGCATATTAAGCACGACAAATATTACACTTTAAAGAATAGCTGCTGTTTATGGAAAGTGTTAAATTTTGGTTAAGAATAGCCTAAAAAAAAGCCCGCTTAAATAATAGGCGGGCGAATAGTCACAGATGCATTACACAAAAAGTGGATGTCCTGAAACAATCAGTGGATTCACTTTTTTGCTGGTCAGGACAACTTTTCGTTTGCCCTGACCAGCATTGTTAAGAGTACGTCAAAATAAACCTTGTGACTATTTATGTTTCAAGAATGACTAAAAATTCACCCCTGATGTTGTGTGATTTAGAGAGCGATCACGCGTCAATGTAATGGATTACATTGTTGCATTCTTTTTCCTGAAATTTATTCGAGATAGGCGAGTGTTACAAAGCATACGCCTCGTAAAGAGGCGCATGGTCAATATAAGGAAGAAGCTTATTCGTCAGTAAGAGAGTAAGGGAGAGCTTGCATAAACCAACGAGTGTTTGGTTGGCTTGCAAGACGAAACTCAGTTTCTGGCTCGAGATTGTTTGGTAAGACTACTAAACCGATAGCGGTATTATCAGCAAACGTGTAGTGAACCATTAATTGCCCAGCACTACGCCAGTTTTCTCCAACTGAGCGTTCGATCATGATTGGTTGATCATTATTTAGCGGTTGCTCAATGTTGCCTTGAAGGATGTACATTGCACGCTTATTAATACCTCGATATTTAGCGCGAGCGACGGTTTCTTGACCTGTATAACACCCTTTATTAAAGCTGATACCATTAAAGGCCTGAAGATTAACGGCTTGCGGTATGTGCTCATTTTGATCCGCTTGACCAAGGACGGGGACTGCTTCTTCGATATCAAAGCGAGTCCACGTTTCCTCGGTGACTTTCAGAGCTTCACTTTGCGTCATGAGCTGTTGCGCGGTTTGCTCTGAAACAAGTAATAGCCAACGTTGGGATGAAATTTTGATGGCGCTACCGCCGTCAATCAAACGCACTTCACCTTCATCCGCCGTTAATGTATTGATATATTGCTCAGCTTGTTCGCCCATAACACCCAGAGCGATGTCTTGGCTCTGGCTGATATTGACCTTAGAAAAAATAGCGTATTTTTTCAGCTCTCTTAATTCAGCCTCTATTGCTGATAAAGGCTGGAACATCGCATAACCATCGTGATGGTGGAACAGGCGAAAGACGGACCACACTTTGCCTTTCGCATCACAATGGGCACTTAAGGTTGACTGTGTTGGTTCAAGAGTGACGACATTACAGGTCACTTGGCCTTGCAAATAGGCTTTTTTATCATTGCCTGAAATGATGATAGTGCCCCAGGATGCAAGATGAGTCAGCATCAGTGGTGGAAGTGAGTCATTGGCGGTTACTGCGAGAGGTGTCAATGTGTTTTGCCAGTCCATAGTCGTTACCTAAAGAGAATCTTGAGCCCCATGTTAATCCGGAAATTTTTTTTTGTCAGCTTGAACAGGGACTGTGACTCATCTACTAGTTGTATCTTCATCCAGTTGATACACTCAACGCAAATAAACATAAGGTGAGGAAAACCGATGTACACCACTGAAGAAAAAGCAAGAATCAAGTGGGCATGCCGTCGTGGAATGTTAGAGCTCGATGTGGTTGTGATGCCGTTCTTTGAAGAGTGCTTTGATTCTCTGAATGAAAATGAGCAACGAGATTTCGTTTCCCTACTTGAGTCTGACGACCCTGATCTATTTACTTGGATTATGGGGCATGGTCGTAGCGAAAATCTTGGGCATGCGGCAATGGTGGATAAAATTGTTGCCCACAACCTCAGCAAAGTGCGTTAATTTCGTATTATTTCCTTCCCATTTTGCCCGCATTACTAACGTCATTTTTTTGATGATAGCCGTGTGGGCATTATTGATATCGCCCATTCCACTCGTCACGCTTCCCTTATTTTTCGCTCTTCTTATTATCGCGCAAAAGAGTACCTCACTGTTAGTCCCTAGCTTAATCGGCCAATTCAAGCTCACGAGTCACGGTGAGTGGCAATGTGCCGACCAGAACCTGTCCATTGAAAAGGTTTCTACACAGTTTGCGTTTATGGTGTTGATCATTTATGCACAACAAGGTAAGCGCTATCTAGTGTGGCGCGACAGTTGTGTGGAAACGGATTATCGCCGTTTATTGGTGCAGCTTCGGCAGGTTACCCATAACCAATCACCAACAATAAAGGAGCGATAAACGCTCCTTTATTCATTCGGTCAACTTGACGCCAACAGATGATCGTTGGCGAGGTTACTCGTCTGGCGTTAGGATCGTTGGGCCACTATTTTCGGCTAACTCTGGATAATCGAGCGTGTAGTGCAAACCGCGGCTCTCTTTGCGTTGCATAGCACAACGCACCATCAACTCTGCCACTTGCAGTAAGTTACGCAGCTCAAGCAGGTTATTTGAAACGCGGAAATGACTATAGTATTCGTGGGTTTCTTGTTGCAGTAATTGAATGCGGCGTAGTGCTCGCTCTAAGCGCTTATCTGTGCGGACAATCCCCATGTAATCCCACATAAATAGGCGCAGTTCATGCCAGTTATGTTGGATGACGACCTCTTCATCAGAGTTATTGACCTTACTTTCATCCCAACCGGGTAAGCTTGGTGGGAGCTGAGCCGTTGGTAATCCTTTTAAAATATCCTTTGCCGCTGACCAAGCATAAACGACGCATTCTAATAGAGAGTTCGACGCCATTCGGTTGGCACCGTGTAAACCGGTGTAGCTAACTTCGCCGATCGCATACAGGTTATGCAGATCCGTTTTACCTTGTTTATTGACAATAACGCCACCACAAGTGTAGTGCGCCGCAGGAACAATCGGAATCGGTTCTTTGGTCATATCAATGCCCAAATCCATCAAGCGTGTATAAATGGTTGGGAAATGTTTTTCAATAAAATCGGCCGGTTTGTGGCTGATGTCCAGATACATACAATCAGCACCTAAACGCTTCATCTCATAGTCGATGGCGCGAGCCACGATATCACGAGGAGCCAGTTCGGCACGTTCATCAAAATCGAGCATGAATCGTGAACCGTCTGGGCGTCTTAAAAAAGCGCCTTCGCCACGTAGTGCTTCTGTCAGTAGGAAATTACGTGCTTCAGGGTGGAAAAGACAAGTTGGATGGAATTGATTGAACTCAAGGTTCGCCACTCGGCATCCTGCACGCCACGCCATTGCGATACCATCACCTGAGGAAACATCAGGGTTAGAGGTATATTGATACACTTTTGAGGCGCCGCCCGTGGCTAAAACGACAAACTTAGCGCGGATCGTTTCAACGTGTTCCTCATTGCGGTTCCAAATATAAGCGCCAACCACTCTTTTTTTATCGCCACCGATTTTATCTTCGGTGATTAAATCCAGCGCATTGTGACGTTCAAGGATAGTAATGTTGGGGTGATTATGAACATTGTCTTGCAAGGAGGTTTGCATTGCCATGCCAGTGGCGTCAGCCGCGTGCAAGATGCGGCGATGACTATGGCCGCCTTCACGAGTTAAGTGATAGCGAGGTGCTTCATCACTGTCATTCTCTTCTCTGTCAAAAGGAACGCCACCATCAATGAGCCACTGAACACACTCTTTAGCATGCTCGGCTATGAAACGGACAGTATCCTCTTCACAGATCCCTGCGCCCGCAATTTGAGTGTCTTCGACGTGTGACTCAATACTGTCTGATTCGTCAAAAACAGCGGCAATCCCCCCTTGGGCGTAATAAGTGGCACCTTCACTGCGTGGTCCCTTACTCAGTACAATGACTTTACTGTGTTTTGCTACGCGTAGTGCGAGCGATAAACCCGCTGCGCCACTGCCTACGACTAATACATCGCATAGATGTTCACGGTTTGCGTTCATAAAACTTTTAAATTCCCGAACTAGAGTAGAGTTGTCCAACTCTCATTTTAAATATGCATTGCATGTATCTATACTCTTGAAGTGATTCAGCCGCAAGGTTTATCCACTAACGGTATCGCTATGGCTTCAAGCCAATAGCAGTAGAGAAAGATTTGATGCAATACTTTGTAAATGCCATTGTCTTTCGTCTTATCGACCCTCACTATATTGGGGATCCCCTATAGTGAAATTAGATCACATTTATTGAATAATGCTTGGCAAATATTTTTAGACAGAATGGAACTTTCTATTCTCCCTTGAGTCACAATAGTGCTCATGTAAGCGGTGGTGTCAATACTACATTTTGCATAATGAATGCCCATATCTGAGAAGGTAAGGGGAATAACAATAGGAGTACAGGCTCGAATGAACGAGCAGCTGACCGATCAAGTATTGATTGAGCGAGTTCAGAGTGGAGATAAGCAAGCATTTAACCTTTTGGTTTTAAGGTACCAAAATAAAGTCTGCAACCTTATTTCTCGGTATGTGAGCAATTCCGGAGATGTAGCCGATGTCGCACAAGAAGCGTTCATCAAAGCGTATCGGGCTATCCCAAGTTTTCGCGGAGAGAGTGCCTTTTACACTTGGCTATACCGTATTGCTGTTAATACCGCTAAGAATCACATTGTAGCCCAAAGTCGTAGACCGCCCGCTAGCGATGTTGATGCTGAAGATGCTGAATATTACGAAAGTGGCAACGCATTAAAAGAAATATCGAACCCTGAGAACATTACGTTGTCGAAAGAATTGCAGCGGGTCGTTTTTGGTGCGATAGAAGCGTTGCCTGAAGATTTGAAAACTGCGATGACCTTGCGTGAACTGGATGGTTTAAGTTACGAGGAAATAGCAGAAGTCATGGATTGTCCTGTAGGAACGGTGCGTTCTCGCATCTTCCGTGCTCGTGAAGCGGTAGAAAAGAAAATTAAACCTCTTTTATAGCGCTCATACTGGTAACGAAAATGGTGAATAAATAATGGCTGACAAAGAAAGACTTTCAGCACTCATGGATGGGGAAATGGTCGATAAAGCGCTCATTCAAGAATTAGAGCTCGACCAAGAAAGTTTGCAAACGTGGAAAAATTACCATCTGGTTGGTGATGTGATGCGTGGAGATGCCCCAGTCCGAGCTGAGTGGGATATTGCACAGAGCGTTGCATTAGCATTGGATGACGAACCCGCACACAGTCGTTTACAATCTGCTTCGGTTATTGATTTTCGTGATGCAAGCCGTGAGTCTCAGCCGACGCCAGCTCAAGCTCGTCGGCAGTTACCGGCTTGGCTTTCCCAATTTGGCCAGGTTGCGGTTGCTGCGTGTGTGTCGTTTGTGGTGATTTTAGGTGTTCAACAATACGGTGGCCGTGATTCAGGAGTGAATCAAAACGACCAATTACCCGTACTGCAAACCATTCCGTTGGCTGGCAGCGCAGAGCCTGTGAGCTTAACGCGCGATTCAGTAGAGCGCCAAACCAGCGAAAGCCGCGTGCAAGAACAACGTCGCCGCGTAAACGCATTATTGCAAGACTACGAGCTGCAACTTCGCCTGAACAGTGAAAGTGCAAGCCCACATAACGATGTACTTGAATCGGTAGTTGAATGAATAAATTTCTGATCAGTGCACTGGCGCTGTTCAGTTTGAACTCTACATTAGCCTTTGCAGAAGACCAACCTGCAGAGGCTTTGTTGCTTCAAATGAACGAGGCCAGTCAGCATTTAAATTATGAGCTGTCTTACATTCTGATTAAGAAAAACAGCATCGATCCACTGCTGTATCGTCATGCAAGTCAAGGCGATCAGCAATTTGCGCATCTCGTTTATCTCAGCGGCCCGATCCGTGAAGTGATTCGCCGTGGCAATGAAGTGAGTTACATTGAACCTGGGGTAGAACCGTTCACCATTGAGTCAAGCACTATGGTTGCGCCGACGATTCCGATGCTAACCAGCAATGTCACCGAATTAGGCCGTTACTACGATTTCGTCAAAGTTGGCCGTGCACGTGAAGCGGGTACGGCTTGCCAAGTGGTGCGAGTGGTGCCGAAAGATGGCTTACGCTATTCCTATATTTTGTGGGTAGATGAAACCAGTAACTTGCCATTGCGAGCTGATTTAGTCGATCGCGACGGCGAGGTGCTTGAGCAATATCGCACTATCTCTTACGCCATTAGCGACAAATTAGCGCAGGCGATGCAAGGGCTAAATGACGTTGAGTTACCCGAAGTATTAACGTTACCGAAAGGCAACCTTACGGAAAGTTTTTGGCAAGTGAGTTGGAAACCCGAAGGCTTTGAACCCAAAGAGCTTAACCGTTATCGTATGGCGATTACTGAGCGTTTGGTAGAGAGCCAGATGTTCAGTGATGGGCTATTTAGTTTTTCTGTCTATATTTCCGATAGTGACAACCATTCGCTGAAAGGCCAACTGGTTCGTCAAGGTCGCCGTACCCTGCATAGTGTGGTGAAAGGAAACAATGAAATCTCAGTGGTCGGTGATATTCCACCGGCAACGGCGCAGCGCATTGCTCAATCTGTGACGTTTGTCCAGCCTGCGGCGTCCTCAACAGAGGTAACCAAACCATGATGACGGCGTTAGCAACAGTCACCGCTGTTCAACCTGATGCTAAAGGGTTTCACGTTGAACTCAGTTGTCAGCAGCAGACCAGTTGCAGCAGTTGTTCGTCCTCCAAAAGTTGTGGTACTGGGATCGTATCGAAAGCGATTGGTAACAAAGCGCTGTTATGGCAACTCGATACGAAAAAACCAGTGAAGCAAGGCCAGACGGTTGAAATCGGTTTCCCCGAAAAAAGCTTGCTTCAATCGGCAGCCTTAGTGTATCTGGTGCCGCTTTTTATGATGATGTTTGGCGCTTGGCTGGGTGAGAGCCTCTTGGCCCCTTGGCTCGGTTTAGGTGAGGGCATCGTGATCATCACGGCTGCTGTTTTTATCGCGCTGGGGATCGGAATTGCCAAACGTTGCTCTGTGGTTCTTGAAAAACGATCGCAGCAAGAGGTGGTTTTGGTCCGAGTCCTTGGTGAACCTATCGCCTAATTTATGATGCGAACCCTACCGAAATTGGGTAGAATCGGCCAACTTTATGGAAACGCCGCTTGATGTGGCTTTCTTATGTCCCTTTTTTCAAGAGTTTAGTCATCCCAAATCTATGAAGCACATTCGTAACTTTTCGATTATCGCCCACATCGACCATGGTAAGTCGACCCTATCTGACCGTTTGATCCAAGTTTGTGGTGGATTAAGTGATCGTGAAATGGAATCTCAAGTTCTAGACTCTATGGACCTTGAGCGTGAGCGTGGCATCACCATCAAAGCACAGAGTGTGACGCTCGATTACAAAGCAAACGATGGCGAGACATACCAGCTCAACTTTATCGATACTCCTGGACACGTTGACTTTTCTTATGAAGTTTCCCGTTCTTTAGCCGCCTGTGAAGGTGCTCTATTGGTGGTGGATGCTGGTCAAGGCGTTGAAGCGCAAACATTGGCTAACTGTTATACCGCCATTGAAATGGACCTTGAAGTTGTCCCAATCCTAAATAAGATTGATTTGCCAGCCGCAGAGCCTGAACGCGTAGCGGAAGAAATTGAAGATATTGTCGGCATCGATGCTATTGACGCAGTGCGCTGCTCTGCGAAAACAGGCCTTGGCGTGGATGAAGTGCTAGAAAAAATCGTTTCTGGTATTCCGGCTCCTGAGGGCGATCCTGCTGCGCCGCTGCAAGCGTTAATCATCGATTCTTGGTTTGATAACTACTTAGGTGTTGTCTCTTTAGTGCGAGTGAAAAATGGTGCGCTGAAGAAAAATGACAAGATTAAAGTGATGAGCACAGGCCAAACTTGGGGTATTGACCGTTTAGGTATTTTTACGCCAAAACAAGTCGACAAAACCATGTTGAACACTGGTGAAGTGGGCTGGGTGGTTTGTGGTATTAAAGACATTCTCGGCGCTCCTGTAGGTGATACTCTGACCAGCGCGAAAGATCCGTGTGAAAAAGCATTGCCAGGCTTTAAAAAAGTGAAACCGCAGGTGTATGCGGGGCTTTTCCCTGTCTCTTCTGATGATTACGAAAACTTTCGTGATGCGTTAGGTAAACTGAGCCTAAACGATGCCTCGTTATTCTATGAGCCAGAAAGTTCGGCTGCCCTTGGTTTTGGTTTCCGTTGTGGTTTCTTGGGTATGCTCCACATGGAGATTATTCAAGAGCGTTTAGAGCGCGAATACGATCTTGACCTTATCACCACTGCGCCAACGGTAGTCTATGAAGTGAAGAAGACCGATGGCACGATGCTTTATGTTGATAGCCCTGCTAAATTGCCTGCGGTGAACGACATTGAAGAGATTCGTGAACCGATTGCGCGTTGTAACATTTTGACCCCTTCTGAATATTTGGGTAACGTCATTATGTTGTGCGTTGAAAAACGTGGCGTGCAGGTTGATATGGTCTATCACGGTAACCAAGTAGCCTTGACTTATGATGTACCGATGGCCGAAGTGGTGCTTGATTTCTTTGACCGCTTGAAGTCAACTTCTCGTGGTTATGCATCACTTGATTATGGTTTCCAACGCTTTGAAGCTTCAAGCATGGTCCGTGTGGATATCTTGCTAAATGGTGACAAAGTGGATGCGCTAGCCATCATCACTCACAAAGACAATTCGCAAACGCGTGGTCGTCAAGTGGTTGAGAAAATGAAAGAGTTTATCCCTCGCCAAATGTTTGATATCGCGATTCAAGCGGCGATCGGTAACCACATTATTGCTCGTTCAACCGTGAAGCAGCTGCGTAAAAACGTACTGGCGAAATGTTACGGTGGTGATATTAGCCGTAAGAAAAAACTGCTTAAGAAGCAGAAAGAAGGTAAGAAGCGCATGAAGCAAATTGGTAATGTTGAGTTGCCACAAGAAGCCTTCCTTGCCATTTTGCACGTAGGTAAAGATTAAGCATTGCTTTGGCTTTCTTATGCATGCAGCAGTCACCATTTAAGTGAAAGAGTTTCGGCTCTTTCACTTTCGTATTTTTAGATAAGGGAACTCCATGGCGAATACATTTTCACTCATCTTGGTGATCGTCACATTAGTGACTGGCATAGTTTGGGTGCTGGAGAAGTTGGTGTGGGCGAAAAAACGTCAACAGAAGATGGCCGCTATTGAAGCGCAAACCAACGGCTTGGATGACAAACTCAGCGCCAAAATTTCCGCGCAACCTTGGTGGATTGAAAACAGTGTTTCCATCTTCCCTGTGATTGCTTTTGTGCTGGTGCTACGCTCTTTTGTGTACGAACCTTTTCAGATTCCATCTGGCTCAATGATGCCGACGTTGCTGGTGGGCGACTTCATCTTAGTTGAGAAATACGCTTACGGTTTGAAAGACCCAGTATGGCGTACTCAACTGGTCGAAACTGGTAAACCAGAGCGTGGTGATGTCGTGGTGTTTAAATACCCGCCGCAACCAAGCATTGACTACATCAAGCGCGTGGTCGGCATGCCGGGCGACACAGTTCGTTATAGCAGCAACAAAGAGATTTGTATTCAAGCTCAAGGTTCAACAGAATGTAAACAGGTCAAACTGTCCAATGTTGAAGAGAGTGAGTTCAACCAAAATGGCATCCCTTTAATTCAAGTGAATGAAAAGTTAGGTCAGGTTGAACACCAAATTTTGATCAATCCATTGCGTCGTGATCGTGTTGATGCTTATCAACCACGCCATGGCGTTAATGAATGGGTTGTTCCTCAAGGTCAGTATTTTGTGATGGGTGATAACCGTGACAACAGTGCTGATAGCCGTTACTGGGGCTTTGTTCCAGAAGCAAACTTAGTCGGTAAAGCGGTCGGTATCTGGATAAGTTTTGAATTTGAACGTGGTGCCGATAGCGTTTTACCTTCGTGGATCCCAACTGGTGTGCGTTTTAACCGCATTGGTGGCATTAACTAGGCTAGCTTTGGCTAGCCATCACTACATCGAGAGAGCATGAATTCTCCAATTAGTAAATTAGAAACTAAACTCGGTTATTCATTTAATGATCCCGAGTTTATTTCCTTAGCACTGACACATCGCAGTGCAAATGGTAAGCACAATGAACGTCTTGAGTTTCTGGGCGATTCAATTTTAAGTTTTGTCATCGCTGATGAGCTGTACCACCGTTTCCCTAAAATTAACGAAGGGGATATGAGTCGTATGCGCGCTACGCTTGTGCGTGGTCACACATTGGCTGAACTGGGCAGAGAATTTTGCCTAGGAGATTACTTAAAATTAGGTCCAGGTGAGTTGAAAAGTGGTGGTTTCCGCCGTGATTCAATCCTTGCTGATGCCGTAGAAGCCATCATTGGTGCGATTTATTTAGACAGCGATACCGAAGTAGTACGACGTATTATTTTGAGCTGGTATCAAGATCGCCTTGACGCCATTGAGCCGGGCGTATCGCAAAAAGACCCAAAAACTCGCCTACAAGAGTTTCTGCAAGGTAGAAGAAAGCAACTGCCTATCTACACAGTGACTAATATTAAAGGTGAAGCACACAACCAAGAATTTACGGTATCGTGTGATGTAGCAGGAATGGGAACGCCTGTAATTGGTAAAGGCACCAGTCGTCGTAAAGCTGAACAATCGGCGGCTGAAATTGCACTAGAGCAACTGACAAATGGCTGATAACGAATTTGATTTGGATGCGTACTTCGCATCAAACACCAACAGCAATGAAGCAACTCCGGAAAGTGGTGAGCAGCACTGTGGTTTTATCGCCATTGTGGGTCGCCCCAATGTCGGGAAATCAACCCTGCTGAATAACTTACTGGGACAAAAGATATCCATCACATCGCGCAAGCCTCAAACCACTCGTCACCGCATTATGGGTGTCGATACAGAGGGGCCATACCAAGCGATTTACGTTGATACTCCGGGGTTACACATCGAAGAAAAACGTGCGATTAACCGCTTGATGAACCGTGCGGCAAGTAGTTCACTCAGTGATGTTAACTTAGTGCTGTTTTTAGTCGATGGCACTCAGTGGACCGCCGATGATGAAATGGTGCTCAACAAACTACGTAATGCTAACTTCCCTGTAGTGTTGTGTGTCAATAAAGTCGATAACGTGAAAGATCGTAACGATGTAATGATGCATATGCTAGAGCTATCGAAGAAGATGGAATTTGTTGATGTCGTGCCGATTGCGGCAAAACATGGCAAAAACGTCGATGTATTGCGTAAACATGTGCGTGAGCATTTACCTCAAGCCACGCATCACTTCCCTGAAGAGTATGTGACTGATCGCTCACAGCGTTTCATGGCTTCCGAGATTGTGCGTGAAAAACTGATGCGCTTTACTGGTGAAGAGCTGCCGTATTCAGTAACCGTTGAAATTGAACGTTTTGACTATAACCCTGAAACTGATGGTTTTCATATTAACGCGTTGATCCTCGTTGAACGCAGCGGTCAGAAAAAAATGGTGATCGGCAAAGGTGGTGAAAAAATCAAAACCATCGGCCGTGAAGCGCGTTTAGATATGGAAGAGCTGTTTGGTCGCAAGGTTTACCTAGAAACTTGGGTGAAAGTGAAATCCGGGTGGGCAGATGATGAACGTGCCCTTCGTAGCCTTGGTTATATTGACGATCTATAACCTCTATTCGAGGTGGGTGAGAACATCGCTCACCTTTGAGTGCTGATATGTCAGACGGTTTACAGCGCTGTTTTGTCCTTCATCGACGTCCTTATAGCGAGTCGAGCCTAATCCTTGATGTGTTTAGCGAGGAGTATGGCCGCGTCACCTTAATGTCCAAAGGCGCACGCAGTAAACGATCGAACTTAAAAGGTGCACTGCAACCTTTTACCCCCTTATTGCTCAAATGGTCAGGCAACGGTTCAATGAAAACCTTACGCCAAGCTGAACCGATTAGCCTTGGCTTACCACTCAGTGGTATTCATCTCTATTCTGCCATGTACGTCAATGAGCTGATTGGCCGCGTGCTTGCGCAAGAAGTGCCTTGCCCAGGTCTGTTCCATGATTATCTGCATGCACTCACCGAGTTAGCTCAGTGTGAAAATCCAGAACCAGCACTGCGCCGTTTTGAACTCGCGTTGCTAGCTTCAATGGGTTATGGCGTTGATTTCTTGCATTGCGCCGGAACGGGAGAAGCCATCGATCCTCGCATGACTTATCGCTATCGTGAGCAAAAAGGTTTTATCGCTTCTGTCAGGCGCGATAACCTCACGTTTATGGGCGATGAGTTGATTGCCATTAGTGAGCGGCGCTTTGTCAGTAAAGAGCAGCTTCAAGCGGCAAAACGCTTTACACGCATAGCGTTAAAGCCGTATCTTGGCGGCAAACCTTTAAAAAGCAGGGAGCTTTTCCTGCCCATGTCTAGTTTTTCCAGAGTACGGAGTATAGGAAAATGAGCGCAATTTACTTAGGCGTTAATATCGATCACATCGCCACGTTACGAAATGCCCGCGGTACCAAATACCCAGATCCCGTGCATGCTGCTGAAATGGCAGAGCGTGCCGGAGCCGATGGCATTACCATTCACCTACGTGAAGACCGACGCCATATCAAGGATCGCGATGTGCGTATTTTACGCGAGACGTTGCAAACTCGAATGAACCTTGAGATGGCCGTTACCGACGAAATGATTGATATTGCTCTGCAAACTCAGCCTGAATTTGTGTGTTTAGTGCCTGAAAAGCGTGAAGAACTAACGACGGAAGGTGGGCTGGACGTATTAGGACAGCTTGATAAAGTGAAAGCGGCAACCGAAAAACTGACCGCTGCAGGCATCAAAGTCTCTCTGTTTATTGATGCTGATCGTGAGCAGATTAACGCAGCTAAAACTTGCGGTGCACCGTTTATTGAATTGCATACTGGTCATTACGCCGATGCAACAACCGAAGCGGATCAGCAAGATGAGTTAAAGAAAATTGCGGCGGCTGCGAGTTATGCAAGTGATTTGGGCATTACGGTGAACGCTGGTCACGGTTTGACTTACCACAACGTAGCTGCCATTGCTGCACTGCCTGAAATTTACGAACTCAACATTGGGCACTCGATTATCGGGCGTGCTGTATTTGATGGTTTGGAGAAGTCGGTCGCCGATATGAAAGCCATCATGCAAGCGGCTCGCAAATAAGGTCTACCGATGGCGATTATCGGCTTAGGGACTGATATTGCGGAAATTGAACGCATAGAAAAAGCATTGTCACGCAGTGGCGATGCTTTTGCCGAGCGGGTGCTAACCCAAGATGAATTGGCGGTGTTCCATTCGCTCAAGAAAAAAGGGCGCTATTTAGCGAAACGTTTTGCCGCTAAAGAAGCGGCATCTAAAGCGCTTGGTACGGGTATTGCGCATGGCGTTAGCTTTCAGGATTTTACCGTCACCAACGACGCCAACGGAAAACCCGTGCTAACACTATCAGGTAAGGCTAAGCAGTTGGCTGCCACAGCCGGTGTGAATCACATTCACCTAACCATTTCTGATGAGCGTCATTATGCGGTGGCGACGGTGATTTTAGAGTCTTAATCTGTCAATCTTCTCTGCTTGCTGATAAGCAAACATGGCAACTGCGCGGCAAGCCCCTTTTTTCATTCGGTTAAATTGTCTCTTCGGTTAAATTGCTCATTCGCTTAAATACGGTTTAGCGGTAGCGATCACTTTGTCCATCTCATCTTGTAACTCAAATAATTCCGGTTCGACATCGCTGATGGATTTGCCGGAGCGCAATGCCTGTTCGAGCGCCGCGCACACTTTTTTCAAGCGGGGTACGCCACTGTATGAGCAACTGCCGTGCAGTTTATGAATATGGTGCAGTAGATCTTGAGTAGAGTATTCATCATCTTCCAACGCCATACTGACGACTTGGCTCACCTGTGGAATAGAATCAACTAGCATCTGTAGCAGCTCTTTGGCCAAATCTTCCTTGTTGGCTGATTGTTTGAGAGCATTTTGCCAGTCAATGATAATGGTGTGATTAGGCTGCTCAGCTTCCTGTGACGGCGACGGTATAACTTGTTCTGTGAGTTGTAATTTCTCCAACTGTTTACGGTTGGCGTAGGGGTTCCAGTGTGCTAACACTTGCTGCAAGATGTGCTCTTCAATCGGCTTAGTGAGGTAATCATCCATTCCTTCTTTCAGCAGACGATCGCGCTCTCCGATCATTGCATGAGCCGTTACCGCAATCACGGGCGTTTGGTGATTGAGTACCGTTTTCTTAATTTCCTGGCAAGCGGTGACCCCATCCATCTGTGGCATTTGGATGTCCATCAAAATCATATCAAATTTCTGGCGGCTTGCTTGTTCGACCGCTTCTTGGCCATTCGTACAAGCGATGACGGTTTCAACACGTTCTTGCAGCAGGGCCATGATCAGTTTGAGGTTGGCAGGGTTATCATCCACCGCCATTACTTTCAGGGGCAGTGTATCGAGTGTGATCGGTAGATCTTGAATGGCAGGCTGTACCGGTTGGTGCGCGATTAACAGTTGCAGCAATTTTTTACGCGACAGTGGCTTGGTAATGCACTGCACTGGATGATGCTGCATTAAATAATCGGATAGTGCGAGCTCGGTACTTGGTGTACCGATAATCACGTTGTCGGCAAGCTGAATAGCCTTTGTGACCCACTGCTCAACCAAATCTAAATCAGTCTCTCTACTTGGGGCTAAATTGAGTAATACATAATCGAAGCGATCCGTCTCTTCTGGCATCACCGCTCGATATGTGACGGTCAACCCTGCCTGCACCAACATTTGCTGGATGATGGAGGCGGCTTGCATATTGGGTTCAACGAGCAACAGCTGTTTATTGCTCAAAATATGTGGGTCAAGCCAGTCGCTCATCGGCATTTCAGTGGTATTAAGACGCAGCGTAAACCAGAAGGTGGAACCTTGGTGAAGGCGGCTGGTGAGGCTAATTTCACCGCCCATGTGGCTGACCAATTTCTGAGTAATAACCAAACCAAGTCCAGTGCCGCCGTAGCGACGAGAAATACTGGCATCGGCTTGGCTAAAGGCTTGGAACAGCTGTGCTTGTTGGCGCTCTGAAATACCAATGCCGGTGTCGCGCACCATAAATTGCAGCTCAACCACATTGTCGCGTTGTGAGCGCAATTCAACACTGATGTCGATGTTGCCACGTTCGGTGAACTTAATCGAGTTACCGACAAGGTTGGTCAACACTTGTTGGATACGAAGTGGGTCACCTACCAAGCCTGCTGGGATTTTTTGATCCACTTTAAGAGTAATTTCCAATCCTTTTTCATGAGCACTGGTCGCTTGGAGGTTAACCACCTCTTCCAAACTTTCTTGAAACTCGAACGGAATATTTTCCAGCGCTAACTTACCGGCTTCTAGCTTGGAGAAATCCAAAATGTCATTGATGATGTTCAATAAGTTATTGGCCGATTTTTCAATGGTTTGTAAGTAATCTGCTTGGCTATTCGTCAACTGGGTTTTGAGCATTTGGCGGGTGAAACCAATGACACCGTTAAGCGGCGTACGCAACTCATGGGACATGTTGGCAAGAAATTCTGATTTTATGCGCGCGGCTTCTTGGGCGCGTTTTTTGGCAATGTCCAATTCAACGTTTTGGATTTCCAACTGCTCTAAGGTTTCTCGCAAATCCGAGGTGGCTTGGTCGATACTGTGCTGCATTTCGACGTGATATTCCGATAGCGATACCGCCATCGCGTTGATCCCTTTTTTGAGCGAATCTAACTCACCGTGCATTTTGCCTTCGATCCGCACATCAAGGTGGCCGCGACGAATTCTATCCACCATGTTTTTCATGTGTGATATAGGGCGAGTCACATCGTGCAGGAGTCGGAATGCGAACATCCCTGATAAACCAAGCCCAAGCGCAAGCACTAAAAAGGCGGAAAAGACCTCTTGATATTGTTGTAAACGCAATGAAGAGAGATCCAACTCTATCGCGATATAGCCGAGCGCAGGCGTTGATGTATTGGCATTTATGCCTTCGGTTAGACGGTTTTCAGCCAAAATTGGCGTGCGCAGTATTAAAGTGTTCTCGGTGAGATTTGAGCTGCTTAAAATCGGAATGGGCTTATCTTTTGGATAAGTTAAGCTTTCAAAGTTAGGGTGAAAATTCGAGGTGACAAACAGTTCGTGGTTGGCGTCAAACACCGCAATACTGCGGACAAATTTAGAGTTCTTCCGATGCGCGTAGCTGATAATGCGGCGTACCGACTCACGGCTTTGGCTTTTTAAGGCGTCTTCACTAGCAATGGCCAAGGGCTCGATGATGCTTGCCCCCGCATTGATCACCTGTTTTTCCAGATCATGGTAGCGATTGAATGAGAAAAAAGCACTGAGCAACAAGCCGATAATTAAGGTTGGAGCTAAGGTTAAAGTAATAACGCGCGCGCGTAAGCCATATCTGGTCATTATTGTCTAAACATCGTGGTGTGGATATGGGAAAATAGCCCGCAATTTGATGAGCAAGCCTGTACGAAAATCGTTTAATTGACGGCTAGCTTAATCAAGTCGAGTAAGTTCGACAATCATCCCCGCACTAAATAGTGACGCTAGGGCAAAAAACATCGATTTAATTTTACTTAGGCACAGAGCATGGCACGTTTTTTCCAACCGAAAAAGAAAGCGCAATTAGAAACAAAACATCAAACGGTATTGATTGAACGTCTTGATCATCAAGGTTCTGGTATCGCTTATCAACACAATAAACTGCTTTTTGTTGATGGCGCGCTGCCCGGTGAGCAAGTGCTGATGCAGCTAACTGAAAGCAAAAGTAAATACTCTCGCGGTCAGTTGATTAAAGTCTTAACGGCCAGTGAACAACGCGTGACGCCATTTTGTCGCCATTACGGTCAATGTGGTGGTTGCGATCTGCAGCATTTAGAGCACAGTGCGCAAGTGGCGCACAAAGAGCAAACACTCTCGCAATTGATGAGTAAATTCGCCGGACAAACGTTGGCATTGAGCCCCGCAATAAGTTGCGCCGATAAAGGCTATCGCCGCCGCGCCCGCATCAGCGTGTTGTGGGACAAAAAGCAGCAACAGCTGCAATTTGGCTTTCGCAAAAAGCAGAGCAAGCAAATCGTTAACGTGACGGACTGCCCAGTGCTAGAACCACAACTCAACACGCTACTTACACCTATCCAAGCGCTGTTAACGCAATTTAAATCTCAGCAAGCGATTGGCCATGTTGAATTGGTGCTGGGTGATCAAGGCGCGGTGATGGTGTTGCGCCATCTTCAGCCGCTACCAAGTGAAGATCACGCGGCGTTGCTGGCATTTGCTCAGCAGCATCATCTCACTTTGTATGTGATGCCAGAAAGCGATCAGCTCGAACGTCTTCACGGAGAGATGGCAAGCTACCGTGAAACCGGATCAGTTATCGAATTTTTGCCCTCCAACTTTATTCAAGTCAATCGCCAAATAAACCAAAAAATGGTGGCTCAAGCATTGGAATGGTTAGCCTTGACTGAGGATGACCGAGTGTTGGACCTATTTTGTGGCGTAGGGAACTTTAGTTTGCCGATGGCTCAATACGCTCAATCGGTAGTGGGCATTGAAGGTGTGGATGAGATGGTTGAGCAAGCGACACAAAACGCGCAGCGCAATCAAATCGACAATATCACGTTCTACCAAGCAAATTTGGAACAAGATATGTCAACGCAAGCGTGGGCAAAGCAAAAATTTGCTAAAGTACTACTCGACCCAGCGCGAGCCGGGGCGGCAGGCATTGTCGACCAATTGGCTAAGCTCGGCGCTCAGCGCGTGGTGTACGTTTCTTGTAACCCGGCAACACTGGCAAGAGACAGTCAAAGTTTACTCAGCCAAGGTTATAAGTTGGTAAAACTTGGCATGTTGGATATGTTTCCACACACCAGTCATTTAGAATCGATGGCGCTATTTGTAAAAAGTCGGTAGACAGAGAACTAACTCAGTCGAAGTTAGTCGAATACCACAAACTATAAAACTAGGACGAATCAGATGGTTGCGGTACGAAGCGCACACTTGAATCCAGACGAACAGTTTGAGCTAGATAAATGGATTGCGAGTTTACATCAAGATAAAAGCACAGCTTCTAAACTGACGGACGTATATCGTCAGTGTGAAACGTTATTAGAAGGTCATGCCAAAGGACCGCTACTGCTGTGGCGCGGCCGTGAAATGATCGAAATCCTGATTACCTTATCGATGGATCGCGCCACTTTAGTCGCGGCTCAGCTCTTTCCTATCGTCAGTAGTGGGCTTTTTGATCGTGAAGTCTTAGAAGAGACCTATGGTAAAGGCATAGTGAAGCTGATTGATGGTGTCGAAGAGATGGCGGCACTTGGTCAGTTAAACGTTACCTTGCAAGGCAGTGAAGCTTCAGAGCAGGTGGATAACGTTCGCCGTATGCTGCTTGCGATGGTGGATGATTTTCGTTGCGTGGTGATCAAATTAGCAGAGCGCATTTGTAATTTACGTGAAGTAAAAGATGAACCTGACGAAATTCGCCGTGTGGCGGCCAAAGAGTGCGCCAATATCTATGCCCCTTTAGCAAACCGCTTGGGCATTGGTCAGCTCAAATGGGAAATTGAAGATTACGCATTTCGCTACCAGCAGTCCGATACTTATAAACAAATTGCCAAGCAGCTTTCAGAGCGCCGCATCGTGCGCGAACAATATATTCACGATTTTGTCGAAGATCTGCGCGCCGAGATGAAGCTTTCTCATATCAATGCTGAAGTGAGTGGCCGTCCGAAACACATCTATAGCATCTGGCGCAAAATGCAGAAGAAAGGGTTGGCTTTCGATGAGCTGTTTGATGTGCGTGCGGTTCGCATTATTGCTGATCAACTGCAAGACTGTTACGCCGCCTTGGGCGTCGTTCATACCAAATACAAGCACCTGCCTAGCGAATTTGATGATTACGTTGCTAATCCGAAACCGAATGGCTATCAATCCATTCATACGGTGATTTTAGGGCCAGAAGGCAAAACCATCGAAATTCAAATTCGTACTAAGCAGATGCATGAAGAGTCTGAACTTGGGGTTGCTGCGCACTGGAAATATAAAGAGGGCGCAACGGTTGCCCGCAGCGGTTACGATGAGAAAATTACTTGGTTGCGTAAGCTTCTTGATTGGCAAGAAGAGATGTCTGATTCGGGTGAGATGATCGATGAGCTGCGTAGCCAGGTGTTTGATGATCGCGTTTACGCCTTTACACCTCGTGGTGATGTGGTTGATTTACCCATGGGAGCCACGCCGCTCGATTTTGCCTACCATATTCACTCTGAAGTAGGGCATCGCTGCATCGGTGCCAAAGTCGCGGGTCGTATTGTTCCATTTACTCATAAATTATCTATGGGTGATCAAGTCGAAATCATCACTCAGAAAGAGCCGAATCCGTCGCGTGATTGGCTAAATCCAGCAACGGGGTTTGTTCATTCAGGCCGTGCGCGCGCCAAGATTAACGCTTGGTTCCGTAAACAAGGCCGCGAGAAAAACCTTGAAGCCGGACGAGAGATCCTCGAGTCAGAATTAGCCAAAATCGGCGCTACGCTAAAAGATGCCGATAAATACGCGCTCAAACGTTTTAACGTCAATACGCCTGACGAGCTGTACGTCGGCATTGGCAGTGGTGATTTGCGAATCAACCAAATCGTCAATCACATCAATGCTTTGGTGAATAAGCCGACCGCTGAGCAAGAAGATCAACAAGCACTGCAAAAATTGCAAGATGCGCAAACTCGTCCAGCTCAGCCACATCGAGCGCACAAAGATGCCGTTGTAGTGGAAGGGGTAGATAACCTCATGACACACCTAGCGCGCTGTTGCCAACCTATCCCGGGTGATGAGATCAAAGGTTACATTACTCAAGGGCGTGGTATTTCAGTCCATCGCAGTGACTGTGAACAGCTAGAAGAGCTGAGCCATCACGCACCTGAACGCATCATTGATACCGTTTGGGGGCGTGGGTTTGTTGGAACCTATATTTTGACTTTGCGCGTTGAAGCGATGGAGCGAGGTGGGTTACTCAAAGACATCACCACCCTGCTTGCGAATGAGAAAGTGAAAGTCATCAGCATGAAAAGTCGTAGCGACTACAAAAGACAGTTGATCATCATGGATTTTGATCTTGAAGTGAGCAACATCGAAGCGCTGTCACGAGTATCAATGCGAGTAGAGCAGATCAAAGATGTCATGTTGGTGAAACGCCTAGGCTAAATTTCATATCACAGTAACACTCTTATTGGCGTGAATCGCAATTAAATCGCGACGCAAGCGCCTTGGGTTTTCAAAGGCGAGTGGCAATGACTGCTCGCTTTTTTATTTTAAATATTGATGTAAGGAGCAGATAAATGAGTCACCCAATCGAACAACTGGAACAGATCATGGCACAGTTGCGTGACCCAAAAACAGGTTGTCCTTGGGATATCAAGCAAACTTTTGACACGGTTGTTCCTTACACAATCGAAGAGACCTATGAAGTGGTGGAAGCGATCCACAACCAAGATTGGCCTAATCTCAAAGAAGAATTAGGTGACTTGCTATTTCAAGTTATTTTTTATAGTCAAATGGCGAAAGAGCAAGGGTTGTTTGATTTCTCGCAAGTTGTTGAAACGGTGAATGAAAAACTTACGCGCCGCCATCCTCATGTTTTTTCGGGTGCCAAGTTTGAGGATGAAGCGCAAATCAACGCCAATTGGGAAGCTGAAAAAGCCAAAGAAAAGGTACAAGCAGGAAAAAAAGATCAAAGTATTCTAGACTCAATACCACACGCTTTTCCGTCTCTTTTACGTGCTACAAAGATTCAAAAAAAGTGTGCCCAATATGGCTTTGATTGGGATTCTATCGGCCCAGTGGTTGATAAAGTCCAAGAAGAGATCGAAGAAGTCATGGAAGAGGCGTTGCAAATTAACTCTGATCCGGTTCGAGTAGAGGATGAAATGGGCGATCTATTATTTGCCACCGTTAACTTTGCTCGGCACTTAAAAATTGATCCAGAAGTGGCGTTAAATAAAGCAAATCGAAAGTTTTCACGTCGATTTAAAGGCATTGAAATGCTGGTGGCACGTCAGCACAAAACCTTGACCGATTTTTCTCTCGAAGAATTGGATGCGATGTGGAATGAAGTGAAGCGCTTGGAGTCGAAGTAATACCCTGTGTTGGCAATCCACAATAAAACCCACCCATTGAGACAAATTTGACTCATTTGAGTGGTGTGATAAGCCATATCAAGCGGTGCTCTTTGATTTGAAGCAAAAAATAAAAAATGACAGTGTGATAGATTTCACGTTGTAGCGAATAAGGGCTTCTGGTATATTTTTATCCCGTCCAGAAGAAATCCATTTCCCTCATTCAACCAATTTCAGGTTAAACATGACGACAAATTACATTTTTGTTACTGGCGGGGTTGTATCCTCTCTAGGTAAAGGTATTGCGGCAGCATCTCTTGCGGCGATTTTAGAAGCTCGTGGTCTTAAAGTGACTATGATGAAGCTTGACCCTTACATCAACGTTGACCCAGGCACAATGAGCCCAACTCAACATGGTGAAGTGTTTGTCACGGAAGATGGCGCTGAAACTGACCTTGACCTTGGTCACTACGAACGTTTTATTCGTACCAAAATGACCAAGCGCAATAACTTTACTGCTGGTCGTGTTTATGCCGATGTATTGCGTAAAGAGCGCCGCGGTGACTACCTAGGTGCAACGATTCAGGTTATTCCACACATCACTAATGCGATTAAAGATCGCGTTATCGCAGGCTCTGAAGGTCACGATGTCGCTATCGTTGAAGTAGGCGGAACCGTTGGTGATATCGAGTCATTGCCATTTATGGAAGCGATTCGTCAGCTTGCGATTGAAGTGGGCCGTGAACACGCGATGTTTATGCACCTGACTTTAGTTCCTTACCTTGCCGCTGCTGGTGAAGTGAAAACCAAACCGACTCAACATTCAGTTAAAGAGCTGCTTTCTATCGGTATTCAGCCTGATATTTTGGTTTGTCGTAGCGATCGCGTTATCCCAGCGAACGAACGTAAGAAAATTGCTTTGTTCTGTAACGTGCCTGAAAAAGCCGTTATCTCGATGAAAGATGTTGATTCTATCTACAAGATCCCTCAGCTGATCAAAGCTCAAGGTTTGGATGATATCGTTTGTAACCGTTTTGGTATTAAAGCACCGGAAGCGGATCTTTCTGAATGGGAACAAGTGATTTACGAAGAGGCTAACCCAACCGCTGAAGTGGTGATCGGGATGGTCGGTAAATACATTGAATTGCCAGATGCTTACAAATCGGTTAACGAAGCACTGAAACACGCAGGTTTGAAAAACCGCTTGAGCGTGAAAATCAAATACATCGATTCTCAAGACGTTGAAACCAAAGGTGCGGAAGTGCTGACTGGTTTGGACGCAATCCTCGTACCTGGCGGTTTTGGTGATCGCGGTATCGAAGGCAAAATTCTTGCTGCGCAATATGCCCGCGAAAACAAAGTTCCTTACTTAGGGATTTGTTTAGGTATGCAAGTGGCGCTGATCGAATACGCGCGTAACGTTGCGGGTATGAAAGGTGCACATTCAACAGAATTTAACAAAGAGACTCAATACCCTGTGGTAGGCTTGATCACCGAATGGGTAGATGACGAAGGTAACGTAGAAGAGCGTACTGAAAAGTCTGATCTTGGTGGTACTATGCGCCTTGGTTCGCAGCTATGCCATTTAGAGAAAGGCACCAAAGCGTATGAGCTTTACGGTAGCGCAACCATTCATGAACGTCATCGTCACCGTTATGAAGTTAATAATAAACTTCGTCCGCAGATTGAAAAAGCTGGCTTGAAAGTATCAGGTCTATCTGCTGATAAGAAGCTAGTTGAAGTGATTGAGAACCCTGCTCACCCATGGTTTGTAGCAGCTCAGTTCCACCCAGAATTCACGTCAACCCCTCGTGATGGTCACCCACTATTTGCAGGCTTTATTAAAGCGGCAGGTGAGTTCCAACGCGGTGAATCAGAGAAGTAACAAGAATACGGGCAGTTGCAATTGTTGTGCTGCTGCCCTTTATAGTTTTGACATTTAAATTCAACGAGAGGAAACATTAATGTCTAAGATCGTTAAAGTTCTAGGTCGCGAAATCATCGACTCACGTGGTAACCCAACAGTAGAAGCTGAAGTTCACCTAGAAGGCGGTTTCGTAGGTATGGCAGCTGCGCCATCTGGTGCATCTACTGGTTCTCGCGAAGCTCTTGAGCTACGTGACGGTGACAAATCACGTTTCCTAGGTAAAGGTGTTCTTAAAGCGATTGCAGCTGTAAACGGCCCAATTGCTGATGCTCTAGTTGGTAAAGATGCTAAAGATCAAGCAGCTATCGACCAAGTGATGATCGACCTTGATGGTACTGAAAACAAATCTAACTTCGGTGCGAACGCAATCCTAGCAGTTTCTCTAGCGAACGCAAAAGCGGCTGCGGCTGCGAAAGGCATGCCTCTATACGAGCACATTGCTGAGCTAAATGGTACTGCTGGCCAATTCTCTATGCCTCTACCAATGATGAACATCATCAACGGTGGTGAGCACGCGGATAACAACGTAGACATCCAAGAGTTTATGATCCAACCTGTTGGCGCAAAAACTCTTAAAGAAGCAGTACGCATGGGTGCAGAAGTATTCCATAACCTAGCTAAAGTTCTGAAGTCTAAAGGCTACAACACTGCTGTTGGTGACGAAGGTGGTTTCGCTCCTAACCTAAAATCTAACGCTGAAGCGCTAGAAGTTATTGCTGAAGCAGTTGCAGCGGCTGGCTACGTGCTAGGCAAAGACATCACTCTAGCGATGGACTGTGCAGCATCTGAGTTCTTCGACAAAGACGCTGGCATCTACAACATGAAAGGTGAAGGCAAAACGTTCACTTCAGAAGAGTTCAACCACTACCTAGCGGGCCTTGTTGAGCAATTCCCAATCGTTTCTATCGAAGACGGTTTGGACGAGTCTGATTGGACTGGTTTCAAACACCAAACTGAACTTCTAGGCGACAAAATTCAGCTAGTGGGTGACGATCTATTCGTTACTAACACTAAGATCCTTAAAGAAGGTATTGAGAAAGGTATCGTTAACTCAATCCTTATCAAGTTCAACCAAATCGGTTCTCTAACTGAGACTCTAGCTGCAATTAAGATGGCTAAAGACGCAGGTTACACAGCGGTAATCTCTCACCGTTCTGGCGAAACTGAAGATGCAACTATCGCTGATCTAGCAGTAGGTACAGCAGCAGGTCAAATCAAAACGGGTTCTATGAGCCGTTCTGACCGTGTTGCTAAGTACAACCAACTAATCCGTATTGAAGAAGCGCTAGCTGGTCGTGCTCCTTTCAACGGTCTTAAAGAAGTGAAAGGTCAAGCTTAATCCCACGGGGTACAGCTTAGCATCATTACTTTAAAGAACGCCCTGCAATGCAGGGCGTTTTGTTTTTTCTGCTATCGCAACTCGCATTTTGAATTGCGAGTTAAGAAGGGAAAGATTTACACCGCGCTAATTGCTGCGATCCGTCGTTTATCAAGTTCTTCTTTGATCGCTTTCCCTTGAAAACCATCACGGATCACTTGTTGTACATCGATACTCAGTGCCGCTTGATAAGCTTTGAGAAAAATATCGCGTTGCGGATAAGGGGTCTCTTCGCAACCTAATCGACCCGCATGATCGGCCTGACAACAAAGTAAAACGTCCTGCAAGCGCTCAGGCTTGCGCCATGCATCGAGTTTATCGAGTATTTTGAGTTTGGTGCTGGGTTTTAATTCTGCCGCTCGATGAATATTGGAGTGCTGCTCGCAGACGAGCAGTGCCAACTCTTTACACTCATTTGGAATACGCACCCGCTCGCACAAGGCTTTAATGATGTTAATTCCTGTGTGACAGTGCATTTTATGGCTGGGCCATTCGCTTTTAGGTGTGACTCCTTTGCCTAAGTCATGCACTTGCGCTGCAAAACGAACCGCTATCGATGAAGAGAGCTTCGCCGCTTGCGCTGCAACCATCAAGGTGTGTACTCCGGTATCAATTTCAGGATGCCATTTTTCCGGTTGAGGAACACCAAACAGGCGATCCAGTTCGGGTAATACCACTTTAAGTGCACCGCATTCATATAAAACAGAAAGAAATATTTCTGGATGCTGAGTGGCCAGTGATTTCTGCCACTCTTGCCATACGCGCTCGGCGGTTAAGTGTTGCAACTCACCTGATTGCGTTATTTGTTTCATCAGTGCCATGGTTTCATCGGCAATGGTAAAATCTAAATGTGCGAATTTGGCCGCAAAACGAGCCACGCGAAGGACGCGCAGTGGATCTTCGATAAAGGCATCAGAAACATGGCGCAGTAGGCGATTGTGCAGATCGCGCTGGCCGCCATAGGGGTCAATAAGCTTACCAGCGTTATCTTGTGCGATGGCGTTAATAGTCAGATCGCGGCGGGCGAGATCATCTTCCAAAGTCACATCAGGTGCGTAGTAGCAGGCAAAGCCTGTGTAGCCAGCGCCAGTTTTGCGCTCAGTGCGAGCAAGGGCATACTCTTGTTTCGTTTTCGGGTGAAGAAATACGGGAAAATCTTTTCCTACAGGAGTAAAACCAGTGGCCAGCATTTGCTCTGGGCTGCTGCCTACTACAACCCAATCTTTGTCATAGATATCAATATGGAGCAACTGATCGCGTACCGCGCCCCCAACTAAGTATACTTGCACCGGATTACCTTAAATATGCTGAAACGCCATTGGCGATTGATGTTAGTAATGGTACTTTTCATCACAGTGAAATGATAGAGACGAGAGAATGTATAAGGAATTTTTTGGATTTACCGAGCCGCCATTTTCAATTGTACCGAGCTCTCGTTACCTATTTTTGAGCCATCGTCATCGTGAAGCGATGCAACATTTACAAGCAGGGCTGGGTGATGGTGGTGGTTTTGCGCTATTAACTGGCGAAGTGGGGACTGGCAAAACAACCATCGCAAGAGCGATGCTTGCGGCACTCGATGATAGTACTCAGGCGGGGTTTATTTTAAATCCAACTTTTTCGAACATCGAGTTGCTTGAAGCGATTTGTGATGAGTTTGCGCTGTCTTACCCATCTTCAGGGAGTTTAAAGGCGCTTAGCCAAGTAATTTATCATCATTTACTGCATAACCACGCGCAAGGGAAACAGACGCTATTAGTGATAGATGAGGCGCAGCATCTGGCCGCCGATGTACTGGAACAGTTGCGACTACTGACTAACCTTGAAACGGAGAGCCGTAAGTTACTTAAGGTTTTATTGATTGGTCAGCCTGAGTTACAACAAAAATTGCAATTACCTCAATTACGCCAACTTGCGCAACGTATTACCGGTCGTTATCACTTGCTGCCTCTCAATGTTCAAGAGACAGAGCAGTACATCCACTTTCGTTTAGCGTTAGCCGGCGGTCACAAGGATTGGTTTGATCAGAAAAGTATCAAATGGATAGCGGAACAGACCCACGGTATTCCGCGTTTAATTAACTTAGTATGCGATGCGAGTTTCAAGTTAGCCTATCAGCAGGGCGTGAAAGTGCTCTCATTTGAATTAGTGCGTACCGCGGGTCAAGAGGTCATGAATTTTCAGTCCTCTGTCTATCAGTCGCCTCATGCTCGCCTCGTACCGTCTTCAATATCGTATCGCTCTCCTCTCATTGCGGGCTTAGTGTTAGCTGTGTTCATTGCGTGGTTTAGCCCGCCATGGATTGATCGCATGATGCGCTTTGCGTTGCCTTCCCCTGAATTACCTGAACCGATCACTCAAGTGGTGATCAGTGCTCAATTGGAACAAGATCTAGAACGCTCGAAGGCATTGGAAGCGGCCATTAGCGATCTTTATAAAGTGTGGGGTTACAGTGCATCTTTGGCCGATAGTTTTTGTGATGCTCAAGCACAAGGACGCTTTCAATGTCAGCGTATGCAGGGTGATTTCAACCAATTAAAGCAGTTAAATTTGCCAGTGGTGCTTACTTTAGCTGCGGAGCAAACACAAGCTTATGCGGTGTTGTACCAGATCAATGCTGAGCAGGTGCAATTGTTAATGGCAGGAAAGCATGTGCAAATTAACCAAAGTCAGCTCAATGATGTATGGACAGGAGAATATCACTACATTTGGCAGCACGATTTACTTCGAACGTTGAAACAGGGCATGCAAGGAGATGATGTTGAACTGCTTGACCAAAAATTGTCTCAGTTACTTGGAGAGCAAGCCACAGGGCATCAACAATTTGATGGTGAGGTAAAGCGCAAAGTAGCTTTTTTCCAACGCTGGCAAAAAATGGACAGCGATGGTATTGCTGGGGCTCGCACTATAAGTCGGCTTGAGCTATTGACTCAACACAACGCACCTCGTCTTCTCATTACTAAGGAGCAAGGATAATGTCGCAAGTGCTTAAAGCATTAGAGCAATCAGAGCTGAGCCACCAGAGCAAAAGCTTGCCGCACTCTTCTCATGTGGCAGTGTTTAATCAATCCTTGCCATCTTCATGGTGCTCGAAATCATCGCTTACCGTGTTGTTTGCTCCATCGTTACTCTGCTGCGGTTATCTTATTTATCATTCATACCAAGCTCGAATCGATGAGCTAGAACAATTGAAGCGCAATGCGCCACAAGTTGTGCAACAAGAGGGGGCTTACCAAGTTCTGGAATCCCCTGACTTTGGTGAGTTACAAACCAATACACCACGAGTGAAAACACTTACCGAGACAAGCTCTACGCCGCCATTTACTCCTTTACATGGTACTCAGTTGACGACTCGTGAGCCGCGAGATAAAAACGCAGATCAAGAGTTTGGCCTTAATGATCTCGACTTAAGTCAATTATCCCCGGAATTGGTACAACGAGTTGAGTTGGCGATTCAAGGCAAAGATCAAGTCGTACTGGTAGGAGACACATCAAAAGGTCATCTTCTGCTCACAGAACATCTTGATACCTTTTCAGGACGTATCCCAGCGCTGAATTTCCAGACTCACGTTTATTCAAGTCGCACAGATAAACGATGGGTAAAAATTAATGGCGTAGAGCGAAAGGTAGGTGATGATGTGGTGAATGGCGTGCAATTAGTCGAGATCAATCCGCAATCGACCTTGATACGTTTCGATGGTGAATTGATTGAAATCCCAGCTCTTTATGATTGGAAAGGATAAAAAAACGGTCACCTTTCTCTGGTGACCGTTTTTCAAGTGATAGATCCAGTCTGTTAGGGAGATTATGCCCAACCAGAAGGGTGTTTCTTACGGCGTGGGATAATGTGTGGCAAAATTAGTCCAAGTAACAGACCAATACCCGCTACGCCGCCCCCATAAGTAAAGTATTTAAGCAGTAGATCCTCTTTCTGAGTATCCAGCTTAGCGCGCAGTTCGCGAATTTCAGTTTGTGAATCAGTGAGCTGCTTACTGATATCACTGTAGTTTTGTTCTAACTCTGAAATTTGTTGATTGCGAGCCTCTAATGAATTGGCCAATCCGGCTTTTTCACTGTCTGCATTTTGCTTTGCATTGGCCAATTTACTTTTCACTTCGGCCAGCTCACTCTCCAATTTAGGCAAACGCATCGCCATGCTTTCTTGGCGAGTGACAAAACGGCTTTCAACCCAACCCGTGCGGCCTTTCTCATCGGCAATCTGGCTATAACCAGTATCGTTATTAACATCAAGCAGCTTTACTTTGTCTCCTGCATCGATGCTACCGAGAATGCGAAATTGGTTACTTGGACCTGAATGAATATAAGTAAAGAGTTTGTCCGCAATATAGCGGTCTTGCGCAAACGTTGGCGCAGCCAACATGGTCAGTAAAACCATGCAGATCAGTTTTTTCACGATAAGTCCTTTAGCTATCAAATGAGGTATTAAAATGCTTTCGACAAATATTAAGAAGTTTCGTTGATTGGTGCAACAAAGAAGGGAGGCTAAGCCTCCCTTTCTGTGCGTTTGAGTCAATTAATGACATTGCACTTACAATCTATTGACTTATTGTATTAGCCAAATATTGCTTGCAGGGCATAGAAGAAAATGACCGCAAGTAAAGCGCCTGCTGGCAAGGTGACAATCCATGAAGCAACGATATTACGCACCACACCTAGATTCAATGCCGCAATTCCACGAGCAAAACCAACACCTAATACCGCACCAACAAGTGTTTGTGTGGTTGAGATTGGAAGGCCAGTACCTGATGCCAATACGACCGTTGACGCTGTTGCCAATTGAGCGGCAAAGCCACGGCTTGGCGTCAGTTCAGTGATACCCGTACCGACCGTCGCCATCACTTTGTGACCAAGGGTAGCTAGGCCAACCACAATACCAAAACCACCCAGTGGCAAAATCCACCAAGCAATTGAGCTTTTAGCACTAACAGCACCCAAGCTTTCAACAGTTGAAACCACCGCAGACAGAGGACCAATCGCGTTAGCTACATCATTTGAACCATGCGCAAAAGCCATTGCACACGCAGTGATCACCATCAATACGCTAAAGATGCTCTCAACACCGGAAAACCCATGGTCTTCTTCGCGGTTGGCAAATTTTCTCTTGATGTAGTAGTAACCACCGACCATAACAAGGCCTGATAACGCCGCAGAACATAACCATGCTTCACCGGTGCTCAGGTGTAAGCCTATATGTTTAAGGCCTTTTTTGATGGTAACCAGTGCGATCACCATAGTGGTGATGAACATATAAATAGGAACAAAGCGTTTGGCATTCATCAGTGGATTTTCAGTATCGAAAATCAATCGTTGAGCACTGACGAAGATTAAGTAGGCGAACAAACCAGAAATGACTGGGGTGACAATCCAACTGCCTACGATGCCTTTTACTGAGGCCCAATCAACCGCTTCTGGGCCGACGGATATGCAGGCAAATCCGATAATGGCGCCGATGATAGAGTGAGTCGTTGATACAGGCCAACCCATGTATGAAGCCAACAATAACCATGTTCCGGCGGCGAGAAGTGCAGACATCATGCCATAAACAAGAACGTCGGGTTGGTGAGCGAAAAGTGCGGGTTCGATGACGCTGTTACGAATGGTTTCGGTTACTTCACCACCCGCTAAATATGCACCAGCGAATTCAAAAATCATCGCAATGATAATAGCTTGTTTTACGGTTAGCGCTTTTGAGCCTACTGAAGTTCCCATTGCATTAGCAACATCATTTGCACCAATACCAATCGCCATCATGAAGCCAAAAGCGGCTGCAACAAGAATCAGGACAGTGCCGTAGTTCGCAAGGATATCCATCGTAATACCTAGTCTTTTGATAACAAGCGGAGCATAACTGGACTCATTTTCTCGAAGCGAGTCAAAACCATCAGCGGAGAAAATAATCAACGCCTAAGCTGATGGATCAAGTTTTGCTCTTCGTTATTTGGTTAACTTACTGATTTAAGAGCGAGAAAGCATTAGTTCAAGACGAGCGCCAACGCGCTGAGCTTGATCGGCAATGCCGCCCACCCATTCTAGAATTTTGTACAAGAACATTACATCGATCGGATTCATTTTCGACTCAATAGCCATTAATTGTTGGCGGAGTCGAACCTGCATCGCATCGGTGTCATCTTCAATCACATCCAGTTGATTGATCATTTCCGCCACCAGTGTGACTTCACGACCTTTAAATCCTGTTTCCAATAACTCATCGAGCTCATTGATCACTTTTTGCGCTTGATTTGCTGCATCAAGGCAGCGTTTTACGTAGGCAATGAAGTTTTCTTGAAGAGGCTCTGGGATGATCAATTGACGACCGTAGACACGGCCTGCAATATCTTTTGCAAGGTTGGCCAGTTTATCTTGCTGAGTTAACAGCTCTAGCATGTCAGTACGATCGACAGGCATAAATAAACCGCGTGGTAGTTTAAGACGAATTTCACGCTTGAGTACGTCCGCTTCTTTCTCTAAATGAGAAATTTGGGCTCGAATTTCACCTGCTTTCTCCCAGTCACCCTTTGAACAAACTTCAAAGAAATTGACTAAGTGAGAGCAACATTCATTCACACACACAACGTGGCGCTGCAAAGGCTTTATAGGGGACTTTGCAAATAACCCCATAATTGTATTTACTGGCATGGTCGTTCAACCTAAAAAATATAACCTTAAAATAACATACACCATTCATGGCGAAATGTTGAGCGATGGCTATAAAGGCGCGCATGTTAACCCATTAAATCTCTCATTAAAACTGTTTTAGATCATCATTCCGGTGATATTTGTTACTTGCCCCACTGTGCATTAGGC
Source organism: Vibrio sp. RM-69-4 (assembly GCF_024743775.1). NCBI lineage: Bacteria > Pseudomonadati > Pseudomonadota > Gammaproteobacteria > Vibrionales > Vibrionaceae > Vibrio > Vibrio sp. RM-69-4. Next base: position 52,326 of record NZ_JAMQXI010000076.1, read on the forward strand.
CATATTCTTTCGCTATCTGCTTTGAAAGGGTTAGTTATGGAAACCGAGATAGAACTGAAGTTTTTTGTTTCACCAGAATTTTCGGAAATTTTGCGTTACAAGATCTCTGAAATCAAAGTACTTCAGCACAGTTGTCGAGCGTTAGGGAACACTTACTTCGATACACCTGACAACTGGTTGCGTCAACACGACACAGGGCTTCGTATTCGTCGCTTTGATGATGTGTATGTTCAAACTGTTAAAACGGCTGGTCGAGTCGTTGCAGGGTTGCACCAAAGACCAGAATACAATGCTGAGCACAACAGCAATGAACCGAACTTGACGCTTCATCCGGAAGATATCTGGCCACAAGGTAAAGATATTACGACCTTACAATCTGAACTGATGCCTCTATTTTCGACCAACTTCACACGCGAGCAGTGGTTGATTGGCATGGCCGATGGCAGCCAAGTTGAAGTGGCTTTCGATCAAGGCTTTGTCGTTGCAGGTGAAAAACAAGAACCTATCTGCGAAGTGGAGCTGGAGTTGAAATCGGGGCAAACGGATGCCTTGTTTACGTTAGCTCGCCAGTTTTGTGAGCACGGTGGTATGCGTCTGGGTAACTTGAGTAAAGCGGCGCGAGGCTATCGTCTTGCGTCTGGTTATCAAGGTGATGAAGTTCACGCCTTAACCTTGGTCAATACAGTCAGTACTGACAGCGTGGAAGAGTGTTTTATTCACTCGCTAGAGCATGCATTATCCCATTGGCATCACCATGAACAGATCTACACCGAGCGCGATTCAATTCCGGCGTTACATGAGATAAGCCACGCCACCAGTTTTTTACGCCAGATCTTGAGCATTTATGGCGGCATTGTGCCACGTCGCGCCAGCGCTATTTTACGTCAGGAATTAAAATGGTTGGAGCAAGAGTTATCGTGGTTAAAAACTCATGACTACCTAACAAATCTGCTTGAAGATAAAGGCCACGCACTGCGTAAACTGGACGCTCGTAAATTTATCATCGCCGAGTTAAAAGAGCAGCAAGAGGCACTACCTAATCGGGAAGAAAACTTAAAGCTACTCAGTTCGGCGCGGTATACTGGGTTACTGCTTGATCTCAGTCGTTGGATTTTGAGCCGTGGATGGCAACCCTTCTTGGACGATAAAGCCAGAGAAAAAATGGCGCGTAACGTCGGTTCGTTTTCGGTGAAGCAGTTGGATCGCACATGGGCCGAGTTAATGGAAGCTTTTCCTCCTAAAGTTGAGCTAAGCCCTCAAGAGTATATTGATCAGCAGTATCGTTTAATGCGTAATCTCTACACTGGCATCGGTTTTGCGAGCCTTTATGATATTGAAGAACGCAAAAACTTCCGTCTCCCTTGGGCTGATTTACTGCAAGGAATAGATGATTTATTAATGCTCAAGCCGCTAGAGAATTTGATCGACAAGTTGCAAGAAGACGAACAAGAACAACTCAAGCGATGGCTGATTCGCCAACAAAACTCCATTGTTCATGCGATGGAGCAGACGCGACAAATTGGCATTGAAGCCGAGCCTTATTGGCGTAAAAGTCGCTAATCCACATGGCTCATAGTCAAAATGAAAAAGAGATACTGCGGTGTCTCTTTTTTATATCTCTGCTCATTTAGTTTCATTAATTGCAATTGATTTGTGGATGAGATCAAATCTCCAACAGGTTGCACAACGAAACGACTACAGTTCAAAAAATCAGGGTCGATAGAAACCTAACAGGTATCATGATTGACAGGGATGAACAACAAGCCTGAGATCACAAATAATGCCATGAGTGAGTGGATCAGCAACAATAAACACATTGGATTTGTCTCATCTTTGATATCATCTTTTTTCATACGAAGCTCAAAATAAATAGCTTTTTAGTTTTTGAGTTTGCTTACTTACCGAAATTTCAACATATAAGACATAGTGGAGAACTGACAATGGCAACAATGGCATTTAAGCCATGGGAACGTTTGATTACCGATATTCGTCTCGTTCCTAAAATGGTTATGCTGATGGTGTTTAGTACAGTATTGATCATCGCAAAGCAGCTTTGGGATGCTCGTACTTTTTACGAATCACTGCTTGCAGCAACTCAGAATACCGAAATCGCTCAGCAACACTATGATGCTTATTTGACTCAAGTAGTATGGCAAACGGCATTCATGATCATCGTTTTTGTTGTGCTTTTACTCGCCGCAGCCAAAGTCATGCTGCGCCAAACACAATATTTAAGTGATTCAATTAAGTTGATGGCAAGTCGTGATCTTTCCACACCGATTAATATGGAATGTAAAGATGAGTACGGCGACGTTGCGCGAGAGCTTGAGAAAACCCGCCGCCAGTTGCAAGACGTCATTAAGATGCAAGTGGATGCCTCACAAGAGCTTTCGTCACTTACTGAAGTCATGACCATCAGCATGTCAGAAACCAAAGATTCGGCTCAAGAAGAGTTTAACGAAATTGACCAATTGGCCACCGCCATGAGTGAAATGACATCCACGGTGCAAACGGTCGCAGAGCATGCACAAAATGCATCAGCACTAACCGAGCAAGCGTCAGGTCAAGCAGAAACTGGTCAGCGTTTTGTTAAAGGCACCATCACTAAGATGAGTGAGCTATCGAAGGATATCGCGGCATCAGCGCAAGCCGTCAACCAAGTTGAAGAACGAGTGGTTGCGATTGGCAGTGTTGTTGGAACCATCCAAAGTATTTCCGAACAAACCAACCTACTCGCGCTCAATGCAGCTATTGAAGCGGCTCGGGCTGGTGAAGCTGGGCGTGGTTTTGCGGTGGTAGCCGATGAAGTGCGTAACTTAGCGCAGCGCACCCAAAAAGCGACGATTGAGATCCAGGAGATGATTTCTCAATTACAAAATAGTGCCAATTCAGCTGTTGATTTAATGGAAAAAAGTGTAGTTGAAGCGGCTGAAGGAGTTGAGCTGGTTACCAATGCGGGCACTGAATTAGATGGTATTGTGAATCAAGTGCAACGGATCAATGACATGAATATCCAAATCGCAACGGCCGCTGGGCAGCAAACTAGCGTGGCTCAGGAAATGGACCAAAATCTAACCAATGTGAGGGAGCTCGTTGAAGCTTCAGTAACAGTGGTTGGTGAGTTGCTTGAAACATCAGAGATCATGCAAAGCAACGCCGAAGAGTTAGATCGGAAAATTACGATGTTCAAAGTCTAACTCTGTAGAAATTCGATCCTTTAATCAACGCCCACAATTCTTGTTGTTGGGCGTTTTTTATTGATATAAGTTTGCTATAAATAGCCTTCTAGCGACTGCATTGGTCTCAATTCACAAGGATGTCTCATGTTACTGCCTTCATCACTTCACGCTTTTGCGCACACAACCTATCAACATTTGCTAGAGCAACAACCGAGCATTGCACAGTGGTCCGAGCCATTGAAAAAACAGCTGTTGTATGTGGTCGGGATGAGCCAGTTTATCAATGAAGCATTATTGCGAGATGAACGGTTGTGTATGCAATTACCGGAAATGTTGGCGGGAGAGTCAAGGCTAGAGCATTACCGAGACGATCTCGCTATACAGCTAGAAGAGTGCAAAGATGAAATGTCAGGGCATCGTATTTTGCGTCAGTTTCGTAACCGGGAAATGGTGTACATCGCTTGGCGAGATTTTACCTCCAGTTGGACGTTAGAAGAGAGCCTTGCACATCTTTCAGCACTGGCGGAAGCACTCATTTTTGAGACTTACCAGTGGCAGTACGCTGTTTGCTGCTTCGAGTGGGGAACGCCAACTAACGACCAAGGTGAAGCACAACCTATGCTGATCATCGGTATGGGCAAGTTAGGTGGCGGTGAGTTGAACTTCTCATCGGATATCGACCTCATTTTTACTTATCCTGAAAACGGTGAAACACAAGGCGCTCGCCGCAGCATCGCGAATGCGCAATTTTTTACCCGTTTAGGCCAGCGAATCATTAAAGCGTTGGATCAACATACCTTTGACGGTTTTTGCTACCGAGTTGATATGCGTTTGCGTCCTTTTGGTGAAAGTGGCCCACTGGTGATGAGCTATGCGGCGCTCGAAGATTATTACCAAGAGCAAGGGCGTGATTGGGAGCGTTATGCGATGATCAAAGCTCGAGTAATGGGGCGGGAAATGTATTCGCAGTACCAAGAGTTGCGTCAAATGCTGCGACCATTTGTGTTCCGCCGCTACATCGATTTTAGCGCCATTCAATCTCTGCGCCGTATGAAATCGATGATCAGCAGCGAAGTGAGACGTCGAGGGCTGCATAACAACATCAAATTAGGCGCAGGCGGGATCCGCGAAATTGAATTCATCGCACAAGTATTTCAGTTAATTCGCGGTGGACGAGAACCCAGTTTACGTCAGCGTGGACTATTAGAAACACTGGTTGCAATAGAAGAACTTGCCCTGCTCAAACCGCAAGAAGTGGCCGATTTACGACAAGCTTATCTGTTTTTACGTCGCCTTGAGAACCTATTGCAAGCGATGGCCGACAAGCAGACGCAAACCTTGCCAGACAATGAACTGGATCAACTTCGCTTAGCTGTTGCTATGCAATGCACTGACTGGGTAACGCTGTTTCACGAAACGCATCAACACATGACCAAAGTACATCAAGTATTTGCAACTCTGATTGGCGATGATGAAGAAGATGATGACCAGTGCGTTGCTAAACATTTTCACGAGCTGTGGGATATGGCGCACAAGCCTGATGTACTTGAAACGATTTTTCAACAAGAGCTTACCTGTGATGATCCTGCCGGTATGGCGCATGTATTGATCCAATTTAAAGAGGATTTGGCGAAAAAAACGCTGGGCCCACGCGGACGAGATGTATTAAACCGGTTGATGCCAAAACTGTTCCAAGCGATTTTCATTCACCCAGATGCGCAGTTTGGCTTACCTCGTGTGCTGCATTTGATGTACAAAATTGTGACTCGAACCACTTACCTTGAGCTGCTAGATGAACACCCTGCGGCATTGACGCAGCTGGTGCGTTTATGTACCGCAAGCCCGATGATTTCGGAACAGCTTAGTCGTTACCCCATTTTACTCGATGAACTTATCGACCCGCAGCATCTCTATAATCCAATCGAGTTGTCTGCTTATAAAACTGAACTGCGTGATTTTCTTGCTCGTATTCCCGAAGAGGATATGGAGCAGCAAATGGAAGGATTACGCCAATTTAAGCAGATCTGCATTTTGCGTATTGCTGCTGCTGATATTACCGGTGCTTTGCCTGTGATGAAAGTGAGCGATCACTTAACCTACCTTGCTGAAGCCATCGTTGAAGCCGTGATCAACCAAGCTTGGCAGCAAGTCAGTGCAAAATACGGCCAACCCACTCATTTAAAAGAGAGGGATGGTAAAGGGTTTGCAGTCGTTGGCTATGGCAAAGTGGGGGGCTGGGAGTTGGGCTACAATTCCGATCTTGATATCGTGTTTCTCCATGACTGCCCAGTGGATTGTTACACTGATGGCGCAAAAGAGATTGATGGCCGTCAGTTTTATTTGCGCTTAGCCCAGCGCGTGATCCACATTTTTGCCACTCGTACCGCCTCTGGTATTTTGTATGAAGTTGATACTCGTTTGCGCCCGTCCGGAGCGTCCGGTTTGTTAGTTAGCCCCGCTGAAGCGTTTGATGAATACCAGCGCAATGAAGCGTGGACGTGGGAACACCAAGCCTTAGTTCGTGCCCGAATGATTTATGGTGATGAGCCACTGCAACAGGCTTTCCATCGCACCCGTCATGAGATTTTGTCATTGGCAAGAGATGAAACCAAGCTCAAGCAGGATGTAGTCGCGATGCGGATAAAAATGCGCGATCATTTGGGGGGAAAGAAAAGTGGCCGTTTTATGCTTAAACAAGATGCTGGTGGCATCACTGATATTGAGTTTTTAGCTCAATATCTAGTGCTGCGTTTTAGTCATGAAAAGCCAAAGTTGACATTTTGGTCAGACAACGTGCGAATTTTTGAGTCACTACTGAACCAAGGTGTGATGGACAAAGAACAAGCGCAGGCTCTCACCGATGCCTATACTTCGATGCGCAATCAGATCCATCATCGAAACTTGCTTAACTTGGATGCGGATGTTGACGAAAGTAAGTTTGTTGACCTGCGAAAACGAGTCACAAACGCTTGGCAGCAGTGGCTAGGTTGAGTGTTTTAGAGACTCAATGAGCTGTGTTACACTCAGCGCAATAACAAAAATTGGAGATCCACAATGAAACCAATCCTACCTGACTACAATGATGCAGGTGTATTGATTATTGGCGATGTGATGCTTGATCGCTACTGGTATGGCCCAACCGGTCGCATCTCACCAGAAGCCCCCGTTCCTGTAGTAAAAGTAGAGAATAGCGAAGAACGTCCAGGCGGCGCGGCAAACGTTGCAATGAACATTGCTTCGCTGGGCGGTCATGCGCACATTGTTGGTTTAACTGGCGTGGATGAGCCTGCTAACGTTCTGACTGAAACGTTAACAGCGTTGAAGGTGAGTTGTGATTTTGTTGCTCTGCCAAATTATCCAACCATTACAAAATTACGCGTGCTAAGCCGAGGCCAGCAACTGATCCGTTTGGATTTCGAAGATAAGTTTGAGAACACCGATCCAGAACTGATTTTATCTCGCATGGAGCTGGCGTTACCGAAAGTGAAAGCGGTGATCTTGTCCGATTACGCTAAAGGTGCATTAGAGCATGTGCAGCAATTGATCCAAAAAGCACGTGCAGCCAACGTTCCCGTTTTTATCGATCCTAAAGGAGCCGATTTCGAACGTTATCGTGGCGCAACATTGCTCACACCTAACATGTCTGAATTTGAACAGGTCGTAGGCAAAGTAAAAACAGAGCAAGAGCTAGTAGAAAAAGGCTTTGCCTTGATTGAACAGTTTGATCTTGGCGCACTCTTGGTGACTCGCAGCGAACATGGCATGACACTGTTACAACGCAATCAGAAGCCATTCCATTTACCAACATTAGCCAAAGAAGTGTATGACGTAACGGGCGCGGGAGATACGGTGATTTCAGTGTTGGCGGCATCAGTTGCAGCAGGTAAACGACTTGATGAAGCGTGTGCATTAGCCAATGCGGCGGCGGGTGTTGTGGTTGGTAAACTGGGCACGTCAACCGTATCAACCATTGAACTAGCGGAAGCGGTTCACGGTAGCAAAGATACTGATTATGGTGTCATCAGTGAACAAGCCTTAATTGATGCGGTAAAAGTGGCTCAAGCTCAGGGCGAAAAGGTGGTGATGACCAATGGTTGCTTTGATATTTTGCATGCAGGACATGTTTCTTATCTTAACCACGCAGCCAAATTGGGCGATCGCCTGATTGTCGCGGTCAACACGGATGAGTCGGTTAAGCGTTTAAAAGGCCCAGGTCGCCCAGTCAATACAACGGATCGCCGCATGGCGGTACTGGCTGCATTGGGCGCTGTCGATTGGGTGGTTCCTTTTTCTGAAGATACGCCACAGCGTTTGATTGCGGCTGTACTACCTAACTTACTGGTGAAAGGTGGTGACTATAAACCTGAAGATATCGCTGGTGGTGAAGAAGTGATTGCTGCGGGTGGAGAAGTCAAAGTGTTGAACTTTGAAGATGGTTGCTCAACCACAGAAATTATTGAAGCGATTAAAGGCGGCAGAGGCTAACATCGCGCCATATCCTTTGGCATTTTGTATAAAATGAGCCAATCGCTACAAAAAAGCCGCTGAAAATTCAGCGGCTTTTACTTTTAGCTGTCTGCTTTTAAGCCAGCGTTGATATCTAAAATATCTTGCTCGCTCAATGTGCCTACCGCTTGACGCAATTGCAGTACGCTCAGTACATAGTCATAACGTGCGTTAGAGAGATTTTTATTCGCATCGTAGAGACGGCGCGTTGAATCAAGCACATCAACAATAGTTCGCGTACCGACATCAAACCCTGCTTCGGTCGCTTCCAGTGCTGATTTCGCTGAAATAACTGATTGTTCATAAGCACGTAAAGCGCCAATAGAGGCATTGATGTTGTTGTTAAATGCGCGTACATCTTTCACAACGCTGCGATACGTTTTTTCTAAATCTTGGCTTGCAGCAACGTACGCAAATTCAGCTTGTTTGGTTTGCGAAGTGGTTTTTCCGCCAGTGTACAATGGCACCGCAAGGTTAATACCGACATTAAAATCGTTATAATCTCCTTTAGAAGAGCCGCTGTTATTATTACTTTCATCACCGTACTTGTAGCCGCCATCAAGAGTCAGTGAGGGTAAGTGCCCTGAACTTGCTAATGAAATATTATCTTTCGCGACATCTTGAGCAATACGAGCGGTCAGCAAAGAGAGATTTTTCTGTTGGGCTTCTTCAAGCAGAGCATCAATCGGCTGTGTTGTTTTGCTGGCTGAAAAACGATTAGTATCCAACACACTTAAATCAGAATGTTCTTGCCCGGTAATTTCACGCAAGGTTTCATAACTATTAGTGAGGCTATTTTTTGCCAAAACTTCATCAGCAAGCACGCCATCGTATTGCGCTTGTGCGTCATGCACGTCAGTAATTGCAGAAAGACCGACTTCAAAACGTTGTTTCGTTTGCTCTAATTGACGAGCCACTGCCGCTTTTTCTGCACGGACAAATGCCAAGTTATCTTTGGCGCGAAGCACTTCAAAATAGGCTTGTGCAACGCGTAAAATCAGACCTTGCTGGGTAGCCGCATAGGCAGAATCCGCTTTGCGTGCATTCTTTTCTGCCGTGTCTAAAGAAACCCAACTTGAACGTTGATAAAGCTGCTGAGAGAAACTGATGCCTGCTGTGAGCTTATCACTTTCGCGTGCATCAATATCACTGCGGTTGATATTGTAACCAGCGGTCAGGTTGATTTGTGGTAACAGATCGCCACGGCTAGATGTTACCGCTTCAAATGCAGCATCACGTTGAGCAGCAGAGCTCAGTAACTGAGGATCATTTTCTTTGGCTTGATTATAGATTTCAGTAAGAGTATCCGCCCATACTGAAGAACTCAGGCTGCCTAATGCTGCGCTGATGAATAGTGGAAGCAGTTTTTTCATTGGTCCTATTCCCTGCCTTAATATGTAAGAAGGTTACTTTTAAGGAGTTTAACTTAAATTGGTGGTAATTCACTCGAAACTTTGCACTTTTTTACACATAACTGTCCATCTGTGCAATAAAATTCGATGCTCGTTTAAAAATAAATATAAAATTTATATAAAAAGTTGAGCAATATCCTTGGTGATGGATGAATTCCATGATTAAACTATGAGATTCACTGAGCGAGGTTTCAAATGCAGCAGTCTGACAAACAGTACAACATTTTTACGCCCCAAGATGTGGAGGTCATTTCAAAAGAAACACTGTTCCAAGGTTTTTTCCGCATGGTGAAATACCGCTTTAAACACAAGTTGTTTGAAGGTGGATGGAGTGAGGAGATTGAAAGAGAAATGTTTGAAAGAGGTCATGCTGCGGCTATGCTTCCTTATGATCCTGCGCGTGATGAAGTCGTGATTATAGAGCAAATTCGAGTTGGAGCACTAGAGCACGCCCATCCTTGGCAACTGGAGATTATTGCTGGAGTCATCGACCCTAATGAAACGTCCGAGCAGGTTATTCGTCGAGAGGCGATGGAAGAGGCGGGAATTGAAGTGAACCGAATCGAAAAAATTAGCTCTTATTATCCATCATCTGGTGGATGCTCTGAATTACTCGACGTCTTTGTTGGTGAAATCGATGCAACGCAAGCTAAAGGCGTACATGGGCTTGACTATGAAGGTGAAGACATCAAAGTTCATGTCATGAGCCGTGAAGAGGCTTACCGCTTAGTGAAAAACGGCCAAATTGAGAATGGTGCCTCAATTATCGCTTTACAATGGTTAGAGCTAAACTATCAACAGTTACAATTGCAATGGCAGAATTAGCATTGAAAAAACCATATCACGTTGATTTATCGGAACTAATGCGTGTGTACGAAACTAACTACGCGAAATTGAACGCTTTGTTACCAAGTCAGCCGAGCGTGGGTGACTTACGCTGTTATCAGGCTGCTCAAATGACCTATCAATTACAAGTGCTAGAGGTCACAAAGTACACAACTTTAGTGGAGATTTGTCAGAGTGATGACGTTTCAGTATTTCCATTACCGTCGATGTCTGTCAGGCTTTACCACGATGCACGTGTTTCCGAAGTGTGTGCAAGTGCGCGGATAAATCAGATCAAAGCTCGCTATGATTACCCGAATGAACAAATGATGCAAAAAGATGAGAAAGCGCAAATCAATCGCTTTTTAGGCGATTGGCTTACTTTCTGTTTAAAGTACGGGATTAGCCGAGCTCCAATTTAGTCTTCGTCATAGATGAAAATTAGTCATTCAATTTGGATTAATAAATTTTGAACGTGTCGCCAACTCTAGACAATTCAGACAGCATCAAGCTGCTACAAATTACCGATACGCATCTGTTTGCGCCGGATGATGGCAGCCTGTTGAGTGTTAATACGGTAGATAGCTTTCATGCTGTTGTGGCAGAAATTTGCGCACAACATGTTGAATTTGATGCAATTCTAGCCACGGGCGACATCTCGCAAGATCATAGTGCTGAGTCTTATCTTCGTTTCTCTCGTGGTATTTCCTCATTAGAAAAAACTTGTTTTTGGCTTCCCGGTAATCACGACTTTAAACCTAATATGGGCGCCGTATTCCCGTCAGAGCAGATTCAACAGTCGGAGCATGTATTACTCGGTGAACACTGGCAGATGGTGATGCTCGATTCTCAAGTGGTGGGCGTACCGCACGGACGGCTGAGCGATCAACAATTGGCTTTACTTGACGAAAAATTATCGACGCACCATCAGCGACACACCTTGATTGTGCTGCATCATCATCCTCTATTGGTGGGGAGCGCCTGGCTCGATCAACATAGCCTTAAAGACAGCGATGCTTTTTGGAATATCGTCACGCAACATCGCAATGTGAAAGCCGTCCTGTGTGGTCATGTCCATCAAAATATGGATAAACTCCATCACGGTGTCAGAGTGATGGCCACTCCCTCGACCTGTGTACAATTTAAGCCCAATTCAGATGATTTTGCTTTGGATCGCACTTCCCCAGGATGGCGTGAATTGACGCTATCTGCTGATGGTCAAATAGAAACTCAAGTCAAACGTTTAGCTAACGGCGCATTCCAACCGGATTTTAACGCTAATGGATACTGAGATGCCTACTCGTCAACCTATGCTGCTTTATATTCACGGCTTTAATAGCTCTCCGCTGTCGCACAAAGCACAAGTGATGGTGAAGTATTGCCAAATGCAGCGTCCTGATATCAAAGTGATGGTGCCTAAGTTACCCAGTTTTCCCGCGCAAGCTGCGGAATATCTACTTGATCTTATTCATCAACATCAAGATCAATATCGTATTGCGCTGGTGGGGAGTTCATTAGGCGGGTATTTGTCTATTTGGTTAAACCATTTGTTTGGTTTTCGTGCCGTGGTGATAAACCCAGCAATCAAACCGTATGAATTATTGGTCAATTTTTTAGGCGAACAAGTCAACCCCTACACGCAAGAGCACTATCGGCTAGAGGCGAAACATATTGAAGAGCTCAAAGCATTAGAGGTTAAAATTAATGACGTCACGTCATTTTGGTTGTTGCAACAAATGGGTGATGAAGTCTTAGATTACCGTCAAGCCGTCGCTAAATTGGCGGGAGCAAAACAGACGGTTGAATTTGGCGGCGATCATAGTTTTGTGAACTTTGAGCGATATCCGCGACAAATCATCGAATTCCTAGATCTCTGACCGATTCATTGAGGGGGGAGTCATAATTTTACCTGTAACTTACTTATCTCGCTTGACATAAGCAAGGCTCTTCCAGACTATGTTCTATCTATACTTTTGCAGTTTGTAATGCTGAAAAAATCAGCGTTGTTGTCGTTAATTAATCACAAGCACATCATTGATAAACTGCCGAAAAAGTAACGAATCATTTATCTATAAAAGCATTCCGTATTATGACTGAACAATATAATGCTGGGGCCATTGAAGTTCTTAATGGTTTAGAACCAGTACGTCGCCGACCTGGGATGTATACGGACACCGCGCGACCTAACCATTTAGGCCAAGAAGTTATCGATAACAGTGTCGATGAAGCGCTAGCCGGATATGCCTCCAAGGTACAAGTTATTCTCCACGCAGATCAATCACTTGAAGTGATCGATGATGGGCGTGGTATGCCTGTTGATATTCACCCTGAAGAGAAAATATCAGGCGTTGAGCTTATCTTCTGTAAATTGCATGCGGGTGGTAAGTTTTCAAACAAAAGCTACCAGTTCTCCGGTGGTTTACATGGGGTAGGTATTTCCGTAGTGAATGCCCTATCCAAGCGTGTGGAAGTGACCGTTCGCCGTGATGGGCAAATCTATGAAATGGCGTTTGAGCACGGTAATAAAGTCGAGGAATTGACGGTAACTGGCACCTGTGGTCGTCGCAATAAAGGGACAAGTGTCCACTTTTGGCCCGATACCAGCTACTTTGATTCGCCTAACTTTTCAGTGACTCGCCTAATCAATAATTTGCGCGCTAAAGCGGTACTTTGCCCGGGGCTCGAGATCACCTTTAGTGATAAGGTTAACAATCTTGAGCACCGTTGGTACTACGAAGACGGCCTAAAAGATTATCTCGCAGAAGGTGTAAAGGGCTACACCTTATTGCCCGAAGAGCCATTTACGGGTGAGTTTGTCGCTGAAACTGAAGCGGCCAACTGGGCAGTGATTTGGCTACCTGAAGGTGGTGAGATGATCACTGAAAGCTATGTTAACTTAATCCCTACCGCACAAGGTGGTACGCACGTTAACGGCTTACGCCAAGGGTTGCTCGATGCGATGCGTGAATTCTGTGAATTCCGCAACCTGTTGCCGCGTGGCGTTAAGTTAACTGGTGAAGATGTCTTTGACCGCTGTTCTTATGTGTTGTCGGTTAAGATGCAAGACCCACAGTTTGCAGGGCAAACCAAAGAGCGCCTTTCTTCACGTCAAACCGCGGCTTTTGTTTCAGGTGTGATAAAAGACTCCTTTAGTTTATGGCTGAATGAAAAACCACAACTCGCTGAATTACTTGCCGAAGTGTGCATAGCCAATGCGCATCGCCGCATGCGAGCCAGCAAAAAAGTGGTACGGAAAAAAATCGCATCAGGCCCCGCGCTCCCCGGTAAACTGACCGACTGTTCAGTACAAGACCTGAGCCGCACGGAAATCTTCTTTGTCGAAGGGGATTCAGCAGGAGGCAGTGCTAAGCAAGCGCGCGATCGTGAATTTCAAGCGGTTATGCCACTGCGTGGGAAAATTTTAAATACGTGGGAAGTGTCGGCAGACCAAGTGCTGGCTTCACAAGAAGTGCATGATATCTCTGTTGCGCTTGGGATTGATCCTGATAACGACGATCTCGATGGATTGCGTTACGGTAAAATCTGTATTCTCGCAGATGCGGACTCTGATGGTTTACATATTGCCACCTTGCTCTGCGCCTTATTTACCAAACATTTCCGAGCACTAGTCAAAGCGGGCCACATTTTTGTTGCTATGCCTCCTTTGTATCGGATCGACTGCGGCAAAGAGGTCTTTTATGCACTCGATGATGCTGAAAAAGAGGGCATTTTAGAGCGACTTAGCCAGAAAAAAGCCAAAATCAACGTCCAGCGATTTAAAGGTTTGGGTGAAATGAATCCGCTTCAATTGCGTGAAACAACGATGGATCCAAACACGCGCCGCTTGGTGCAACTGACCATTGATGATGCTGAAGCAACGGATGAGATGATGGACATGTTGCTAGGTAAAAAGCGTGCAGATGACCGCCGCGCATGGTTGCAACGTTATGGCGATATGGCAGAGGTGCAATAAATGTCAACTGAAATAACCTTTGATGGTGTTGAGAAACTGCCGCTGCGTAAGTTCACTGAAGACGCCTATCTCAATTATTCGATGTACGTCATCATGGACCGCGCACTGCCTTATATTGGCGATGGTTTAAAACCGGTACAGCGACGTATTATTTATGCGATGTCGGAGCTTGGACTCTCGGCGTCAGCCAAGTACAAAAAATCAGCGCGTACCGTTGGTGACGTGCTCGGTAAATACCACCCGCACGGTGATTCGGCCTGTTACGAAGCGATGGTATTAATGGCACAACCCTTTTCTTACCGCTATCCACTGGTGGATGGTCAAGGTAACTGGGGTGCTCCGGACGATCCAAAATCCTTCGCGGCGATGCGTTATACCGAAGCGAAACTGTCTAAATTCGCTGAAGTTTTACTGGGTGAGCTTGGACAAGGCAACGTTGATTGGCAGCCTAACTTTGATGGCACAATGCAAGAACCCCAAATGCTGCCGGCGCGTTTACCTCATATTTTGCTCAATGGCGTCACGGGAATTGCGGTGGGCATGGCGACCGATATTCCACCACACAATGTGCGCGAAATTGCCGATGCGACGATTCACCTGATCGATAACCCGGAAGCGCAACTGCATGATGTGATGCAGTACGTGCAAGGGCCAGATTATCCGACCGAAGCGGAAATTATTTCACCCAGAATTGAAATTGAGAAAATATATCGCTCAGGTCGCGGCAGTATCAAAATGCGCGCGGTTTGGCATAAAGAGGGTAGTGATGTTGTGATCACAGCATTACCTCATCAAGTCTCAGGCGCTAAATTGCTCGAACAAATCGCTAACCAAATGCGCGCGAAGAAATTGCCAATGGTTGAAGATTTACGCGATGAATCGGATCATGAGAACCCTACGCGTATTGTTATTGTGCCGCGTTCTAACCGCGTAGATTGTGACTTGTTGATGAGCCACTTGTTCGCATCAACCGATCTAGAGAAAAGCTTCCGTGTTAACTTGAACATGATTGGCTTAAACAATCGTCCTGAAGTGAAAGGTTTAGTGACCATTCTTTCTGAGTGGATTGAGTTTCGTCGCACCACGGTTCGCCGCCGCTTACAGTACCGTCTTGATAAAGTCATGGCGCGTTTGCACATCTTGGAAGGTTTGCTCATTGCTTATCTGAATATTGATGAAGTGATTGAAATCATTCGTACTGAAGATGAACCGAAAGCGGTATTGATGGCCCGGTTTGGTATTAGTGCTATTCAAGCCGATGCGATTTTAGATACAAAACTTCGCCACTTAGCCAAACTTGAAGAGATGAAGATTCGTGGTGAGCAAGATGAGCTTGCCAAAGAGCGCGAAAAATTAGAGCAGTTGCTTAGTTCTGAGCGTCGCTTGAACACATTGTTGAAGAAAGAGATCAAAGCGGATGCTGAGAAGTACGGTGATGATCGCCGTTCACCACTGATTGAGCGTGCTGAATCTAAAGCGTTGACTGAGCGTGACCTTGTGCCAAGTGAAGCGATCACCGTTGTGCTTTCGGAAAAAGGCTGGGTACGTCATGCCAAAGGGCATGATGTGGATTGCCAAAGTTTGAGCTACAAATCCGGCGACCAGTATTTGGCTCATGCTTGTGGTAAGAGCAATCAACAGGTCGTATTCTTGGGTAGCGATGGTCGAAGTTATTCGCTTGAAGCTCACTCGCTACCTTCGGCGCGCAGCCAAGGTGAACCGATTACGGGTCGTCTCAACATCACAGAGGGCTCGTCTATTCGCCAAGTAGTGATGGGGGAAGAGGAGCAACTCTGGTTAGTGGGCTCTGATGCCGGTTATGGTTTTGTGTGTAAAGGTGGTGAACTGCTGTCGAAAAACCGTAGTGGTAAAGCCTTAGTTAATTTGCCTGAGAACTCAGAGGTAATGACGCCGCAGGCCATCGGTAATTTGGAGTCTGATGACATTTTAGCGATCACGAATCAGGGCCGAATGTTGCTATTCCCAATCAAAGATTTACCACAGCTAACCAAAGGCAAAGGCAACAAAATAATCAATATTCCTGCGGCTAAGTCCAAAGAGCGTGAAGAGTTTGTGTCACACTTAATCTCCTTGCCTCAAGGAGCGGCTATTACGCTCTATGCCGGCAAACGCAAACTTGGTTTAAAAGCCAGCGATCTAGAAAACTTCCGTGGTGAGCGTGGACGTCGAGGTAGCTTACTGCCGAGAGGGTTACAACGTGTTACTGCGATTGAGATTGAATCAGAACTTAGTGATTCAGATCTTGAGCAAGAGTAAAAGTCTATAAATAAAAGCCCCCTTCGTGAGTTGGGGGCTTTTTTATGTCTCTTTGTTTTGTTTTTGGTGGCTTAGTTTTATTCGCGTAGGTCTTCAACAATTGTCACGGGAAGTGTCATCTCTTCACCCTTACGTAAGATGAGCACATCGACAACGGTACCTGGGCGCAAGTCAGTGACAATTTCCATCACACTCTTGCGACCATTAATTTTTTTACCGCCAATTTTTAGAATAATGTCCCGCTCTTTAAAACCAGCCGTTTCCGCAGGGCCATTGGGGTCAATGCCCAACACAACTATGCCGCCAATATGTTCACTGCCAAGTAGGCGAGATGTTACTGGAGTAATATCTTGCCCATCAATACCGATATAGCCGCGAATCACGCGTCCATCAGCAATGATTTTTTCCATAATGGTATTGGCTAATTTGTAAGGAATCGCGAATGATATACCATCGGTTTTCATTTCAGTTGCTTGTTGAAACGAAGCCGTGTTAATACCTACCAGCTCTCCTTGAGTGTTGACCAAAGCTCCACCTGAATTGCCTTCATTAATGGCCGCATCAGTTTGGATGAAAGCTTGACGTCCATCGGTACTGACTGATGAACGTTCAGTGGCAGAAATGATACCAAAAGTAGTGGTTTGTCCAAGGTTGTATGGATTGCCAATGGCCAGTACCACATCGCCAACTTTCACCGAGTAATTGGGATTTTGTGGAATAACGGGAAGGTTCGTTCCTTCGATTCGCAAAATTGCGATATCCGTGCGTCGATCTTTGCCTACTAATTGCGCTGCTGCGAGACGGCCATCTTGTAAGGCCGCTACGATTTGGTCGGCTTGGGCTACTACGTGATAGTTAGTAATGATGTACCCTTTCTCGCTCACAATCACACCAGAACCTAACCCTTGAATCGACAGTTTACTGCGATCGCTTTCGGTGTATTTTTGGTTGTAAATATTGACTACAGCAGGTGCGGCGCGGCGAACGGCTTGGTTAAACGAAATTTGCAAAGAGAGCGCATTGGGAGACTCTTCGGCCGCGATTTGCGGGAGAACATTTGAACGTAGCGAGGGAACCGCTAGTAAAATAACAATAGCAGCGAGAAGCCCAAGCCCCACTGAACGAAGTAAAAAGTTAAGCATATCTTCCCCAAACAAAACCCGCTATATACTCAGCTTATTTTACACCTGAGCTTGAGAGAGGAAGAATAGCACTACATGATTGAATAAGAAAAGGGCAGCATTTAAATGCTGCCCTGATCACTCGACAAGAGATTCTCACTAATTAGCGAATAACCAAGTAAATAGTTCTATCACCTCGTTGGATATTCAGCGCAAGTATGCTCGGCTTTTTCTCCAAAATTTCGCGTAATTGTGCGAGGTTTTTCACTCGTTGGCGGTTAACACCAATGATGATGTCCTCTTTTTGTAGTTGATACGCTTCTGCCGCTGACCCTTTCTCTATAGCAGTCACTTTAACGCCAGCGATTGGGTCTTGATCCGTCGTATTGGTCAGTGCCGCACCAGTCAACCCCGAGTGCAGTTGCTCTGCTTTGGTTGTGGTGTTGTTTTCACTCAAGGTTACGTCGAAGGTTTTGCTTTTACCATCGCGGATAACATCGATTGTGATTTTTTTACCTGCACCTAATGTTGCCACTTTGGCTCTTAATTCGTTGAAGGTAGAAACGTTTTTTCCATTAATAGCTGTGATGACATCACCCGCTTTGATCCCTGCTTTATCGGCGGCGCTATCTTTGATAACTTGGCTAACAAACGCCCCTTTACTTGACTCATAGCCTAGCGCTTCAGCCAGTTCAGAGGTTATTTCCCCCCCTTGAACGCCGAGCACTCCACGTTTTACCTCACCAAATTCTAAGATCTGTTCGGTCAAGTTTTTCATCATATTTGATGGTATTGCAAAACCGATCCCAACGTTGCCACCATTCGGCCCAAGAATCGCGGTATTAATCCCAATCAATTCACCATTGAGATTGACTAAGGCACCACCAGAGTTGCCACTGTTAATCGCGGCATCGGTCTGAATAAAGTTCTCAAAGTTTTCAAGATTAAGTCCACTTCGTCCTAGCGCAGAAACAATGCCGGAAGTCACCGTTTGACCAAGACCAAACGGGTTCCCGATCGCGACAGTGAAATCACCTACACGCAGTTTGTCTGAATCCGCGATACGAATTTGGGTTAAATTTTTTGCTTTTTTGAGTTTGATCAGCGCGACATCGGACATTTTATCGCCACCGACGAGCTCCGCATCGTATTCTCGGCCGTCGTATAGTTTGACGCGAATCTTATCAGCGCCATCGATGACGTGATAATTAGTCACAACATAACCTTTGTCTGCGTCAGTAATGACACCAGAGCCTAATGCTCTAAATGGCCGCTCTTGCGATTGGTCGATTGGGAAGTCAGGACCAAAGAAAAATCGAAACTGCTCGGGTAAACGTTGATGGGAGACTTGAGTTCCCTCAACTGAGATACTCACAACCGCCGGTGTCACTTGCTCTAGCATCGGTGCTAAGCTCGGCAATGGCTCACCACTGACAGAAAAGGGTAGCGCTGCCATTGCGGGTAGTGGGGTGATGATTGAACTTAAACTTAACGATAGAGCGGTTAAAAGAAGTAAAGGTTTTTTCATCATAAGCTCCTTTGGAATAACTGTGTTCGAAGTTTAATATTTGTACGAAAGACAAAACTTCAACACTCTCGTGAGGTTTATGACTCAAAAACCTTTATAAAGTTCATGAATTCAGATTAAACGGCTTTCACCTTAACCACGTCTGCAGAATGAATGATCTCTTTTTTAGGGGTATTAAAAAGCCCTGTTGCGCCATTGGCATAATCTTTCGGTGGCTGTTCCAAAATGTCATCGTTGCTTTTCTCTGTATCATTATGCAGAGCGATTTTTTTGATAAATGGGTTATCTTGCTCTGGCATATTCGGCAGAATTTCGGACGATGTTTTGGCCATGTGTTGATACAGTTTTGTATAATCTTTACCTAGGGTATCGAGTATTTCTGCCGCTTGAGCAAAGTGATCCGACAATTCTTGGCGTTGTTGTTCCAAACTAAATTTCGCGTTATCTAATTCTTTTTGTAGAGACTTTTGGTTTTTATATTGAGGCGTAGTCAATCGTGAAATGACCATTCCCAACACGGCCCCTACTAGCAAGCCTACAATGGCATATATCCAAGGCATAACAGCTCCTTATTGTTGTTATTTAACATGTTTTTTACCTGTTGGTTACACACGTCGCTTGGACATGTTACTATGACTGCTCTAGCCAATAAAGCGAAATACACGAAATAGCAGTTTCCATTTTCTTTAGTGCAGTAGGCGGTCATGACACCAAAACAGCGATATGAACACGATGTAAAAAAACTCGGTTTTCAACGAGACTCTGCTCAAGAAAGCGCCGTCGATGCGCTGGATTTACTCTACCATCAGTTTCAGGATTATCTTAACCAACCAGTTAAGCCCTCCGCGGTTTGGACCAAATGGCTTGGTCGCCAACCTGAACAGCCTAACTTACCTAGAGGGCTCTATTTTTGGGGCGGTGTCGGGCGAGGAAAAACCTATCTAATGGATACGTTTTTTGAGGCTCTGCCAACCACTTGCAAAATGCGAGTGCATTTCCACCGTTTTATGTACCGAGTTCATGATGAGTTGAAGGCGCTGGCTGGAGTTGAAGAGCCTTTAGAAAAGGTTGCCGATATTTTTAAGTCTGAAACGGAAATTATCTGTTTTGATGAATTTTTTGTATCAGATATTACCGATGCGATGATTTTGGGTACCTTGTTTCAAGCACTGTTTAAGCGCGGTATTATCTTAGTGGCGACATCGAACATTCCACCGCACGACTTATACCGCAACGGCTTGCAGCGAGCACGCTTTCTCCCTGCAATTGCTTTGATTGAATCACACTGTCATGTGTTGAACGTCGATAGTGGCATTGATTATCGCTTAAGAACATTAGAGCAAGCGGAAATTTACCACTATCCATTGGATGAAGCAGCAAGCCACAATTTACAACATTACTATCGGCAATTGGTTGGTGACGAGAAAAAAGAAGCACGCAGTGAGATTGAAATCAACCATCGCACCCTCCCTGTTGTAAAGGCTAGTGATGGTATTTTACATGCGACATTTGAACAGTTATGCCAAACGGCGAGAAGCCAAAACGATTACATTGAGTTGTCCAAAATTTACCATACAGTACTGTTGGCTGATGTGAAGCAAATGGATCGCGCCATCGATGATGCAGCGCGGCGTTTTATTGCGTTGATTGATGAATTTTACGAACGACATGTAAAAGTAATTATCTCCGCCGAAGTGGCGCTGGACGATCTGTATCTGCATGGGCAACTTGAGTTTGAATTCAAACGTTGTCAGTCGCGGTTAATTGAAATGCAAAGTCATGAGTATTTATCAAGGGAACATCTGGCCTAGCTCAATCCGAACACTTTTAAAGCAAAATAAAAAATTCGTGATTTTGTTCAAAAAGAGGTGATTTTTTCTACTGACTTCCCTATAATCCTGCGACCCACCGTTACTGCAGGCCTGTTTCTGTGAAACGAGAGGCCGAGAGAAACCAAACGCTCGAAGGGGCAACTTTGGACTCTTAGACAGTGGGGGCATTTTAATGCTCCTTTTAGTGTAAATTTTATTTAACGGGTTATTATTAGCATGAAAACTTTCGTTGCTAAACCAGAAACTGTAAAACGCGACTGGTATATCGTAGACGCTGAGGGTAAAACTCTAGGTCGTCTAGCAAGTGAAATTGCATCTCGCCTACGTGGCAAACATAAAGCTGAATACACTCCTCACGTGGACACTGGTGATTACATCATCGTTGTAAACGCTGAGAAAGTTACTGTAACTGGTAACAAAGCAGCAGCTAAAACTTACTACCGTCACACTGAATTTCCAGGCGGCTTAAAATCAATCACTTTCGACAAGCTGATTATTCGTAAGCCAGAGATGGTTATTGAGCTAGCGGTTAAAGGTATGCTACCACGTGGTCCTCTAGGCCGTGCTATGTACCGTAAGCTGAAAGTTTACGCTGGCGCTGAGCACAACCATGCTGCTCAACAACCAAAAGTACTAGACATCTAATTGGGGATTTCGAAAATGGCAGAGAATCAATACTACGGCACTGGCCGTCGCAAAAGCTCAGCTGCACGCGTTTTTATTAAACCAGGCAGCGGCAACATTGTAATCAACAAGCGTAGTCTTGATGTTTACTTTGGTCGTCCAACTTCTCGCATGGTTGTTAAACAACCTCTTGAGCTAGTTGAACTAACTGAGAAACTAGATCTATACATCACTGTTAAAGGTGGTGGTATTTCTGGTCAAGCTGGTGCTATCCGTCACGGTATCACTCGCGCTCTAATGGAATACGACGAATCACTACGTCCTGTTCTACGTGCAGCTGGCTACGTTACTCGCGACGCTCGTTGCGTTGAACGTAAGAAAGTTGGTCTGCGTAAAGCACGTCGTAAACCACAATTCTCTAAGCGTTAATCTTTTTTCAAAAGATTCGCTTCCAGTGTTACTGGATTGTGGTTCAAAAGCCCGGTATTTATACCGGGCTTTTTGTTTTTTGGTGTTAGCAAACACTCATTTTTTTAATCACATCATTTGGTTGTTGCTCTTTAATCTTCCTTTTGTGACCTCACGTGCGATTTACTTCACGAATGTTACGAAAAGGTAGCTTTATCTTGTCAAAAAGTAGGGTTTTATTTATGATTTGCCATCAAATAAATACAACTAGATTCGTATTTTGTTAGCCATGCTCTTGATAAGCGGAATAATAATAATCCACAGGGAGCAAATGGGAGAATGTTTGGATGAGCAATGCGCCTTTAAATAACGGTCGCAGACGTTTCTTAACCGCGACAACAGCCGTTGTCGGAGGGTTAGGAGCCGCTGCTGTCGCCGTTCCTTTTATTAAATCTTGGAACCCAAGTGCCAAAGCCAAAGCGGCTGGAGCCCCCGTTGAAGTTGAAATCGGTAAACTTGAAGAGGGGCAAATGGTTCGTGTTGAGTGGCGAGGAAAACCTGTTTGGGTTGTTCGTCGTTCTCAATCAGTGGTCGATGGGCTAAAAGATATCGAAAACCAACTTCGAGATCCTCAATCGGATGAGCAGCAGCAGCCTAATTATGCGCAAAATGCTTATCGATCGATTAAACCTGAATATTTCGTTGCTGTGGGTATTTGTACTCACCTTGGCTGTTCACCTACTTATTTGCCTGATTCTTTTAGTGAACAAGTTCAAGGGGTTAAATCTGGTTTTTTCTGTCCTTGCCATGGTTCGAAATTTGATATGGCGGGTCGAGTTTTTCAAGGTGTTCCGGCACCACTAAACTTGGTTATCCCTCAATATATGTATCTTAGCGATACTCGTATTGTCATAGGATTAGATGAGACCGGGGAGGCTGCATAATGCAAGTTTTACTTGATTGGGTAGAAAAGCGTTTACCTGCAATGAACGCTTACAAAAAACACCTATCTGAATATCCAATGCCGAAAAACTTTAACTTTTGGTATTTGTTTGGATCGTTAGCCATGTTGGTTCTTGTTAACCAACTGCTCACTGGCGTGTGGCTAACCATGAACTATGTGCCATCAGGTGAAGGGGCTTTTGCATCTGTTGAATACATAATGCGTGATGTTGAGTATGGTTGGTTACTGCGCTATATGCACTCCACTGGCGCTTCAGCTTTCTTTGTGGTGATTTATCTACATATGTTCCGTGGCTTAATTTACGGTTCCTATCAGAAGCCTCGTGAACTGCTATGGCTATTTGGCATGCTGATCTTCTTAGTGTTGATGGCCGAAGCCTTTATGGGATACTTGCTACCATGGGGACAAATGTCCTACTGGGGAGCGCAAGTTATTATCTCTTTGTTCGGTGCAATCCCCGTTATCGGTGATGATTTAACTCTATGGATACGTGGTGACTACGTTATTTCAGGTGCCACTCTGAACCGTTTCTTTGCACTGCATGTGATTGCTTTACCTATTGTTTTATTGTTGCTAATTGTTCTCCATATATTAGCACTGCATGAAGTCGGCTCTAATAACCCTGACGGTATCGAAACCAAAGTACCAAAAGGGTCGATGGGCGATGATTATAAAACGCAGTTTAAATTTCACGACTACTACACCAAGAAATACGACATCATTGATTCGATTCCATTCCATCCTTACGGGACAGTGAAAGATCTTATTGGTGTAGCCGGTTTCTTAATCCTGTTCTGTTATGTGTTGTTCTTTAACCCAGAGATGGGGGGCTACTTCCTTGAGCCGCCTAACTTTGAAGCGGCAAACCCACTAAAAACGCCAGCACACATCGCACCTGTTTGGTATTTCACGCCTTTCTATGCAATTTTACGTGCTGTTCCTGATAAGTTAATTGGTGTGGCTGCGATGGGTGCATCGATTGTGGTGTTGTTCTTATTGCCATGGCTGGATCGTTGTAAGGTTCGTTCTTACCGTTATCGTAGTAAGTTCCACTTAATCAATATTATTCAGTTCACTATCTGCTTTATTGCGTTAGGTGTTTTAGGTGCGTTACCTGCGACAGCCACTTACACAATGCTTGCACGTATATTTAGCGTTGGTTACTTCATGTTCTTTGTTTTGTTGTTCTTCTACAGCAAAAATGAAGCAACGAAACCATTACCAGAGAGGGTGACATTTAAATGAAAAAGTGGATTGTAATTTTGTTTGCAATGCTGCCATCTCTTGCTTTGGCAGCTGGCGCAAATGTACATTTAGATAAAGCAAATAATGATTTAACAGATCAAGCATCACTGCAGCATGGTGCAAAGCTATTCATGAACTACTGTTTTGGTTGCCACTCAACTCAGTACCAGCGTTATGAGCGTGTAGCGAATGATTTGAATATTCCCTCGGATTTGATGAAAGAGAATTTGATTTTTGATCCGAATGCCAAAATTGGTCAACTGATGGAGAATGCGATTCCAGATAAGTCGGCAGCGAAATGGTTTGGTGCACCACCACCAGATTTAACGCTTGTGGCTCGTGTTCGAGGAACAGATTGGTTGTATACTTACCTTCGTTCATTTTATGCCGATCCTAGCCGGCCCTTTGGCGTAAACAACATCGTATTCCCAAGTGTCGGTATGCCTCATGTGCTTGAAGAGCTACAAGGGATCCCACAACCAGTTTATGGTACTCATCTTGTCAATGGCGAGGAAGTCAAGGCTGTTATTGGTGCCGAGTCTGATGGAACGGGTGAGCTGAGCCAAAGTGAGTATGATCAAGCGGTCCGTGACATTGTTAACTTCCTTGAATATTCAGCAGAACCAGTCAAGCTTGAACGTCAAACTTTAGGTTGGTGGGTAATGGCATTCCTTGTGCTATTTACTATCGTGGTTGTTCTATTGAAGAAAGAATATTGGCGTGATGTGCATTAATTGTGCTACCATGCGGCGTTAATTTCTAATTTTTAGAATCTTCAATGGAGGCTTGGCCTCCATTGTTTTTATATCTGTAAGTGTGCTGGAGGGCTCCATGGCTGTAGCTGCCAATAAACGTTCTGTGATGACGCTATTTTCGAGTGCATCTGATATGTATAGTCATCAGGTACGTATTGTTCTAGCGGAAAAAGGTGTCAGTGTTGAAGTAGAATTAGTTGATGAAACCAATCTGCCAGCTGACCTTATTGAGCTAAACCCATATAAGACAGTACCAACGTTAGTTGATCGTGAGCTTGCTCTTTATGACTCAAAGATCATCATGGAATACCTAGATGAGCGTTTCCCTCATCCACCGCTGATGCCTGTTTATCCTGTGGCTCGTGGTAATAGCCGTTTGATGATTTACCGTATTGAGAAAAACTGGTACTCACTGGCTGAGAAAGTCGTGAAGGGTAATGCGGAAGAGTCAGAAGCAGCTCGTAATAAATTACGCAATGATCTGCTTACTCTTGGTCCTGTGTTCGCGGAATACGAATATTTCATGAGTGAAGAGTTTAGCCTCATTGACTGTTATTTAGCTCCATTACTATGGCGCTTACCTATTTTGGGTATTGATCTGATTGGTCCTGGCTCTAAAGAGCTTAAAGTATATATGAATCGTGTTTTTGAGCGTGATTCATTCTTGGCTTCTTTAACAGAAGCTGAACGTGAGATGCGTTTAGTTCGTTAAGGCAGTTTGATGGATATCTCTCAAATGACTCCTCGCCGACCTTATATGCTTAGAGCATTTTATGATTGGCTATTAGAAAATGAATTGACTCCTCATGTTGTTGTGGATGCTACTCTTACGGGTGTACGAGTGCCGATGGAGTTTGTGCAAGATGGACAAATTATCCTTAATCTTGCCCCAAGAGCGATAGGTAACCTTGAGCTTGGCAATGAAGCGATTACGTTCAATGCTCGCTTTGGCGGACGTCCTCATTCGGTCATAGTGCCTTTGTACGCAGTACAAGCTATCTATGCACGTGAAAACGGTGCAGGTACTATGTTTGAACCTGAAGAGGCCTATATCCCTTATCTAGAAGCGGGCATAACAGAGGAATCTGAACAAGAGCCGATGTTAAGCGTTGCTTCTCAAGAAGATGAGGAATTATTAGAGACTCGAGCACAAGAAACCTCTCGGCCGAAGGGAAAACCAAGCTTAAGAGTTATTAAGTAACTCATTTTCACACATTAAGCAGTCATGATCGAAAAAGCAGCGATATTCGCTGCTTTTTTTCTAAAAAAAAACAAAGGATAACCGAGGTTATTCGCTGTATTGAAATGCCTTAATCACCTGTTTTACGCCTGATATGTTTCGGGCAATATCACTGGCTAGATTAGCCTGTTCTGCCGAGACATAGCCAAGTAAAAATACTTCTCTATTTTCTGTGATTACTTTGATTTTGATTGTGTTCAGTTCAGAATTGGCCAACAGCGCTGATTTTACTTTAGTCGTAATCCAACTGTCGTTACTGATTTCGCCAATTGATAAAGGCGCTTTTATTCTGACTTGATTATGAATGGTTTTGACCCCTTTTGTCTCACGTGCTTTATTTTCAAACTCATTGAGTAATCCGGAGTTTTCAGCTTGTCCCATCAACACGACAATCCCTTGATAAGAACTGGCCGTAATGCGAGTTTTTCCGTTAAAGGGGGCTTTATTGGCGATACCTGCTACTTCAAATTCGATGTTATTATCATTCCAAATTTCTTGAGTGGTTCGAGGGTCTGTTACTAGGCTCGCTGTTGTTGCCGCGCCAGCAAGAATAACTCCTGCACAACCTGATACAGCAAAGCTCAACAGTAGAATGAGTGAAAGTTTTAATCTATTCATTGTCTATTCTTCATGAGAAGGGAAAAGGACTTGATCAATCAAGTCACATAAGCAGTGTAGGGTGACCATATGAACTTCATGGATTCGAGCCGTCCGCTGCGAGGGGATGCGGATCTCCACATCATTTTCACCTAGAAGACCAGCCATTTCTCCACCGTCTTTGCCTGTGAGAGCGATAATCGTCATATCACGAGTCACAGCCGCTTCCATCGCTTTAATGATGTTTTTGCTGTTACCACTGGTTGAAATAGCCAACAAAACATCACCAGGTTGACCAAATGCACGTACCTGTTTCGAGAATATTTCTTGGTAGTGATAGTCGTTAGCAACTGCGGTTAACGTAGTATTGTCTGCGGTTAATGCAATGGCGGGTAAACTCGGACGTTCAGTTTCAAAACGGTTCAGTAAGCAAGAAGAAAAAAGCTGGGCATTGGCCGAAGAGCCACCATTACCGCAGCAGAGAATTTTATGACCGTTAAGTAGCGTTGCCACCATGGCTTGTGCAGCATGCGTGATCGCATGGGGTAGTGCTTCAGCAGCCGCAATTTGAATTTGGATGCTTTCGGTAAAACTGTCTTTAATGCTGTCGAGCATCGTTTATCCTTGAGTTATTGCGTTTTTAATCCACTCAATGTGGTGCACATCTTGGTGGATGGCGATCACATCGAAACGAAAATCGGTGTCATAGGGCGATAGGCCATGTTTCAGTAGTCATAAATTCGCGGTTTTCATCAACTTTGCCATTTTTGCGGTAGTAACCATTTCTGCGGCATGCCCATGACATTGGTTTTTTCTGTATTTAACCTCTACGAACACTAAGGTGTTTTTATCTCGCATAATGAGGTCGATTTCACCGACTTTGGTATTGAAGTTTTGTTCAATAAAAGCCAAACCACAACCTAATAAATAGTGTTTGGCTGCAGTTTCATACTGTTGACCAACTGCGCGGCGACTAAAGAGCGCCATGCACCGCCCAACTGATCTCTCTCTGTACCACGCATTGCTCATCAATACTTAATGTGCCTGTTTTGCCATCGATACTATACCCCTCGACGACTTTCATTTGTGGTAACTCAATCATTAACTGATAAGCATCCATACCTAATGCTTGTAAGCGTCGCTCGCTATTGGAGTTCTTTGGCCACAATTGGTTCATTTCATTATCCAGCATTGAATTGGGATGAATGAGTAATGGAATATCGCTATAAGTTACACCAGAGAGGTCTTCATACTGTGTGTTACCACTGTTACTACGAGAGTTTGAGAACAGTTTAGGTGGCTTAGTGTCAGGGTTAATTGCGACCTCGATAAAGGGTTTAATTAAAGTCAATTCTGCGCTGTTAGCCACGATATAAACCGAATCGATATCACGACGACTGCGGGGCAGGCTTTGTAAATCAATACCCATCAACGCATCCATTTGCGCGATATTTTGTTGGCTATCTTGCAGACCAAATACTGAGTTAATGTTGCGTTGCAATTGACGCTTATCACCAAATAGGTTCACCGATACTTTATTCTTGCTGTATTTTTGCCATTCTGCGTTAAACGCTTCTACTACACGCTGGCCGTAATTACCTTGAGGAGCGAGTATTAAAGGGTACTGATAGCCTTGGCTAAACAGATACTTAGCGGCTTGTTCAACCTCTTGCTCTGGCGAAAGTGCAAGATAGCAAGTGTTAGGATGATCTTCAATTTGGTCTGGAATATTCAACGCCAGCGTAGGGATAGAAGCTAAGCGTGCTTGTTGAAGCTTATGTAGATTCTCGATGTTCTCTTTGATGAGTGGCCCAACAATGAAATCAATGTTTTTTTCAATCAATTGCTTGTCTATGAGCGCGGCGTCTTCGGCATTGGTATCAATCACAGTCAAGGTAGCATTGAGGTCACGGTTACGGTCATTCATCATCGCCATGATAAAGCCATCACGGATCAACTGAGCTTGCGTGGCAAACTTTCCTGAAAGAGGAAGTAACAACGCGGTGTTAGTGGGCTTGATGATTTCCAGCGCTAAAACATCTTGTATCGCTTTAGGCGTATAACGAGCCGCTGGGTGATTGCTGTTTTCCGCAAGCCATTTTTCGAGCGTATTCTTCAACTGCGGAATATTACTATTGAGCGTTTTCATATATACAGCCAGTTGTAGCCAGCCATCGAGCACGTTTTCGTTAGGCTCTGGATTTAATTGGGTAATTTCACGTTCGCTATAGTGATTGAAATTGAGCCAAATTTGATCGGCAATCGCCTCTTGCTCGGCATCATCAACGTAAGTGCTTAATGCAATAAGCTCCCTACTTGAATCAAAAGGGCGGCTGAGCGCGGTAAAAATATCGGCGCGCATTTGATGGTATTGAGCCCATGTTTCAGGGCTTAGCTTCCACCAAGCCTGAAAATTAAGCTGAGAGAGCGCTTGTGAAAACTGTTCCGCATTACTCAACAACTGCGCCTTAGCCATTTGCCATTCAGCTTGTTGCGCTTCAGAGAGCGACTGTTTGGCTAAGCGCATAATCAACAGTTGCGCTTGTTCGCTGTTGTTTTCGTTAATGGCGGCTTTAAGAGCCATGATCAACCAATCATTTTGCAGTGAACCTTGGCTACTATCTGCTTGCATCAAGTAAGTTTGCGCTGACTTGGTAGGATCTTGCGTAATATCGACTGAGGTGGGCGTCGACGGTGAAGACGAACACGCCGCCAAAGCCATTGCTAATGCAACGGGCGTGAATAAGCGTGGTACACTGAGTCTCGGATGGTTCTTCATAGCCATGAGTTCTTTCGTTATTCCGTGTAAAATTGTCTCTATATTAATCGTTGAAGTGATGGTAAACAAATGACAGATAGCAAAACCTTGCCAGCAGAGATCCCAACTCTCTACATTGTTCCTACGCCAATTGGCAATTTGGGTGATATTACCCAGCGAGCCATTGAAGTACTCTCAAGTGTTGATGTTATCGCTGCGGAAGATACACGCCATACTGGCAGACTTCTCGCTCACTTCAATATCCAGACTAAAACCTTTGCCTTGCATGATCACAACGAACAGCAAAAAGCACAAGTGTTAGTCGATAAATTATTATCAGGGCAATCTATTGCGTTGGTTTCTGATGCAGGAACGCCACTGATCAGTGATCCAGGGTACCATCTTGTCAATCAATGTCGTCAAGCTGGTGTGAGAGTTGTGCCACTTCCGGGCGCCTGTGCTGTGATTACTGCGCTCAGTGCATCAGGCTTGCCTTCTGATCGTTTCAGTTTTGAAGGTTTTTTGCCGCCGAAAAGCAAAGGGCGTAAAGATAAATTCCTAGAGATCGCTAAGGCTGAACGCACCTGTATTTTTTATGAGTCACCACACCGAATTAGCGAATCACTGCAAGATATGTTAGCTATCTTAGGGCCAGATCGTAACGTGGTGCTAGCCCGCGAGCTCACCAAAACCTTCGAGACGATTCAAGGTTTGCCGTTAGGCGAACTGATTAATTGGATTAATGAAGATGAGAACCGCAAGCGTGGTGAAATGGTGTTACTGATCCATGGTTACAGAGAAAGCGTGGACGATAGCTTGCCGGACGAAGCATTGCGCAGTTTAGCGATTTTGACAAAAGAGCTGCCTCTGAAAAAAGCGGCCGCATTGGCGGCTGAAATTTATAACCTTAAGAAAAATGCCCTTTATAAGTGGGGGCTTGAAAACCTATCTGCTTAATTAGCCAGCGGCATCTTGATGTTTTAAATCGATGGATAATTAAACGCTTAAGCGTGAATTAAACACAGAAGTTGTTTGAGCCTAGACAGTACCTATCTTTCTCTATACAATCCGCCCTCGGAGTTGACTGGGTAGTCGCTGCTTCATTGATGTCCTTTAGCCTTGTGTTGGGGAGACTGATGGAGGGGAGGAAAGTCCGGGCTCCATAGAGCAGGGTGCCAGGTAACGCCTGGGGGGCGAAAGCCTACGACAAGTGCAGCAGAGAGAAGACCGCCGATGGCCCAATTTCTTCGGAATGGGCACAGGTAAGGGTGAAAGGGTGCGGTAAGAGCGCACCGTGCGTCTGGCAACAGTTCGTAGCAAGGTAAACTCCACCCGGAGCAAGACCAAATAGGCTTCCACATTGCGTTGCTCGCGTAAGGAAGCGGGTAGGTTGCTTGAGCCAGTGAGTGATTGCTGGCCTAGACGAATGGCTACTGCCGCGCAAGCGGAACAGAACCCGGCTTATACGTCAACTCCACCTATTGCAGACCCATCATAACTCTTGCGGTTATGATGGGTTTTTTGCTTTTTATTGACGAAAATTATTTCGTAAGCACTAAACTTAGCGCAATATCACGTGATGCCAACGTCAAGTGGTAGCGATGCGGCGTTAAATCAGTAAACTGAATACTTGCGCCGTAGCCGATTGCTATATTTCAGCTTTAGCCCGATGAGAAAACGATGACTGAACCTTTTCAACACATTTCTGTACTACTGAATGAATCCATTGATGGCCTTGCTATCAAACCAGACGGTATTTATATCGACGGCACGTTTGGCCGTGGTGGTCATAGTCGTACAATTCTCTCTAAGTTGGGTGACAATGGTCGGCTTTACAGCATAGACCGCGATCCACAAGCGATTGCTGAAGCTGGAAAAATTAACGACCCGCGTTTTACTATCATTCATGGCCCATTCTCTGGCATGGCACAATACGCTGAGCGCTACGATCTGGTTGGGAAAGTGGATGGAGTGCTACTTGATTTAGGCGTTTCCTCGCCGCAGTTGGACGATGCCGAGCGCGGGTTTAGTTTCATGAAAGATGGCCCGCTTGATATGCGTATGGACCCGACGTCAGGGATCCCTGTCTCGCAGTGGCTTGCGCAAGCCGATTTGGACGACATTACTTGGGTGATTCGTGAATTTGGTGAAGACAAGCACGCGCGCCGTATTGCCAAAGCGATTGTCGCTTACCGTGAAGACGATGAAAAAGAGCCTCTGACGCGCACCAGTCAATTGGCTAAACTGATTTCAGAAGCTGCGCCGAAAAGCTTTAAAGAGAAAAAACACCCGGCTACGCGCTCATTTCAAGCATTTCGTATCTATATCAATAGTGAATTAGAAGAGATCGACACTGCATTAAAAGGTGCAGCCAAGATTTTAGCCCCACAAGGGCGCTTATCGGTGATCAGTTTCCATTCGCTTGAAGATCGCATGGTCAAACGCTTTATTCGTAAAGAGAGTAAAGGCCCAGAGGTTCCACATGGTTTGCCGTTAACAGAAATACAAATTCAGGCATTGGGCTCAGCCAACTTAAAACCAGTTGGGAAAGCGATTATGCCAACTAAAGAAGAAGTGGAACTCAATCCCCGCTCACGCAGCTCAGTATTACGAGTTGCTGAAAAACTGTAGTCCATGTCTAAGTCGCCGCCTAACTTAACCAAACTGATTGCACTTGACCTGTTTACGGTGGGTCGAGTGCCGCTTATTTTGTTAATGTTAATTTTTGCCAGTGCGATGGGAGTGGTGTTTATTACCCATCATTCTAGGCAGGCGATTTCAGAAAAAGATCAAACCTTAGTTGAGCGCGAGCGGCTCGATAATGAATGGCGTAACCTCATTCTTGAGGAAACGGCCCTCGCAGAACATAGCCGCGTGCAGAATCTTGCCAAACAAGAGCTGGAAATGAAGCGACCTGATTCTGATAAAGAAGTGGTGATTACGCTCAAATGAAAAAAAACAAAGACAAAGCCCAAGCGGCACCTCGTCAAGAAAAAGCGACATCTCCT
The DNA here is from genome assembly GCF_024743775.1 of Vibrio sp. RM-69-4. Lineage (NCBI taxonomy): Bacteria > Pseudomonadati > Pseudomonadota > Gammaproteobacteria > Vibrionales > Vibrionaceae > Vibrio > Vibrio sp. RM-69-4. The sequence continues at coordinate 84,578 of NZ_JAMQXI010000076.1, forward strand.
ATTTTGATCCGTTGGCGATTCTATCTCATCCTCTTTTTTGTATTCGTTGCTTTCGCTTTATTGGTTGGGCGTGTTGCCTTCATCCAAATTATCGAACCGGATAATTTGATCCGCGAAGGGGATATGCGCTCTGTCCGAGCCAAAACCTTGCCATCGGCACGCGGAATCATTTCAGATCGTAATGGTGAACCTCTCGCAGTCAGTGTTCCTGTTGATGCAGTATGGGCTGATCCTGTGGCTATTTTTAAAGCCGGCGGCTTAGTTGAACGTGAACGTTGGTACGCACTGGCTGATGTGTTAGGCATTAAGCGCAGTGAGCTGCTGAAAAAAATTGAAGAGAACCAAACCCGCCGTTTTATCTATTTGCAGCGTCAAGTGAGCCCTGCAATGGCCAATTATATTCGCGAACTTAAATTAGCGGGTGTGGGGCTCAAGGCCGAATCTCGCCGTTACTATCCAGCCGGTGAGGCGAGTGCGCACTTAATTGGTGTGACGGGCATCGATGGCCACGGTTTAGAAGGGGTTGAGCGCAGCTATGATAAATGGCTGACGGGGGAAGCTGGCAAACAGGTGATCCGCAAAGATCGGTATGGCCGAGTGGTGGAAAATATCTCGCTTGAAGAGCGTGAAGAGGGCAAGCCACTGGCGTTGACCATTGACCAACGTTTGCAAGCGATCGCCTTTCGTGCGGTCAAGCAAGCTGTAGCGGACTATCGTGCCACTTCGGCATCGGCCATTTTGCTCGACGTGAAAACGGGTGCAGTATTAGCGATGGTTAACGCCCCTTCATACAACCCCAATAACCGTTCCGATTGGCAAAGTTTTAAAATGCGTAACCGCGTGATCACGGACGCCTTTGAACCGGGCTCAACTGTTAAACCTTTTGTAGTATTGGCCGCGCTTGAAAATGGCGTTGCAAATGACAAAATGGTGATAGATACAGGGAATGGCATCATGCAAATCGGCGGCAGTCGAGTGCGTGATACCTCAAAAGTCGGCAAAGCCGATTTAACCTTAATTCTGAAAAAATCGAGTAACATCGGAGTGGCTAAGCTGGCGCTTGAAATGCCTCTCGAAGCCTTATTAGGTATGTATACCTCTGTAGGGCTTGGTGAAATGTCCGGTTTAAACCTCGTCGGTGAGACTTTGGGTATTTTCCCGAATCGCCGCCGTTGGTCACCGTTTGAAATTGCCACCTTGGCATTTGGCTATGGTTTGTCAATTACCCCCATTCAGTTGGCTCATGCTTATGCTACTTTAGGCAATTTAGGTCAGTACCAACCAATCCATATTATTGACAGCAACCAGCAAGATTTGTCACGCCAAGTGGTTGATAAAACTAATGCTAAGAAAGTGTTGGAAATGTTAGAAACCGTTACCCAACCCGGTGGCACAGCAACTCAAGCCGCGGTTCCGGGCTATCGTATTGCGGCCAAGTCAGGCACTTCGCGCAAAGCGATTGCCGGCGGTTATGGTGATGAATATTTTGCTTACACGGCAGGAGTGGCTCCAGTGAGCGACCCTCGAGTCTCGTTAGTGGTGATGGTGAATGAACCTCAAGGTGACTTATATTATGGCGGCTCCGTTGCCGGCCCTGTCTTTGCCGAAATAATGAAAGGAGCGTTGCAGATCCTCAATGTCGCTCCTGATGAAAATCGATTCCAAAAATAATTAAGAGAGAAGCACAATGACGCCGAGTATGTGTTTACAAGATCTCATCGCCCCTTGGCTTGACCTCGATGGCCATTCTATTTCAACGTTGTCGGTGACTCGTTTAGTGCTCGATAGCCGTAAAATATCACCCAATGATACCTTTATTGCAGTGGTCGGCCATACCATCGACGGAAGGCAGTTTATTGATAGCGCCACTCAAGCTGGGGCGAATCTGGTATTGGCTCAAGCGTGTGAGCAGTATCTGCATGGTAGTATGGCTACCGTCAATGGCGTGTTAGTGATTTACCTTGCTGATCTAAACCAACATCTATCTCAACTGGCATCGCGGCTTTACCGCTCGAAGACCAGTACGTTGATTGGGGTTACGGGAACCAACGGTAAAACCACCATTACTCAATTAATCGCGCAGTGGATTGACTTGTTAGGCGAGAAAGCGGCGGTGCTGGGTACTACGGGGAATGGTTTTCTCAACCATTTACAGCCTGCCGCCAATACCACAGGTAATGCCATTGAGGTCCAAGAAACACTCTATCAATTAGCGCAGCAGGGCGCTCGCTATACTGCGCTGGAAGTCTCTTCGCACGGATTAGTTCAAGGGCGAGTTCAAGCACTGAAGTTCGCTGTGGGCGTGTTTTCTAACTTAAGCCGCGATCATCTCGATTATCATGGCACCATGGAAGAGTACGCCAAAGCAAAGCTCTCCTTATTTACCGCTCATCACTGCCAACACGCTGTCATTAATGCCGACGATGCGGTGGGTGCGAGTTGGTTAGCACAGCTGAAAGCACCGATTGCCGTCTCTTTAAAGCAGCAACCGCAATGCGCTAAAGCGCTGTGGGCGAGCTCGGTCTCTTACAGTGATAATGGTATTTCATTAACCTTCGACGGCTACTATGGTCAAGGTGAATTGAGCGTGCCGTTGATTGGCGAATTTAACGCCAGCAATCTTCTACTCGCTTTTGCCACTATGCTGACTTTAGGTTTTGATAAACAAGCCTTGATGACAACGGCTTCTCAACTGCAGCCAGTCTTAGGGCGAATGGAGCTCTTTCAAGCGCCAAATCGTGCGAAGATCGTCGTCGATTATGCACACACGCCTGATGCTTTGGAAAAAGCACTATTAGCACTTCGCGTTCATTGCCAAGGTCAGCTATGGGCGATTTTTGGTTGTGGTGGCGACCGTGATAAAGGCAAACGCCCGATGATGGCCGAAATTGCAGAGCGCTGCGCCGATAAGGTCATTTTGACCGACGATAACCCTCGTAGCGAAAAACCGGCAGACATTGTGCAAGATATGGTGGCAGGGCTTGAGTTTGCAAGTCGCGCACACGTTGAACACAATCGTTACGCTGCCGTGCAATACGCCCTGCAACATGCTGATCAGCAAGACATCATTTTATTGGCAGGCAAAGGGCATGAAGATTATCAAGTGATGGCCCATCAAACTATCCACTATTCGGATCGCGAAACGGCGCAAACCTTACTGGAGATAAGTGCATGATAGAAGTCTCTTTACAGCAATTGACGCACGTTTTGCATGCACAATTGGTTGGTTGTGATGTCACCGTGTCTGAGGTCTCGACCGACACGCGTCAAATCAAACCCGGTGCGCTCTTTATTGCCTTGGTCGGTGATAAATTTGATGCTCATGAGTTTGCTGCACAAGCGGTTGCGTCTGGTGCAAAGGCGTTATTGGTTCAGCGCCCTTTGGCGGTTTCGGTTCCTCAACTGGTGGTCACCGACACCAAACTGGCGTTAGGCCAGCTTGGCGCTTGGGTTCATCAACAGTGTCAAACACCGACTGCTGCGATTACAGGCAGTTGCGGTAAAACCACAGTCAAAGAGATGGTGGCAAATATTTTATCAGCCAAAGGGCGCGTGCTCTTTACTGCTGGCAATTTTAATAATGATATCGGCGTGCCGCTCACTCTGCTTCGCTCTGATCTTAATGATGCGTATGCGGTGATTGAGTTAGGGGCGAACCATATTGGTGAAATTGCTTATACCACCTCTTTAGTGAAGCCGGATGTCGCATTGGTGAACAATGTTGCCGCGGCGCATCTGGAAGGTTTTGGCTCAATTGAGGGTGTAAAACAGGCGAAAGGTGAAATTTATCAAGGCCTTGCTTCAGGTGCGACAGCCATTATTAATTTAGAAAGCCACGGTGGTGAGCGGTGGAGTGCTATTTTAGCGGACAAAACCGTTAAAACCTTTTCCAGCCGTCAAATGGCAGATTTTTACGCCCGTGGTATTAGGCTTAATGAACAAGGTGAAGCTCGGTTTGAAATGATCACACCCGTCGGTCATATTGACATTGGGCTCAATATTGTGGGTGAACATAACGTTTCCAATGCGTTGGCGGCGGCGGCATTAGCCATTGAGTTGGGTGCAAATCTTGAAGAGGTGCAGTACGGACTTGCGCATCTAGCTCAGGTGAAAGGGCGTGTTGATGTCACCCAATTGAGCACGACTGTGAAACTGATTGATGACAGTTACAATGCCAGTGTTCCAGCGATGAAAGCGGCGGTTGATCTACTTAACACTTTCTCTGCAAGGCGTTGGTTAATTTTAGGTAATATGGCTGAGTTGGGCGATGAAAGCCTTGCACTTCATCGTCAAGTCGGTGAACATGCTGCACCATTCCAGTTTGACTATGTCCTTACTTACGGTCGCGATGCAAAAGTGATCAGTGACCTATGCCATGGCCTCCATTTTGAAAGCCATGCGGACATGATTGCTTATATCGAGCAGCAATTATCACAATTCGATCAAGAGTCTCATACCTTACTCGTCAAAGGTGCAAACAGTGCGGGTATGAGTAAAATTGTGGCTGCTCTCAAGGAGAAATACTCATGATTATTTGGCTCGCGGATCTACTCCAGCCATACTTCTCTTTTTTTCGTCTGTTCGAATATCTCTCATTTCGGGCCATCGTCAGTATTTTAACCGCACTTGCTCTGTCGTTATGGATGGGGCCGCGCTTGATTAAACGTTTGCAACTACTGCAAATTGGTCAAGTAGTGCGTAACGACGGTCCAGAATCACATTTTAGTAAGCGCGGTACGCCAACCATGGGCGGAGTGATGATCCTCGCCTCTATCATTATTACCGTACTGCTGTGGACTGATCTCTCAAACCCTTACGTGTGGGCTGTACTCGCGGTGCTGCTTGGTTATGGCGTCGTCGGTTTTGTGGATGATTATCGCAAAGTGGTGCGTAAAAACAGTGATGGATTGATCGCGCGCTGGAAATACTTTTGGCAGTCGGCCATTGCGTTGATAGTGGCGTTTGCTCTCTATGCACATGGCAACGATACCGCTGCTACTCAGCTTGTGGTGCCTTTCTTTAAAGATGTGATGCCGCAACTGGGTTTGCTCTACATTGTGCTGACCTATTTTGTCATCGTCGGAACCAGTAACGCGGTGAACTTAACCGATGGTCTGGATGGTTTAGCCATCATGCCGACGGTTTTAGTTGCTGCCGGTTTTGCTGTGATTGCATGGGCAACTGGGAACGTCAATTTCGCCAGTTATCTGCATATTCCTTATGTTCCTTATGCCTCAGAGCTAGTGGTGGTGTGTACTGCAATTGTGGGGGCCGGTTTAGGTTTTCTGTGGTTCAACACTTATCCTGCACAAGTCTTTATGGGCGATGTGGGTTCACTCGCTCTAGGCGGTGCACTCGGTACAATTGCGGTGTTGGTTCGTCAAGAGTTTGTGTTAGTGATCATGGGCGGCGTGTTTGTGATGGAAACCTTGTCGGTGATTTTACAAGTCGGTTCCTACAAATTGCGTGGTCAACGCATTTTCCGGATGGCGCCTATCCATCACCACTATGAATTGAAAGGTTGGCCAGAACCACGTGTGATCGTCCGTTTTTGGATTATCTCAATTGTGTTGGTGTTAGTGGGTTTGGCTACACTAAAAGTGCGCTAGTGATAGAGCAAAACGGCGTTGAATGGAATGAAGATGGATCGTTGGCAAACTGTTAATAATGTGGTGGTCGTGGGGCTCGGTATGACGGGCCTCTCGGTGGTGAACTACCTTTTGAGTTTAGATCGCTCGCTCACGATTAAGGTGATCGACACGCGGGACAACCCGCCAGGTCGAGAACATTTAAGCTCGCAAGTTGAGCTACATTGTGGCAGCTGGAACCAAGCTTGGTTATTTGACGCTGACCTGATTGTTACCAATCCGGGCATTGCTTTAGCTACGCCAGAGATTCAACAGGCGTTAGCGCAACATATTCCCGTGGTGGGCGATATTGAGCTCTTTGCTTGGCAGGTGGATAAGCCTGTTATCGCTATCACCGGATCCAACGGTAAGAGCACAGTGACGGATTTAACCGGAGTGCTTGCTAAAGCTGCTGGGGTTAAGGTTGCCGTTGGCGGCAATATTGGTGTGCCTGCTTTAGATCTACTTCAGCAAGAGGCCGATCTTTATGTGCTGGAGCTCTCAAGCTTCCAGCTAGAAACGACCTCAAGTTTAAAACTCGTCTCTGCTGCCTTTCTCAATCTGACAGAAGATCATATGGATCGCTACGATGGTATGGAATCGTATCGCCAAGCTAAATTGCGCATTTTTAAGTATGCGCAAGCGGCGGTCGTGAACGCCGATGATAGCCAGACGGAACCTCCCTCATTTTCAGGTCACATCGCACGTTTTTCCGTTGAACATGACGCGGACTATTGCACGCAAATGATTGATGGCAAATCGTTCTTAGTGGCGAAAGGCACGCCATTGTTAGCAAGCGAAGAACTCAGCTTAGTGGGACGACACAATAGTGCTAACGTGCTCACTGTGCTCGCACTGCTCGATTTGGCGGGTGTTGATTACTCATCTGCGCTTGATGCATTGAAATCTTACCGCGGGCTGACACATCGTTGTCAGGTTGTTGCTGATAATCACGGCGTAAAATGGGTCAATGACTCGAAAGCGACCAATGTCGCAAGCACTCAAGCGGCGTTGTCGGGGTTAAATTGCCAAGGGATTTTGTATCTGCTTGTGGGGGGCGTTGGCAAGGGCGCTGATTTCTCGCCATTAGCACCGATACTAAAAACATTGAACGTAAAACTGTGCTGTTTTGGCGTTGACGGTGGGCAATTCATGCCACTGCATCCATCGGCTCAGTTCTATTCATCGATGGAAGAGATTATCGTATCGATCAAACCGCAGCTGCGTCGTGGTGATATGGTGATGCTCTCGCCTGCTTGTGCCAGTTTTGATCAGTTTAAAAACTTTATGGCCAGAGGTGACGCCTTTGCCGAGCTTGCGCAGCGTTACGCTTAATCAACAGGAAATTGCATTTTGTCCTTTTCAAGCCTCATCAAAATGACTCGTCAATGGTTTCAGAGCCAAGCGCCTGAAGCCTTGTTTGATCGTCAATTGGTATGGATTGCTTTAGGTTTGATGCTGACTGGGCTTGTGATGGTGACATCGGCTTCGTTTCCTATCAGTTCGCGTTTAACGGATCAACCGTTTCACTTTATGTTTCGTCACGCCATTTTCTTGATGCTGGCCATCGTGACATCGAGTGTGGTGTTGCAAGTGCCAATGAAACGTTGGATGCAATACAGCTCGGTGCTACTTGGCGTCTCTTTTATGCTGCTGATTGTGGTTTTGCTCGCGGGCAAATCGGTCAATGGTGCCTCGCGTTGGATCCCTTTGGGGTTATTTAACCTGCAACCTGCTGAGGTCGCGAAACTGTCACTGTTTATTTTCATGGCTGGTTACTTAGTTCGTAAACAAGATGAAGTGAGGCAAACCTTTTTTGGTGGTTTCATGAAACCGATTATGGTGTTTGGAACCTTGGCTATCTTGCTACTTGGTCAGCCAGATTTGGGAACCGTGGTTGTGATGCTTGTGACTCTGTTTGGTATGCTGTTTATTGCTGGGGCCAAACTGTCACAATTTATTGCGCTCATGGTGGCTGGAATTGTTGCGGTAATCGCACTGATTGCGGCAGAGCCTTACCGTATTCGCCGTGTAACTTCATTTCTTGACCCGTGGGAAGACCCGTTTGGCAGCGGTTATCAATTGACTCAATCTTTGATGGCCTTTGGTCGTGGAGAGTGGTTTGGTCAAGGGCTTGGTAACTCGATTCAAAAGCTAGAGTACTTACCTGAAGCGCACACTGATTTCGTATTTGCAGTGCTGGCTGAAGAGCTCGGTTTTATTGGCGTTGTACTGGTTCTACTGCTGATTTTTAGTCTAGTGCTTAAAGCGGTGTTTATCGGTAAAAAAGCCTTTGAGCATGATCAGCAATTTGGTGGCTATTTGGCCTTTGGTATTGGAATTTGGTTTGCATTCCAAACACTCGTCAATGTGGGTGCTGCAGCGGGTATGGTGCCGACTAAGGGCCTAACGCTGCCCTTGATCAGTTACGGCGGTTCAAGCTTAATTATTATGTCGGTTGCGGTGTCGATCTTATTGAGAATTGATCATGAATGTCGACTCAAAGATCGCAATCGAGTGTCTATAGAAAAAGAATCCAATGATAAACAATAAACGTTTAATGGTTATGGCTGGTGGCACGGGGGGACATGTTTTTCCCGGTCTCGCTGTGGCTAAACAGCTCCAACAGCAAGGTTGGGAGATCCGCTGGCTAGGGACTGCGGATCGGATGGAAGCAGAATTAGTGCCTAAACATGGTATTGAGATCGACTTTATTCAGGTCAAAGGTTTACGTGGCCAAGGCATAGGGCGTTTGCTGAAAGCGCCTTTTCAAATTGTGAACGCGATTTTTCAAGCGCGTCGTTATTTGAAGCAGTGGCAACCTGATGCGGTGCTCGGCATGGGCGGATACGTCAGTGGCCCCGGTGGCGTGGCAGCGTGGTCTATGGGAATTCCCGTTGTGCTTCACGAGCAAAATGCCGTAGCAGGGTTAACCAACCGTTGGCTTTCGAAAATTGCCAAACGCGTATTTCAAGCCTTCCCCGGAGCCTTTACTGAGGCGCAAGTCGTAGGTAATCCTGTACGTCAAGATGTCGCTACATTACCTGCACCGCAAGTACGCTTTGCTGAGCGAAATGAACCGATCCGCATTCTCGTGATGGGCGGCAGCCAAGGTGCGCAGATTCTCAACCGAACTTTGCCTGACGTACTAGCTGTGCTTGGCGATAATTACCAAGTTTGCCATCAAGCAGGCAAGAATAATCAACAGTCGGTTGAGCAAGCTTATCGCGCGCTTCAGATCAAAAATGCACACGTTACTGAGTTCATTGAGGATGTGGCTGGCGCTTATGCGTGGGCTGATTTACTGGTGTGCCGCTCGGGAGCATTAACGGTTTCTGAAGTGGCAGCGGCCGGTGTTGGCGCTATATTTATCCCTTTTATGCATAAAGACCGACAGCAAGCGCTTAACGCGGATCACTTAGTCGCTTGTGGTGCGGCCAAAATGATTGAACAGCCGCAGCTCACAGTAGAAAAACTAGCGCAAGAGATTGCTTCTCTTGAGCGTCATGATCTGCTGTTGATGGCGCAACAAGCGCGTGCAGCCGCACAACTGGATGCTGATAAAGTCGTTGCCGACGCTATCATCGCACTTACCCAATAACGAGAAATTTTTCATGACCATTAAACATACTCAAGATTTAGCTCAAATCCGTGCCATGGTGCCAGAGATGCGCCGCGTCAAGTGTATTCACTTTGTCGGTATTGGTGGGGCGGGAATGAGCGGAATTGCAGAAGTATTGCTCAATGAAGGCTACCAAATTACCGGCTCTGATCTTGCTTCCAACCCTGTGACTGAAAGATTGGCAAGTAAAGGGGCTATCATTTATATCGGTCATCAAGCCACTAATATTGAACTCGCCAGCGTAGTGGTAGTCTCTACTGCAATCGATGAGCTAAATCCTGAACTGAAAGCGGCGCGTGAGCGACGCATTCCTATTGTTCGTCGTGCAGAAATGTTGGCGGAATTAATGCGTTTTCGTCATGGCATTGCGGTGGCTGGTACGCATGGTAAAACAACGACTACGGCATTGGTTACGCAAATTTATTCTGAGGCTGGTTTAGATCCTACGTTTGTTAATGGCGGGTTAGTCAAAAGCGCCGGCACCAATGCGCGTTTGGGCTCAAGTCGAATTTTGATTGCTGAAGCTGACGAAAGTGATGCTTCATTCCTTCATCTTCAGCCTATGGTTAGTATCGTGACCAACATCGAAGCGGATCACATGGATACGTATGGCGGTGATTTTGAAACGCTCAAACAGACCTTCATCGATTTCCTACACAACCTGCCATTTTATGGTCAGGCGATATTATGTATTGATGATCCTGTTGTGCGTGAAATCATTCCACGTATCAGCCGTCAAGTGATCACCTACGGTTTTGCCGATGATGCAGATGTCAGGATTGAGAATTACCATCAGCAGGGGCAACAAGGCCAGTTTACGGTCGTCAGACAGGGACGAGCCAATCTGGATATCACGCTTAATATTCCAGGTCGTCATAATGCGCTTAATGCCTCCGCGGCTATTGCAGTGGCAACGGAAGACGACATCAGCGATGAAGCGATTTTAAAAGCGATGGCGAGCACCCAAGGTACGGGACGTCGTTTTGATCATCTGGGCGAATTTGATACGGGCAATGGGGTTGCGATGCTCGTTGATGATTATGGTCATCATCCGACCGAGGTGGGCGTGACTATTAAGGCGGCGCGTAGTGGTTGGCAAGAAAAACGGCTAGTGATGATTTTCCAACCTCATCGCTACAGTCGAACTCGCGATCTGTATGATGATTTTGCCAATGTACTGGAGCAAGTCGATGTGCTGATCATGCTCGATGTCTATGCAGCAGGAGAAAAGCCGATTGCGGGAGCCGATGGTCGATCGTTGTGCCGAACGATACGCAGTCGCGGTAAAATTGATCCTATTTTTGTTCCCGACAGCACCATACTGCCTTCGATTCTGGCTAATGTATTACAAGATGGTGACCTTGTGCTGACGCAAGGTGCTGGGGATATCGGCAAGGTAGCGAAACATTTAGCGGGACTCGAACTGAATATCAGTAAAATGCAACAGGTTTAATTTAAATGGCTTATTTGTGTATCAATATTGAATAACATGGTATCCAGTCCAGATTTATTACTTTCAATGTTTGATACTTTCAGCGACCTCAGTATAATCCGGAGGTTAAAGTCAGTGCTTTTACCTCTATTGTGAACCAAATAGGGCATGCGATTGCGATTTAGAAACAGGAACATCAGGCTTTGTTAATGAATGTGTTCGATGAAAGCCGAGCTGTGTCCCGTTCGCCACTCATAAAAGATCACGCCGCTGGCGCTATTTTTTTATTTGTGGTGTTGTTGCTGATAAGTTCACTCATTTATTCAACACTCAGTTGGATGTGGGACGAACAGAGGCTACCGCTTTCAAAAATTGTTCTACAAGGTGACTTGCAATACGTATCTTCGCTAGATGTGCAGCGCGCTTTTGCTCAGTTGGATCATATCGGTACTTTCATGTCGCAAGATATTAACGTACTTCAATCGAGTGTACAGGTCATCCCGTGGGTGGCCCATGCATCGATTCGTAAACAATGGCCTGACACAATAAAAGTGTTTCTGACAGAGTATAGAGCGGTAGCGATTTGGAATGGCAACGCTTTGTTAGACGGATATGGCACGGTATTTAATGGTGATATTGGTCAATTGAACGGCGATAGAGTGAAACTTTATGGCCCGCAAGGAACCAGTCACGAAGTACTGGATGTTTGGAATAAAACGAACCCTAAGTTTCAATCATTAAACTTAAATATATCGTCACTGTTACTCAACGATCGTCGAGCGTGGCAAATAATTTTAGATAATGGCATCCGCTTAGAGTTAGGTAAAGAATCACTAGATGAGCGAGTTGCACGTTTTATTTCGCTGTATAAGAATTTAGGTAATAAAGCTGAACAAGTTAGCTATATCGATCTTAGATATGATACAGGAGCCGCAGTAGGTTGGTTCCCTGAACAAGAAGCACAAGAGAGTAAAAATGACTAAGACCGCTGATGACAACATTATTGTTGGTCTTGATATAGGCACAGCCACCGTGTCAGCTTTAGTCGGTGAAATACTGCCTGACGGTCAAATTAATATTATTGGCGCTGGTACGAGCCCATCCCGTGGGATGGATAAAGGGGGAGTTAACGATCTTGAATCGGTCGTTAAGTCTGTCCAAAGAGCGGTTGACCAAGCAGAATTAATGGCGGAATGCCAAATTAGTAATGTGTTTCTCTCTCTATCTGGGCGACATATTGCGAGCCGTATTGAAAAAGGCATGGGAACTATTTCGGATGAAGAAGTTTCTCAAGAGGATATGGATCGAGCGATTCATACCGCCAAATCAATAAAAATTGGGGAAGAGCAAAGAATATTGCACGTCATTCCTCAAGAATTTACGATTGATTACCAAGAGGGAATTAAAAACCCGCTTGGTTTATCAGGTGTGCGCATGGAAGTGAGCGTGCATCTTATTTCTTGTCATAATGATATGGCGAGAAATATTATCAAAGCGGTAGAACGCTGTGGTTTAAAAGTTGAACAACTGGTTTACTCTGGTTTAGCGGCAAGTAATGCAGTTATTACGGAAGATGAGCGAGAGTTAGGTGTGTGCGTGATTGATATAGGCGCAGGCACTATGGATGTTGCTATCTGGACCGGTGGTGCGTTACGACATACTGAAGTGTTTTCTTATGCAGGAAATGCAGTAACCAGTGATATTGCTTTTGCGTTTGGCACACCAGTCAGTGATGCTGAAGAGATTAAAGTAAAATATGGCTGTGCGCTGAGTGAATTGGTAAGCAAGGATGATACCGTTAACGTCCCAAGTGTAGGAGGAAGACCTTCGCGAAGTTTGCAAAGACAAACCTTGTCGGAAGTGATTGAACCTCGCTACACTGAATTAATGGGATTAGTTAACCAAACTATAGATACTGTCCAAGACAAATTGCGCAAAAATGGCATTAAACACCATTTAGCGGCTGGTGTTGTTTTAACTGGCGGCGCTGCGCAAATTGAAGGTTTGGTTGAGTGTGCGGAACGCGTTTTTCGCAATCAAGTTCGCGTAGGCAAGCCTTTAGAGGTGAGTGGCCTTACAGATTACGTAAAAGAGCCGTATCATTCTACGGCGGTTGGTTTACTTCATTATGCGAAAGAGAGCCAAATTAATGACGACACGGAATACAGCGAACCGAAACGCCAATCCATGTCGAGCTTAATTGGTCGTTTGCGTAACTGGATACAAAAAGAGTTTTAACCTGAGTTGCAGGGAAAACGGAGATAACACATGTTTGAACCGATGATGGAAATGTCTGACGATGCTGTAATTAAAGTCGTTGGAGTTGGTGGTGGTGGCGGTAACGCTGTTGAACACATGGTGCGTGAGTCCATCGAAGGCGTGGAATTCATCAGTGTCAATACCGATGCGCAAGCACTTCGTAAAACAAGCGTAAGTAGCGTCATTCAAATTGGTGGTGATATCACTAAAGGTTTGGGTGCTGGTGCAAACCCGCAAGTTGGACGTGATGCAGCTCTAGAAGACAGAGAAAGAATTAAAGAAGTTCTGATGGGTGCCGATATGGTGTTTATCGCAGCTGGTATGGGCGGTGGTACAGGTACAGGTGCTGCTCCTGTTATTGCAGAAGTTGCCAAAGAACTGGGTATCTTAACCGTAGCGGTTGTCACTAAACCTTTCAGTTTTGAAGGAAAAAAGCGTTTGGCATTTGCTGAGCAAGGTATTGAAGAATTGTCAAAACACGTTGACTCTTTGATTACCATTCCTAATGAAAAACTACTGAAAGTGTTAGGTCGTGGTATTACCTTACTTGAAGCATTTGCGAGTGCGAATGATGTGCTTAAAAATGCAGTACAAGGTATTGCAGAGCTAATTACACGCCCAGGCATGATTAACGTGGACTTTGCTGACGTACGTACTGTGATGTCAGAAATGGGCCACGCGATGATGGGTAGTGGAGTAGCTCGCGGCGAAGATCGTGCAGAAGAAGCGGCAGAGATGGCAATTTCTAGCCCTCTTTTGGAAGATATTGATCTTGCAGGCGCTCGTGGCGTGTTGGTCAATATTACTGCTGGTTTGGATATGCGACTAGACGAATTCGAAACCGTCGGTAATACTGTTAAGGCGTTTGCTTCTGACAATGCGACAGTTGTCATCGGTACTTCGTTAGATCCTGATATGGCAGACGAAATTCGCGTGACTGTTGTTGCAACGGGTATTGGCAATGAGAAAAAGCCAGACATTACTTTAGTTGCAGGCGGTAAAGCCAAAGTCGCACCAGCAGTTCAGCCACAAATGGTTCAACAAGCAGCGAAAATCGAAGAAAAAACGGCACAGCCTTTGCAAGAAAGAGCAGAAGTGAAACCGCAATCAGCATCGTCGTCAACTGTTTCATCTTCTTCCGGTGCAAGTCAAAATACGGCACCGAAAGCAGATAAGGAAAATGGATATCTTGATATCCCAGCATTTTTACGTCGTCAGGCTGATTAACAATTAGACATAATTTGACACTGTTCAAAATTATGGTAGCATTCGCGGTCGGTGCTTTACCGACCGTGTTTTGTCGCACTGACATAGAGGCAAGTAGATGAGCAGACAACGAACTCTGAAAGAAATAGTGAAAACAACTGGGGTGGGCTTACACTCTGGTCGTAAAGTCACATTAACGCTTCGCCCTGCTGCTGCAAACACTGGGATCATTTACCGCCGTACTGATATCAATCCTCCAGTAGACTTCCCTGCGGATCCTGAATCTGTTCGCGATACCATGCTATGTACTGCTTTGGTCAACGATGAAGGTATTCGTATCTCTACTGTTGAGCACTTAAATGCAGCATTAGCGGGCATGGGAATCGACAACGTTATCATCGAAGTTGACGCACCTGAAATTCCTATTATGGATGGTAGTGCTAGCCCATTTGTTTACTTGCTACAACAAGCAGGCATTCAAACGCTGAATACACCAAAACGTTTTATTCGAATTAAGAAACCAGTTCGATTTGAAGATGGTGATAAGTGGGCGGAACTTGTACCCCATAACGGTTTTCGTATGGATTTTGAGATTGACTTTCAACATCCTGCTATCGATTCTGATGAACAACGCATGGTGTTTGATTTTTCCTCGCAAGGTTTCGTCAAAGAAATTTCAAGAGCTCGTACTTTTGGTTTCATGCGTGACATTGAGTACCTACAATCGCAAAACCTCTGTTTAGGTGGTAGCTTTGATTGCGCCATCGTATTAGATGAATACCGTATTCTTAATGAAGAAGGTTTGCGTTTTGCCAATGAGTTTGTCACTCATAAAGTATTGGATGCCATTGGTGACTTGTACATGTGTGGTCATTCCATTGTGGGTGAGTTCCGTGCTTATAAATCAGGCCATGGTTTAAATAACCAGCTACTGCGTGCGGTCTTAGCCGACCAAGAGGCGTGGGAATGGGCTACTTTTGAAGAAGAAGTTGGCTCTCCAGTGGCGTTTGCTGAACCAAATATGGTTCTCGCTTAATCGCAATTTTTAAATAAAAAGGCCAGACAACTGTCTGGCCTTTTTATTTGTACTAATTCATTGATGACGCTTATTTGGGCCTAGCCAATTTCGCTAAATTTTCCAAACGTTTTTTGACTTTAGGGGAAGCGCTACTCGCCACCATCAGTAATGCCTGGGCCGTATTTTCAGATAGTGGTGGGCGAGCGACCGTTTCTTTTTCTTCTTTCATACCACGATTACGATAGAGCGCTGGGTTTATCTTGAGCTCAATGCTGATCAATTTGGCAAATCCTTGGTTGCGTAACTGATTCAAAATGTGTAATCGGTCATAATCAAGCTTCATTTTTATTGATGCACTGGCCACTTCAACGATTAAGTGACCACCGCGCACATTAGCGGCTCGGACATGATCGGCCGTTCCTTTAGGAAGCAACTTATTGAGCACTTTATTTAAAGCGAGGATCTCGGTGGCATGTTGCTGTATTTTCTTTAGAGATGAATCGCTGATCAGCTCTTTCGTTAACGTGGGACGGTGATCGCGCATGGTGTCTCCCTCTTAAGTTGCCATTCAATTCTATTGTGGTGCCTATGATGCGTATAGTAATAAATCCATGTTATTGCTTAAACAGTGCTCAAAAAGCGTAAAAATATTAAGTGTGCTTCAAACAAATAGTTTTGCTATTGGTTGTTGCCGCAAAAATTCCTTACACTATGCGTTACATAATTATTTAATACCTTGAAAATAAACCTCACCGTCACAATATCTGTGATACATGATTTATCTCAGTATCCTTAGTTCAAAACTGGTAGAGACTGACGGCATTAAGAGTAGATCGAAAACGATCTAATAAAGAGAGATTCCTGACACATGATAACTAAGCTACTGACAAAGGTTATTGGCAGTCGCAATGACAGAACGCTGCGCCGCCTTAAAAAAATTGTCAAAGAGATCAACAGCTACGAGCCTACTTTTGAAGCACTAACTGATGAAGAATTAAAAGCCAAAACGGTTGAGTTTCGTCAACGTTTAGAGCAAGGTGAAACCTTAGACCAATTACTTCCTGAAGCATTTGCCACCGTGCGTGAAGCGTCCAAGCGCGTATATGGTATGCGTCACTTCGACGTACAGTTGATCGGCGGTATGGTTCTCAACGCGGGTCAAATCGCAGAAATGCGCACTGGTGAAGGTAAAACGTTAACCGCGACTTTACCTGCGTATCTCAATGCCTTGCCTGGCAAAGGCGTGCACATTGTTACTGTCAACGATTATCTTGCTAAACGTGACGCAGAAACAAACCGCCCACTGTTTGAATTTTTAGGCATGACGGTCGGTATTAACGTACCCAATATGCCACCACAAGAGAAAAAACTTTCTTATCAAGCCGATATTCTTTACGGGACCAATAACGAGTTTGGTTTCGATTACTTACGCGACAACATGGCTTTCCGTAAAGAAGATCGTGTACAGCGTGAACGTTTCTTTGCCGTAGTCGATGAAGTAGACTCGATTCTTATTGATGAAGCGCGAACGCCGTTGATCATCTCGGGTCCTGCAGAAGATAGTTCTGAGTTGTACATCCGCATTAATACCCTCATTCCACTTCTGCAAAAGCAAGATAAAGAAGATTCTGAAGAGTATCGTGGTGATGGTCACTACACGGTTGACGAAAAATCAAAACAAGTTCATTTGACTGAAACGGGTCAAGAATTTGTTGAAGAGTTGATGGTGAAAAATGGTTTGATGGAAGAGGGCGATACTCTTTATTCACCCACGAACATTAGCTTACTTCACCACGTCAATGCCGCATTGCGTGCGCATGTGTTATTTGAGAAAAACGTTGATTACATCGTGACAGAAGAGGGCGAAGTGGTCATCGTTGATGAGCACACTGGCCGCACTATGCCAGGTCGTCGTTGGTCTGAAGGTTTACACCAAGCTGTCGAGGCGAAAGAAGGTGTTAAAATCCAAAACGAGAACCAGACTCTTGCGTCGATCACCTTCCAAAACTATTTCCGTTTATACGAAAAACTTTCTGGTATGACGGGCACTGCCGATACCGAAGCGTTCGAATTCCAATCGATTTACGGTTTGGAAACCGTGGTGATCCCAACCAATAAACCTATGGTTCGTGATGATATGCCTGATGTGGTGTATCGCACTGAAGCTGAAAAATTTGCGGCGATCATTGAAGACATCAAAGCGCGTGTTGCAAAAGGTCAACCAACCCTAGTCGGTACGGTTTCGATTGAGAAATCTGAACTACTTTCTAATGCGTTGAAGCAAGCTAAAGTGAAACATAACGTGCTTAACGCGAAATTCCATGAAAAAGAAGCAGAAATTGTAGCGCAAGCGGGTATTCCGGGCGCGGTGACGATTGCGACTAACATGGCAGGTCGTGGTACTGATATTGTATTGGGCGGCAGCTGGCAGGCACAAATTGAGCAGCTAGATAATCCAACACAAGAGCAGATCGATGAGATCAAAGCGAAGTGGAAAGAGGTTCATAACCAAGTGTTAGCCGCTGGTGGTCTGCACATTATTGGTACTGAACGCCACGAATCTCGTCGTATCGATAACCAGTTACGTGGTCGTTCTGGTCGTCAAGGGGATGCGGGTTCTTCACGTTTCTATCTATCGATGGAAGATTCACTGCTGCGTATCTTCACCTCAGATCGTATGGCAAGCCTTATCCAAAGTGGTATGGATGAAGGTGAAGCGATCGAAAGTAAGATGCTTTCTCGCTCGATTGAAAAAGCACAACGTAAAGTCGAAGGACGTAACTTTGATATTCGTAAACAGCTTCTTGAATACGATGATGTTGCTAACGATCAACGTAAAGTAGTTTATGAGCTGCGTGATGAGCTCATGGAAGCAGACGATATCAGCGAAATGATTGAGCAGAATCGTCAAGATGTTCTGACTTCCGTTATTGACGAATACATTCCACCACAATCACTTGAGGATATGTGGGATGTTAAAGGATTGGAAGATCGTTTGAAAAACGATTTTGATTTAGAGCTGCCATTACAGCAATGGCTAGATGCTGATGATAAATTGTACGAAGAAGCGCTGCGCGAACGTATTCTTGAACAAGCGGTTAGTGTGTATCGTGAAAAAGAGAAAGCAGTTGGGGCTTCTGTTCTGCGTAATTTTGAAAAATCGGTCATGCTACAAACTCTGGATACCTTGTGGAAAGAGCATCTAGCGGCGATGGATCATTTGCGCCAAGGCATCCACCTACGTGGCTACGCGCAGAAAAACCCAAAACAAGAGTACAAGCGTGAGTCATTTGAGCTGTTTGAAGAACTACTGAATTCTTTAAAAACCGATGTGATTACTATCTTGTCGAAGGTGCGCGTACAGCAGCAAGAAGAAGTTGAACGTATGGAAGCACAGCGTCAAGCACAGGCGGAAGAAGCCGCGCGTCGCCAACAGTTCCAGCACCAAAGTGCCGACAGTTCGGTTGCAGATGAAGCTTCTGAAGATCAAGGGCACCAGCCTATGGTTCGTGAAGAGCGTAAAGTTGGTCGTAATGAGCCTTGCCCTTGTGGTAGCGGTAAAAAGTACAAACAGTGCCACGGACAGATCAACTGATCCCTTGAATGATCACCCCAAGAGTCGCTTAGGCGACTCTTTTTTTAACTCAATATTTCTCATCTTTATTTTCTAGGTTGGGAAGTCGGCGAATCGGAGTCTTTATGAAACGTGTTCATATTGTTGCGGCTATTATCTTCAATAGCGATAAATCAGAAATTTACATTACCAAACGACTAGATCATCTTCACAAAGGCGGTTTTTGGGAGTTCCCTGGCGGCAAAGTTGAAGCGGGAGAAACGATTGAACAAGCCATTTTCCGCGAGCTAGATGAAGAGATTGGTATTCATATTACTGAGCAATCTCCTTACCAATACCTTGAGTTTGACTATTCAGACAAGTCCTTAACTTTTGATTTTATTTGCGTGACACAATTTGATCATCAGCCGTATGGTAAAGAAGGGCAGCAAGGAGAATGGGTAGCGGTTTCTGAGTTGGCAAACTATTCATTTCCTGAAGCCAATACGCCCATCGTCGAGCGCGTCATGAAAGAGTTTGCCTAAGTCGCTAGCCACCACAAGCAAATGTTGATAGTTTACAGAAACACCTTGAACGAAGAGAAACGATGCAAGCTTAAGCTGATGTCGTCACAATGGAGAATAACGCAATGGTGAGAATTGCGATTGCAGGAGCGGCGGGTCGAATGGGCCGCAATTTGGTGAAAGCCACTTATCAAAATAACCATGCTCGAGTGGGTGCGGGCTCAGAGCGTCCTGAGTCCTCGTTGGTTGGTGTTGATATCGGTGAGTTATGCGGTGAAGGGCGATTTGATATCGCGTTGGTGGATAACCTAGAGAATGCCGTAGATAACTTCGATGTCATCATTGATTTTACAGCTCCTGTGAGCACCTTAGCCAATATTGAGTTATGTAAAAAACACGGTAAGAAGCTAGTGATTGGCACAACGGGCTTTTCTGAAGCAGAAAGAGCACAAATCAATGCTGCCGCACAACAGATTGCGATTGTCATGGCTCCTAACTACAGCGTTGGGGTTAACCTTGTTTTCAAATTGCTTGAAAAAGCGGCTAAAGTGATGGGTGATTATTGTGATATTGAGATCATTGAAGCCCACCATCGTCATAAAGTGGATGCTCCGTCAGGAACCGCAATTGGCATGGGAGAGGCGATCGCTAATGCTATGGGTAACCAACTGAGTGACGTTGCCGTCTATGCGCGAGAAGGTATTACCGGTGAACGTACTAAAAATGAGATTGGTTTTGCTACGATTCGTGCTGGCGATATCGTGGGTGAGCATACCGCGATGTTCGCTGATATCGGTGAACGTGTAGAAATCACCCATAAAGCGACGGATCGTATGACTTTTGCCAATGGTGCAGTGAGAGCGGCGGTTTGGCTTGCTGATAAACCTGCGGGTTTTTATAGCATGACTGACGTGTTAGGTTTGAACGATCTTTGATTACATAATTATGCGTCAGTGTTTGCTGGCGCATCTTTGTTACACCTCTTTTTACCGATTTAATTATCTCTCTTTATTTTCACTTTACTGACTTACTTTTGTTGTATTTTTAGTTGGTATTGCTTTCTTTTTGTTTTAGATCTCTGAAATTGTACTTATTCTCTGCTTGATTAACGTTTGCGTGATTTTGTTTATCGTTGATTGTTTAAAATGCATCAAAGAGTTTCAGTTTGCTGATTCTAATTCCTCCATTCTCATTTTTTTACTCATCAAACCTATTTTTTTACTGTCTTAGGTTCTCTTTTTATCTCTAACGCTTTAAATGTTGCCTTAATTTATTATGAAATGTTGACAGTAATCATGGTGGTCATTAGAATACCGCCAATTTGTCTAAATCACCCTATGGCGCGACTCTATGGCCTTAAGGAAGACAGATTTGCAGTTTAATTTATATTTTTTGCATTTTTATTCTGGAGGTTGTCTTGAGTAAGTCAGCACTGTTAGTCCTAGAAGATGGGACGGTGTTCCACGGTGTATCCATTGGCGCTGATGGAATATCCGTTGGTGAAGTCGTCTTTAATACCTCGATGACGGGGTACCAAGAAATCCTCACTGATCCTTCCTATTCTCAACAAATCGTTACTCTTACTTACCCCCACATAGGCAATACCGGAACCAATTCCGAAGACGAAGAATCCTCTTCTATCCATGCACAAGGCCTTGTGATTCGCGATCTCCCTCTTATCGCTTCTAACTTCCGTAATGAACTTTCCCTTTCTGACTACCTTAAATCACAAAATATTGTGGGCATTGCCGATATCGACACGCGCAAGCTAACGCGCATTTTGCGTGAAAAAGGAGCTCAGAATGGCTGCATTATGGCAGGTGACCATTTAGATGAAGCATTGGCGCTAGTAAAAGCCAAAGAGTTCCCCGGTTTAAAAGGAATGGATCTTGCGAAAGAAGTTACAACAAAAGAAGCGTACCAATGGAAACAAGGTTCGTGGACGCTCGAAGGTGGACTTCCTGAAGCGAAAGATGACAGCGAGTTGCCCTATCACGTTGTTGCCTACGATTTCGGTGCAAAGCGCAATATCCTCCGTATGTTGGTTGACCGAGGATGCCGCCTAACTGTGGTACCAGCACAAACCTCGACTGAAGAAGTTCTAGCGCTGAAACCTGATGGTGTCTTTTTATCAAATGGTCCTGGCGACCCAGAACCATGTACTTATGCGATTGAAGCAACCAAAGTGTTCTTAGAGAAAGGACTGCCTATTTTTGGTATCTGTTTAGGACATCAAATTTTGGCATTGGCGTCTGGTGCAAAAACAGTAAAAATGAAATTTGGCCACCATGGCGCGAACCATCCAGTGAAAGACTTGGATCGTAATGTAGTGATGATTACGGCACAAAACCACGGTTTTGCTGCTGATGAAGCAACGCTGCCTGTCACACTTCGTGCAACGCACAAATCGCTATTTGATGGTTCACTACAAGGAATTCACCGCACCGATAAACCAGCCTTTAGCTTTCAGGGACACCCTGAAGCGAGTCCTGGCCCGCACGATGCCGCCCCTTTGTTTGACCATTTTATTGAACTAATTAAAAAGCACACAGCGTAATTCGGAGTAGTAGACAATGCCAAAACGTACTGACATTAAAAGTATTCTAATTCTAGGTGCTGGCCCGATTGTAATCGGTCAGGCTTGTGAGTTTGACTACTCTGGCGCTCAAGCATGTAAAGCCCTGCGTGAAGAGGGTTACCGAGTGATTTTGGTCAACTCGAACCCTGCCACTATTATGACTGACCCAGAGATGGCCGATGCGACTTATATTGAGCCTATCCATTGGGAAGTCGTGCGTAAAATCATCGAAAAAGAGCGCCCAGACGCGGTATTACCGACCATGGGTGGTCAAACCGCATTGAACTGTGCACTTGAACTGGAAAAGCATGGTGTTCTGGCTGAGTTTGGCGTTGAGATGATTGGCGCAACGGCTGATGCGATTGATAAAGCGGAAGATCGTTCTCGCTTTGATAAAGCGATGAAGTCAATCGGCTTAGCTTGTCCTCGCGCTGATACTGCAAAAACGATGGAAGAAGCTTACCGCGTTCAAGAGATGGTGGGTTTCCCTTGCATTATTCGCCCTTCATTTACCATGGGTGGAACCGGCGGCGGTATCGCTTACAACAAAGAAGAGTTTGAAGAGATTTGCCGCCGTGGCCTTGATCTTTCGCCAACCAACGAGTTGTTGATTGATGAATCACTCATCGGTTGGAAAGAGTACGAAATGGAAGTGGTTCGCGATAAAGCGGACAACTGCATTATCGTCTGTGCGATTGAAAACTTTGACCCAATGGGTATTCACACGGGTGACTCGATCACGGTAGCTCCTGCGCAAACGCTAACTGACAAAGAATATCAGATCATGCGTAACGCATCGCTAGCCGTACTGCGTGAAATCGGTGTGGAAACGGGTGGTTCGAACGTACAGTTTGGTATCAACCCGAAAGATGGCCGCATGGTGATCATCGAGATGAACCCACGTGTTTCTCGCTCTTCGGCTCTTGCATCTAAAGCGACGGGCTTCCCTATTGCCAAAGTTGCAGCCAAATTGGCAGTAGGTTTCACACTTGATGAGTTAATGAACGACATTACTGGTGGTGCAACCCCAGCGTCGTTTGAACCAACTATTGATTATGTTGTGACGAAAATCCCTCGCTTTAACTTCGAAAAATTTGCCGGTGCTAACGATCGCTTAACCACGCAAATGAAGTCGGTGGGCGAAGTGATGGCGATTGGTCGTAACCAACAAGAATCGCTGCAAAAAGCACTGCGTGGGCTGGAAATTGGCGTAAACGGCCTAGACGAAATGGTTGATTTAGACGCACCAGATGCACTGACTAAAATTCGCCATGAGCTGAAAGAAGCGGGTGCTGAGCGTATTTGGTATATCGCAGATGCTTTCCGCGCTGGTTTGTCAGTGGATGGGGTCTTTAACCTGACTAATGTTGATCGCTGGTTCTTGGTACAAATCGAAGAACTGGTCAAAATGGAACAAGAAGTCAAAGCGGGCGGTTTTGCTGGCTTAAATGCGGATGTTCTACGCAAGATGAAGCGCAAAGGTTTTGCGGATGCGCGTCTCTCTTCACTGCTTGGCGTGGCTGAAAGTGAAATTCGTCGTATGCGTGACCAATATAATATTCATCCGGTTTACAAGCGTGTCGATACTTGCGCGGCGGAGTTTTCGTCTGATACGGCTTACATGTACTCCTCTTATGATGACGAATGTGAAGCACAACCGACCGATAGAGACAAAATCATGGTGCTCGGCGGTGGTCCAAACCGTATTGGTCAAGGTATCGAATTTGATTACTGTTGTGTTCATGCCTCACTCGCGCTACGCGAAGATGGTTATGAAACCATCATGGTTAACTGTAACCCTGAAACTGTTTCAACAGACTATGACACTTCCGATCGCCTCTATTTTGAACCAGTGACACTCGAAGATGTATTGGCGATTGTTCGTGTTGAAAAACCTAAAGGCGTCATCGTGCAATACGGTGGTCAAACACCACTGAAATTGGCTCGTGCACTTGAAGCCGCTGGAGTGCCTATCATTGGTACTAGCCCAGATGCGATTGACCGCGCCGAAGATCGTGAGCGTTTCCAACAAGCGGTTGATCGTTTAGGTCTGCTGCAGCCAGAAAACGCAACAGTGACCACAATGGAACAGGCGATTGAAAAATCGAAAGACATTGGCTTCCCGCTGGTGGTACGCCCGTCTTACGTTCTTGGTGGCCGCGCGATGGAAATCGTCTATGACGAACAAGATCTGCGTCGTTACTTTAACGAAGCGGTCAGTGTGTCTAACGAATCCCCAGTACTGCTTGATCGCTTCCTTGATGATGCAATTGAAGTCGATATCGATGCGATTTGTGATGGTGAGCGTGTCGTCATTGGCGGCATCATGGAGCACATTGAACAAGCGGGTGTTCACTCTGGTGACTCAGCTTGCTCTCTACCGGCTTACACGTTAAGCCAAGAAATCCAAGATGTGATGCGTGAACAAGTTGAGAAGCTGGCGTTTGAATTAGGCGTTCGTGGTTTGATGAACACGCAGTTTGCGGTTAAAGATAATCAAGTGTACCTGATTGAAGTTAACCCTCGTGCCGCTCGTACTGTACCGTTTGTGTCAAAAGCAACGGGTGCACCGCTTGCCAAAATTGCCGCGCGCGTGATGGCAGGGCAGTCTCTAGAGTCACAAGGTTTTACTAAAGAGATCATTCCTCCTTACTACTCAGTGAAAGAAGTGGTTCTGCCATTTAATAAATTCCCTGGTGTTGACCCACTGCTTGGCCCTGAAATGCGTTCAACGGGTGAAGTGATGGGCGTGGGTGCAACGTTTGCTGAAGCTTATGCAAAAGCGGAATTAGGTTGCGGTAATGTTTATCCTGAAGGCGGCCGAGCTCTGCTCTCTGTACGTGAAGGTGATAAACAGCGTGTGGTTGATTTAGCGTCGAAACTGGTGAAATTAGGTTATCAGCTTGATGCTACCCACGGTACAGCTGTAATTTTAGGTGAAGCCGGTATTAACCCACGTTTGGTGAATAAAGTGCATGAAGGTCGCCCTCATATTCTTGACCGTATTAAGAATAATGAATACACCTACATCATTAATACAGCCGAGGGGCGTCAAGCGATTGAAGATTCTAAAGTTCTTCGTCGTGGAGCATTAGCACAAAAAGTCAACTACACCACAACACTGAATGCTGCCTTTGCAACCTGTATGTCTCATACGGCCGATGCAAAGTCATCAGTTACGTCAGTGCAAGAGTTACACGCGCAAGTGCAAGCACACTTAGCATAAGCGTTAAAAAATAATAAATCAGTAGGTCTAAGACCTACATGACAACCTCATTGCCCGCTGAATTAAGCGGGCTTTTTTTATTCGGCCGAATTGAATCGTTTTACCAATGAAGAAGAGATTTGGCCTAGAGGATAGCTTTTTAATTGATGAAAAATGGGAATGGGTTGTTGTCTTGGCTTTCGCTGTTTTCACCTTTTAAGTGGTGTTATTGTTGGTTTTTATTGTTCAATGCGTTGATAAGAAATGGAACTTTCACTGGAAGTATTAGGCCTGTTGTTTTTGGTTGCAGGGATTGCAGGGTTCATTGATGCGATGGCTGGCGGTGGCGGTTTGCTTACTTTGCCGGCTTTGCTGGCAGTAGGCGTGCCACCGACTCAAGCGCTGGCTACCAATAAGCTGCAAAGCTCATTTGGCAGTTTCTCCGCCACTTGGTATTTTGTACGCAATGGCATTGTGAACCTAAAAGAGATGAAGTTGGCGATAGCTTGTACTTTTATCGGCGCTGCGTGTGGGGCTGAACTTGTGCAGCATATGGATGCCAGTTTGTTGACCAGCTTAATCCCGCTGTTGCTGATCGGTATTTCGCTCTATTTTCTACTTGCACCCGCGACGAAAACCCACAATGGGCCAGCTCCATTGTCTGAAACGGCTTTTGCTTTTACGGTCGGTTTTGGTATCGGCTTTTATGATGGTTTTTTCGGTCCGGGCACCGGGTCTATTTTTACGGTCTGTTTTGTCGTGTTAGGTCATTTTTCGTTGATTGAAGCGACTGCAAGAACCAAGGTTCTCAACTTCACTTCAAACATTGCTGCGCTGCTTTTTTTTGTTATTGCTGGCTTGCCGATTTGGAAGATAGGGCTGGTGATGGCCGTTGGTGGTTTTTTAGGGGCGAGAATGGGCGCAAAGATAGTGGTGACTAAAGGGCAGAAATGGATCCGCCCATTAGTTATTGTGATGTCGATGTTGATGGCAATAAAACTTCTTTGGCAACAGCATCAGCAATGGTTGTTATCAATCTTTTGACCCTTGGCGAGCGATAACTATTGCTGCGCAGACAGAGATGAACAGGCCGAACCAAAGGTTGTAGTTCATCAAAATCAAAGTAATAGCGAGGTTCAATGTTCAGCGCTTTAATCACTGAAAGTGGTACTAAAGCAGGCGTCATGCCTCCTAATGCCAATTGTGCTGCGGCCGTATACGAGTCCATTTCCATCTGTGGCGTGATGGCGAGTTTCGCCAATATATCGACTTGATAGGCGTTCGCTGGGTTGGATAAATCATTGGTAACGAGCTGTTTAGGTAACGAAGATAAGGGTGTTTGGCTGACGATGTAAAAGGGTTCATCTACCAGATGAAACGTCATTAGCCCATGATTAGCGGGTAAGTAGCCTGCGCAAAATCCTAATGTCGCTTTGCCTGATTGAACGTGCTGAACAATCCTCGGCGTATGGTTCGTGGTGATGGTGATGAACTTATCGTGCTTGAGGTACTGCCCCATGGTGGTATTAATATAGCCAGCGACTAACGTTTCTGAGCAGTCTATCCTGATCAGTGTGGCATCCGTAAAAGATTGCTGATCGAAAATCAAACCGCATAACTCACTAAAGCTCGGGCCGATAGTTTCAACCAAGGCCTGTGCATCTGTGGTTAATTTAATCTGTCGGCCATCAGGCTCAATCAGCTTTTTACCGACCCTTTTTTCTAAATTAGCAATCCGCTTACTAACGGCGGACTGGCTAATGTAGAGTAGGCTGCCCGTACGCCCCATGGTTTTTTCTTTGCTCAGCACCAGCAAAGTTTCGATACCTTCTAGCAACATAATTAATGACGATGAGGAATAGATTAGCTCATCTTATCGCAAAGCGACCATAACCCATAGCGTCTGTACATGTTACTGTTTGTGGTTTTGATGAAATCGGCTTTATTTATTCAGTGCAAAAGTGGGCAGTGATAAGTGCCAGCGGATCGCGCCAAGTCGAATGATTAAGGTTGAGGCCACTCCGGCCAGAAAGGCACTTGAGCTATCGTAGCCCATCGCCAGTGCTGTGGTATGAAACAGACCGCCGATGATACAAGCTGTAGCATAGACTTCGCTGCGTAGCACCATTGGAATCTCACGGGCCAGTACATCACGAATAATACCGCCGCCACAGCCAGTAATAACGCCCATGATTACCGCAACCATGGCCGAGTCTTGATAGTTCATCGCCTTTTCAACACCAATGCCAACAAACACGGCTAAACCGATTGCATCACAAACGGGTAAGATCCACCAAGCAACGCGTTTAGGCCTGCGAACCAGCAGCATGGTGAGTAAACAAGTGATGAAAATGACCCAAAGATAAGTGGTGTCTTTTATCCAGAAGACTGGCGTCGCACCCAATGCCATATCACGAATTGTTCCACCGCCAATTGCAGTAACGCTCGCAAGCACGACCACGCCAAACGGGTCCATTTTTAATCGACCAGCTAATAATACGCCAGAAATGGCAAAGATAGCCGTACCAAATAAGTCAATAAGATAGAGCAGCATGGAGTCCATGTTACTGGGTTCTCTTTAGTCGTTAATGGAACAAAATTCGGGCAGGAATTGTACGAGATTTTATTACGCAAGCGTTAGCGTTTTTGGCGAACGACGGAAAAGTACTCACACACTTCTTCTATCGCTTGCAGTGTTCTGGGCGTTGGTCGATTTAACCAATCTGAGGTTAGTGCCCACACAAACCCGTTTTGTACAGCGGGTAGTTGCTGTTGCCACTTTTGCCACATCGTGCCATTTTTTATCGCATGTTCAGAGGTGAAAATTACATCAGGTTTAGCCAGCAGCACTTGCTCAATCCCAACTTGAGGGTAGGGGGATGCGCTGTTGGCAAAAATATTTTCGCCACCACAAAATTCAAAGACTTCACTGGGCCAACTGCCTTTGGCCAGTGTGATGATCGGTTTTTCACTGAGTTGATAGAAATAACGAACTTTACTTTGGCTGCCATAACTCTGTTTCAGAGTGATGAGTGATTGACGAAAATCACGCGCCGCTTGCTGGCCGATACTCGGATCATCGGCAAATTGGCTAAGTGCTTCAATATTATTGGCAATGTCATCGAGTTTTTGAGTTTTTGTCGTATAAATCCTCAGCCCTAACTGCTCTAATTTATCGAGCTCCTTCGCCGGATTGCCCGCAGGCCAAGCAATCACTAAATCCGGTTTTAGGGTAAGAATGCGCTCTATATTCAACCCTTGGTAATTGGCCACTTTTTCGAGTTTGAGTGCTTGTGCTGGGTAGTCACTGTACTCGCTGACGGCCACCAATTTATCACCAAGGCCAGCCGCAAAGGCCAATTCCGTGGCATGAGGGGCTAAGCTAATGATGCGTTTAACTTGCGCTTCAACTGGAAAAGCCACGCACAGCGTGACGACAACATTGAGAAACAGTAAACGCATCTAAAATCCTTGATGGACGAGCAGCAGTATCACGCTCTCTAATGCTATCCACGCGAAAATACGCCAAGCTAGCAGTTTTTGGATTTGCGCAAGGTGGAAGGCTGATGGGGCGATACGTCCGCCTATTTTTACGCGCAGGGCTTTTTTATCACCGTAGATAGCTGGGCCACCTAAGGCCAGTGATAGTTTATTGCCGACGGCGGTTAACAGCCATGCAGGCCCCGGGAGTGGCCATAAGCGGCTTTGTTGTAACATGGCTGAGAAGGTGTTTGATGCGTTGCGACCAATGATAATCAATAGGCTAAATAGGCGCAGTGGCACAAAGTCAAGCACAGCCAGCAAGCGTACCGATGGAATACCAAAAGGATGAAACGCCGCTCGCGAAGGCGCCCAAGCTCTGGCGAGTTCAGCGATGAGACGGTACATCAACGCGCCAATACCGCCAAGACAGGCGTACCAAAATAGCACTGCAATCACGTTGCGCCCATAGCCAACAATGACGGTTTCAGCCCCCGCCTTACCTAACCCCAGCGCTGACAAGCTATCGGTTTCACGATTCACAAAAGGGGCAAGCACGCTGCGAGCGTATTTTTTGTCTTCTTTGCTGAGTGCGCCGATAAGCTGATTGGCTAATAATTCTTGGCTACGCCAATCAAATGCGAGTAATAGTAGCGCTAAATCAAATAGTTGAGGTTGCCATACCAAAGGTTTTAACGCGACTAAGGTGACCCATGCGGGTAGGCACATCAATAGCCAAGCCAGTGTGCCGGAAAGTAGGCTTTGTGAATAACTGCTACTGGTATTGACTTTATCCGCTAATATTTCCGCAAATTTTCGCCACAAAGTGACGGGATGAGCGTTACGCGGGATGGGTAAAATAAGATGAAAGGCAACCGCTCCCCACATAACGAGGAGCGTACCGTTGGCATACAAGTAGGTGATTAACTCGTCCATGTTGAGTCTGTCACTGCTTACTTAAGCAGTTCGACCATCTTAATCACCATTTCTGATGAGCTTTGTGCGGCAAGCGGTAAAAATTCATCAAAGGACATCGGAGACGCTTTATCGGCTACATCTGAAATGGCGCGAACGACCACAAAAGGCACTTTGAATTGGTGGCAAGTTTGTGCAATTGCTGAAGCTTCCATCTCAACCGCAATCACGGTTGGGAAGTGTTGGCGAATAAAGCTTTGACGCTCAGCGGTACAAACGAAAGCATCCCCGGTACAAATCAGGCCGCGTACCGCGTGCTTATCTTTGATGTGTGTGAGTGCTTGTTCTGCAACGCGGATCAATGCATCATCCGCTTTGAAAGCGGCTGGTTGACCGGCCATTTGCCCCATTTCATAGCCAAATGCTGTTACATCGGCATCATGGTGACGAACTTCGCATGAAATGACTACATCACCCATGGTTAAGCTTGAATCAAAACCACCTGCAGAACCGGTGTTAATCACTACATCTGGTTGGTATTCATTAAGTAAAAGAGTGGTGCCAATGGCTGCGGCGACTTTACCAATGCCAGATTGTAGCAGCACCACATCCACCCCATGGATTTGACCTGAAAAATAGGTGCAGCCCGCTTTGCTGACTTCTTGAACATTGTCGATTGCGTTTTTTAATATCGCGACTTCTTGCTCCATCGCGCCAATAATGCCGATTTTCATGAGGTTTCTCTTATTCGGTTAGTAGTAAATATTCGGTTAATACTAAATATCTGGTGAATATGCCCTTCCTACTTGAGGCCGCAGCGGTGTTGGCTACGTTCGCTCACCCCAATCACATAGTTTGCCTACGCTCATGGGGACTCACTCACTTGCCGCCTACCTGCAACTCCAAGTTGTTTGGGTATAGCAAAATTGGCCGAAGTTTAGCACGAAACTTTCCGCCAGTGCGATATTGAGCAACTATTCAATCAAGCCTGCTTTGGTGAGGTTTTCTCGCAGTGTTTCTGCTCGCTTACGATTGACGCCCATATCTGAATAACCAATGCGCGATTCAGATCGTACGATTAAACGCCCGTTCTCTATCTTAAGTTCAAGATCATCCACAAATCGCCAAATACGACTGGTGCATTCAATGCGGAGATAATTGTCCTCTTTCACCGCCGTTTTAGAGCGAGGAATAGAAAGCGCAACCGCTTCAATTTTATCTAAAGAGACGCCTGTTTTGAGGATAAAGGGAGAGAGCGAGAACGCGTTACGCTCATCTTGAGTCGAAACGCAATTCGGTTTATTTCCGCAAGGGGTCGCAGTGCGATCGGTCATAGTTGTCACTCCTTGGCTGCAAGCGGTTAGTGTGGCAAACATCAGTAAACTTAGTACTACGCGCATGATAGTCCTTATCAAATGAATCCTCATTACCAATCGCCAAAATACAAGCGAGCTGCAGTGTCGATGGCTGAAGGAAAATGGCCTAAGAAAAAAGGATTCACGTTACCATGAATCCTTCAAGGATATTAAGCAGTTAAGGCTTAAAGGCCTAAGTAGTCAAGTATTCCTTCTGCGGCTTTGCGCCCTTCGTCAATGGCAGTGACGACCAGATCGGAGCCGCGTACGGCATCCCCACCAGCAAAAATTTTTTCATTACTGGTTTGGTACTGGAACGATTGCTGCGACGCGGCCTTAATGCGTCCCCATTGATCAAGTTCAACACCGAATGGCTCAAGCCATGGCATGGCATGTGGCTGAAAACCAAACGCCATAATGACGGCATCGGCTGCCAACACATGTTCGCTACCCGCAACGGGCTCGGGCTTGCGACGCCCAGCGGCGTCAGGCTCCCCCAAGGCAGTTTGCACCACTTTAACGCCACTCACTTGGCCTTGTTCATTGACCTCAATGGCGAGCGGTTGCAGGTTGAACATAAATTCTACGCCTTCTTCTTTGGCATTTTTCACTTCTCGGCGTGAACCCGGCATGTTCTCTTCATCGCGTCGGTAGGCACAAATCACTTTGGCGGCATGTTGGCGAATAGAAGTGCGCACGCAATCCATCGCAGTGTCTCCGCCTCCAAGTACCACGACTTTTTTGCCCGCCATATCAATAAATGGTTGGGGTGATTCCAAACCCATCACTTTATAAGTATTTGACACTAAGAAGGGTAGAGCATCGTAAACACCGTTTGCTTCTTCATTTTCTAGCCCTGCGCGCATGTTTTGGTAAGTCCCGACACCGAGAAAAACAGCATCATATTCATTAAGCAGCGTCTGCAGTGTGATGTCTTTACCTACTTCGATGTTGAGCTGAAATTCGACTCCCATCTCACTGAAAATGCGGCGGCGGTTTTCCATTACGCCTTTTTCAAGTTTGAAAGAGGGAATACCAAAGGTTAGCAAGCCACCAATTTCAGGATAGCGATCAAACACCACGGGCTTTACTCCGTTGCGCACTAAAATATCAGCTGCGGCTAGGCCAGCTGGGCCTGCACCAATGATCGCTACTTTCTTATCTGTCCACTCCACGTGCGACATGTCTGGTTTCCAGCCCATCTCAAACGCTTTGTCGTTAATGTATTTTTCGATGTTACCTATGGTGACCGCACCAAAGTCATTGTTTAGAGTACAAGAACCTTCACAGAGGCGATCTTGTGGGCAGACTCGCCCACACACTTCGGGCAAGCTGTTAGTTTGGTGCGATAGCTCAGCGGCTTCAATAATGCGCCCTTCGTTGGCCAGTTTTAGCCATTGCGGAATGTAGTTGTGCACTGGGCATTTCCATTCGCAGTAAGGGTTGCCGCAATCTAAGCAGCGATCCGCTTGAGCGGTCGCTTGCTGTTTGGTAAAGGGTTCGTAGATTTCGACGAACTCGATTTTGCGAATAGTGAGCGGCTTTTTTGCCGGATCAACTCGATTCACATCAATAAATTGGTATACGTTCTGGCTCATTAATCTGGCTCCTTCCAATTATTGCGCTTGAACGCGAAGTTCGGCGGCACTGCGGCTTTGATGGCCGAGTAGGGTTTGCAGATCCGCCGCTTGGGGTTTGATGAGATAGAACTTTGGAATCCATTCATCAAAGTTCGCTAAGATCTGTTCAGCATGCACCGACCCAGTCTCTTCCAAATGCTCGGCAATTAAACCACGTAAATGTTCTTGGTGAATGTAGAGATCTTGCAATGAAATAGCCTCTACTGATTCACTGTTGACTCGACCTTGGAAATCACCGTTTTCATCCATCACGTAAGCAAAGCCACCCGTCATACCCGCGCCAAAGTTAACGCCTGTTGCGCCCAAAATGGCGACGATTCCGCCTGTCATGTATTCGCAAGCGTTATCACCAGCGCCTTCGATAACTGTGATAGTGCCAGAGTTACGCACACCAAAACGCTCTCCCGCTTTGCCAGCCGCAAACAGCTTGCCGCCCGTTGCACCATATAAACAGGTGTTGCCGATGATCGTAGCGTCGTTGCAGTTAAAAGCGGTACCAAGGTGGGGTCTGATGACCAGCTTTCCGCCTGCCATCCCTTTACCAACATAGTCATTGGCATCACCAGTAAGGTAAAGCTCAACACCACCCGCGTTCCATACACCAAATGACTGACCTGCTGTGCCATCGAGATAAATTTTAATCGGCGAGGCGGCTACGCCTTGGTTACCATAACGTTTGGCGATTTCACCAGATAGGCGAGCACCGAGCGAGCGGTCAGTATTTTGTACGTTGTAATACAAGCTGATCGATTGTTGTGCTTCAACTGCCGCTAAAGCGTCATCGACAAATTGTTGGTTAAGTTGTCCTTTATCAAACGGTGTATTGGGTTGAGTCCAGTAAAGCGGATGACCCTGAGCGGATACTGGCGCTTCCAATAAACCGGATAAGTCCAATTTGCTTTGCTTAGCGGTCATCCCTTCAAGTACTTCTAGTAAATCGGTGCGGCCAATCAGATCGGTGAGCTTTTCAACGCCCAACTGCGCCAAGTAACCACGGACTTCGTCGGCAAGACCGATGAAATAGTTCATCACCATCTCAGGTAAGCCTTTGAAATACTCTTTACGCAGCGTTTCATCTTGCGTTGCTACGCCTGTCGCACAGTTATTAAGGTGGCAAATCCGTAAGAATTTACAGCCCATCGCGACCATAGGAGCTGTGCCAAAACCGAAGCTTTCGGCACCTAAAATCGCGCCTTTAATCACGTCCAGTCCTGTTTTTAGACCACCATCAACTTGAAGTCGAATTTTGTGGCGTAGACCGTTTGCGACTAACGCTTGTTGGGTTTCAGCAAGGCCGAGTTCCCAAGGGCTACCAGCGTATTTTACCGAGGTGAGTGGGCTAGCCGCTGTACCGCCGTCATAACCAGAAATAGTGATAAGATCGGCGTAGGCTTTGGCAACGCCAGTGGCAATGGTGCCAACGCCCGGCTCTGAAACTAATTTGACCGAAACCAAAGCTTTTGGGTTAACTTGTTTGAGATCGAAAATCAGCTGGGCTAAATCTTCAATCGAATAAATATCGTGGTGCGGCGGTGGCGAAATTAAGGTTACGCCTTGTACTGAATAGCGCAACTTGGCAATTTCTGCGGTCACTTTATGGCCGGGAAGTTGGCCACCTTCACCCGGCTTAGCTCCTTGCGCCACTTTAATTTGCAGTACGTCAGCATTGGTGAGGTAATGCGGAGTCACGCCAAAACGCCCTGATGCGACCTGCTTAATACGGGAGTTACGTTCAGTGCCAAAACGGCGTGGATCTTCTCCACCTTCACCAGAGTTGGAGTAGCCACCTAAGCGGTTCATTGCGGTCGCTAACGCTTCATGGGCTTCTGGGCTTAAGGCGCCAATCGACATCGCCGCAGAATCAAAACGTTTAAATAGCTCCGTACTGGGTTCAATTTTTTCCAGTGCTAGCGGTGTCGCTGATTTTTTTAAGCGCAGTAAATCGCGTAGCATCGCGACGGGGCGTGCGTTGACCTGCTGGGCAAAGCTTTGGTAATCGGCGCTTTCACCTGATTTAACTGCGGCTTGTAAGGTGCCAACCACATCTGGGTTATAGGCATGGTATTCACCACCATGCACGTATTTTAATAAGCCACCTTGTTCGAGCGTTTTACGTTTGGTCCACGCTTTGCGCGCTAAATTAAATAGATCTTGTTGGAAGTCTTCGAAGTTAGCACCTTGAATGCGCGTGGTGACGCCTTTAAAACACAACTGAACT
Source organism: Vibrio sp. RM-69-4 (assembly GCF_024743775.1). Classification (NCBI taxonomy): domain Bacteria; kingdom Pseudomonadati; phylum Pseudomonadota; class Gammaproteobacteria; order Vibrionales; family Vibrionaceae; genus Vibrio; species Vibrio sp. RM-69-4. The sequence goes on from NZ_JAMQXI010000076.1 coordinate 119,210, forward strand.
ACGTCGCTATGTAGGCCAACCGCTTCAAACAGCTGCGAGCAGCGATAAGAGGCAACGGTTGAAATTCCCATTTTCGACATGATTTTCAATAAACCTTTGTCGATACCGTACCGGTAGTTTTGCATCACCTCGCGATAGCTTTTTTCCAACGTGCCATCATCAATCATTTTGCCGAGCGTTTCGTAGGCCAAGTAAGGGTAGACGGCGGTTGCGCCAAAGCCGATTAAGACTGCAAATTGATGAGGGTCACGTGCGGTGGCGGTTTCGATAATGATGTTTGCATCGCAGCGTAAATTGGCTTCGACTAAGCGAGTGTGTACTGCGCCCACGGCCATTGCCGCTGGGATCGGCAGTTTATCCTTATGCAAAGCGCGGTCAGACAATACGATCAATACCGATCCTTGGCGTACGGCCTCCTCTGCTTGTTGGCAAAGTTCGAGCAAAGCTTGCTTGAGATCCTTATGCTGTGGATCGTAATTGATGTCTAAAATGGTATTGCGATAGTGTTTGTCGCTGAGTTCCAATAGCTGTTGCATGTCGGAATAGAGCAAGATAGGTGAATCAAAGGTAACACGATAAGCGTGACCATCGGTTTCACAGAACACGTTCATCTCTTGGCCGATGCTGGTGGCCAGTGACATCACGTGCTTTTCACGTAGTGGATCGATAGGCGGGTTCGTAACTTGGGCAAATTTTTGGCGGAAATAATCGGTAACCAAGCGCTCTTTCGAAGAGAGCACCGCCATCGGCGTATCATCACCCATTGATCCCACCGCTTCTTGGCCTACATCTCCCAGTACGCGCAGTACTTGATCAATCTCTTCGTTGCTCATTGCAAACTGTTTTTGATAGGTTTTTAGCTCGTCATTGTCAAAGCTGCGCTCGCCCACCAAGTCGTCACTGAGTTCAGAAAATGGCGTTAATCGGTGGACGTTATTTTTCATCCACTCGCCATAAGGGTGACGGCTTTTGAGATCGTTATCAATTTCACTAGATTGCCACAATTTCCCATGGCGGGTGTCGATCACCAGCAGTTCACCGGGCCCAACGCGGCCTTTTTCAGCCACTTCATCGGGAGCGTAATCCCAAATTCCGACTTCAGAGGCGAGGGTGATGAGTTTATCTTTGGTGATCACATAACGCGCAGGGCGAAGGCCATTGCGATCAAGGTTACAGGCAGCATAACGGCCATCCGATAACACAATGCCAGCCGGGCCATCCCACGGCTCCATGTGTTTTGAGTTAAAGTCGTAAAAGGCACGAAGGTCTGGGTCCATATCAGGGTGATTTTGCCACGCCGGCGGCACTAACATACGCATGGCACGGAAAATATCCATTCCCCCCGCTAAAAACAGATCGAGCATGTTGTCTAAGCTTGATGAATCGGAACCTGTTTCATTGACAAATGGCGCGGCGGTTTGCAGATCCGGTAGTAGGGGAGAGGCAAATTTGTAAGCCCGTGCTCGCGCCCATTGACGGTTCCCTTCGATAGTATTGATTTCACCATTGTGCGCTAAATAGCGGAACGGCTGTGCCAGTGGCCAACGTGGCTGAGTATTGGTTGAAAAGCGCTGGTGGAACAAGCAAATGGCTGATTCCATCCGTAGATCAGCTAGGTCAAGATAAAAGCGCGGTAGGTCTGCAGGCATGCACAAGCCTTTGTAAACAATGACTTGAGTCGATAGTGAGCAAATATAGAAATCACGATCTTCGGTGATCTGTTTTTCAATGCGACGGCGAGCAATGTAAAGGCGTCGTTCAATGTCTCGTTCACGCCAACCCGCTGGAGCACTAATAAAGACTTGTTGAATATCAGGCACGGATTCGGCAGCAATAGGGCCAAGTACAGCTTGGTTCGTTGGTACGGTTCGCCAACCTGTCACTGTGAGTGTTTCTTGCGCCAGTTCTTTGTTGATAATATCGCGCGCTGATTGCGCTTTGACCGGATCTTGGCTGAAGAAAATCATACCAATCGCATACTGTTTGGCGAGCTTCCAGCCTTTTTCTTCAGCGATGAGTCGTAGGTAACTATCTGGTTTTTGTAGTAATAGACCACAGCCATCACCGGTTTTACCATCGGCTGCGATACCGCCACGGTGGGTCATGCGATCTAATGCTGAAATCGCGGTTCTGACTAATTTATGGCTGGTTTGGCCTTCCATGTGGGCGATCAAACCAAATCCACAGTTGTCTTTATCTAAACTTGGATCATATAGAGCCATTGCAATTCTCCCTTTGCTTCTCTGTCATCCAGACAGTAAATGACTAACTATTCTATTTTTGTTGTTTTAAGTGGGTAATTATGCGTTCATTCTCAATTTAAATTTTAACAAAAATGATTATTTTAATTTTCACTGACTTCACAACCTATAGCTTATGGTGCAAAAGGTCAAGTTGTTGGTGAAAAATCATGTTGCAATGGGATTTACCACCTAATCATCTAGATTAATATAATATATTCAATGAGATAGAATTTTTGTTGTTACAGTTTGTTAACGTGGGTAATCTCATGGAATAAGAATTAGCCATAAAAAAGGCCAGCATTAAATGCTGGCCAAAAAGTAGGACGTTGGAAGGAATCATCGCTGCTTAGCGCTCTGGATCACCTTGAACCAGCGAAAAGAGCGCGAGGCACTAGGCTGAAAGCATCAATGAGTAGGCTTTCGCTTCTAAGTTGGTGTTGCCCATCAAGTAAGCGTCGATCTCGCGTGCGCACTCGCGCCCTTCATTGATACAACGTACGACTAACGATTGTCCTGTGCGCATATCACCGGCAGCGAAAACACCTTTTTGGTTGGTCGCAAAACCTTGTGTTGCCACATTACCACGCTCATCTAACTTGATATCAAGCTGAGCAAGTACACCATGTGGTTCTGGATGTAAAAAGCCCATAGCAAGGAAAGCCATATCACACGCAATAATACGTTCACTGCCCGCGACTTCATCAAAGTTCGGGCGCTCACCCGGTTTTGCATCTTGCCAAACGATATCAGCAACACGTAGCCCCGTGACTTGACCTTGCTCGTTGCCGAGGAACTCTTTGGTTAGAATATTCCAATGACGTTCGCAGCCCTCTTCGTGGGAGGTTGAGGTGCGCAAAATCATTGGATATTGCGGCCAAGGCATATTGGCTGGGCGTTTATTGGCTGGGATCGGCATGATTTCAACTTGCGTGATGCTTGCGGCGCCGTGTCGGTTTGAGGTTCCGACACAGTCAGAACCAGTATCACCACCGCCAATCACCACCACATGTTTGCCCTTAGCGTGGATCTCGTCAGTTTTAAGATCCATGTTATTCGCGCGGCGGTTATTTTGTGCCAGAAACTCCATCGCAAAATGAACCCCTTTTAACTCGCGCCCCGGAATCGGCAGGTTACGAGGCACGGTAGAGCCACCAGTAAGCAAGATGACATCAAACTCTTGGCGCAGTTGCTGTGCGTTGATATCAACACCGATATGTGCGTTTACTTCAAACTTGACGCCCGCTTCTGCCATCAAATTGATTTTGCGATCAATAACGTCCATACCCAGTTTGAAATCCGGAATGCCAAAACGCAGCAGGCCGCCGACTTTTTCATCACGTTCAAACACAGTAACTGAGTGACCCGCGCTGTTCAGCTGCTCAGCTGCGGCCAAACCCGCCGGGCCAGAGCCAATGATAGCGATGGTTTTTCCAGTACGAGAACGCGGCTTTTTCGCTTTGGCATAGCCTTCGCGATAAGCCGTTTCCACGATGGTTTTTTCGATATTACAGATGGTAATGGGATCTTGGTTGATCCCGAGTACGCACGAACTTTCGCAAGGTGCAGGGCACACGCGACCAGTAAACTCGGGGAAGTTATTGGTTGAGCTTAAGATCTTCCAAGCTTCTTCCCAACTATCACGATAAACGGCATCGTTAAATTCAGGAATAATGTTACCGATAGGGCAACCGTTATGGCAAAACGGTACTCCGCAGTCCATGCAACGAGACGCTTGAGTATTAATTTTGCTACCAAACTCTTCGTTGAGGACAAACTCTTGGTTGTTTTGAATGCGAACCGTTGGATCGAGCTTTTTTGGCAGCTCGCGGCCATGTTCTAAAAATCCAGTAGGCTTACCCATTTATACGGCCTCCACTTCTTCCGTTTGTACTTGCGCAGCTGTAGCCTTGCGTTTTTGAAGAACCGCTTTGTAGTCACGCGGCATCACTTTCACCATTTGGGTAAGGTTTGCTTCAAAATTATCAAGGAATAACTGAGCCACTTCACTTCCTGTGAACTGAACATGCTTGTTGAGCATCTCACGTAGCAGATCGGTATCTTCTTGTTGCAGTGGGTCGAGATCAACCAATTCAGCGTTAAGCTTAGTTTCGAAGTCTCCATGTCGATTCCACACGTAGGCTACACCGCCGCTCATACCAGCCGCAAAGTTACGTCCTGTCGAACCTAGGATCACTGCGACGCCACCTGTCATGTATTCACAGCCGTGATCGCCGATACCTTCTACGACCACTTTGGCTCCTGAGTTACGCACGCAGAAACGTTCTCCAGCAAGGCCGCGAATATAGGATTCACCAGAAGTTGCGCCATAGAAACAGACGTTACCCACCACGATATTATCTTGCGCAATGATGGTTGAGCGCGTGTCAGGGTAGAGCACTAAGGTACCGCCAGATAAACCTTTGCCCCAATAATCGTTGGCATCACCTTCTACTTCAAACGTTACACCTTTAGCAAGGAATGCACCGAATGATTGTCCTGCGGAGCCGTTGAATTTAACTTTCATTGGCTGAGGTAGACCTTGGTCTTTGTATACCTTCGATATTTCGTTCGACAGCATAGTACCCGTGCTACGGTCAGTGTTGACGATAGGGAAGACTGCGTTAACCGCTTCGCCTTTCTCAAGCGCGGGGTTGGCTACTTGAATTAGCTGACGATCTAGCACGTTTTCTAGATGATGATTTTGTTTGGTTTGGCAATAAACACCATCTTCTGCACGAGGCTCTTGAATGTACAACACTGGTGATAAATCGAGGTTTTTGTATTTCCAGTGGTTGATGTTGTCACGCACTTTCAGTTTATGCGATTGGCCAACCATTTCATCGATAGTACGGAAACCCAGTTCAGCCATGATTTCACGTAAGCCTTGCGCCATATATTGGAAGAAGGTGACCACATCGTCTACGCGGCCATCAAAGCGCTCACGCAAGGTTTTGTTTTGTGTCGCAATGCCTACTGGGCAGGTGTTTTTATGACACTTACGCATCATGATACAGCCTTCAACCACTAGCGCAGCGGTGGCAATTCCCCACTCTTCTGCGCCTAACAATGTCGCCATTGCAAGATCTCGTGGTGTTTTCATCTGACCGTCACTTTGCACCACAATGCGATTACGCAGGCCATTTTTAAGCAAGGTTTGGTGCGTTTCAGCAAGGCCGAGCTCCCAAGGTAAGCCTGTGTGACGAATCGAAGACATCGGTGATGCACCCGTGCCGCCATCATAGCCAGCAATTAACACCACATCCGCTTTGGCTTTAGCCACACCGGAGGCGATAGTACCAACCCCGGCTTCGGAAACTAATTTCACGTTGACGCGGCCGGTACGGTTCGCGTTTTTCAAATCAAAGATCAGTTGCGCCAAATCTTCGATCGAATAGATATCGTGATGCGGTGGTGGTGAAATAAGACCGACTCCCGGAGTCGAGTGGCGTGTCGCGCCGATCCAATCATCGACTTTATCACCCGGCAGTTGCCCACCTTCACCTGGTTTCGCGCCTTGAGCCATTTTGATCTGTAGTTCATCGGCATTGGTGAGGTAGTAAGAGGTCACGCCAAAACGACCAGAAGCGACCTGCTTAATTGCAGAGCGTTCCCAATCGCCATTTTCTTTGCGTTCAAAGCGTGCTGGATCTTCACCGCCTTCACCCGAGTTGGATTTCGCGCCAATACGGTTCATCGCCACGGCTAACGTTGAGTGCGCTTCGTAGGAGATTGAACCAAATGACATGGCACCGGTTGCGAAGCGTTTTAAAATACGTTCAATCGGTTCCACTTCCTCAATAGGAATCGAACCGGCTGGATTTTTAACAAAATCAAGCTGGCTACGCAGCGTGGCAGCGTTGTCGCCTTGGTCATCTACCGCTTTCGCGTATTGCTTGAACTGCACATAATCTTTGTTGCGTGTTGATTGTTGCAGCAACGAAATCGTTTCAGGATTAAACAGGTGTTTTTCGCCACGCTGTTTCCACTGATAAACGCCGCCCACATCCAACACTTGCACTGGAACTTCGCGAGTCGGGTAGCCCACGCGATGGCGAACTAACACCTCTTTTGCGATGTCATCAATGGTCAAACCTTGGATGCGCGATACAGTGCCAGTAAAGTACTTATCTACCACTGATTTGCTGATGCCCAACGCTTCAAAAATTTGCGCACCGTGGTAAGACTGCAGTGTGGAAATGCCCATTTTGGAGAAGATCTTCAGTAGCCCGCCGTTGATGCCTTTGCGGTAATTGTCAAACAGATCTTTTGCTGCAATGGTCGGGTCGAGTTTTTTGACTCGTTGTAAATCGATAATGGTTTCAATGACTAAATACGGGTTAACCGCATTTGCGCCATAGCCAATCAATGTCGCAAAGTGGTGTGTTTCACGCGCGTCGCCGGTTTCTACCACTATGTCACATTTAGCTCGTAAGCCTTTACGGATCAGGTGGTGATGAACCGCACCGACAGCGAGCATTGCAGGGATTGCCGCATGGTTTGAGTTTACCGCGCGGTCAGTCAATAAAATAATCGAGTAACCATCGATAACCGCATCTTCTGCATATTGGCAAATGCGTTTCAGCGCGCGTTCCAATTTGCCTTGATCTTCACTGGCTTGAAATACGATATCTAAGGTTTTCGCTTGCAGATGTTCGTTATCAATAGCGCGCAGTTTCTCAAGCTCAGAGTTGGAAAGAACCGGAGATTCCAATTCGACTTTTAAGCAGTGCAGGGGGGTCTCTGTCAGTAAGTTCTGATCTTTACCGAGGTAAGTATTGAGCGACATCACCATTCTTTCACGGATCGGGTCGATCGGTGGGTTGGTGACCTGAGCAAACAGTTGCTTAAAGTAGTTGGAGAGATGCTGTGATTGATGCGAAAGCACTGCTAGAGGCCAGTCTGCACCCATGGCCGAAAGCGGTTCATAACCGGTTTTTGCCAAAGGAAGAATGATTTCATTCACCTCTTCTGAGCTGACGCCAAACGACTGTTGGCGTGACATTAGACGCTCAGGAGCAGGTTGGCTGTACTGGTTGCTCGCTTCAGGCAGCTTTTTCAAGCTGAGGAGGTTCTCTTCAACCCATTTGGCGTAGGGCTGCGCATTGGCAATACTGTCTTTCACTTCCTCATCAGAAATGATGCGTCCTTGCTCTAAATCCGCGACAAAGATACGTCCGGGCTGTAAACGGCCACGGTATTCCACGTTCTCTGGTGCAATTTCAACCACGCCAGATTCAGAAGCCATGATCAGAAAATCATCTTTAGTCACGGTATAACGTGATGGGCGCAGGCCGTTACGGTCCAGTGTTGCGCCAACTTGTACACCATCAGTAAAACATACTGATGCTGGGCCATCCCACGGTTCCATGACGTTAGCATGGTATTGGTAAAATGCGCGGCGGGTTGGATCCATATTTTTATTTTCTTGCCACGCTTCAGGGATCATCATCATCAGGGCGTGTGGCAGGCTGCGGCCAGACAGAATCAGTAACTCTAATGCCATATCGAAGTTGGCGGAATCTGAACTGCCTTCTTGGCAAATTGGCAGCAGCATGTCGATTTCAGCTTGTGTAAACAAATCTGATTCGAGGATCGCTTCGCGCGCTTTCATCCAGTTTAAATTGCCGCGAACTGTGTTGATTTCGCCGTTGTGCGCAATGTAACGGAAAGGCTGAGCTAAGCGCCATTTAGGGAATGTATTGGTCGAAAAACGAGAATGCACCAGCGCCAGCGCAGTCACCATGGTCGGATTTTGTAGATCAAGGAAGTAGTGTGGTACTTGCTCTGTGGTGAGCTGACCTTTATACACCAAGGTTTTGTAAGACATGGAGTTGATGTAAAAATCATCACCAATGTTGGACACACTTTCTAAGCAGACTCGAACGGTGTAATTACGCAGAACGTACAATTTACGCTCTAATTCTGCGGGGGTGGTACTTGGGCCACCGGAGATGAAAACGTGCTCAAATTGAGGCTCAGTGCTAAGTGGGTCTGCGCCAATCATGGAGTTATCGGTTGGCAAAACGCGATAACCCAGTACTTCTAAATCGAGTCTCTTGGCGTTGCGTTCTAAAATATCACGACACTGGGCGCGTTTGTGCTCATCTCTTGGAAACAGCACCACGCCGACGCCGTACTTTTCAAACGAAGGCAGTTTTAAGCCAAGTTTAACGGTCTCTTCAAGTAAAAACTCATGGGGTTTTTGTAATAAGATACCTGCGCCATCACCAGAACATGGGTCACAGCCTTGGCCACCACGGTGTTCCATACGAGCAAGCATGTCTAAAGCTTGAGTCACAACTTGGTGAGACTTACGGTTTTTCAGGTGGGCAACAAAACCGATACCACAAGCGTCATGCTCCAATTCAGGAGTATATAGACCTCGTGAATCCTGCTCTCTATCTACCATAGATACATCCTTCCAGTTCAATTTAGACGCACGTGTGCTAAGGCATACTTAGCGATGCGACTTGTCCTTTAATTGTTATCAATCTAAACCTGCCTGTGTTGGCGGGTTCGAATCCTTTCCGTCTCTCGCCGGAAAAATATGGCGAGAAAAACATTCCTTAGTGATATTCAATTTATTTATGCCACTTGCTAGTGGTTTGTATAGGAGGGGTGCGAATATCACCGATTTTTCCACAACTATTTATGTAAGGAATATCACAAAAAATAGGGCGGATGTGTAAGTATCCTACAATTTTGTTTATAGGAATTCCAACGAAAACTCATTTTAGTCGCCCATTTTTTTCGTTAAAAATGCATGTACCGTTTAACATTGGTGCAACATTAAGCAAATAACGCTGTTTTTATGAATGTTTATTGATTTTTGTTAGGTTGGAGAGTGTTTGATACGGCTACTCTTTGTGAATTTATTTTGCAGGGATGTAATTTAGTTACATAAATCTAACTGAGATTCATTACTATCTATAAGCGGTATTTCTTCAATGCAATTACATCAACTGGTTAACACGATCGGCCAAGATCTACAGCGCCGTTATGGCGAAAAAGTTCACAAGCTGACCCTGCATGGTGGTTTTAGCTGTCCGAATCGAGATGGCACGATTGGGCGAGGTGGTTGCACCTTCTGTAATGTCGCTTCTTTTGCTGATGAAGAAACACAAGCCCAAAGTATTGAGCAGCAATTGACAGAACGCGCTGGTGAAATCAAACGTGCCAAAAAATATCTCGCGTATTTTCAAGCTTATACCAGTACCTATGCGGAAGTGCAGGTGTTGAAAAATATGTATCAGCAAGCGCTTCAATCGGCTGACATTGTTGGGTTATGCGTCGGCACTCGGCCTGATTGTGTACCCGATGCTGTGCTCGATTTATTGGCCGATTATGTGCGACAAGGTTTTGAAATTTGGCTCGAACTGGGTTTGCAAACCGCCAATAATCAAACACTCAAACGGATCAACCGTGGTCATGATTTTGAATGTTATGCGTTGATCACTGAGCGCGCTCGAGCCTTGGGGATCAAAGTATGCACGCATCTCATTGTGGGGCTACCTAAAGAAACTCGTACCGATAATCTTCAAACCTTAAAGCAAGTCTTAGCGGTAGGCACTGATGGTATCAAGTTACATGGGTTGCATATTGTTGAAGGCAGTACGATGGCCAAAGCGTGGCGAGCAGGAAAATTACAAGCGCCAACGTTAGAAGAGTATGTTTCCATTGCGAGTGAATTGATTCAAATGACGCCGCCTGAGATCATTTATCACCGAGTCTCGTCAGCCGCCCGGCGGCCGACACTGCTTGCGCCACTGTGGTGTGAAAATCGTTGGCTTGCGATGACCGAAATAGGCCGAGCACTTAATCAAGGTGGCGCGCAAGGCTCACGCTTAAGTCGAGCGTTTGTCTATACGCTTCCAAACAGCTAAAGATTCAAGCAATTTCGCAAATCCTTGTGATTAACTTGGCTGACGAATCGACGTTAAACGCGTTAGACTAGTGGCACTGTTATTACATGGAAGTGTTTAATGAAACCCATGAAAAACCTTGCCCAGTACTATGTCGACCTATTGGTCAAACTGGGCATTCTTCGTTTCTCCATTCTTCTTGCGCTCGCTTTAGTGGCCTTGGCAGTGGTGGTGCAAGTTGGTATCACGTTGGTGCTCAATGGTTATGTTGATGATATCGACATCGTTCGTTCTGTCTTTTTTGGTTTATTGATCACGCCTTGGGCGGTCTATTTTCTTTCAGTGGTGGTCGATCAGTTAGAAGAGTCACGTCAACGCCTCTCGAAGTTGGTTTCTAAGCTCAAAGACATGCGCTCACGCGATCAAGAGCTCAATTATAAGCTTCAGCAAAATATCGAAAAACTCAACCAAGAAATTGAAGAGCGAATTAAGGCAGAGGAAGCGCGTGAAGAGGCGATGGCCGATTTAGAAAATGAGGTCTATCAACGCGAAAAAACGCAGCTTGAATTGGCAGAAAGAACCGCCTTATTGCGCTCTTTTATCGATGCCTCTCCTGATCTGATTTACTACCGTAATGCGAACGGCGTTTTTTCTGGCTGCAACCGAGCGATGGAAGAGCTAACGGGCAAGCGTGAGCATCAGTTGGTTGGGTTAACTCCGTGGGATGTCTATAGCAAAGAAGTCGCGCAACAGATCGTTGAAACTGACGAAAAAGTGTTTGCTGACAATCAAGCCATCACTTATGAGCAGTGGCTTGAATACCCTGATGGCCGCAAAAACTATTTTGAACTGCGTAAAGTCCCTTTTTATAGCAAAGATGGCCGCCACTTAGGGTTGGTGGGCTTTGGGCGAGACATTACCGAACGTAAACGCAATCAAGAGTCTTTGGAAAAAGCGAGCCGGGATAAAACTACCTTTATTTCAACCATCAGCCACGAATTGCGCACACCACTCAACGGTATCGTTGGTTTGAGCCGCATGTTGCTCGATAGTCCCATGACCCCAGAACAGCGTAAGTACATGCAGACCATTAATGTCAGTGCCATTACGTTAGGTAATATCTTCAACGATATCATTGATATGGATAAGTTTGACCGCCGGAAACTAGAACTACTGCCAGCGCCGTTGAATTTTGAAGAATTTGTTGCTGAAATTGAAAGCATCTCGGCGTTGATGGCAGAGCAAAAAGGGCTTAGGTTTGATCTCGAACGGCTCAGTGATTTACCTGTTGCGATTGAAGTGGATGCTACGCGCCTGCGTCAGGTATTGTGGAACCTGATAAGCAATGCGATGAAATTTACCAAAGAAGGTGGCGTCGTCATGACGGTCTGCGCTGACATTGAGGATAAGTTTGCGCGCATTACCATGGAAGTTGAAGACACAGGCATTGGTATACCAGAGGCTGAACTCGATAAAATTTTCGCCATGTATTACCAAGTTAAATCGGGTAAGGACAATTTGCACGCTGTTGGCACGGGGATTGGCTTAGCGGTATCTCGCCAGTTAATCAACTTAATGGATGGTGATATTTCTGTGAGCAGTGAAGAAGGCTTTGGTAGCACCTTCACCGTTTCAATTCGTGTGCCTTTGGCACAAGATGCCCAATTCAAACCAACGTTACCCGTTCCTCAAAAAAGTTTAGCCATTTTTATGGTTGAAGATATTGAGCTCAATATTACAGTTGCTCGTTCTTTGCTAGAAAGTTTAGGACACACGGTTACCGTCGCTATGACAGGTGAAGAAGCCAAACAAAAATTTGTGCCGCAAGAGTACGATCTGGTTTTCCTCGACATTCAACTGCCAGACATGACCGGGTTTGATGTCGCTGCGTTTTATCGAGAAACTTATGATAACCTTCCGCCATTAGTCGCATTGACCGCCAACGTATTGAAAAATAAAGCTGAATATCTAGAGAAAGGGATGGATGACGCGATCAGTAAACCATTGTCAGTACTGGCGATTCAAGAGGTGATTGCAAAATTCACCCATAGTGAGGCGATTCAACTTGCCGACGCTAAGGTTAAGGCTGCCTCAGAAGAACACAGTGAGTTGAACACGCATTTGCTCGATCTTGAAATGCTTGAGTCTTATATCGATATTGTTGGTCCGAAACCTGTGCTGGAAAGTATCCAAATGTTCGAGCAGATGATGCCCAGTTATGTTGAAGTGCTAGATTCCAATATGGTAGCAAAAGATCAAGCAGGCATTGTTTCAGAAGCACACAAAATCAAGGGTGCTGCGGGTTCAATTGGTTTGAAACACATTCAAAACGTTGCACAAAAGGCACAGTCGCCAGAGCTACCTGCTTGGTGGGAAAATATTGGTGACTGGATAGATGAAATTAAAAATGGGTATCAACACGATATTCAAGTCTTGAAACAATGGTTAACTCAAAGGTAATGGTATGAAAAAAATCGGGTTGGCTTCATTAGTCATGGCGCTACTATCTGGCTGTAGTTCACCGCAAGTGAATTGGCTGCAGGACAGCAGTGCCGTGATATCAAATATCACCATTGGGTTGAAAAGTAACCTTTGGATCAATCAAATGCCTACAGCTAATGAGAGCGAAATACCTCTTGTGCATGGGACATTAAGATTGGATTCGTCGGCAATATTACCTGCCAATTTAACGATTGACGCGTTGATGGTCCAGCAAAGGGATAAAAATTGGCTGGTGGGCAGTGAATCGTTAGATTTACGGACTCAAAGTGAAGATCAATGGGAAGTTGTGTTTGAATGGCCGATGCAGCTTAATGTGGATAAGCCCGTTAATGTAGCTTTGCAATTGAGCGATGGTACAACAGCGCAGTGGCTTATCGAAAAGAGCGTCTTCATCGACAAAGTCTATTAGATTTATAGAACGGCTCCACGCGCAGTAGTCAGCCATGAAAAAAGCCCTTTAACCTGAGGTTAAAGGGCTTCTAACTATCTGGGGGTAGACGCTTAGTCTTCTAGATCACCACAGAAGCGGTAGCCTTCGCCATGAATTGTGGCGATGATCTCTGGCGTACCTGAGACTGATTCAAAGTGTTTACGGATACGACGAATCGTCACATCTACTGTTCTGTCGTGTGGTTTCAATTCACGGCCAGTCATCTTTTTAAGCAAATCTGCGCGAGTTTGGATTTTTCCTGGGTTCTCACAGAAGTGCAGTAAAGCGCGGAATTCTGAGCGAGGAAGCTTGTAGCCTTCACCATCCGGATTCACTAAAGAACGGCTATTGATATCCAATACCCAACCGTTGAACTCATATTTTTCCACACTGCGTTTCTCTTCTTGAGTCGTATTGGTATTCATTGAACGACCTAGAAGATTACGAGCACGAATCGTCAGTTCACGTGGGTTAAATGGTTTGGTGATGTAGTCATCAGCCCCGATCTCTAAACCGAGGATTTTATCAACTTCATTATCACGACCAGTCAAAAACATCAGTGCAACATTAGCCTGTTCACGAAGCTCACGAGCTAACAGAAGGCCGTTTTTACCTGGTAAATTGATGTCCATAATGACCAAGTTAATGGGGTTATCAGACAGCACATGGTGCATCTCTTCACCGTTACTGGCCTCAAAAACAGCGTATCCCTCTGCTTCAAAAATACTCTTAAGAGTGTTACGAGTTACTTGCTCATCTTCAACGATAAGAATCTGCGGGGTTTGCATTGGCGGTACCTAAACTTGTGAAAAAATTGTGCTAATAGAATTAATTGTAGGCAAAAAATTGCAACATACAGGTAATCTGCTGCCGATAATAAACTAAAGTTTTGAAAAAAACACTTACTTCAGTTGCCCGCCGTCCTTAGGCATATCTTGCATTGAGGTCTCCATACCCTCGGTGTTCTACTAGTCTTTAAGGCGGATTCTATAATGTTAACAGCATGCTAACAACGGCAGAATGTTAATTCCAATCACTTTGTTGATTTACATCAAGAGTTCTAATGTAACAAATATTAATCGTCTTAAGCAGTTGTAAATTTACACCACATTACCCATGCAAATAGCATGCTTTTTGGGGATTTTCGCTGGGGATGGTAGCATTAGGCGCAATGGGCTTTACCTCACATAGAAATTTACCAGCAAAGAACTTGTTAACTCGATACTTGTCAAAAAATGGGAATTGCGTAAAAAATCAACGTTTACAGCGGGGGATATCGCACTATTATGGATGTCACCAATATGAATATTAAGTCTTTTAAATGCAGTTGGCCGCCAAGTTATGCTCATTCTCAGCGGATTTTTCTTTACATCGTTTGTATGAATAGGTGAGTAAAGTATCTGGCATTATGGTTCATTGAGCTGTGGTTTTACAGCGCGTCTAATGTGTCAGATGAAAATAATAAACAATAATCAAGGAAGAAGGATGATAGATATCACACCAGATATTTGCGATAAATTTGAATCGCAAATCAATATATTGGATTTGCCTTTGCAAACTTTTGGTTTAAGGAGTGCTTTTTGGGGGCAAATTGTCACCGTACGTTGCTATCACGATAACTCTAAAGTTCGTGACGTATTAAGCCAAAATGGTAAAGGTAAAGTTTTAGTCGTCGATGGTAACGGTTCGTGTCAAAGAGCGTTATTGGGTGACCAACTGGCGATCATGGCGATTGAAAACGGTTGGGAAGGGGTCATCATTTATGGAGCGATACGCGATGTTGCTGCGTTATCGCAAATGGATTTAGGCGTGAAAGCGTTAGCGAGTTGTCCACTTAAGACCGATAAGAGAGGTGCAGGCGAAATTAATGTGACGCTGACTATCCTCAACCAGATGATTCAGCCGGGTGACTATGTTTATGCCGATTGGAATGGTGTTTTAACGTCAACTCAAGCGCTAGACTGGCACTAGAATCTGAAACCCACCCCAAATTGAACGCCTTGCTGCCACTCTTGATAATCAAGGGTGGCATGTAAATCAACGTTTTCTGACAGTTGAAGTCGGCTAGATAGCTCCGCCGCCATAGCATCGGCACTGCTCGTATCATTCGGATTACTGGCGGCTGACCGTAAGGTGCTTTTTAGTGATAATTTGGGGGTTAGCTGGTAGCTAAGGCCACTTAAAAAACCACTTTCGGATCCGTAGTCGGAATTGTTTATCCTCGCTCCAATGTACAGATCTAAATTGTCAAAAAGGTTATAAGAATAACCGCCATCAATAGTCCAACTATCAAATTGTTGACCATCACTTTCGCTTGAAAGAAATAAGCGATGTGGAGATTGGCTCTGTGAAGAAGGAAGTGCAGGTAAGGTATTGGCCATGCTAGATAAAGAGACAAGCAGAAATAAACATAGTGCAACTTTTAGTTTCATCTGCCTCTCCTTATTCTTGTTTTGAGTTACTGCGTCCACTGCGGTAACAACAATTAAAGCACAAATTTCACACGATGACAGCGTTATGTATATAGCATTTTGTTATTTGCTTATGTGTAAAATGGTTGTGCTTAATGTGCAATAAGTATCTTATTTGTGTTGTGTTTTTTAATTTGATTAATTCGGAATGACTATAAAAAATAGCAGATTTTCGTTGACTAATGATGACGAAGTAAGGTAAACGTAAAGGCAATTAAACACACGAGTATTTAAATTTTTCTATGTTACAGCGCAGCCTAGTAGTAATGACAACCACCATTATTATTACCGACATGACACATGTTGGGGCGGGCCGCTGAGCGAAAAGTTTTTACAAAAAAGGCCTGTATCCCACCAGATACAGGCCTTTTTTTATACTAATTTGAACTGTTTTGGAGGAAGGGATGCGAGTATTAAAGTTTGGAGGTTCATCGTTAGCCGATGCTGATCGTTTTTTAAGGGCGGCAGATATCATCGTTAACAATGTACAGCAAGAAGAAGTCGCCGTTGTGCTCTCTGCACCGGGAAAAACCACCAATAAATTAGTGGCAGTTATTGAGAGTGCTTTGCGTAATGGCGAAGCAGAACGCCAAATAGCGGAGCTTGAATTCTCATTTTTCGATCTACTCGCTGGCATCAAAGCACAATTACCTAATGTGGATTCGGCCGCTTTTGACAATCAAGTAAAAACGTCACTGTCTCAGCTGCGTCAATTTGTACACGGCATTAATTTACTCGGTATGTGCCCAGACAACGTCAATGCGCGCATTATCAGTAAAGGTGAGCGAGTCTCTATCCAACTGATGAAAGCGGTACTTGAAGCAAAAGGACAAGCGGCTGCACTGATTGATCCAGTACAATATCTTTTTGCTAAAGGAGAGTACCTTGAGGCAATGGTTGATGTTGAGATCTCCACGCAAAATTTCAAGCAAAATCCACTTCCGCAAGCGCATGTTAACATTATGCCGGGTTTCACGGCTGGTAATGAAAAGGGTGAATTGGTCTGTCTAGGCCGTAATGGCTCGGATTATTCTGCAGCCGTGCTTGCGGCATGTTTACGTGCAGATTGTTGTGAGATTTGGACCGATGTCGATGGCGTTTATAACTGTGACCCACGTTTGGTTGCGGATGCTCGTTTATTAAAATCACTCAGCTACCAAGAAGCGATGGAGCTTTCGTATTTTGGCGCGTCAGTGTTACATCCCAAAACCATTGCACCGATTGCACAATTTCATATTCCGTGCCTTATCAAAAACAGTTTTAATCCTCAAGGCGCAGGCACGCTGATTGGTCAAGATACAGGTGAAGATAAGCTGGCTATCAAAGGTATTACTACACTCAATAATTTGACTATGGTCAACGTCTCCGGCCCTGGCATGAAAGGCATGGTCGGCATGGCTAGCCGTGTGTTTGGCGCGATGTCTGCCGCAGGCGTTTCTATTGTGCTGATTACACAATCTTCTTCAGAATACAGCATCAGTTTCTGTATTGAGGCGCAAGATAAAGCCCTTGCCAAAAGAGCATTATCGGAAGCGTTTGAACTGGAATTAAAAGATGGCCTACTTGAGCCTGTCGAGTTTATGGATGACGTTGCGATTGTCACTCTGGTTGGTGACGGCATGCGCACTTCGCGCGGAGTGGCTTCTCAATTTTTCTCATCGCTGGCTGAAGTTCACGTCAATATTGTTGCCATTGCACAAGGCTCTTCCGAGCGAGCTATTTCGGCGGTGATTCCAGAAGATAAAATTTCAGAAGCGATCAAGGCTTGTCATGAAAATCTCTTCAATTCTAAGCATTTCTTGGATGTGTTTGTGGTCGGTGTCGGCGGTGTCGGAGGCGAATTAGTTGATCAAATTCATCGTCAGCAAGCCAAACTAGCCGATAAAGGAATTGTGATTCGAGTGTGTGGCCTTGCCAATAGTAAGGCACTATTACTGGATAGCGAAGGCTTGCCGCTGGAGCATTGGCGTGATCGAATGCATAGCGCGAGTGAAGAATTTAGCCTCGCAAGGCTTATCTCTCTAGTGCAGCGTAACCATATCATTAACCCTGTCTTAGTTGATTGTACTTCCAGTGAAGTGATCGCCAACCAGTACGCCGAATTTTTGGCTGCGGGTTTTCATGTTGTGACGCCTAATAAAAAAGCCAATACCGCAAGCATGGCCTACTATCACCAGCTGCGTGAAGTGGCGCGCAACTCGCGCCGTAAACTGATGTACGAAACGACGGTTGGTGCTGGTTTACCTGTGATTGAAAACTTGCAAAATCTCATTGCTGCTGGTGATGAGTTGGAAAAATTCAGCGGTATTTTATCTGGCTCTCTCTCGTTTATTTTCGGCAAGCTGGATGAAGGTATGACACTTAGTCAAGCTACGCAGCTGGCTAAAGACAAAGGTTTTACTGAGCCTGATCCTCGTGATGATCTGTCGGGAATGGATGTGGCTCGCAAGTTGTTAATTTTAGCTCGTGAGGCGGGAATGCCTTTAGAACTGGATGACGTAAAAGTCGATCTTGCTTTGCCAGCGGGTTTTGATATTTCGGGTACAGTTGAAGAGTTTATGGCGCGCTTGCCGCAGGCTGATGCTTATTTCCAAGAGTTATCCACTAAGGCAGCAGCCGAAGGTAAGGTATTACGTTATGTTGGTGAAATATCAGAAGGCCAATGCAAGGTGAAAATTGCAGTAGTCGATGAAAATGACCCAATGTTTAAAGTCAAAGATGGTGAGAATGCACTGGCGTTTTATAGCCGTTATTACCAACCGATTCCATTGGTGTTGCGTGGTTATGGGGCGGGTACAGAAGTAACAGCAGCAGGGGTGTTCTCTGATGTGATGCGCACCTTAGGTTGGAAGTTAGGGGTTTAATTGATGAGTTCAAGTGACATGAGTGTGGTGGTGTATGCCCCAGCTTCAATTGGTAATGTGAGCGTTGGGTTTGATGTTTTAGGGGCGGCTGTGTCGCCAATTGATGGCAGTTTATTGGGGGATCGTGTTGAAGTTAAAGCGGGCAGCGAACCTTTTGTACTCGAAACAGCAGGTCGCTTTGTCGACAAGCTGCCAGAAGATCCAAAGCAGAATATTGTTTACGATTGCTGGCTTGTTTTTGCCAGAGAGCTTGAAAAAAAGAGCATTGCAGTAAAGCCGTTGCAAATGACGTTAGAAAAAAATATGCCGATTGGTTCAGGCTTAGGTTCCAGTGCTTGTTCAATTGTTGCAGCTTTAGATGCGTTGAACCAGTTTCACGGTAACCCACTTAATCAGACTGAGCTTTTAGCGCTGATGGGCGAAATGGAAGGTAAAATTTCAGGCGGTATACATTATGATAACGTTGCCCCCTGCTACTTAGGCGGCGTGCAATTGATGCTTGAAGAGCTAGGTATCATCAGCCAAGAAGTGCCTTGTTTTGACGATTGGTATTGGGTGATGGCGTATCCTGGGATTAAAGTTTCCACAGCCGAAGCGCGAGCGATCTTACCTTCACAATATCGTCGACAGGACATCATTGCGCATGGACGTCATCTTGCAGGTTTCATTCATGCTTGTCACTCAGGTCAGCCTGAGCTAGCGGCTAAACTGATCAAAGACGTGATTGCTGAACCGTATCGTGAGAAACTTCTGCCCGGCTTTTCGGATGCGCGTAAATACGCTGCATCAGCCGGAGCGCTTACCACTGGCATTTCCGGCAGTGGCCCAACACTGTTCAGTATTTGCAAAGAAAAAGAGGTTGCCGAGCGAGTTGCTCGTTGGCTTGAACAAAATTATGTACAAAATGAAGAAGGATTCGTCCATATTTGTCGCTTAGACAAAAATGGCTCGACCGTTACAGGAAGTGCTCTATGAAGCTTTACAACATAAAAGAAAATGATGAACAAGTCTCTTTTGGCCAAGCCGTACGCCAAGGATTAGGACGCAATCAAGGGCTATTTTTCCCAGCAGAGTTGCCTCAGTTTGAAGATATTGACGCGTTACTAGCCGAAGATTTTATCTCTCGTAGTACAAAAATTCTCAGCGCCTTGATTGGTGATGAATTACCAGCAGAGCAAGTGAATGCGATGGTTGATGCGGCTTTTCAGTTTCCAGCACCGATTAAGCAAGTGAAAGACGGCATTTATGCTCTAGAGCTTTTCCACGGTCCAACGCTGGCATTTAAAGATTTTGGTGGTCGCTTTATGGCGCAGTCACTGGCCGCCGTTTCAAATGGTGGACAGATCACCATTTTAACCGCGACTTCTGGTGATACTGGCGCTGCGGTGGCTCATGCCTTTTATGGAATGCCCGACATCAAGGTCGTGATACTTTACCCTAAAGGTAAGATCAGCCCGTTACAGGAAAAACTCTTCTGCACTCTGGGCAACAATATTCACACTGTCGCGATAAATGGTGACTTTGATGCTTGCCAAGCGTTAGTTAAGCAGGCTTTTGATGACGCCAAGCTTCGCCAAGAGATCGGTTTAAACTCTGCAAATTCAATCAATATCAGCCGTTTAATGGCACAAATTTGCTACTACTTTGAGGCCGCATCACAATTAAGTAAAGCGCAGCGTGAAAACTTAGTCATCTCCGTACCGAGTGGCAACTTTGGCAACCTAACCGCTGGTCTGTTGGCAAAAGCATTGGGCTTACCTATCAAGCGTTTTATCGCGGCAACCAATGCCAATGATACGGTTCCTCGTTACTTAGAAACGGGTCAATGGGATCCAAAACCCACGGTCGCGACCACATCGAATGCGATGGATGTGAGTCAGCCGAACAACTGGCCGCGCATCGAAGAGCTTTGTCGCTTAAAAGGCTGGGGGCTAGATACCTTAGGTAAAGGTGCGGTATCTGATGCACAAAGTGCGGATTCAGTTCGTGAACTTTACGCGCAAGGTTATTTGTGTGAACCGCATGGTGCCATTGCGTATCGAGTTTTGGATGAGCAGTTACAAGCGGGAGAAACGGGGCTATTTTTGTGTACTGCGCACCCTGCCAAATTTAAAGAAGTCGTTGACGATGTGCTAGGCACGGACATTGAATTACCAGCCCCTCTTGCAAAACATGCAGTGATGACGTTGCTTTCTGAAGAGTTAGACAATGATTTTGACGCTCTAAAAACGGTGTTAAGACGCGTTCAGCCTTAAAGAGATCCTGATTTCATCTTATTGAAGTCAGGATGATATTCCTCTAACGATAAAAATGGCGCTCATTGAGCGCCATTTTTGGATATGAATATTCTCATCAACGCTATGATTATAGCGTCTCAGTGAAAGTACGTGCGATAACGTCACGTTGCTGTTCTTGAGTCAATGAGTTGAAACGAACAGCGTAACCAGAAACACGAATCGTCAGTTGCGGATACTTCTCAGGGTGTGCAACGGCATCTTCAAGAGTTTCACGCTTAAGAACGTTCACATTTAGGTGCTGACCGCCTTCGATGCGAGGTGCTGTTTCAATCGCAACTTCACGGCTTTCATACTCACCAAGGTCGCTGACCGCGATAACTTGATCTGCTTGGTAGCCTGCGTTAGCGGCAACGCAACGTGCTTCATTCTTTTCATTATCGAGTAACCAGATAGAATTTAGTAGGTTGTCGTTTGCTGCTTTTGTAATTTGAATGCCTTGAATCATCACTATCTCCTAGTCCACTTAAGTGGCGTTATTGGTGTTTATTTTCTAACTTTGTTGAGTTGGTTATTATATAGCTAATATCCTTAAAATTAATATTGATTTAGGTCAAAAAACAACGATAAACATTGATAATATGGGGTTTATTTTATTGATTTAAATCAATAAAGCATTTAAAAACAATGAGTTCTACTTTTTTTTTAATACATAAAATATTTTTTATTTATTGTTTTGTTGTAATTTTACTACATTTTTAGCGCGTGTTTGACCTAAGTAACAGAAAATCAGACAATTGAAGTCCAATGTTGAAAGTACAAAGTGATTTAATGACAAATAGAATTCAGGGCCGTGGAATGAAATTTATTGGTGCTCATGTATCGGCCTCTGGCGGCGTTGACCAAGCCCCATTGAGAGCGAGAGAAATTGGAGCAAATGCATTTGCTTTATTCACTAAAAACCAGCGCCAGTGGGTTGCTAAACCGCTCGAAGAGACAACCATTCGCGCTTTTAAGGCTAACTGCCACATGCTTGGTTTTAAAAGTGAACACATTTTGCCGCATGATTCATACCTTATTAATCTGGGCGCGCCAGAAGCCGATAAGCTTGCTAAGTCACGCGAAGCTTTTATTGATGAAATGCAACGTTGCCAGCAACTGGGGCTGACGCTTCTGAATTTTCATCCGGGTAGTCACCTTAAACAAGTCTCAGAAAGTGAATGTCTTGCGACGATTGCAGAATCGATAAACCTTGCACATCAAGCCGTGCCTGAGGTCGTTGCTGTGATTGAAAACACCGCAGGGCAGGGGACGAATCTAGGCTGGCGTTTCGAACATTTAGCCGAAATTATCCAGCAAGTTGAGGATAAATCGCGAGTAGGTGTGTGCCTTGACACGTGTCATACTTTTACTGCAGGTTATGATTTGCGCACAGTTGAGGCGTGCGAGGCAACCTTTTCAGAGTTTGATAGCGTGGTTGGAATGCACTACTTACGTGCAATGCACATCAACGACTCAAAGGCAAAGTTTGCCAGCCGTGTTGACCGCCATCATTCTCTAGGGGAAGGCGAAATTGGTTGGCCATGCTTTGAATTTATTGCCAAAGATGCAAGGTTTGATGGTATCCCATTGATTTTAGAAACAATCGATCCAGACATTTGGGCCCAAGAAATTCAAACATTAAGAGATCTACACGCACAATCGGTAGATTCAGTAGCATCTTAAATAAGTTGGCATCTTTCTTTCATAAAGACAAAGGCATAGCGCGTCAAAATGAAGGAGGATGTCACTATGTTTCATATGATCTCACGTTCACCATCAATAGCTCGACCACCAGTCCGATTGCCTATACCTAACCGACATGTGAACGGTCAAGGGCATACACGAACGCCACAAAAATCACATTAACTGGCAAAAGCTCTGTGACATTGACTCATGCAGTGGTGGCTTTTTATGGTTACAATGCTGTCATTAGTTAATTTGCAGAGCGTTGTTATGACTCAATCATTGACTTGGCACGATGTTATCGGCCATGAAAAACAGCAGGAGTATTTTCAACAGACGATAGCGTTTGTTGAAAAGGAAAGGCTGGCGGGGAAAGTGATTTATCCACCTGCTGCTGACGTGTTTAATGCGTTTCGTTTTACCGAATTTGGCGATGTTAAGGTTGTGATTTTAGGGCAAGATCCTTATCACGGGCCAAATCAAGCTCATGGGTTATGTTTTTCGGTGTTACCCGGCGTTAAAACCCCACCTTCACTGGTGAATATCTACAAAGAGCTGGTGCAAGATATCCCCGGTTTTGTTACTCCTCAGCACGGTTACCTAAAAAGTTGGGCCGAGCAAGGGGTGCTATTGCTCAATACCGTATTGACTGTTGAACAAGGTATGGCGCATTCGCACGCTAATACTGGTTGGGAAACCTTTACCGACCGGGTGATTGAGGCGGTAAATCAGCAGCGTGAAGGTGTTGTTTTCCTGTTGTGGGGTTCACACGCGCAGAAGAAAGGCAGCATGATTGATCGCAGTAAACATCATGTATTAGTAGCACCGCATCCTTCTCCTCTTTCTGCGCATCGAGGCTTTTTGGGCTGTAAACATTTTTCAAAGACTAATCAATTACTTATTGAGCAGGGGAAAGCGCCTGTGAATTGGCAACCCGTATTGGATAAGTGATTAATTGATGTTTTTTCGAGCAGGGTCAAAACAAGCACGCTGAAGCTTTTATACACTTATCTAAAATAAGTGTAATGGAGAAGCACAATGATGATTGAAAGGATCCGTAGAGAACACGGGTATATGGCGCGTTTGCTTGCCATTTTGCGAGATAAACAACGGCAATTGAGTAATGAACAAAGTATCAACTACTCTTTAGTGAGAGAGATTATTGACTACTTGGCGACGCATTCAGAGTCAGTACACCACCCCAAAGAAGATATTCTCTATCACTATTATATTGATCATTATGGTCAACATAATGATATTCAAAATTTAGCGAGAGAACATGTAGAACTTTCTGAGAAAACTCATGCTTTTCTAGAGATTGTCGATATGATTTTGCAAGATGCAGTTGTACCACAGCACGTGTTCATCGAGCAGCTTGATGCATTTATTTCTTCCCAGAAGCGTCATCTGGAGTTAGAAGAACAATCGGTTTTACCCTTGATCAGCCGCACCTTTAATGTGACTGATTGGCAAGCGGTGGAGGCGAGCTGGCAACAATCCGAAGATGATCCAGTATTTGGTGAGACAATTGCGGAGCAGTACCAACAATTAGCTCACCGAGTTCGGCAAACCGCGCAAGAGTGCCAGTAATCTCTGCTGATTCAGTTAAACAAAAAGGCACTGTTGAAGTGCCTTTTTACTCAGAGTTTTATTTGATCAGCCTCGAAGCAGACATCCATCTCCATCAATTCTCTTTGTAACCGTTTTTGATCCTGAATCGCTTCAATTTCTCGCCACATTCTTTTGACTGGTTTAGTGCGACTAGAGCGGAGTTTTGTGATTTCCATTTCCAACATTTCGTCAAATTGCAAGCTTTCCATAAGCAACCTCTTGTTGTTGTTATTACGCCATGTCGTGCTCTCTAGATAGCACAGTTTTCGCTAGCCTAGCTATGATTTGTTTCTCATTTGTTTCCTTTTGATGAACCTTTTATTGGATTTTGACCAGAATTTCACAGTTTCAGTGGGATTCTTTAGTACAAAAAGGGAGCGGTTAAGCGACGCAAACGATTTTATTTGCATTTTGAAATGTTAAATAAATGTTGTTTTGAAAATTTACAATTGCCTGGTTGGTTGTTTTATGACCATTCAATAAAAAATTATCATAAATTTATGCAAGATTTAGTGGTGAAACTGATTAGCCCTTTATTCTCAAGGGGTGAGATTAAGTGAGTGCAACTGGGTTTTTATGGTTGTTTTTTATCTTTCAATGTTTCCAGTTTGGGTTGTTTTGGTTGCTAATCTGTTGCTGTGTTGGTTTGTTAAATGTTAATCAAAGGTGATTTTATAGTGAAAAATAACATTTTAACTAAACTTGTTGCATATTGATTTTTGTTCTTTCAGGTTGCATTATCCGCCCGTCAAAAATACGTTGCCCCTTCAAAAGTTGAGACTCCTCACTTTTTGGACGAATAAAATGCATTGCATAATATCGATAAAAACATGCTGGTTAGAACGTTGACTCGCAGCATGTGCATTTTTTCGTGAAGCTTTTCGCTTAGGTCAGCGCTATCACTCTATGAGAGGTTCTTGTGACAGACTTAATCAATTTAATGAATGATTTACTTTGGGGATCCATCCTTGTTTATCTTTTAGTCGGTGTTGGTGTGTACTTCACCGTTCGCCTAGGATTCATTCAATTTCGCCATTTCGGCCACATGTTTAGTGTGTTGAAAAACAGCCGCAAAGCAGATAAAGCCGGTATTTCTTCTTTCCAAGCACTTTGTACTAGCCTTGCTGCGCGTGTTGGTACGGGAAACATGGCCGGTGTAGCCGTTGCTTTAACGGCAGGTGGTCCAGGCGCGATTTTCTGGATGTGGTTGATTGCTATGCTTGGTATGGCGACTTCGTTTGCTGAAAGCACGTTGGCTCAGCTATACAAAACCCGTGACAAAGATGGTAACTACCGCGGTGGCCCTGCGTACTATATGGAAAAAGGCCTTGGTATGCGTTGGATGGGTGTCCTGTTTTCCATCTTCCTGATTATTGCTTTTGGCCTAGTATTCAATGCCGTTCAAGCTAATTCAATTGCAGGGGCTATGAAAAATGCTTTTGGATTTGATCCGCTGTATGTCGGTATCTTCATCGTTGCAATTTCGGCTTTCGTCATTTTTGGTGGTATCCGTAAAATTGCGCGTACCGCTGAGTTGATTGTACCTTTCATGGCATTAGCTTACTTAGCGATTGCGATGTTTGTCATGGTCACTAATATAGAAAAGCTACCAGCCGTATTAAGCCTTATTTTCAAAAGTGCATTTGGCCTTCAAGAAGCGGCCGCAGGCGGTTTAGGTTACGCGATTGCTCAAGCCATGATTAACGGCATCAAACGCGGTCTGTTTTCCAATGAAGCGGGTATGGGTTCAGCACCTAATGCAGCGGCTTCTGCAACGCCTTATCCGCCGCATCCTGCTTCTCAAGGTTACGTGCAAATGTTGGGTGTTTTTATTGATACGATTGTGATCTGTTCAGCAACCGTCGCCATTATTTTGATGTCGGGTGAATATGTACCGCACGGTGAAATTACCGGTATCGAGCTGACTCAGCGCGCATTAAGCTCACAAGTGGGCAGTTGGGGTGGGATTTTTGTTGCTTTTGCGATTTTCTTCTTCGCCTTTACTTCAATTATTGCCAACTACTCTTATGCCGAAACGAACCTGATTTTCTTAGAGCACAACAATAAGAAAGGGTTAACGTTGTTCCGTATTGTTTTCCTTGCCATGGTGATGTTTGGCTCATTGGCGACTTTGCCTACCGTATGGGCAATGGCGGATGTCTCGATGGGGTTAATGGCGATTGTTAACTTGGTGGCGATCATTCTGCTCTCTGGCATTGTGATTAAGCTTGCGAAAGATTATAACCGTCAGCTAGCCGCAGGTAAGGTTCCCACCTTCGATGCTAATGATTACCCTGAGTTAAAATCTCAGTTGGAAGATGGCATTTGGTACAACAACAAATAGCCTGTTATCGTTACTGACGATTAAATAGATTGAAAAAGCCATGCAGACACCGCATGGCTTTTTTTGTACTCTGTGAGTCATAAAATAAGAATAGAAAGGAAGGAATATCATGCTCATTGTTGTTTCCCCAGCCAAGACGTTAGATTACGAATCCCCGTTGGTGACAAGCAAATATACTCAGCCGGAGCTTATTGACCATTCAGCTCAGTTGATCGATGTTTGCCGTCAATTGACTCCTGCCGACATCTCAGCGTTGATGAAAGTGAGCGATAAAATCGCTGGGCTCAACGTGGCTCGCTTTGCGCAGTGGAGCCCAACCTTCACGTTGGATAATGCACGTCCCGCCATTTTGGCGTTTAAAGGGGATGTTTATACAGGATTTGAAGCAGAAACGTTATCGGATGCCGGATTTGAATATGCCCAACAGCATTTAAGAATGCTCTCTGGCTTGTATGGTGTATTGAAACCACTGGATCTAATGCAACCGTACCGTTTGGAGATGGGCACGAGATTGGGTAACCCGAGGGGGACTAACCTGTACCAGTTTTGGGGGGATATCATTACCGATAAACTCAATCAAGCTCTGAAAGAGCAAGGCGATGATGTGTTGATTAATCTCGCTTCCAACGAGTATTTTAAAGCGGTTAATCCGAAAAAGCTTAAGGGTAGCATCATTACTCCGGTATTTAAGGATTGTAAGAAAGGGCAATACAAAGTCATTAGCTTCTATGCTAAGAAGGCTCGTGGCATGATGGCGCGCTACATTATCGATAAACAAATCTCTTCTGTAGAGCAATTGGCTCAGTTTGACAGTGCTGGCTACTATTTTGTAGAACAGGAGTCATCAGCAACTGAGTTGGTCTTTAAACGCGAAGAGCAGTGATGTAAGAGAGGCGGTTATGTGGCAGTGGTTGAAAAAGCAGGTTGCGCGTTATGATCGTTGGTGTGAGAACATGGGTTTAACACCAGATAAAAAACGTAGCTGTGTTCCTTATCGTCAAGATCCTGTTCAGAGTAAAGAACGTGAGCGAGAATAAGAAGCTGCGTTTATTTGATACGCATTGCCATCTCGATTTTCCTATCTTTGAGCGTGAGTTTGAACACCATTTACATTTAGCTCGCCAGCAGGGGGTTGAGAAAATAGTGATTCCCGCCGTTGGTCCAAGTAACTGGCAACGAGTGGCCGAGCTTGCTAACGGTTATCCTGAACTCTACTTTGCTCTCGGTTTCCATCCCTGTTTTTTATCAACCTCTTCCCCTGCGGATATCGACGAGCTTGAGCAAAAGTTACTTCAAAAACCAGCTCAATGCGTGGCTCTGGGGGAGTGTGGCTTAGATTTTACGACGGATATTGCTCCCGCTTTGCAAGAAACAATGTTTGAAATGCAACTAGAGCTTGCGAAACGAGCCAGACTTCCATTGATATTACACAGCCGCAAAGCGCACAACCGCCTTATACAACTGTTAAAAAAACATCAATTTAGCCAAGGTGGAGTGCTGCATGCTTTTTCTGGCAGCGTTCAACAGGCAAACCAGTTTATTGAACTGGGTTTTAAGATTGGCGTGGGTGGTGTTATTACCTATCCAAGAGCCAACAAAACCCGTCTTACTATTGCAGCACTCCCCATCGAAAGTTTAGTGCTAGAAACGGATGCTCCTGATATGCCACTCAATGGTTTTCAAGGGCAAGCGAATCACCCACAAAAACTGCCGATTATCCTGCAAACGCTTGCGTTGCTGAAGAACCAATCAGAGCAAACAGTTGCTGATGTTTTGTGGAAAAACAGCCATTCTCTGTTCTTTCCGGTGTGAATAAATTCGAAATGAAATGTAGGTTTAATGATTCTAGTATCAGTAAATATTGAACGTGCTCACATAAATGAGTGAATGGGCAGTGAATCTTATAAGAAAGTGTGAGGCTGGCATTACTTTATCTTAGTGGTGATGAGTATAATCACCCCGCTTCATGAGCTCCATTTTATAACACGCCAACAATAACCTAATAAGGAAATCATAAACTATGAGCCTGTTTATGAGCCTAGTCGGTATGGCAGTTCTGCTAGGACTTGCAGTTCTACTGTCTGATAACCGCAAAGCTATCAATCTAAGAACAGTGGGTGGCGCTTTTGCTATCCAATTTATTATCGGTGGTTTCGTTCTTTACGTACCATGGGGTCGTGATCTCCTTGCAGGTTTCTCTGCGGGTGTTCAAAACGTCATCGACTTCGGTAAAGACGGTACTGGTTTTCTATTCGGCAGCCTAGTTAACTTTTCAGTTGACGGTATTGGCTTCATCTTTGCTTTCCAAGTTCTACCTACTCTAATCTTCTTCTCGGCACTTATCTCTGTGCTTTACTACATTGGCGTTATGCAATGGGTAATTAAGATTCTAGGTGGTGGTTTACAAAAAGCACTCGGTACCTCTCGTGCGGAATCGATGTCTGCTGCAGCCAACATTTTCGTAGGTCAAACAGAAGCGCCACTCGTGGTTCGTCCGTTTGTACCTAAAATGACTCAATCTGAGCTGTTTGCAGTAATGTGTGGTGGTTTGGCTTCAGTTGCGGGTGGTGTACTTGCTGGTTACGCATCGATGGGTGTGCCGCTAGAGTACCTTGTTGCGGCCTCTTTCATGGCAGCACCGGGTGGTCTACTGTTTGCAAAAATTATCAAACCAGAAACCGATACTCCAGATGAAGAACTGGGTAGCGATATGGATGGCAATGATAAACCTGCCAACGTAATCGATGCTGCTGCAGGTGGTGCTTCTGTTGGTCTGCAACTTGCGCTAAACGTAGGTGCAATGCTACTTGCCTTCGTTGGTCTAATCGCGTTAGTTAACGGTATGCTTGGTGGTGTGGGTGGTTGGTTCGGTATGCCTGAACTGACTCTAGAACTACTGCTTGGTTGGCTTTTCTCTCCATTAGCATTCCTAATTGGTGTGCCATGGGAAGAAGCAACGCTAGCGGGCTCTTTCATCGGTCAAAAACTGGTTGTAAACGAATTTGTTGCTTATCTAAACTTCGTACCTTACGTGGGTGAGAACGCACAGATCGTTGCTGCTACTGGTGCGGTG
Organism: Vibrio sp. RM-69-4; assembly: GCF_024743775.1. Classification (NCBI taxonomy): domain Bacteria; kingdom Pseudomonadati; phylum Pseudomonadota; class Gammaproteobacteria; order Vibrionales; family Vibrionaceae; genus Vibrio; species Vibrio sp. RM-69-4. The sequence continues at coordinate 148,569 of NZ_JAMQXI010000076.1, forward strand.
ATGTCTGAGAAAACTCAAGCTATCATCTCATTTGCACTGTGTGGCTTCGCCAACCTTTCTTCTGTTGCGATTCTACTCGGTGGTTTAGGTGGTCTTGCTCCTAACCGTCGTCACGATATCGCGAAGATGGGTGTAAAAGCCGTTTGTGCTGGTACACTGTCTAACTTAATGGCAGCAACCATTGCTGGCTTCTTCCTTTCTTTCTAATTAAATAAGAGAAAGAGATATAGACGCCGTTTAACATCGCCCCGTAGCAAGAGATTGCTACGGGGCTTTTTTGTTTTGGCGAAAGGAATACTTTGATTCACTCTTTAGTCGGGTGGTCAGTGTTTATCACCTCAAGCTCTCTTTTATAAGTTAGCTTTTAATGGATAGATCAGAGTTTATCGGTAAACGAGATTATCGTTGACGCTGATCTTTTTTGAGATACAAACCGTTTGCTCTATGAATGACGCTACAGTTTTGTAGTGAAAATCTATACTGTATCAGTGAGATTCATTTTCAATAGAAGAGTGAAGATATCAGCTAGCGCCAATCAATACATGGAGTATGATTTGACGCAAAGGCAGCCCGTTTTATCATGTCGTGTTGCTTTGATATGAATTAGATACGGGTATAAGTTACACACGGATATACGTTAGACACGGCGATGAGTGCAAATAAGTGGCATATCATGGTTGTGCCATAGGCCAAATTGGTACTGTGCGGTGACAGGGATAGCAATTGAAATGCAAGTGCATTTCGAGTCTTCAAGGAACCAAGTCCGTTCATTTGTGGCTAGCAAGCCATCTCGCTCTCAACACTGAGCGTGGTTTACTAGTGAACTATTTGAATATATTGATCGGAGATAGAAATGAGCGATTTAAAAGCAGCCGCACTACGTGCACTGAAATTGATGGATTTGACTACGCTAAACGATGATGACACGGATGCGAAAGTGATTGCCCTTTGTCATGATGCCAAAACGGCTGTAGGTAATACCGCTGCAATTTGTATTTACCCTCGCTTTATTCCTATTGCGAAGAAGACACTTCGTGAGCAAGGCACGCCAGAGATTCGTATCGCAACCGTTACCAACTTCCCACACGGTAATGATGATATTGAGATTGCCGTTGCGGAAACTAAAGCCGCTGTTGCGTACGGTGCTGATGAAGTCGACGTTGTGTTCCCTTACCGCGCATTAATCGCCGGTAATGAGCAAGTCGGTTTTGATCTTGTTAAGCAATGTAAAGCCGCGTGTGGTGACATTCTGCTTAAAGTGATCATCGAAACTGGTGAGCTAAAAGAAGAAGCATTAATCAAAAAAGCGTCTCAAATCTGTATTGAAGCGGGCGCTGATTTCATCAAAACCTCAACGGGGAAAGTCCCTGTGAATGCAACACCAGAATACGCACGTATGATGCTAGAAGTGATTTGCGATATGGGCGTTGCCAAAACTGTAGGTTTTAAACCTGCGGGCGGTGTACGCACAGCGCAAGATGCTGCATTGTATCTCGCGATGGCTGATGAGCTACTTGGCGCAGATTGGGCCGACAGCATGCACTACCGTTTTGGGGCTTCAAGCCTGCTAACCAATCTTTTGAATACATTAGAAGTAACAGACCAAAAAGCCGATCCAGCTGCGTATTAATTATGCGCTGAAGTAGGACTGATAATAATAAGTCTGACTCGCGGAGCTGAGCCATCAGCTCCGCATTACCTCTTTACCTTACTGACCAAAGCATTATGCTTGGGAGGCAACTAATGTATTCAACTCAAACTTTTTTACCTCAAGAAATCATTCGCAAAAAGCGTGACGGCGAGATCCTCACCACCGAAGAAATTAACTTTTTTATTCAAGGTGTGGCGAATAATACCGTCTCTGAAGGCCAAATTGCGGCCTTTGCTATGACAATTTTCTTCAATGAAATGACTATGCCAGAGCGCATTGCACTGACGTGCGCCATGCGTGATTCTGGGATGGTGATCAACTGGGATGCGATGAACTTCGGTGGTCCTATCGTTGATAAACACTCAACTGGCGGCGTGGGCGATGTTACTTCGCTGATGCTTGGCCCCATGGTTGCAGCCTGCGGTGGTTTTGTTCCTATGATTTCAGGGCGCGGCCTTGGTCATACGGGCGGCACGCTGGATAAATTGGAGTCGATTCCCGGTTATAACATCACGCCAAGTAATGACGTATTTGGTCAAGTAACCAAAGACGCGGGCGTTGCTATCATCGGCCAAACGGGTGATCTCGCGCCAGCGGATAAACGCGTATACGCCACACGTGACATTACCGCAACGGTCGACAATATTTCACTCATCACCGCCTCGATTCTTTCTAAAAAATTAGCCGCTGGGTTAGATTCCTTGGTGATGGATGTCAAAGTCGGTTCTGGCGCATTTATGCCGACTTACGAAGCTTCTGAAGAGTTGGCTAAATCTATCGTCGCAGTGGCTAACGGCGCCGGTACGAAAACCACGGCTATTTTGACGGATATGAACCAAGTGCTGGCCTCTTCGGCAGGTAATGCCCTTGAAGTGCGTGAAGCGGTACGCTTTTTAACTGGTGAATATCGCAACCCTCGCTTACTGGAAATTACCTTGGCCTCTTGCGTTGAGATGTTGTTGTTAGGCAATTTAGCAAAAGACAGCAATGATGCTCGTGCGAAACTGATGTCCGTTCTTAATAACGGAAAAGCGGCTGAATGCTTTGGCAAAATGGTCAAAGGGTTAGGCGGCCCCGCTGATTTTGTTGAAAATTACGATCACTATCTTGAAAAAACCGAGCTGGTTAAGCCCGTTTACGCTCTAGAAAGTGGCGTCGTATCGGCAATGGATACTCGCGCGATTGGCATGGCCGTGGTGGAGATGGGCGGTGGACGTCGCGTCGCAACTGACACTATTGATTACGCGGTTGGGTTTGACCAATTTATTCGCCTAGGTGACGTTGCCGATAGCAGCAAGCCGTTGGCGGTGATCCATGCGCGTAATGAAGCGCAATGGCAACAAGCGGCCAAAGCATTACAAAGCGCCATTCAAATTGGCGGAGAATACACACCAACACCCGATGTCTACGGCCAAATTCGCGCAGAAGACGTATAAAAATATCGGTTGGAGAGAGCAATGAAAAGAGCATTTATTTTAGTATTAGATTCATTTGGTATCGGCGAAACCGCTGATGCACCACAATTTGGTGATGTTGGCGCTGACACTTTGGGCCACATCGCAGACCAATGTGCTAAAGGCGAAGCGAATAACGCGGATCGCCAGGGCCCATTGACGCTGCCAAACTTATCGAAACTGGGGCTTGCCATGGCGCATAAAGAGTCAACGGGGCGTTTTGCTCCGGGGCTTGATGCCAACGCTGATATTATCGGTGCGTACGGCCACGCCGCTGAGCTTTCATCAGGTAAAGATACTCCTTCGGGTCACTGGGAAATTGCTGGTGTTCCTGTGCTGTTTGAATGGGGTTATTTCAGCGATAAGCAAAATAGTTTCCCGAAAGAGCTGACAGATCGCATTATTGAACGCGCAGGTTTGGATGGTTTTCTTGGTAACTGCCATGCATCAGGCACTCAGGTTTTAGATGATTTGGGTGAAGAGCACATGAAAACGGGTAAACCGATTTTCTATACCTCAGCTGACTCAGTGTTCCAAATAGCTTGTCACGAAGAGACGTTTGGTCTTGATCGTTTGTTAGAACTTTGCCAGATCGCACGTGAAGAATTGGCGGATTACAACATTGGCCGCGTGATTGCGCGCCCGTTCATTGGCCCGAAAGCGGGAGAATTTGCTCGTACTGGCAACCGTCGTGATTTATCCGTTGAGCCGCCAGCGGCGACCGTGCTGCAAAAGTTGGTTGATGAGAAGCAAGGTAACGTGGTTTCTATTGGTAAAATTGCCGATATTTACGCCTACTGCGGCATCACTCATAAAGTTAAAGCGACAGGCATCCCAGCTTTATTTGATGCAACACTAGAACAAATCAAACAAGCGAAAGATAACACCATCGTCTTCACTAACTTCGTTGATTTTGATTCCGCTTATGGTCATCGCCGTGATGTAGCGGGCTACGCTGCGGCACTGGAGTACTTTGACAAGCGTCTGCCACAAGTGCTTGAGTTAATGGAAGAGGACGATGTACTTATTCTTACAGCGGACCATGGTTGCGATCCAACTTGGCCGGGTACGGATCATACGCGCGAGCATATTCCAGTCTTGATTTATGGGCATAAAGTGGCCCCCGGTTCATTGGGCCGCCGTGAGACGTTTGCTGATATTGGTCAGTCACTGGCGCACTATTTCGGTACGTCTGCGATGGATTACGGCACCAATTTCTTACAGTAAGCGTAGCGATTCATTTTTTGAGGATGAATAGAGAGATCACTCTCTATTCTTTGGTCAATTTAGATAAAGGATACTTTTAATGGCAACTCCACATATTAATGCTGAAATGGGTGCATTTGCAGACGTCGTTTTAATGCCGGGTGACCCACTTCGCGCAAAATACATCGCAGAAACTTTCCTTGATGATGTGGTTCAAGTGTGTGATGTCCGTAACATGTTTGGTTATACAGGTACATACAAAGGTCGTAAAATTTCGGTAATGGGCCATGGCATGGGGATCCCTTCATGCTCAATTTACGTGACGGAACTTATCAAAGATTTTGGCGTGAAAAAAGTGATCCGTGTCGGAAGCTGTGGTGCGGTCAGCGACGATATCAAAGTGCGTGATGTTGTGATTGGTATGGGTGCTTGTACCGATTCCAAAGTTAACCGCATCCGTTTTAAAGACCACGACTTTGCTGCGATTGCCGATTACAAAATGGTTAAAGCCGCAGAAGAAGCGGCTACGGCGCGTGGTATTAACGTGAAAGTGGGTAACTTGTTCTCCGCAGAGCTTTTCTACACGCCAGATCCAGAGATGTTCGATGTTATGGATAAATACGGCATTGTTGGTGTAGAAATGGAAGCGGCAGGAATCTACGGCGTAGCGGCGGAATATGGCGCAAAAGCACTGACGATTTGCACTGTCTCTGATCACATCAAAACTGGCGAGCAAACGACTTCAGAAGAGCGTCAAAACACTTTCAATGAAATGATTGAAATTGCGTTAGATTCAGTATTGATTGGCGACGCTCAATAATATTCTTTTATAAAAAACCTCAGTGTCGCAACTGAGGTTTTTTTATTTACAAAGCCTGCTAAGTCATATCATCCACATTCTGTAGCAGCAGGTTCTCACCACCACTTTTCGGTTTTCGACGCAGTAGTAGCAGCGTGAGCAATACACCGCTGACAAAGCTGGTTAGCAGCATGAGATACATGTAGCGATCACTTTTACGATAGTGGTGATCTGAAATCGCCGTGACGCGGCCAGTTTCAAAAGTAATGCGGATAAAACCAATAATACTGCTTTCATGATAGACAGGCTCAACCAGTTGCTGACGGCCAATGCTGGCCGTGCGCAGTGGTGTATCCAATCCTAATACTTCGCGTACGCTTAACGCGTTATCGCTGGCGGCTAATTTGACCCCTTCGGAATCATAAATAGTGGCATCAAACACCAGTTTGTCTTGAGCTAACTGGTTGGTGAGGGCTAGCAGGCGCTCTTGATCTTGCTCTGATATCATGCTGCCCGCAGATAATGATGCCTGTGAAATCAAAACCTTAGTTAATGTTTCTAGTTGGTTGGCCTGAATTCGTTCGTTACCTTTACTGATCACAACGCTGTTTTTTACGGTAAAGAAGAACATGCCTGCTAATAAAATGACGGTAAGCACACGAATTGCGACGCGAAATGAAAATAAAGAGCCGTCCATAACCCACCTGATTGGATAAATAAAAACTTTACTCATATTGAGACTTGCGTTTTTAAATTGCAATAGGGTAACGTCAGGGGCATACACCCATTTATTGATACTCGAGCATTGAATCGAGTTGATCCCATTTTGCTTGTGGTGCGTTTAAGCAGGCTGAAGGAAAAGGATTGATTAAGGAATGATAAACATGGATGCCCTCAAAACATTGCCGATCAAAAGGCACACAACGCTGCTCAACCGCTTGCCTGAAACTCGTTTCTCTTCACAATTTGACAAAGCAAAAGCAAGTTGGATTGTTTTTGCACCTTATCTCTCCACTCAACACTTTGATGATATTGACTTTTTTACCGGTTACTACAACGCTGTCCTCGATATGTGGAAAGTGGGGCATTATGAAGTGGCGCTGATGTCAGGTGAGCTGACGACAGAGCACGAGAAAATTTTACAAGGGCTCGAAATTGATTATGCCCGTTTGTGTGAAGTACCAGACCTTTCTAAACCGGGTTTGATTGTGATGGATATGGACTCCACGGCGATTCAAATTGAATGTATTGATGAGATAGCTAAGTTAGCGGGTGTCGGAGAGGAGGTGGCCGACGTCACTGAGCGAGCGATGCAAGGTGAATTGGATTTTGAGCAAAGCTTGCGTCAGCGGGTTGGAAAGCTTGCTGGTGCCGATGAGTCGATTCTTGAAGCGGTTCGCTCTACATTACCCATGATGCCCGATTTACGTGAACTGGTGGCGACACTGCATGCATTGGGGTGGAAAACGGCGATTGCATCCGGTGGCTTTACCTATTTTTCAGATTATTTAAAAAGCGAACTGCAACTTGATCATGCGCAATCCAATACGCTGGAAATTGTTGATGGCAAGCTTACTGGTCAAGTGCTAGGTGATGTCGTTTCGGCACAAACCAAAGCCGATATTTTGGTTGAGTTAGCACAACGTTATGAGATTGAATTGCACAATACTGTCGCGGTTGGCGATGGGGCGAATGATTTAGTTATGATGGCTGCGGCAGGGTTAGGCGTTGCTTATCACGCAAAACCTAAAGTGGAAGCAAAAGCGCAAGCGGCTGTGCGTTTTGCAGGCCTTGGCGGCGTGCTCTGTATTCTCTCTGCCTCATTGGTGAAGCAGCAAAAACTCAGTTGGAAAGTGAAACCTTAAGTTAAGTAAGGCCCAACCGTGAGAGATAAGAGAGTGGGCGATGCTCACTCTCTCTATTACAAAGTTAGTTCTAATCGAATTAATACTTCTTCTGTAATATCAATAATTTCACCATAACCAATGATCGAGGTGATCTCTTTTTCTAACGTACGAGCGTGATGAAGACTAATTTGTGCCAACTCATTGAGATCACTGCGCAGCAGCGTAGTGATTGGGTCAAAGACGGGTGCACTGCAAATCCTCAAGATGTAAATTTCACCCATGTGCTGCGCTTTTTGAATGAAATCAATACGCTCTTTAGTGTTTTCAAAATCACTTAATAATTTCGATTGGATTGATTGAATACGCGTGCCAAATTTGATTGCCGCAATATAAACGTCGTGATATTGCGGTATCGCTCCTTCAATGCGCCGCATCGGTTTAGCCAGTAGAGTATTGGTGTGACCTTTGAATATTGGCTCTAACGTGATGCGATTTTCTTGGCCTAATTTAGCCAGTAGCACAAGATGAGGCGGCAAGGGATAATTCACGCCAATCACTTTAGGGCGTAAATTTGCACCGTGTTTATCAACGAAAATTGGCGAACTTATCATCTTATCAAGCAAAATGTTGTGCAACCCTTCCAGCAAGTTATGACTTGGTAGCACTTCTTCTTTCTGTAACAACTTATCTTGATTGTTTTCAATAATGCTATTGAAAAAAGCGATTGTTTTGATGGTATGTATATTTTCTTCTATCACCAATTGTAAACGCCGACCTTCGGGCCCAATACGAATAACATTATAGGGAAGGCTATGCAGTGGCAGCTTTTTGTCGTAAAGCTGTAATTCGTGGTAATTGATGGTGACATTATCGCCTGCTTTCACGGGCACTGGTGTATCCACAATAATACTTAAACCACGTTTAGATAAATCAACCGTATGGCCAGTCGCATTTACCCCAGATCCTGAAGTGATAGTCAGCGGTGTCTTGAATTGGTAACGAGGCTCTTTTCTACGCGAGCGAGCATCAAAATAAATGCCTGTAGGTTGGCCAATGATCTGCCTTGGATGACGAAATTTATTGAGTTCGCTATTGGGTAAATTGGGTTTGTCAGTCAATAGGTAATCTTTTGCCGAATCCTCATCGCCAATTTCTTGTAAAACGCCACAGTGCGTTAAGTGGCTTGAGCGATCTGACAATTCATGGGCATGAACCGCAAGTTCTTGACGCTCTTCATCCGAGAGTTCAAAGATAAATAAGCGAAACGCTTTCCAACTTTGTCGACGAGCGCCAACATGCCAAAACATTTTTCTTTGTTCACGGTTGGCCTCTGGCATCATCATTGAAAAAAAGAGCGTTTTTTCCTGATGTTCATGCTTAAAAGCATAAAGCACATTATTGCTACCCCGCATCCCCGGCTTGGTTAACTGTTCCATCCGCTCTTTATTGAATAACGAACCGAGTGCTTGTTGATTACGCTCGTCGTGCCAGTATTGCCAGATCGGTTGGTTATTTTCAGTCAGCAGCACCAACTTCAATTCACTGCCACTAAAAAACACTGGTAAGTTACAGGTGTGTTTTAAATAGGTGTGCTCGTAACCACGGGTTCGAGCTCGGATGAGTTTATCTTGGTTATCGTGGCGCGCTTTTTGAGTGTTATTTTGCAGCGATTCAGTAATCACTTTTTCGATGATGTTAGTGTCGGAAAGTTTTAGCGTACGCAGAAATTTCACGGCATCGTTATCGTAAGACTCATCAATACCTAAAATACGATATTCAATGGCGTGGTGCAGTCCAACCACTTCTGACGTTTTGTTGAGTTCGGAAAAATAGACTTTGATCACCTCACCGAGTTTGTAGTTAAAAGCGGCGGGAACTTTAAATTTTGCACCCGAAACGGATAGATCAACACTGAGGCCATTGACCAACTGTTTACTAGGTAGGTGAATCTCAACTTGTGAGGTGACTTTTAAGCGATTTTCTTGACGCTTGAGATCATAACCAAGCTTAATTGGCTCAGCCTCAAAAAACGTACTGCCACCACCGTCTTTTTGTGGGTTTTGGGCACCACGTTGTTGCATCACACGGAAGTTGTTTGGCGTATTGTTTAATGCTTCCCATACACCTTCCGTGTACGCACCAAATTTTTTGACCCCTTTGTGATACGCGTTAAAGGCCACATCGTCGAACCAATGTTTGCGGCCATCTAATTCATATTCTCGGCATTCCCCTTGTACCCGACCTCGCAAGTCAATACTTTTAACACAAGGAGCCATGATGCGATTGAGCTCCATTTTGACCAGTAATTTTGCCGACGGTGATTCATCTTCTGTCATTTGTGAAAGAAGGTATTCAAAATCAGGTAAACGGTAAGCTGGGATCAAACGCTCTGCGATTGATAGAATTTCAGATTGCTGCATACTTTTCTGTTAGAGTGTCCGTCTCAAAGATTAATCGGCATCGTTATCATAATCTTTAGTTATCTGTTGCGAAGGTTCAACCTTTATTTAAACGTAAATCAACCTATATCACTTCATGATTACTTAACAGTTTAATCTTTAAGCTTGAAAAGTATAGGTTACCAACAAGAAACAGGAATTGTTGAGGAAGCATGGCAAAAGCAAAACGCGCCTATGTATGTAATGATTGCGGCGCAGATTTTCCGCGTTGGCAAGGTCAATGTAGTGCTTGTGGTGCATGGAATACCATCACCGAAGTACGCTTGGCAGCATCGCCGCAGGTTGCACGTAATGAGCGACTAGGTGGTTACGCTGGGGCAGTAACGGAATCACAAGTCCAAGTGCTGTCGGATATTAATCTGCAGGAAGTCCCACGGTTTTCTAGCGGCTTTAAAGAGTTGGACCGTGTATTGGGTGGTGGTGTCGTACCCGGCGCGGCGATTTTAATCGGTGGTAACCCTGGCGCTGGGAAATCGACTTTATTACTGCAAACCATGTGTCAGCTCGCGGCGTCAATGCCTGCTTTGTATGTCACGGGTGAAGAATCGCTTCAGCAAGTCGCGATGCGAGCCTCTCGTCTTGGTTTACCTAAAGATAAGCTTAAAATGCTGTCGGAAACCAATGTAGATCGCATTTGCCAAATCGCTGAAAAAGAGCAGCCCCGCATCATGGTCATAGACTCAATTCAAGTGATGCATGTGGCCGACGTCCAATCCTCTCCCGGTACGGTGGCACAAGTGCGCGAGTCTGCGACAACGCTCACACGCTACGCTAAGCAAAACAACGTTGCCGTATTTTTAGTCGGACACGTTACTAAAGACGGTTCTTTGGCTGGTCCAAAAGTGCTAGAGCATATTATTGACTGCTCGGTATTGCTCGACGGAGGGACTGATAGTCGTTTTCGTACATTGCGCAGTCACAAGAACCGATTTGGTGCGGTCAATGAACTCGGCGTTTTTGCCATGACGGGACAGGGCTTGCGTGAAGTGAGTAATCCTTCTGCCATTTTCCTTTCGCGAGGCGAAGAAGATACTTCGGGCAGTTCGGTGATGGTCGTATGGGAAGGAACGCGTCCACTGCTAGTGGAGATCCAAGCACTGGTTGACTATTCACAATTAGCGAACCCAAGGCGAGTCGCCGTTGGGCTTGAGCAAAATCGCTTATCTTTATTGTTGGCAGTGCTTCACAAGCACGGTGGCTTACAAATGTCCGATCAAGATGTGTTTGTTAATGTGGTTGGTGGCGTTAAAGTGACGGAAACAAGCGCCGACTTAGCACTTCTCATGGCACTGCTTTCAAGCTTCAGAGATAAACCACTTGCTAAAGATGTTGTGGTGTTTGGCGAAGTCGGTTTGGCCGGAGAAATTCGCCCAGTACCTAGTGGTCAAGAGCGATTAAATGAAGCATTTAAACATGGTTTTAAGAAAGCAATTATTCCGATGGCGAATATGCCTAAAGGTGGAATACCGGGCATGCAATTGCACGGTGTGAAGAAATTATCTGAAGCAATTGAAGCATTTGATGAGTTATAAATCTTAATTAAACTCGCCTCTTTTACGGTTATGACCTATATTTCACCGACAGTTCGTAACCGTACTATATTTTTTTTCAAGCAAGCGTATGCAAGGGTATCAGTCTTGACAGATTGTGATATACTCTGCGCGCACTTTATACCTTATTAACAGAGTAAGACAATGGCAGATTTATCAAAATACAGAAACATTGGTATTTTCGCGCACGTTGATGCCGGTAAAACCACTACCACTGAGCGTATTCTTAAGCTTACTGGTAAAATCCACCGTACAGGTGAAGTACACGATGGCGCTTCTACCATGGATTTCATGGATCAAGAAGCTGAACGCGGTATCACAATTCAATCAGCAGCGACGACTTGTTTCTGGAAAGATCACCGTTTTAACGTTATCGATACTCCTGGGCACGTTGACTTCACAGTTGAAGTTTACCGTTCTCTGAAAGTTCTTGATGGCGGTGTTGGTGTATTCTGTGGTTCTGGCGGTGTTGAACCTCAGTCAGAAACTAACTGGCGTTACGCGAACGATTCAGAAGTAGCTCGTCTGATCTTCGTAAACAAACTAGACCGTATGGGTGCAGACTTCTTCCGCGTTGTAGGACAAGTGAAGAAAGTTCTTGGCGCAAACCCACTTGTTATGACTCTTCCAATTGGTCGTGAAGACGAATTCGTTGGCGTTGTTGACGTATTAAACCGTCAAGCTTACGTTTGGGATGATTCAGGTCAGCCAGAAAACTACGAAATCAAAGAAATTCCAGCAGACATGGTAGAGCAAGTTGAAGAATACCGTGAAATGCTAATTGAAACTGCAGTAGAGCAAGACGACGAGCTAATGATGGCTTATATGGAAGGCGAAGAGCCAACTATTGAGCAACTAAAAGCTTGTATCCGTAAGGGTACTCGTGAATTAGCGTTCTTCCCTACATTCTGTGGTTCAGCATTCAAAAACAAAGGCATGCAACTTCTACTAGATGCCGTTGTTGATTATCTTCCAGCTCCAGCTGAAGTTGTACCTCAAGATCTGACTGATCCTGAAACAGGTGAGCCTACTGGTAAAGTTGCAACAGTTTCTGTTGACGAACCATTCCGCGCACTTGCATTCAAGATCATGGATGACCGTTTTGGTGCCCTAACGTTTATCCGTATTTATTCTGGTAAACTGAAGAAAGGTGACACCATTCTTAACAGTGCTACTGGTAAGACTGAGCGTATTGGCCGTATGGTTGAGATGCACGCGAACGATCGTAACGAACTTGATTCCGCTCAAGCGGGTGATATCATCGCTATCGTTGGTATGAAAAACGTGAAAACTGGTCACACTCTATGTGATCCTAAACACGAATGTACTCTTGAGCCAATGATTTTCCCAACGCCTGTAATCTCTATCGCTGTTGCTCCTAAAGACAAAGGCGGTTCTGAGAAGCTAGGTATTGCGCTAGGTAAAATGGTTTCAGAAGATCCATCATTCCAAGTTGAGTCTGATGAAGAAACTGGCGAAACCATCCTAAAAGGTATGGGTGAACTTCACCTAGATATCAAAGTTGATATCCTTAAGCGTACACACGGCATTGATCTTATCGTTGGTGCTCCTCAAGTTGCTTACCGTGAAACTATCACTAAAGCAATTGAAGACAGCTATACGCATAAGAAACAGTCTGGTGGTTCTGGTCAGTTCGGTAAGATCGACTACCGTATCAAACCAGGTGAGCCAAATTCAGGTTTCACGTTCAAATCAGTAGTTGTTGGTGGTAACGTACCTAAAGAATTCTGGCCTGCTGTAGAGAAAGGCTTTAAGTCTATGATGGACCAAGGTGTTCTTGCTGGGTTCCCTGTACTAGACGTTGAAGTTGAACTGTTCGACGGTGGCTTCCACGCAGTTGACTCATCTGCAATCGCATTTGAAATCGCAGCGAAAGGTGCATTCCGTCAATCTATGCCTAAAGCTGGCGCTCAACTTCTAGAGCCAATTATGCACGTTGACGTGTTTACTCCAGAAGATCACGTTGGTGATGTTATCGGTGACCTTAACCGTCGTCGTGGCATGATTAAAGATCAAGAAGCTGGCGTAACAGGTGTACGTATTAAAGCTAACGTTCCTCTATCTGAAATGTTTGGTTATATCGGTCACCTACGTACAATGACATCTGGTCGTGGTCAGTTCTCTATGGAGTTCTCACACTACGCTGCATGTCCTGCAAACGTTGCAGAGCAAGTTATTGCTGACGTTAAAGCACGTAAAGAAGCAGACAAGAAGTAATTCTTAAAAGCTAAGCTGAACGTAAAAAGCCCCACCAGTGAAAGCTGGTGGGGCTTTTTTATGTAGCAACGAAATAGAAAAGGGCATAAAAACCGATAAAAGCAGAGCCGATAAAAGTGGAAACTGCCGGGTGAAGGTAGCTTGCGCTACTCAATTCATATCGTTTAGTTAGCCCTTAAGGTTGATATAGATTTCTTCAACTTTAATACGTGCCCATTCAGTTTTACGTAAAAACTTCAAGCTTGATTTAATACTCGGATCCTTTTTAAAGCAGTTAATATTGACCATGTAGCTGAGCTCTTCCCAGCCATAGTATTCAACGAGATCCGTGAGTAGTTTTTCTAAAGTGACCCCATGCAGCGGGTTATTATCTTGTGTCATGATCCAATTATTCAATGGCGTTATTTAAGCTAAGTATAGCAGGCACAGGAGTTAAATTAGGACAAAATATTAGGCACTATAGGAGGTTGTTAGTGTGTATTGGCAGGTTAGAGGCTAAGTCCAACCTGCTCAATTAGAATGGATTACTCTTCCCAAACAACCAGTTGTCCTTTTGGCCAATTGTGCCCCATTTCATGATATTTCTGCTCTAATACATGCCGCTTGATTTTTAAGGTAGGAGTGAGCACGCCATTTTCGATTGACCATGGCTCCTTTATCATTAGCACGCCTTTGATTTGCTCATGCGATTCCAATTCCTCATTCATCCGCTTAATGACTTTTTGAGTAGTACGCTCATAACGAACGCGATCAAAATGAGGGAAATTATGTGGAACAACCAGCAAAATAGGGGCGGGAAGCCCTAAGCCAATCAGACACATCATCTCGACTCGAGTGTATTCGAACAGTTTATTTTCGATAGGTACGGGAGCCACAAACTTGCCTTTGGCTGTTTTAAAGGTGTCCTTTTTGCGCCCTTGAATGGTGAGATAACCTTCAGCATCAATAAAACCGATATCGCCAGTATGTAGCCATCCTTCTCTGTCGAAAGACTCTTGCGTTGCGATATCATTTTTATAGTAGCCTGAAAATAGCCCTTTGCTGCGGACCATAATTTCGCCATCGTTAGCGATTTTTAGCTCAATTCCCGGCCCCGTTTGTCCAACAGAACCTATTTTATCTGATCTAAACGGGTAGTTGAGAGTGCTGTAAGCAAAAGATTCTGTCATGCCCCAAGCTTCGGTAATGTTCAGACCAATTTGGTGATACCACTCTAATAACGCTGGTGATACGGGAGCCGAGCCACAACCAAGCACACGTGCTTGATCAAGCCCTAAGCCATCAGCAAGTTTCTTCTTAATCAGCGTGCTTACAAAAGGGATCTTTAGCAGAAAATTGAGCTTTTTCTGCGGTAATTTGTCTTGAATGCGTTGCTGAAATAGAGTCCATAACCTTGGTACTGAGATAAAGAGCGTCGGTCGCTGCATTTTGACATCTTCAATAAAGGTGTCTAATGATTCAGGGAAAGCCGTTTGTACCCCACCCATGATGGAAGAGCCAAAAATATAAACACGTTCAGTAATATGAGCCAAAGGGAGGTAGGAAAATAAACGGTCGTTTTCTTGAATGCCAATGTGGTTTATAAGCTGTTGAGCTGACCAGCTAAATGCACCGTAGGTCAGCATAGCCCCTTTCGGCAAGCCCGACGTGCCCGATGTATAGACTAAAGACATCAACTTGTTGTCATAATGTACAGGGCGTTCTGTGCTTGGCGGATAGTGCTCAATCAATTTTGTAAACAGGTGATCGCAAGTGGGAGCAGAATCATAGGGGAGCGCGATGCTAATTATATCGGGCAAATTGTTGAGCACTTGCTGAGTGGCTTGCCCGTTATCGAGTTTACCTACAATAACTATTTTTGTTTCACTGTGAGTGAGGCAATATTCGATGGTATCAGCGCCTGCGGTTGGAAAAATAGGTACGCTAATGAAGTCGCCGAGCATCATTGCGAGATCACACACAAACCATTCAGCGCAGTTTTTGGAAATGAGTGCAATTTTATCTTGGGGTTTTGCCCCTAGCGCTTGTAGCGCCGAGGCGAGCCTGAGTGCTTTGTCGGCCACTTCAGCATAGGTGTATTCAACAAATTTTCGGTTAATAATTTGTCTTAAATAAACTTGGTTGGGGCGTTCCGCTGCCCATTTCAAGATCATTTCATTCGGTGGTGGGAGAGCACAAGTTGCTTTGCTTAACTCGTTAGGCTGAATCATTCTCTAACTCCATGTTATTGGCAAAAATATTATTATTCTTATGTTAATGTTTTGTTAACTTTAGCATGGTGGAATGGTTAGGTAAAAGAAGATTGTAGTTACTAAACGTTAAAGTTGCGCGCTGGATTCACTTTCTTATTTTGACACTATTAACTCAGAGTGACGTTTATTTCTGTTCAGTTGAATCTATCCTTCGGGTCGATTTCTGGGTGAATATCAATCACATGTTTTAAGTAATCTTGATGATAGCGAAGGGCATTGACACAGTGTTTATCAAGCTTGCCGCTCACGACCATTTTTTCCAGTTCGAGAAGGGCAAAAGGAACAGACCAAGCTTGTTTGTATGGACGATGGCTTGTTAAGGCATCAAAGACGTTGGCAACAGCAATAATGCGTGCCGATATCGGGATATTGTCTTGCATTAGGCCGTAAGGATAGCCACTGCCATCCAAAAACTCATGATGATAAGCGACGATCTCTTTTAATATGGATATGCAAGGGTGATCAGGTGTACCTATGTCATCAATAATTTGATTAATGATTTCAATCCCTTTTTCTATGTGGCTATACAGTTGAGCACGCTCTGGTTTATCTAATGTATTTGGGTTAAGTAATAAGCTTGTCGGTAGGGCAAGTTTGCCTATGTCGTGATAGCGCGAAAACTGGATGATGTTATCAATGGTTTCATCATCCAGTTGATAAATGTCAGCAACTTCCGTAGCGATGACTTTGGCATAACAGCTAATACGTTCTTTATGCTCTTTCGATTCCAGTTGATGCTCTGGGGAGCGCGCTTGAGTCAAATTTACAGTCTCTAAAATAGTGTGGACTAAATCGTATTCAGAGCAAACTGCAAAGCGAATCATCTCAATAAAAGGTTCTACATTCTGCCTTACCTGTTCGGTAAACAAATGGCTTTGACACGAGTTGAGGAAAATAAAGCCAATAAATGCTTGCTGGTGGTAAGTCGGAATCGCCAGTGATGAACAATAACCTTGCTCAATTAGCCAGCGAGTATGAGGATAGTCTGGCTTCAATTGGATTGGGATATTTTCAACGCTACGACTCTGGCCGTTTTGTGCGCATTGCTTAAGGACTGGAAGCTCAGCAAGTGGAAACTCGTAATGTATAAGCTCGCCCCCGTGAAAGGTGCTGTCGGCGTAGGTTTTCAAATTGTCATGGTGATGGTCGTATAGCGCAAAAGAGATACGGTCAATCTCTGGGACTTTGACTTGCATTCGTTGGTGTATGTTAGCCAGTTGCTTATTGAGTGGACCAACATGTGGAAAATAGGCGTGCTCGCAACCTTTGCTATGCGTATCCATCGCGTGTTCCTCTGCGCTACAGGGTCTCCAAGGTTGAAATGGAGAGGTTCTTCTAATTGATAAGTTTAGAACAGATAAGCGATGTGTGCGTGAAATTTAACTAAAAAATGGGTTATATAACCAAGCAATATGAGGTGGTACTGGAAAGCCGTTGGGTGACGCTGGGTCACTAGATAAATACGGCTATTTGACGCCATGTTTAGTCACAAGGCGTATGGCCAGCTTCAGTTTAATCCAAGTGCAATACCACTGAGCATAAAGAATATAACCAGCCAGACAATAGGCAGTTTGAGCTGTTTTAGTAGGTAAAAACCGGTCAGAACGATCGCCATATCTAGATGATTGCTGACCGAGCTTGTAAATACAGGGTGATATAAGGCTGAGAGCAGCAAACCAACGACGGCGGCGTTAACACCGTTGATTGCTCCTGATACTGATCGATAGTTTGCTAAGGCTTGCCAATTTTTAAGCACGCCGAGCAGTAACAAAAACCCCGGCAAAAAGACGGCAATGGTCGCCAGCGTTGCGCCTAAGATTGGCGCTTGTGGTAGTAGAGCGTAGCCAATGTAAGTGGCGAAGGTAAACATTGGACCAGGAACCGCTTGTGCTGCGGCATATCCTGTTAAAAATAGATCCGGGTCAAGTGCGTCGCCAACCAAATTTTGCAGCAATGGAAGTACGACATGCCCGCCGCCAAACACTAAGCTACCCGCTTGATAAAAGTGGTTAAATAGAGCGATTTCAGGCATCAAGTGGGCGGAAAAAGGCAAACCGACCAGTAAGCCAATAAAGAGAGCGAAAGGGATGAAAGCGGGGACAAATGAACGTTCAGTGGCTAAATCTTGACTAGGGAGCCATTTCACTCCGATCAGCGCTGCCCCAATGAGAACTCCGATTTGCGTTCCAATACTGGGGGCAACAATCAGCATCACAGCGGTGGCCACACACAACCCAACAGTTAAGCGATTCTTACAGAAGTTTTTATACATTCCCCATGTGGCATCCGCGACAACCACAACGGCTAGCAGTTTTAAGCCGTGAATCACGTTTTGAAATAAGGGGGTTTGTAGTAATTGGCTGCTGGCGATGGCAAGGGCAACCATGATCAAAACCGAAGGGAGTGTAAAACCAGCAAAAGCGGCGCATCCACCCAGTAAGCCACCACGATGGTACCCTAGTGCAAACCCAACTTGGCTTGAACCTGGCCCTGGCAAAAACTGACTTAAGGCAACGATCTGTGCGTATTCTTTATCTTCAATCCATTTTAATTTTTCAACGAATGTATTGCGGAAATAACCAATGTGAGCGGCTGGCCCACCAAAGCTTATCCACCCAAGCAGAAAAAAAGTTTTGAAAATAGTAAACATGTGCATAAGCACTCTTAAAGAGACGTTGTTTCGCTACTTTAAAAGGATGTTTGAGCAGATTCAAATTTAATCCTTAACCATTTGTAAACCGCAGAAAAACGATAAACAGACAGGCATGGGTTAACTGAGTTTAAACTTAGTCCAAACCTTAGATCGCCAACGCCTAAACATGATGATGCCTCTGAACCATTCATCCACCGAAATGGCCACCCATGCACCCATAACTCCCCATCCCCAATGTAGGCCAAATAAGTAAGTTAAACCTGCGCCAAAAGTCCACATGCTTAATATGCCCATCTGCACTGGAAAGCGAATGTCTCCTGCGCCTTTGAGTGCGGCAATAAAAATTAGGTTAAACGTGCGCCCGGCTTCCATTGCAATGGAGCCAGCAATTAACCCTGCGACCAAGGCCGTTATCTCAGGATCAGAAGTGAAGAGGGCGATGATGTCAGCGCGCAGTAGATAAATTGAGATCGTCAATGTGCTGGAGACGAGAAAGCCAACCACAAAATATTGTTGAACTTTAGTCAGAATCTCATCCACCCAACCTTTACCAATGTAGTAGCTAGTTTGAATTTGCCCGGCTTGCCCAAGAGCTACTGAGAATGCAAAGGCGAGACGGGCAATATTTTGCGCATAAGTAAACGCGGCCAATGAAGCCGTGCCCATTTTTACAACGAAAAAAATCACCGTCAGTTGCATCATGTTATAGGAAAGAATCTCTCCCGCATTCATCATACCGATCTTGATGATCTTCTGGTATAGCGGCTTCGGGATGATTTTCCACTCTTTCACCGGTAGTGATATGTGGTAGTACTTAACGGTGTAGTACAGCAAAATAGTGCTGACAATTTGGCTGAATACTGTTGATATCGCAACCCCTTGTACACCGTAGACGGGCAGTCCAAAGGGTTGAAAAATAGCAATATAGTTACCGATGATATTCAATAATCCGGCAAATAAATTAATGAACATCGGCGCTTTGGAGTAGCCGTTACTGCGCAAAATCGTCGCCAGTACAATGCCGATGGTAACGTTTACTGTAAAGCTGCCACTGATAACCAGATATTCATAGCCATATTGTGCAACCTGCGCTTCTAGGCCGTAGGCATTCATGACTGAATTAGCGCTCAAATAAGCGGCTAAACTGAGCGATGAGCCAATGATTAATCCAAGCAGTAAACTGGCCACCCCAACATGTGCCGATTCACTTTGGCGGCCAGAGCCATTGTATTGCCCAATTAGGATCCCTGTACCACTGCTGACCATCATTGAGACAATCAGCAAGAAAAAATTGATTTGAGTGATAACCCCAACCGCTGATACAGCCTTGTCTGAATAACTACTCAGCATAAACACATCACTGGTGTTAATCGCCGTCCGTAATAAAATCTCAATAAAGATCGGCCAAGTCAAAGTGACGATATTCATTCGGTTATTCAGTTCTACACGGCTTTGGGTCATGGGCTAAAACTCAGCAAGGTAAGTCGAACTAGAGAAGATGATGGTGCAAGGTGGTGGGCTGCAAAATATCTCACTAGAGCCTACCTGTGCGTATTGTATACGTAATTTAAATAAAATCAGTTAAGTGAAGGGAATTGTTTTAGAGTTTTTGTGGAAACGTTTACATTGTGGTGTTTTGATCACAGATTAAAAGCGAGTAAGGCTGTTAGACTTTTTCAAAAGCGAAAATCAACCTCTATCGGTATCCCAATAGGAGAGTATGGTGAAAGTATTAGTGACGGGCGGCATGGGCTATATCGGAAGTCATACCTGTGTACAAATGATACAAGCGGGTATCGACCCCATTATCGTTGACAACTTATCTAACGCGAAGATTGAAGTGTTAAGCCGTATCCATGCACTGACAGATAAAACGCCCGTGTTTTATCATGGTGATATCCGTGATGAGGCCTTTCTCGATAAGGTATTTGCTGAACATAATATTGATGCTGTGATTCATTTCGCAGGTTTAAAAGCCGTCGGTGAATCCGTGATAAAACCGCTCGAATATTATGACAATAACGTCAATGGTTCGTTGGTGCTAGCGCGCAGTATGCGTAAAGCTGGAGTGAAAAGTATTGTATTCAGTTCATCGGCGACAGTGTATGGCGATCCTGAAATCGTGCCGATAACTGAAGATTCTCCAACCGGATCAACCACCAATCCTTACGGTCGTAGCAAATATATGGTTGAGCAGTGCCTGTCGGATTTAGTGGTTGCTGAGCCAGATTGGAGTGTGACCTTACTGCGTTACTTCAACCCTGTGGGGGCTCACCCTTCTGGCACTATGGGCGAAGACCCGCAAGGTGTGCCGAATAATCTGATGCCGTTTATTGCCCAAGTTGCGGTAGGTCGCCGCGAGAAGTTATCCATATTTGGTAGCGACTACCCCACACCGGATGGTACGGGTGTGCGTGATTACATTCATGTGATGGATCTAGCCGATGGCCATTTGGCCGCTTTAAATACGGTTGCGATGAAAGCGGGAAGGCATATTTACAACCTTGGATCGGGTAACGGATCGAGTGTGTTAGAGATAGTTTCAGCCTTTGCTCAAGCAAGTGGTGTTCCTATTGCTTATGAGATTTGCCCACGCCGCCCGGGTGATATTGCCGAGTGTTGGGCTAGTACCACAAAAGCGGAGCGAGATCTGGCTTGGAAGGCGACGCGCAGTATCGATGAAATGGCTGCTGATACATGGCATTGGCAATCCAATAACCCGCAAGGGTACTAGTTTTATCCGGCGTGACGCGTCGGACTATCAAATAGCATAATTGAGTAAGCAATATGTCGAATGTTGAATTTAACCCAGTGGATCATCCACATCGTCGCTACAACCCACTCACGGGGCAGTGGATTTTAGTCTCACCACATCGCGCTAAACGCCCTTGGAGCGGGGCTGATGAAAAGCCAGCGGTAGATGAACTGCTAAGTTATGATGAGAAGTGTTTTCTTTGTCCGACAAACGAGCGTATTTCTGGTGATGTCAACCCAGACTACCAAGGTACGTACGTATTCAACAACGACTTCGCAGCATTGATGGTAGATTCACCAGATGCACCGGAGTCCGATAGCCCTCTATTCAAAACTCAAGGTGTGCGTGGTTTGAGCCGAGTGATTTGTTTCTCTCCAGATCACAGCAAAACTCTGCCAGAGTTACCCGTGGGCAACATTCGCAGCGTGATTGATACGTGGAACGATCAAATCGAAGAGTTAGGTAAAGAGTACGTTTGGGTGCAAGCGTTTGAGAACAAAGGTGAAACCATGGGGTGTTCCCAGCCTCACCCACACGGCCAAATCTGGGCTAATAGCTTCTTACCCAATGAAATTGAACGCAAGGAGCACAACCTAAAAGCGTATTACCAACAACAGGGTAGTAACCTGCTGGTGGATTATGTGCAAGCTGAGCTGAAAGATGGCTCACGCATTGTGCTGGAAACAGAGCATTGGGTGGCTGTTGTGCCTTACTGGGCTGCATGGCCATTTGAAACCATGTTGCTGCCAAAAACGCATATCCGTCGCATGAGTGAGTTGAGTGAGGCGCAACGTGACGATCTCGCCGTTGCGATCAAAAAACTGACCAGCCGTTACGACAACCTGTTCCAATGTTCTTTCCCTTATTCTATGGGCTGGCATTACGCGCCTTTCTTTGAAGAGGGTACGAACATTGACCATTGGCAACTGCATGCACTGTTTTACCCACCACTGCTGCGCAGTGCCTCGATTCGTAAGTTTATGGTGGGTTATGAAATGTTGGCTGAAAGCCAACGAGATTTAACCGCAGAACAAGCGGCGCAGCGTCTGCGCGAGCTAAGTGATGTTCACTACAAAGAGCAGTAACGTCATCTGTGCAGTTGTAGCCTTGTTGCTGCGTAAACGCACCCTAAGAACATAGGTAATCTATGTTCATTGGCTGAATTTACTTATCACCTCGCTGCGCCTCCAACGACTTGGGCTTAACAAAGTTTTTTTCATAGCGCTAAGTGGTTAATGGGAAATGAAAACCAGTTTATGAGTTTAGGAATGCAAATGTTTGATTTAATCCAAAATGTGAAAGCGTCTTTTGAGCAAGTGTTGGGCTACGCGCCTAGCTATATCATCCAAGCGCCAGGCCGTGTAAATTTGATTGGTGAGCACACCGACTATAACGACGGTTTTGTGCTCCCCTGCGCAATTAACTATCAAACCGTGGTAGCGGCTGCCAAGCGTGAAGATAATTTAGTGCGCATCGTATCTGTTGATTATGGCAATGCACTTGATGAGTTTGACCTCACCCAAGAGATTACTTTCCAACAAGACAAAATGTGGGCGAACTACATTCGCGGCGTGGTGAAATGTTTGCTTGCGCGTGGGTACTCGTTTACCGGGGCGGATATTACTGTCAGCGGTAATGTTCCACAGGGAGCGGGGCTTAGCTCTTCGGCTGCGCTTGAGGTCGTGATCGGTCAAACTTTTAAAGAACTTTATCAACTGGATATTTCTCAAGCGGAAATTGCACTAAATGGTCAACAGGCCGAGAACGAATTTGTCGGCTGTAATTGCGGTATTATGGATCAAATGATTTCGGCGCAAGGTCGTGAAAACCACGCGCTACTTTTAGATTGCCGTAGCCTAGAAACACAAGCGGTTTCAATGCCAGAAGAGATGGCCGTCGTGATCGTCAACTCCAATAAAAAACGCGGCTTGGTGGATAGCGAATACAACACCCGCCGCCAGCAGTGTGAAGAGGCTGCGCGTATTTTTGGCGTCAAAGCGCTGCGTGATGTAAGCATTGAACAGTTTAACCAAAAAGTTTCTGAGCTTGATGAGTTGGTGGCTAAACGTGCTCGTCACATCATTACTGAAAATGACCGTACTGTTGAAGCGGCCCAAGCGTTGCGCGCCCACGACATGAAGCGCATGGGCGAGCTGATGGCTCAATCGCACGCATCGATGCGTGATGATTTTGAAATTACGGTCAAAGAGATTGATACCTTGGTTGATATCATCAAAGAGGTGATTGGTGACCAAGGCGGTGTGCGTATGACTGGGGGCGGCTTTGGTGGCTGTATTGTGGCACTTGTCCCACCGACATTGGTTGATGCAGTGAAAGCGGCTGTCGATGAGAAATATGAAGTGGCGACTGGCCTCAAAGCGTCGATTTACGTCTGCCAAGCAAAAGAGGGCGCTGGTCTAGTGGAGGCTTGCTGCACATCTTCACTGGTTTACACTATGACTCAGCAAGTAGCCTATGATGGCCGCCCGGCACAACTTGTCAGTTTGACTAACCGCATTGGTAGCCGCGTAGTATTAATGGATATTGGCGCAACATGGCTCAGTTGTGAGTTGGCGCTTAAGGATGGGGAACGCAGAGAAGTTCTGCTGGGTGTTTCCACCATGAGCGACTTCCAGAAACAACAAAGCTATATCGGCGTCACTGTGGGACGTTATGCCAACCGGATCGCTAAAGGCCAATTTGAATTAAATGATCAACGCTATCAAGTGACGACCAACCAAGCTGGAAATAGTTTGCATGGCGGTCTTGAAGGGTTAGATCAGCGCCGTTGGACTATTGCTCACAAAAGTGCTCAACAAGTGACGTTTTCAATCCATTCATCGGATGGTGACCAAGGTTTTCCCGGTAATGTTGACATTGCCGTGAGCTATGAACTGAACGATCAGAATCAATTGATCCTGCGCTATTTAGCGACCACAGATAAACCAACGCCGCTTAATTTAACCAACCACGCCTATTTTAATTTGCTAGGCGCAGAGAGTGATCATACGATTTTAGATCATTCACTTTTTATAAAAGCCGATCAATTTTTACCCACAGATCCACATGGAATCCCATTGTCAGGGCCAAAATCTGTCATTGACACGGGCTTTGATTTTCGCGTTGCAAAATCAATAGGTCGTGACTTACTCAAAGATGAGCAGCAACAAGCAAGCAAAGGGTATGACCACAGTTATTTATTGCCTGATAAAGCTGATTTAACCGTGTGCGCCGCGCAACTGAAGTCACCAGATGCAAAGGTAACCATGAGCGTATTTACGACTAAGCCTGCCATACAACTTTATAGTGGAAATTGGTTATCGGGGACGCCCAATCGGCGCGGTGGGGTTTATCAAGGCTATGCGGGGGTCGCATTAGAAACTCAATACTTGCCGGATGCTCCCAATCATCCCGAATGGCAGCAACCCAGCTGTATTACTCTGCCAGGGCAAGAATATACTCATACCACCATTTACCAATTTGACGTTTAAGGTGGGTGCGTCGCTTAGATGTTGAGTATTGATGCCCAAAGTGGCGAGTGAAAGTGTAACCTGAGTGCGTCAGATTTTTTCTACCGAATCTCGACGCACCAAAGTCGGTGAGAAAATCATCGGTTCTTTTTCTATCGTTTCGCCACGGGCTAATTGGAGTGCCAGTTTAGCGGCTTTTTCAGCCATCATCTCGATTGGGTAGCGGATGGTGGTGAGCCTTGGGCGAATGTAGCGTGCGATCAACGCATCATCAAAGCCGATCACTGAAATTTGCTCAGGGCTTTTTACACCATTCTCCTCAAGCACATTTAACGCGCCCGCTGCCATATTATCGTTGTAGGCGACCACGGCAGTCATGTCGATCGAACGGATCAGCAAGTGAGTCATCGCTTGCTCGCCACCTTCGCTGTGTGGTTCGGCCAACTCGATGTAATTAGGAGCGATCTCAATACCGTGATCTTTCAACGCGGCTTGATAACCAGCTACGCGATCTGTAGCGTCTTCAATTGAATGAGAAGAGCCAATACAAGCGATTTTTTTATGACCGTGGCGGATCAAAAACTCAGTCGCCAAATAAGCACCTTTGTAGTTATCCAATGAGATGCAGCGGTTAGCCAGTTGCGGGATATGACGGTTGATCAATACCATCGATTTCACTTCGGCGGCGTAGTCGATCAATTCTTGATCCGATAAACCTTTCGAGTGAATCACCAAAGCATCACAACGGCTGTTGATCAACAGTTCAATCGCTTGGCGCTCTTCTTCTGCACGGTGATAACCATTGCCAATCAACAGATGCTTGCCATTGTCATGAGCCACATTATCAACCGCTTTCACGAGCATGCCAAAAAAAGGATCGGAAACGTCACTGACTAGCACGCCTATGGTGTCGGTACTTTGGCTGACTAAAGCTCGTGCGGCGGCGTTAGGCCGATAACCAAGTAAACTCATTGCGGCGGTGACCGCTTCAATCGATGTTTTACTCGCTTTAGGGGATTTATTGATGACTCGTGAAACCGTTGCCACTGACACACCGGCTTCGCGAGCTACATCTTTTATGGTAGCCATATTACACCTCTTGCTATTGCTCGCTGTATTTAACAATGGTGGTGTAAATAAGGCAAACGAACAATGCAATCAATGTGATAATTACGACTTTCTATACAGGTAAATCAAGGCTTCTAATTAATGTAAACGTTTAAAATTGGAATAAAAGCTAAGGCACTAACGGACCGTAGCCATCAGCTCATCAATGATCGCATGATGACAGGGTTCTACCCCTGCTAAATTACCGTATTTCGGCGCGAGGCGATCGTTAATCAGCGGATGTTGCCAGCCAACCGTGTGCTCGACAAAATGGCGCGCAAAGGTTTCTGAAAACTCTAAACAACCAGCCAGCACGGTATCGACATAGGTTTGTACGATAGGGCTTCGCTCGCAGGGAGGCTCTGGTGCCTCTTTGACATAAACCCAAATCGGCCATTGGAGGTTAAAAGCGTGATCACTCTCGATTTGATTGGTGTTGAGGGGGACTCGCTCATAACCACGTTCTCGACGGTCAAATTCTGCCAAAGCGGTTTCATCGATCTCCAGCAGTACGCCGTTGACTTGCCCTTGTCCTTCATTTACCACCAAAGGTGACAATATGTAGCTCTCATCAATTTTTCCCCAGCAACGAACTAAACCATGCGCGACTACGGGAATCGCTCTTCCTGTTTGCCCTGTTAACTGGCGAGAAGCGGAGTTGATCAAGCTGCCATAACCAAAAATATACATCATCAGTGAATTACGACTCCTTATTGAAAAAACGTAACCGATGCAAAATCCAAAACTCTAAACCAAAAATACCAACCAGTGCGATG
Organism: Vibrio sp. RM-69-4; assembly: GCF_024743775.1. Taxonomy (NCBI): domain Bacteria; kingdom Pseudomonadati; phylum Pseudomonadota; class Gammaproteobacteria; order Vibrionales; family Vibrionaceae; genus Vibrio; species Vibrio sp. RM-69-4. The sequence continues at coordinate 174,786 of NZ_JAMQXI010000076.1, forward strand.
CAAAAGAGAGCAAAAGCAACGGGGGATTCAGTACCGGGAATACCGCCTACATTAACTCCAAGTAAGCCAGTTAAAAAGCTTGTGGGTAGGAAGATCGCCGCAATCACCGAGAATAAATAGGTGTTTTGGTTCATCTTCTCTGCATGATATTGACGTAATTCCCCTTTGATCAGTTCGAGCTCTCCAAGGTAAAAATCGAGGGTTTCATTAATGCGTGTGATGGTGTTAACGCTGTGGCGCAGACGCAAGTTTTTATCATTTGCCAGCGAGACTTTGGAATCACTGAAATCATCGATGGCGTATTGCTGAGGTTTGATAAAACGTTTGATTTTGAGCAGCGCTTTATGTGTCTGCATCAGCTCGTCACTGAGTTCAATTTCGTTATCGTATTGGGTGATTTTCGCTTCAATGCTGTTTAAGTAGTTATCGATGTTTTTGTTTAAACCATCAATGATCTGCACGAGTACATCTGAAAGGGTTTGCGGGCCTTGCCCGGCCTGCAGTAGGTCACGGATTACATTGACGGCTTTTGACGGAATTTTGCGGGTTGAAAACAGCGCGCCATTGAAATAGAGAATGCGAACGCTCAACATATCTTCAGGGTTGGCGTTGTCGTTCATGTTGACGCCACGTAAAATCAGTAAAAAGTTATCATCATCGTATTGCTCAAACAGTGGGCGAGTGTCCTCTGCTAAGAGGCTGTCGACAATTGAAGTGGGGATCTGATACTGCAGCAACCACTCTTTTAAACCGGGAATATCGCGTTGGCAGTGATACCAATTCCCGGCTTCAATCAGTGAAGCACTATTGAGTTTTTGCTGCGGAGCGGATGCAGAAAAATGCCACTGATCGATCAAAAATTCCATGAATATCCTTATAACTTGCTCCTCAATGACTCAGCATTGAGGAGCAGTAGATTATACCAATTGAGATCAGAAGCCGCGCATTTGAATACGGCGCAAAAACTCAGTCATGATCCTATCGTAAAGAAGATCGCCTAAAAACGCATCCTCAACTTGGTGATCAATACTAGGGTTATCGTTCACTTCGATTACGTAAACTTGGCCATCAATCTCTTTCAAGTCAACGCCGTACAGGCCACTGCCGATAAGGTTTGACGCTTTTAAGGCAACATCAACCACGTTTTTAGGTACTTGTTTTAAATCCAAGGTTTCAAAGCCGCCAGAAGATACTCGGCCACTGTTGTGGTGTTGATAAATTTGCCAGTGGCCGCGGCTCATCATGTATTTGCAGGCGAAGATGGCTTGGCGGTTCATTACACCGATGCGCCAGTCAAAGTCAGTTGGCATGAAGGCTTGTGCCAAAATCAGAGCACTTTTTTCAAACAGTGCGCCGGCTTCGCGTTCCAGCTCTTGCTCGTCGCGTACTTTGACCACGCCACGTGAAAATGCGCCATCTGGAATTTTTAATACCATGGGAAAGCTCAACTCCTGCATGACATTGCTTTTCCATTGCTCATCAAAACTTTGCAAAATCACGCCTTTTGGCGCAGGCACTTTGTTGCGTTGCAACAACTCAGTTAAGAACACTTTATTGGTGCATTTCATGATCGATTCAGAATCATCCATCACCACCAAGCCCATTTTCTCAGCCGTTTTTGCAAAGCGGTAAGTGTAATTACTGATGTTCGTGGTGGCGCGAATAAACAAGCCATCAAATTCACCCAAACGCGATAAGTCATCCGGTGAAATGGTTTCTAGGTTGACTCCTAAACGGTTTGCGGCGCGGCGAAAACGTTTTAATGCTGAGGGATCAGAAGGTGGCATTTTCTCTTCTTCGTCCACCAGCATGGCAATATCGTAACGGTACTTTTTCTCTTGCTTTGGTTTACGCCAAACTTTGGTTGAAAACAGTTCTAATGATTCGACGAAGAAATCTTGCTCTTGGTCGTTCAAATCTTGGAATGGGAAAGGGCCAATTTTGCTGATTTGCCACTGCCCTTGAACGCGGTTCATTTCCAACTCAATAACGGGCACCATAAACTGTTCAAACAGGCGGCGAGCCAGTTTATCCAAGCCTTTTTCTGCGGTGCGGCCAAAATAAATTTTGCACTGTATAAAATCGGTTTGGGCGCACAGTTTATTGAGTTTCAATAAGCCAGAAGAGAGTAAAAAGGGTTGATTGATGTCGTTGATTGCCATCACTCGAGGGATAACGCGGTGGCCGCGTGCCTCTGCCATCAGCGAGCAGTAATAGCCGCTGCTCATGTAGCCATAATCGCGACACAGGTTGACCACTTGCAGACTGCGATGAGTATGGGTGCCATTACTGTTGAGGTATTGGTCTACACTTACCACTTGCTCTGAGGGGAAATATTGTTGCCAGTCACTGGACTGGTCGGTCACGATCAAAAGGTTTGCCATTGCTATTCTTTTCCTTAATCAATAGGAATAATATTGAGCCGCAATCTTGCCAACCACTTAAGGACGTCGTATGGACTTTCGTCTTGCGAAAAGTGCTGATCTCACTGCTCTTAATGCGTTAGAACAACAGCTGTTTGACGGAGATAAAATCTCTCCACGTCAAATGAAGCGTTTTTTACATTCCAACCAAGCGGTGTTGTTTGTGGCCGATTCCGGCACAGAGCTGGCTGGATATGCATTGCTACTATTTCATCAAGGTACACAGCTATCAAGGTTGTATTCGATTGCCGTAAAACCTGATTTCAGAGGCCGGAGGATTGCTCAAAATTTGGTCGAGCAATGCGAGCGTGCTGCTCTTGATCAAGGTGCCACTACATTACGATTAGAAGTGCGTGAAGACAATACGGCAGCGATAAATTTATATGAAAAAATGGGCTATAAAACCCTGAAATTTCTTATCCATTATTACGATGATTTGTGTAATGGACGCCGGATGCAAAAACGCTTGTCGCCACAAGGGCCTAAGGTGCAATTGCCAATGCCACTTTATGTTCAGACTACGCCATTTACTTGCGGTGCGGCATGCTTGCTGATGAGCTTTTCTTGCTTGTCTAAATCGTTTGAGCCGAGTCGCACCGCTGAGCTGCAACTGTGGCGAGAAGCGACAACGATTTTTATGGCGGCGGGGCACGGTGGGTGTAGCGGGCAAGGGTTGGCATTGGCTGCTAGTCGACGCGGTTATCATGTGGAGCTGTGGAGCCAATCCAAAAGCACGCCTTTTATTGATAGCGTGCGAGATGCCAATAAAAAACAAGTTATCGAATTGGTTCATCTTGATTTTTGTGAGCAGCTTAGTCATCAAGATGTGGCGATGATTGATGCACCACCGAGTCAAGAGCAACTAGAAGCGTGGGTGACGGAAGGGGCATGTGTGCTGCTACTCATCAGCACTTATCGTTTCGATGGTAAGAAAGAGCCGCATTGGATCGTACTCAGTGGTATGAGCGATAAATTCTTCTTCATTCACGATCCACATGCAGAAACAGAAGCGGATGCGATGGCTTCGGCCTTCATTCCGGTCGGCAAAAAAGCGCTGTCACAAATCATCGGTTTTGGTAAACAAAAACAGACGGCTTGTGTGGTGATTAGCTCGAACCGCAGTGCCATGCGTGTAACCACTGGTTAGGATAGAGTTTAAGTGAATTCATTGAGTCATAATGACTGTTTTTTCTTGAGTTGTTATGACTCTTTTTTTTGAGTGATATTTCTTATTTTATTGTTTTTATTGGGTATTTTTATTGGCTTGAATTGTGCTTGTGGTGTTGGTCGTCTGTCATGATATCCACCACCGCCGTAAGAGGTCACAGTGCTCAATATTACCGATATAAAAGTAGAACAACGCATACCCGCTTGGTTGCGCCTTGGTTTTCGTCCCTTTTTCCTACTTGGTAGCGTATATGCCGTTTTAGCGGTGACGTTATGGGTCTGGATGTTTCAAACAGGTCAACCATCGGCATTGCAAGTTCCTGCGCTGTGGTGGCATGTACATGAAATGCTGTTTGGTTTTGCTATGGCAATTGTGGTCGGTTTTCTATTGACTGCCGTACAGAACTGGACTGGCATTAATGGCACGAAACATTATCGCTTAGCCGTGTTAGTCGCCTTGTGGTTAGCGCCTCGAATCTTATTGTGGACGCCGACACCTTTGTGGGTCATCTCTTCTGTCGAAGCGCTTTTTTTGGCGGCTTCGGCTTATGAAATTGGCCGCCGAGTAGTGCAAGCGAAAGGCTGGAAAAATCTCTTTTTTGTACCGCTGTTTCTTTTAGCGATCGGCGCGAACTTTGCGAGTTATGCCACCATTAAAGGAATGCCGCCCTTTAGCTCTGCGGCGGTATGGCAGGCGATGTTGTGGTGGTTCACATTGTTGCTATCAGTCATGGGAGCACGCGTGATCCCTTTCTTCAGCGCAAGGCGTTTTAACTTTGAAAAAGCACAGCCATGGGTATGGCTCGATTGGTTAGCCAATGCACCCATTGCGGCCTTGTTTATTTTGAGTTTCTTCCCGCTGACGATGGTGCAGATTGGTCAGCCTATCATGTTACTGGCTGGGTTAGCGCAGTGGGTACGTTGGATGCGTTGGAAACCATGGCTAACATTGAGTGAGCCTCTGGTTTGGTCGCTGCACGCTGCGTATGCCTGCATTCCTTTGAGCTTATTACTGCGCGGGTTAATTGATGATGTATATGTCACTCATAACCTGATCCATCTCTTTGCCATTGGAGCCATCTCAGGCTTGATTTTATCGATGATTGCACGCGTGACTATGGGGCATACCGGCAGGGCGATTTATCAAGGGCCTAAAATGAGTATTGCGTTTGCGGCTTTGATGATGTCGGCATTGGTACGCAGCCTCGGTGTGGCGTTTTTCCCAGCACAACTCTTTTTGATGGTGAATATCAGCGCCGCACTCTGGATATTGGCTTTTACTCTGTTTGTGTGGAAATTCGGCACGATGTTACTTACGCCGAGAGTCGATGGCCACCCGGGATAACGGTTTGGCTCGTAACGTGGAAGTAGCAAAATAAAAAAGTAGAAAGTAGCCTAGCAGTAGAAAGCGCGCAAAAGAAAAAGGCTTGGCACATCGCCAAGCCGTTTTATCAGAAAAACTGGATCAGTTATGGCTGTGCAGCATGCTGTTCAGTTCAACGGCTGATTTATTGGCTAAACACTCAATTTGACCTGTGATCGAGTTGCGACGGAAAAGTAGATCCGATACACCAGCTAAATCACGTGCTTTAACGATCTCCACTTCTTGGCCTTGGTTATCGAGCATACGCACTTTAGTACCAGCAGTTACATATAAACCTGATTCTATCGTGCAGCGATCGCCGAGTGGGAAACCTAAGCCTGCATTTGCGCCAAGCAGTGAGTTTTCACCGATAGAGACCACGACCTTACCGCCGCCAGAAAGCGTACCCATGATAGAAGCGCCACCGCCGATGTCCGATCCATTACCAACAACTACACCAGCAGAAATACGCCCTTCAACCATGCTCACGCCTGTTGTACCAGCGTTGAAGTTGATAAAACCTTCATGCATCACAGTGGTACCTTCGCCCACGTGCGCGCCAAGGCGAACGCGCGAGGTATCCGCAATACGGATGCCCGCTGGGACAATGTAATCAACCATTTTCGGGAATTTATCGACACAATCTACCGTTAAAGCACGGCCTGCAAGGCGAGCTTCAATTTGACGATCCGCTAGTTCAGGTAGGTCGATAGGGCCTTCATTGGTCCATGCGATGTTGTGCAGCAGGCCAAAAATACCATCAAGCACAGTACCGTGTGGTTTCACTAAACGGTGTGAAATCAGTTGTAGCTTCAAAAAACCTTCAGCGACCGATTGAGGCTGTTGGTCGGAAGCTAAAATAACCAGCACCAGTGGTTGTGAGGCGTTAGCGGCTTTATCGGCAAAACTGGCATTGTTAGCCTGATCATGTCGAGCAAATATCGCGGCGAGTTGGGCGCTTTGCTCAGTTGAGATGTCGATATACTGGTTGCCTTCGCCATAACCAGAGACTTGAGCAAGCTCGCTTACTAGTGCGTCACTTGGGTTGAGAATTGGCGCTGGAAAAAACGCTTCAATAATTTTTCCATCACGGTTTTTGGTTGCCGTGCCAAAGGCAAGTGCAAAGTAAGCCATTTTGATATCTCCATGTTGTCACTATTGATGCGCTCGCCAGCGTAGGTTGAGCATCATTGCGGCGCACTCGATTTATCAAGCATCATAAAGAGTGAGGCAGGGGTAGGAAAGGGCAAAAGGGGAGAAAGTCCGTAAAACGATACCTTTTGTCTTTTTAGCGATGTATTTCTTTAGACAGAAATACAAAACCGCTGACGAAGCAGCGGTCTTTTCACGTTCTATTATCTTAAGTTAAGCGTTTAATCGCCTTAAGCTGCATCTTCTTCTGGTGCTTCGTCTTTTACCGCTTTGGCTTTTTTAGGCTTAGCCGGTGCAGGCTTGCGCTTTGCGCCAAGTGCGTAAAGCACTTCTTCTTTATTTTGCGCTAAGAACATCGCCAAAGCTTCTTGCTTGGCTTCATCTTCTAGCAACTCACTTTTCCCTAACAGTTCGAAAAGCTCATCTGCCATATCGAGCATTTTGTCATAAGCGTCAGCGTCTGCTTTAGAGGTAAAAGTCATCTTTTCTTCTCCGTTGCGTTCCACCACGTACTTGACGATTACAGCCATGGTTAATCCTCTAACTTAGTCATTAATTCTACTGGCTGTTTATACAGTTTTTAAACCATGAAGTCTAGGTGAGCAGGAAAAAGTGAGAGGTGGATGGCTACTCTTTGTTCCATTGATAACAAAATTCAATAAAGTGTTTGAGCAGTGGGCTTTGGTATTTTTCTTTATGCACCAATAGCCAAAAACGGCGTTTCATGTCCAGCGGAACATCGAGTCTTTTAACCCGGCCATCTTGCAGTGCTGAATGCGCAGCAAGGGTGGATAAACAACCCAAACCTAACCCTGCCGAAACACTGTTGATTAAGGCTTCAGTGGTATTCAATTCAAAGGCTTCATGCCACTGCTCAAGTCGTGGTGCGATAGCCCGTAAGAAAAACTCTCGCGAGCCAGAACCCGCTTCGCGCAATACCCATTGGCTCTGTTCGAAATCATTTAGGGTGAGCTGATTTATCATTGTGAGTGGATGTTCGGGTGCGCAAATAATACACATTTCATCGTGTGAAAAAGGCGTTGAAATCAGCTCTGGGTGCAGTGTTTTTCCTTCAATCAACGCAAGATCCAGTTCGTAATCGACCAACTTTTGGCAAATCAGCGCCGAGTTGGAAATAAACAAACTTTGCGAGATGTGTTGGGTTTGCTGGCGAAATTGACTGAGTAGATAAGGCGCAACATGGTTGCCAATCGTATCACTGGTGCCAATGCGCAATTGGCCTGCGAGGGTTTGCTCACTGTCAAACAGTTGGTTAATGTTGCTCGCACGGCTTAGCAGTTCATCGGCGAGCGGCAACAGTTTTTGTCCCTCTTGATTGAGGATTAAACGGTTATTGACCCTATCGAACAGCGCATGCCCAAGCTGTTTTTCCAGTTCAGACAGTGACATGCTCACGGCCGCTTTTGACAAAAACAGCGCCTCTGCGGCTTGGGTCAAGGTTTTATGTTGCGTAATCGAAGTGAATACTTTCAATTGCTTAAGAGAAATATTGGCAGCCATAATTTTGTTTAATTAATCTGAACGTGTGTTCTATATATTTAGATATATCAGAACAAAAGGCAAGCGTATGATAGCGACATTGAACAACTACTTTGTTAGTTCTGATGAGAGGTCAATATGATTCGAGCAGCAAAAGCGAAAGTTATGGGTGCGCCAACCCCTATGGCGGGTTTAGCTCTAGGCATCGCAAGCTTGGGTTGGAGTTGGGAAAACTTTGCACCATTACAAGGTTATGGACAATTAAGTGGGGCCGTTATTGCCAGCGTGTTACTGGTGGTTCTTGCGTTTAAATTTCTCTTTCATGGCCACTTATTACGCCAAGATCTCGCTCATCCGGTCGTGGGCAGTGTTGTGCCTACTTTTGCGATGGGCACCATGGTGGTTTCCAATTCATTAGGCCATTTTTACCCAATGGCTGGTGATGCGTTATGGCTATTTGCTGTGGGTTTACACATCATCTTCTTGGTCAGTTTTTTGTACCATCGTGCGCAGTCTTTTGAACTTCACCACATGGTGCCAAGTTGGTTCGTTCCACCTGTGGGTATTATTGTGGCCGACGTGGCGTTTTCTGGAAACCCAGCACTTGCACCAATCGCAAATGCAACCATGATGTTCGGTTTAGTCGCTTATGCGGTGATGCTGCCGATGATGATTTACCGTTTTATGTTCACACATGAAGTTCCAGATGCAGCAAAACCAACTATGGCTATTTTGGCGGCGCCAGCGAGCCTCTCATTGGCTGGTTACTTAACTGTCACGGCTAACCCATCGCCAGTGATTATCGGCATTTTATTTGGTATTGCCGTGTTAATGACAACGATTATCTACTTAGCTTTCTTTAAATTATTACGCTTGCCTTTTAGCCCAGGCTACGCAGCGTTTACCTTCCCAATGGTGATTGGTGCAACGGCGCTATTTAAACTCACACATTGGATGGAAACCGTTGGGGTGAGTGCTGAGTATGTACAGCAAGTGCATTGGTTAGCTGGGTTAGAGTTGATTGTGGCAACTATTGTGGTGGGTTATGTTGCTATTCGTTACTTAAATTTCTATCAACCTCATCGCGTGCTACTCAGCAGCATGAATGAGCTAGAAGAGCAAGATGAACACGCATTGAACTGTGAAATGAAATAGCCTGCAGTTTAGGCAATTCAAAACATAAAATTCTCAAGTATAGAATGCACTTATGCTAATCTCAGTCCTTATTGTGACAAGAAAAGCGTGAGTGCATTTTGTTTACTGTCTACCATTCCAATAAAGTCGATACCTTAAAGATCCTACTCGTGCATTTGATCAAAAGTGCACCGTTAGCCAACCCCTTTGAGAAAGAGCAGATCTTGGTGCAAAGCCCGGGGATGTCGCAATGGCTCAAAATGGCCTTAGCGAAAGAGCTCGGTGTGGCGGCGAACCTTGAGTTTCCTCTACCGGCGACCTTTATCTGGGACATGTTTACTAAAGTGCTACCTGATGTACCTAAGCGCAGCGCTTTTAACAAAGAAGCGATGACGTGGAAACTGATGCATCTGTTGCCAACCTTGCTCACTCTCGAACCCTTTGCTCCTCTGCAGCGTTATCTTGAACAGGATGATGACCATTCCAAGCTCTATCAGTTGGCCGAGAAAATTGCCGATATTTTTGATGGTTATTTAGTCTACCGCCCCGATTGGATTGCCAAGTGGGAGGCGGGCGATGACGTGAGCGAGATTGGTGATGAGCATCCATGGCAGCCGATATTATGGCAAGCCTTATATCAATACACGCTAGATCAAGGCCAGTCGCACTACCACCGTGCCAATCTCTATCAAAGTTTTATTGATCAGCTTGCGCGTGGCTCGGGTGATTTAACCAAACTGCCCAAACGTTTGTTTATTTTCGGTATTTCGTCACTGCCGCCTCGTTATATGGATGCACTCAAAGCGTTGGGTGAGCAGATTGATGTTCACTTGATGTTTACCAACCCTTGTCAGCATTATTGGGGCGATCTTCGAGATAGAAAAACGCTCGCCAGACTGCACAGTCAGCAACGTAAAACGTTCGCCTTACAAGGTGATGAGATTCAGTTTGAAGGGCAACGCTCGCCGCTTAAAGGTGACATTGAAGCTAACCTCGTGGATGAATTGCATACCGAAGCTGCGGTTGGCAATGAGTTATTGGCCTCGATGGGGAAACTTGGGCGCGATAATCTTTTTTTGCTCTCCCAAACGGAAAATGAAGAGCACGAATTTTTTATTGATCTGCCACGCGATAACTTATTGCATCAGTTGCAGGCCGACATTTTACATTTGCAAGAGCATCGAGATGATAGTCAACTGGACAGTAGCGACCACAAACAAGTGATTGCTTTGGATGATCCATCGCTCACTCTTCATGCTTGCCATAGCCCGATGCGAGAAGTGGAAGTGTTGCACGATCAATTGCTGGCAATGTTTGATGCTGACCCTGAACTGAAACCGCGCGATATTATTGTGATGGTGGCGGACATCAATGCCTACAGCCCAGCCATTGCGGCAGTATTTGGTAACGCGCCGGGTGAGCGCTTTATTCCTTACTCCATTTCAGACCGTACGGCAGATCAAGAGAGCCCGATCTTAGCGGCATTTATGCAATTAGTGCATTTACCCGATTCTCGCTGCCTAGCATCAGAGTTATTAGAGCTGCTTGAAACTCCGGCGATGATGGCAAAATTTGAGCTTAATGAGCAAGACTTTACGCAAGCCAAATTGTGGGTAGAAGAGTCAGGCATTCGCTGGGGGCTCAATGCGAGCACCGCGCAACAATTTGAGTTGCCACAGACCGAGCAAAATACTTGGCAATTCGGGATTGAGCGCATGTTACTTGGTTATGCCATGCCTGCCTCAGCAGGTTTATTTACGCAAGGCGAAGTGACGCTCGCGCCTTATAATGAAGTGCAAGGCATGAACGCTGAGTTGGCGGGTAAATTAGCGCACTTTATTCAGCAAGTGAGCCATTACCGCGAGCAGTTAGCGCAAACCCAAAGCGTGGACGAGTGGCGCCGCTTGCTCGGTGAGATGCTTGGCGCTTTTTTCAAGGTTGAGCTGGAAGGGGAGCTCGCACTCAAGTCGATTCGCGACACCTTGTCGCAGTTAAAAGATCAACTGGCCGAGGCCGGTTATGAGCAAGCACTTGCGCCAAGTATTATTACTCAATATTTGCAAAACAAATTGTCAGGTACGCGCATCAGCCAGCGTTTTCTGGCGGGACAAGTCAATTTCTGTACTTTAATGCCAATGCGTTCCATCCCTTTTAAAACCGTTTGTTTACTAGGAATGAACGATGGCGTTTACCCGCGCACTATGCCAGCCGAAGGGTTTGATTTGATGAACGGTCGCACCCGCGCTGGCGATCGCTCGCGGCGTGACGATGACCGCTATTTGTTCTTAGAAGCGATGCTCTCGGCGCAGCAAACCTTGTACATCAGCTACGTCGGACGCTCAATTCAAGATAATACCGAACGCGTTCCTTCAGTGTTGGTCTCTGAGCTTTTAGAGTATTGCCAACAAAACTACTGTTTGGTCGGGGATGAAGCGCTTGGCAGCGATCAATCGGCCAAAAATTTAGCCTGTGCTTTAACGACCACTCACGCCATGGTGCCTTTTAGCCCTAATGCTTTTTTGAGTAAAACTGGTAGCTATGCCAAAGAGTGGCTACCTGCCGCCAGTCGGCAAGGGCGAGCCAGTGGTGAGTTTAATCTCGCCCTGAGCGATTATTTACAAGGGGCGAGCTTTCCTGTCAGTTTAGATCTGGTTGAGCTGCAACGGTTTTGGCGTTTGCCTGTGCAATATTTCTTTAACCGTCGCCTTAAAGTGACGTTCGAGCCTCCGTTACCGGTAATGGAAGATGATGAACCTTTTGTCTTAAATGGCTTAGAGAGCTACCAGTTACGCGATGAACTGCTAGAGTTGCTGCTTGATCAACCCAATTCACCGCATGCCCTTGAGAGATTCATCGACCAGCAGCGCGCGCAAGGAAAGTTACCGATTGGTGCTTTTGGATCCTTGGAATTTGAAACTAATCGCGTGCAAGCACAAGAATTGGCGCAAAGAATCGCTTTCTTATGCCATTCGCCACTTGATGACCAAGAGATCGATCTGCGATTTGAATTGTTTGGTGAAGGCAAAAACGTACAACTGACGGGGTGGCTGACTAAGCGCTATCAATCCGGTTTAGTGCGCTACCGCAGTGGTTCGATTCGCGCGCAGGACTATTTAGCCGCGTGGATTGATCATCTCTCACTAGCGGCGATGGGCGAAAGTCAACCTACTCATTTGATGGGCTACGATCGTAAAGAAGGTGTGCAGCATTTTATTTATCCGCCCATGCCCGATACCGAACAAGCCAAAGCGTTGCTCGCAGAACTGGTGGGTTTGTTTTATCAAGGTATGACAGCGCCGCTCGCTTACTTTCCAAAAACCGCGTTAGCCTGTGTGGAAGCTGGCTTCAGCCGTGGTCAATGGGTTGATGATCGCGATAAATCGCTCAAGAAAATGGCCGATACCTTTAATGAAAGTTACATGAGCCACGGTGAAGGAAGCAATGTTTACATCGCGCGTATTTGGCCGCAGTGGAATGAAGCCTTAGCTGAGCAGGTGCGTTTATTGGCAACGTTGGTGATGCAAGGGCCACGATTGTGGGTTCAAGTGGCGCAGGATGTTTAGCGATGGATAACTGCTTGGAAAGTAAAGTGGCCGCCAGTCAATCATTATTGTGTAGGGCGTTTTCTGTACGGCCACAGGTCAGAGGGACCATGATTTGGTTGGTTCGCATCATCGTGAGATTGACGAAACACGTGGCGCGGATAGTAAAGGCTGCCCGTTTGGCGAACCGTGAGAAAGATCTCACAACGTCTTAATTTATAAACTTATTTTGATTATTCATACCATTATTCAAGCGCGATCACATTCGCTTGCGTATTCAAAGGCTAACTGTTTATGAGTATGACCCCGGCTACGGTCACAACACCATTAAATACCCTTACGTTCCCGCTGCACGGTGCAAGGCTTATCGAAGCGTCGGCGGGCACAGGTAAAACCTTCACCATTGCAGGTTTGTATTTGCGCCTGTTACTTGGGCATGGTGATGCAAAGTCACGTCATCAAGTGCCACTGACGGTCGATCAAATTCTAGTGGTGACCTTTACGGAAGCTGCCACTGCTGAGCTTCGTGACCGTATTCGGCGGCGCATTCATGAGGCGCGTATCGCTTTTTCGCGCGGTTTCAGTGATGACCCTGTTATCAAACCGCTACTTGAGCAAACTAGTCATCACAAGCAAGCGGCGCAAATATTACTGCAAGCGGAACGGCAGATGGATGAAGCGGCAGTCTATACCATTCACGGCTTTTGCCAGCGTATGCTCACCCAAAATGCGTTTGAATCGGGAAGCCGTTTTAATAACGAATTTGTGACCGATGAAAGCCATCTAAAAGCGCAAGTGGTCGCGGATTATTGGCGTCGTCAGTTCTATCCGTTGTCGATTCAGCTTGCTGCGGAAGTGCGCCGTTTATGGTCATCACCAGCGGCGCTGCTTGAAAAAATCAGTGGCTATTTAACTGGCTCGGCGCTAACGCTCTCTGTTGAAGCGATGAGTGGCGATTTAAGCGCGCTTTATCAATCGTGCCTGTCACGCATAGAGTCGTTAAAAAAGCAGTGGCTTGATTCATGCGATGATTTACCGCCGTGCATTGAAGCTTCAGATTTGCATGCAGCAACCAAGAAAGCGTTACTGAAACGGCTAGAAGGGTTAGCGTTGTGGGCGAGCAACCCGCAGCATGAATTGAACCTACCGAGCGAATTACAAGAGTTTGCACAAAGCGCGTTGGAGGCTAAGTCGAAAAAAGGTCAACCCCCGCAACATGCGCTGTTCACGACCATTGAGCTCTTTTTGCAACAACCCATCAGCTTAGAAGCGCCACTTCTGGCGCACGCTATTACTCATTGCCGAGCCATGCTTGCCAAAGCGAAAGCACAAAAGCAGTGGTTATCGTTTGATGATTTGCTCACTCAGCTTTCTGCCGCGATAGATAATGATGAGCTGGGCATACTGACTGAGCGGATTCGCAGCCTTTACCCCGTTGCGATGATCGATGAATTCCAAGATACCGATCCGCTGCAATACAGTATTTTTAGCCGCATTTATCTGCCTAAGGCTGAATGCGGTTTGTTTATGATTGGCGACCCAAAGCAAGCGATTTACGCGTTTCGTGGTGCAGACATTTTTACCTACATCAAAGCGCGTAAACAGGTGAGCGCACACTACACCTTGGGGACCAACTGGCGTTCTAGCGCGAATATGGTCAATGCCGTCAATCAGATTTTTAGTACGCCTGATAGTGCTTTTATCTACGACCAAGACATTCCCTTTTTACCCGTTGAAGCCAGTCCAAATGCGCAGCAGCGTCAATGGTGGCTTAACGGAACCGTGCAACCAGCGCTCACCTATTGGCTGCAAGAAACGCAAGACAGCCCGTTGCCAAAAGGCGAATACCTGCAATGCATGGCCAAAGCGTGCGCCAGCCAAATTCAGAGTATTTTGAGCGCCGCGCAGCATCAACAAGCGTACTTTGATACTGCTAAAGGGCAAAAGAGCGTGCAAGCCGGTGACATCGCAGTCTTAGTACGGACGGGTAATGAAGGTCGTATGGTGAAAGAGGCGCTCGCCACGCAAGGCATTGCCAGTGTTTATCTCTCGAACCGCGATAGTGTTTTTAGCAGCGAGGTAGCACAAGATGTACAGCGTCTATTGCAAGCAGTACTGACTCCTGAACATGATCGCGCCTTGCGGGCTTGTTTGGCCTCACCACTTTTCGCTTTAGATGCTGCCAGCTTGGATGATTTAAACAACGACGAATCGGTATGGGAAAACGCGGTTAACGAATTTAAACAATATCGCCAATTGTGGCTTGAGCGCGGCGTGCTTCCTATGTTGCGCAGTGTGATGAGCAAACGTCACGTCGCTGAACGTTGGTTGGAAGAGCCGCAAGGTGAGCGCTCACTGACCGATTTTATGCACATCGGTGAGCTACTACAGCAAGCGCGACAAGAGATTGATAGCGATCACGGTTTGCTGCGCTGGCTAGCACAAGCTATCAGTGACGCCGAGCATGGCCTAGGGGGCCGTGATGATCAAATTCAACGTTTGGAATCCGAACGCAACTTGGTGCAGATCGTCACTATCCACAAATCGAAAGGTTTGGAATACGACTTAGTGTTTCTGCCGTTTGTGGTCAGCTATCGAGAGGCAAGTGAAGGCAAATATCATGATGCCGTGAATGAGGAAACTGTACTGGATATTACCGCCAGTGAAGCTTCTCTCAAGCAAGCAGATAAAGAGCGGCTTGCGGAAGATCTGCGCTTGATTTATGTAGCGCTGACTCGTGCTGTGTATGGCTGTTTTATCGGCATTGCGCCGCTGCGTAATGGCCGCTCCACCAAAGATCCAACCGGTGTGCATTTAAGTGCCATTGGCTATCTGCTGCAAAATGGTCAAGCCGCAGGCATTGCCGATCTTAACGCTGCGCTGCACGCTCAATCTAATCAATACATTCGTGTTTCTGAGCCACCAGCCGAGCAACCAGAGCCGTTTAAAGCGTTGAGCGTCGAGACGCCGGTATTGAGTGCCAAAACACTGCAAGCGCAGATTGACCGTTTTTGGCGAATGACCAGCTATTCTGGGTTGGTAAAACAAGGTGTGAAACACGCTAGCCACGACGCGAGTTTAGAAGTCTCAGGCTTTGATATCGACTCTGCTGATGAGCAAGCGGAAGCTTTACTGGTTGAGCCAGAACGTTCCATTTTCACTTTTCCACGCGGTGCAACGCCCGGTACTTTTTTGCATTCTCTCTTTGAAGAGGTTGAGTTTACTGAGCCTGCTAGCAGCGATGCTAACCACAAAGTGATACTGGATTTACTGGTGCGAGAACAAATCGATATTGAATGGTTACCAGTATTACAAACGCTGGTCGATACCGTGTTACAGACACCTTTAGATGGCAAAACGTTGCGTTTGAACCAAAAAACCGTCACTCAGCGCTTGGTTGAAATGGAATTTCTATTACCGATAGAAGTACTGAGTGCTCCTGCACTGAACCGTGTCATTCAACGCCATGATCCACTGTCGGCTAAAGCTGGAGATCTTGGTTTTTACACTGTGCAGGGCATGCTGAAGGGCTTTATTGATTTGCTGTTTGAGCATCAAGGAAAGTATTACGTGCTGGACTGGAAGTCGAATCATTTGGGGGATGATGTGAGCGCCTATCATGGCGAGCGTTTGAAAGCGGCGATGGCAGAGCATCGCTATGATTTACAATATCAACTCTACGCATTGGCGCTGCATCGATTCTTACGCAGCCGTCTAGCAAACTATGACTACCATCGCCATTTTGGCGGAGTCTATTATCTCTTTTTGCGCGGCATGGATGGCGAGTCTGAGCATGGGATTTTCTCAACCAAACCGAGCTTTGAACTGCTTGATGAGATGGACAGATTGATTGATGGAGAAACCGTAGATACTCGCGCGACCGATGCAGGGCAAATGGAGTTAGATTTATGAGCAGTACGCTAATGACAACGCTTAAGCAGTTAGCGGAAAAAGGCGCTATGCGTCAGTTAGATTACCAATTCGCGCGTTTTATCGAACAAAAAAGCCAGCAGCAACTTGGCGCTGAACATAGCCAAGCGCTCGGATTTATTGCCGCGGTGGTCAGTGCTGAATTGGCCAAGGGACATATCTGCTTACCTTTAGTGGATGCTTCTACGGCGCAGGGTGTTGATCTCGCGGCTAAGTTAGGCTTGTTTGGTGAGGCAGCATTGGCGGTCAATCAGCACCTATTGGCGATTGATTGGCCTTGGCTACTCAACCGTTCAGACTTAGTCGGACAACAAGGGGAAGCGGTGCCTTTAATGTTTGATGGGCAACGTTTATACCTACACCGTTATTGGCATTATGAAGTTACCTTAGCACAGCGTTTAATCAGCTTTGGGACACCCATGAGCCTAAAGCCTACTGATGTCCAAAAGCTAAAATTGCTGCTCGATACACTGTTTGCGCGTCAATACCACTTTCTGCTCCATGCGCTTCGCCAATTGCCAGAGACAGCCAATGCATCAGCACGCCAGCAACAAGTGTGTGATTTTCTGGATGTGGTCAACGCCGATGAACTTAATTGGAATGAGATTGATCAAGTCATTAGCCAAGCACGTACGGCGAAAGAACTCGAAGCATTAGAGACGCTGATCCCGCAAAGCGTTTGCATCAACTGGCAAAAAGTCGCAGCGGCAGTGGCACTGACACGCCGCTTTGCCGTGATTTCTGGCGGGCCGGGAACCGGTAAAACCACCACGGTTACCAAATTACTAGCCGCTTTGATTACCCAAGCCCAACAGCAAGGTGAGACGCCCACCATTAAATTGGTCGCACCAACGGGTAAAGCTGCGGCACGTTTAACGGAATCGATCGGTAAAGCGGTGGCTGAACTGGCGGTTGAGCCGGCGTTGAAAGCGGCGATTCCCACCGAGTCGAGCACTCTTCACCGTTTATTGGGCGTCATACCTAACAGTGTTGAGTTTCGTCACCATCAGCGTAACCCGTTGCATTTGGATATATTGGTGGTTGATGAAGCATCGATGGTCGATTTACCGATGATGGTCAAGTTAATCGAGGCATTACCCAAACACGCACGCTTGATTTTACTGGGTGATAAAGACCAACTCGCGTCAGTCGAAGCGGGCGCTGTGCTGGGGGACATTTGTTCATTTTTGACCTTAGGCTACAGCCGAGCGCACAGCGAGTACCTAGCTAAGTTAACAGGCTATCAAACACTGATTGCTCATTCACACCCTAACGCAAGCCCGATTTCAGACAGCTTATGCATGCTGCAAAAAAGCTACCGCTTTGATGTCCGATCAGGCATTGGTCAATTAGCAAAAGCGATCAATGCTGGGCAAGTGGCTATGGTGGATGAGGTGTTAAAACGTAATTATGCTGATATTACGCACCACTCACTCAGCAGTGAAAGCTATAACCTAATGCTGAAAACCTTAGTCAAGGAGTATGGCCGTTATCTCACGCGCATCGAGAGTTCTGGTGCTTATACTGCGGAAACTCAAGCCCAAAAAGCCAAAGCCGTATTGGATTGCTTTAATCAATGCCGTTTGCTTTGCGCTATTCGTGAAGGGGATTTTGGGGTAAGTGGTTTGAATCAACGTATTGAACGTGCGCTGGTCGCACGTAAGTTGATCAAGACTCAAGATGAGATTTGGTACCACGGCCGACCCGTGATGGTGGCGCGTAATGATCATGGGCTGGGTTTGTATAATGGTGATATCGGCATATGCATGCTTGATACGAGCGAGCAAGAACCGCGTTTGAAGGTGTATTTTGAGCTGCCAGATGGTAGCGTGAAAGCTATTTTACCAAACCGCGTACCAGAGCACGAAACAGCCTATGCGATGACCATTCATAAATCACAAGGCAGTGAGTTTGATCTAACGCTGATGATTTTACCGCCTGATTTTAGCCCGATATTGACCAGAGAGCTTATCTATACTGGCATTACGCGCGCCAAGAAGCAGCTGATGCTTTTTGCTGACATGGGAACGATGAAACGAGGGCTCAAGATAAAAACGCAGCGAGCCAGCGGCTTAGTTACGAGATTAGACAAGAGACTAGCGTAAATCAGCAACTAGGATAAACGAGTTTGAGCAGTCCCCACACAGTTTGAAGTTTACATGGTATGTTGAATTCATTCCGTTGTTTAGGGGAAGCTCAATTACTGATTTAGTGTGCTGCTATGCGAAAGCATGAGTAAAAGAGATGTTTCTGATTTTATAACGATCTTGCGAGCTGAGTATAAAGACTCGTAGCTTGTCGTTAACGGGAAATACGCAATGCACATGTTGGCCTTCAAGGAATTGGTTATCAGCCATATCCCAAAAGCTTTGAAGTGAGTTACAAATAACAGTTTTCATAGAATTTTTGCTCTTAAGTACGTGTCGTAGTAAAAGCAATCCGTGCAAGCCGACCTACTGGTATCTGACCAATCGGTATAAAGCCAAGTTCCTGTGTTGTTCATTAAATGTACATCATTAATGATGTCGGCGGATTCTACACATAATATTAAGTTAAATAAAGCGCTTATTTTGTATACAAAATAATGAAAACGTTTGCACTTGATCAAAGATAAACTATTCACCATAACTTAACGAATAAATACAATATCCTGACGTTAGAGCGTCAGTACTAAAATTTTTGAACGGCGTTGATAGTTGTACAAACTCTGTTTAGTTATCGGTAACGATTCCACACCGACTTCATAAAAACCTTGTTCTCTAAACCAATGCAAACTGTGCGTTGTCAAAACAAAGAGGCGATCTAAACGCATCGATTTTGCCTGTTGCTTCATGTGATTGAGTAACAATAAACCGCGGTTGCCGTCCCGATACTCCTGGTGAATAGCGACACACGCCATTTCTGCCATGCCCTCTTCTGGGTAAGGGTAAAGTGCGGCGCAACCAATCAATAAGCCATCTTTATCAATAATCGTGAATTTGTGGATCTCTTGCTCTAACTGCTCACGTGAACGCCGTACTAATATTCCTTGTTCTTCTAACGGGCGGATTAAATCGAAAATTCCGCCGATATCATCGATCTGTGCCTGACGGACTTGTTCGGCACTTGCCATGACAATCTGAGTACCGATCCCGTCAAAAGAGAACAACTCTTGGATCAAAGCACCATCTTGTTTGTAACTGACTAAGTGGCTACGTGGCACACCTGCACGGCACGCTGAAACGGCGGCACGCAGAAAGCGTGAGGTACCTGAGCTATTATCCTGAACTTGGTCGGTATCTGCTTCAATACGCTGCATTATCCTTTCAACATCAGATGGGAACAGTTCAGCAATCGCGTTGCCTTGCTCATCGATAATGCCTTGCTCTGAGCAAAAACCGATCAGCTTATCTGCTTTTAGGCGTATTGCGACTTGTGTGGCTACTTCTTCAGAGAGCAAATTAAAACATTCGCCAGTGACGGAACTCGCAATAGGCCCCAGTAGCACGATCGAACCTTGGTCAAGCATACGGTTGATGCCTTCAATATCAATACGGCGAATGCGGCCACTGTGGCAATAATCGACACCATCATCTATACCTAATGGTTGAGAGATAACAAAATTGCCACTAACGATATTAAGCTGAGTACCAGCCATTGGCGTGTTATTTAAGCTCATTGAAAGGCGTGCTGTGATAGCGAGTTGGAGCTGCCCCGCGGCTTGCATGACTAAGCTGAGCGCTTCCTCATCAGTGACTCGAATGCCTTTGTGATAAGGAGTGGAGCAATGATGTGTCGCCAGAATCTGGTTGATTTGTGGGCGAGCACCGTGCACCAAAACAATTTTGACACCAAGGCTATGCAGCAGTGCGAGATCGCTGATGATATTAGCGAAATTTTTATCGGCAATCGCTTCACCGCCGAGCATGATCACCATGGTTTTACCACGGTGAGCGTTAACATAGGGAGCAGATTGTCTAAATCCTTTAACGAGAGCTGTACTGCGAATTTTCACTCTGAGAGTACCTTGGTGTTTAAATATGTTCAAATAATGACTTTTTATTCACGTATCGGCAAGTGGTTTTTTGAGTTTGGTGCAATTATTCAATCGCCGATTTTATCTCTGATTTAGGACACGTTAGACTGCTTGCCAATAAAGGCGAAATATGGCCAAAACCAACGAGTTGAGTCGCATGAAAATGACAAAAAACGTAGGCCTTACGGCTACGCCTCAGTTCACAAACTTGCGAAGACGTAAGTACATTGAACGAGGCTTGATGCTGGTTGTGATGATTGGCTTGCTTTCCGTAGCGTCGCTATACGGTGATCTCTTTACTCGGTTGGAAAACTATTTTTCGCCAAAGGATGAGGTGTATGGGGTTTGGGTTGAGCAGTATGTTGCCCCTTATTCAGCCAAACGAATTGAATTGGGGAAAGCAGGCGTGATCAGTAGTGGCCGAGTACTCACCACTTCATTTGAGTTTGATGGTCATTTTTTAGAATACCAGATTGGTGATACGAGCTATCGTTACAAAATGCGTGATGATAACAATACCGAAATGACACAAATGTCGTCGTCGCACTACAATCCAACCTTCCGATTGTCAGGGAAATACCAAAAAAACCTCCGTTAACAATTCGCTGATTGCGGTTTAGGCGCGAGTTTGTCATGCTTTTAGCAACTCAAATAACGGATAACTTCTGTGATTAAGCAAATTTTTCCTCTTGCGGCAGTACTGCTGCTGTTTGGTTGTGCGCAACCAACCGACCGTGCTCAGCAATATTTGGATGGTGATTTCTCTAAAGCGCTCAACAAAGTAGACACGGTGCAGTCCAATACGCCACGTGACTTTACGCAATTTTCCAAACAGAGCGAACAAGTGGTGACTCGCTCGGCGTCGATGGCAGCGATTTATCAACCTTTGTATCAACAGATCAGTGAATGGATTTTGCAAAGTGGTGATCCACAAGATTTGGCGAATTTTGGAATACAAGCGGCGCAGCTTGGTGGTGGCGATAAAAAAGGTAATGTGCTTTTCACTGGCTATTTTTCTCCGGTAATGGAGCTTCGCCATCAACCGGATGAAATATTCAAATATCCCGTATTTGGTTTGCCTGAATGTTCGGCAGATTGCCCAACGCGTGCGCAAATTTATGATGGTGCGTTAGCTGAAAAAGGGCTTGAGTTAGGTTATGCGGCGAACCTGATTGACCCTTTCATTATGGAGGTGCAAGGCAGTGGTTTTGTGCATTTTGAAGATGACGATACGCTTGAGTACTTCGCTTACGCGGGTAAGAATAACAAAGCCTACATCAGTATTGGCAAAGTCTTGATTGAACGAGGTGAAGTGACACGAGAGAAAATGTCACTCAAAGCGATCAAGGAATGGGTGCTAGCCAATGATGAACCGACGGTGAGAGAGCTGCTAGAGCAAAATCCTTCCTATGTCTTTTTTGCGCCCAAAGCGGCAGCCCCTGTCACTGGCTCTGCCGGTATTCCACTACTGCCGATGGCATCGGTGGCCGGAGATCGTTCCATCTTTCCAATGGGCACACCTATTTTAGCAGAAGTGCCGCTGCTCAATGCAGATGGTACATGGAGTGGCGCTCATCAGTTGAGAATGTTGATTGTGCTAGATACGGGCGGCGCGGTAAAAGATAACCACCTCGATCTGTACCATGGCATGGGCGAGCGCGCCGGAACGGAAGCTGGGCATTACAAACATTTTGGTCGCGTTTGGAAACTGGGGTTAGAAAACTCAGCCACACAAGCGCCTTGGGCATTGCCGCCTGAAAAGCTACAATAGTGACACAGGTTTCGACCTAGACTTTTAAATAAAGAGTGCGTATAAATCGCACTCTTTATTTTTCTATCGCTTTCAATCGGACTTTTAATTATGCGTGAACTCGATACCCCCGCTTCAGATAGCTACAACCAACGCTTCGGAGGCACTCGTCGCCTTTATGGAAATCGTGAGGTTGAAATACTGCGTGCTGCGCATGTGTGTGTGATTGGTATCGGTGGCGTTGGCTCGTGGGCAGTCGAAGCATTGGCGCGCACCGGCATTGGCGAGTTAACGCTGATTGATATGGACGATGTGTGCGTCACCAACATCAACCGTCAAATCCATGCGATGAGCGGTACGGTTGGGCAAAGTAAGATTGAAGTGATGGCCGAGCGGGTCAAGCTCATCAACCCTGAGTGTGTGGTGCACTTAATTGATGACTTTATCACGCCAGATAACCAGCACCACTATTTGAGTCAAACGTTCGATTACGTGCTTGATGCGATAGACAGTTTGAAAGCGAAAGCTTCACTACTGGCTTATTGCCGTAGCAATAAAATTAAAGTGATTACCGTCGGTGGTGCGGGTGGTCAAGTTGACCCAACTCAAATCAAGGTCGCGGATTTAACCAAAACGATTCAAGACCCATTGGCAAAAAAACTCAAAGATACGCTTCGTCATCGCCATAATTTCCCTGTAAACCCTGCGCGTAAGTTTGGTATTGATTGCGTGTTCTCGACAGAGCAGCTCAAATATCCGCAAGCCGATGGCAGTGTGTGCGCGGTGAAATCAACCGCA
Organism: Vibrio sp. RM-69-4; assembly: GCF_024743775.1. Lineage (NCBI taxonomy): Bacteria > Pseudomonadati > Pseudomonadota > Gammaproteobacteria > Vibrionales > Vibrionaceae > Vibrio > Vibrio sp. RM-69-4. The sequence continues at coordinate 197,560 of NZ_JAMQXI010000076.1, forward strand.
GAAGGGCCAAAGCGGATGGATTGCGCCAGCGGATTTGGCGCTGCGACGGTTGTTACCGCAACCTTTGGTTTTGTTGCCGTAGCACGCATTGTTGAAAAGTTAATTCAGAAACATAAGGTGTAACGTTAATGACTCCTTTTCCTGCCTCCCCCTTTGGTCGTGAGATTAGCGCTGATGAGATTGTGGCAACCATGCAAAATTTTACTGGCTGGGAAGATCGCTATCGACAAGTGATCCAGTGGGGGAAGTTATTGCCCGCGATGCCTGATGCTTTGAAATCGCAGCAAGTCAGTGTTGCAGGCTGCGAGAGTCAAGTATGGTTAGTGGGGCAGGAGCACCAAGGAATATGGTCTTTCTGTGCCGATTCGGATGCGCGGATTGTGCGTGGTTTAATTGCTTTAGTCCTTGCTGCGTATAACGGCAAGACCTACGCACAAATTCAAGCGTTTGATGTGGATGCTTATTTTGAAAAAATAGGCTTGATTGCCCATTTAAGTCCTTCACGTGGTAATGGCCTTAAAGCCATTGTCGATAAGATAAAAAATATCGATCCAAGCTGAGCATCTCCCCCTTTTGATGAAAGGGGGAATTATTACAGCATATCAACCGTTTTAGTGATGGCGGCGATCAACTGTTCAACCTCTTGTTCGGTATTGTAAATACCAAACGAGATTCTCACGGTGCCAGTTAATCCGAGCGCATCCATTAATGGGTGAGCGCAGTGATGGCCAGAGCGAACCGCGATGCCTTGCTGATCGAGTAAGGTGGCTATGTCTTGATGATGAACGCCATCCATCACAAAACTGAGAATACTGGCATTCGGTTGATAGCCGATCACGCGAATATCATCGAGCTGTTGCAGAGCTTGATAAGTGCGTGCTTGCAATCTATGCAGGTGAGTTTCTACGGCCGCCCGATTGCAGTTTTGTAACCATTCGATTGCTTTGGCAAGGGCTATCGCCCCTGCGACATTCGGTGTGCCTGCTTCAAATTTCCCCGGCAGTTCGGCAAATGTTGTGCCTTCAAACGAGACTTTTTCTACCATCTTGCCGCCGCCATGCCATGGAGGCATTGTTTCAAGCAGCGCTAATTTTCCGTACAGAACGCCAATGCCAGCGGGAGCGTAAAGCTTGTGCCCAGAAAAGAGATAAAAGTCGGCGTCGAGTTCGCGCACGTTGACAGTTTCATGCACAATTCCTTGCGCGCCATCAATCACGACCACCGCGCCGACTTGGTGCGCTAGTTTAATCACAGTTTCAATCGGTTGGCGCGTACCCGTTACGTTGGTGGTATGGGCTAGGGCGACAATTTTGGTTTTACTCGATAATCGTGTTTGAAAAGCCTCAAGATCAAAGTGGCACTCTGGCGTGATGGGGACTTTGACGACGCTTGCTCCGGTTTGAGCCGCGACGATTTGCCAAGGCACTATATTGGCGTGGTGTTCCATTTCACTGACCAGAATCTCATCACCGGCTTGCAATGTATTACGTGCGTAAGTCTGCGCGATCAGGTTGATCGCTTCGGTCGCTCCGCGAGTCCAAATAATCTCTTTGCGAGATGATGCGCCAATAAATTGAGCCATAGCGTCACGCGCCGCTTCAAAATCGCTGGTCGCTTTGGCCGTTAAGCGATGGCTACCACGATGTACATTGGCATTTTGCGTACTGTAGTAATGGCTAATGGCATCTATCACCACTTGCGGCTTTTGCGTGGTAGCGGCGCTGTCTAGATAAATCAGAGTCTCGCCATCCACGGCTTGATTGAGCGCGGGGAATTGGTCGCGAATGGTCTGCACGTCAAACATTATTGCTCACCTAACTTGTGATAATTCAATGCTGCCTGTGTCACCATTGGCTGTGCAACTGACCATGCGTGTGCTTTACCTGAGAGTGATATGATGATCTCCATCGCGAACTCAAGTGCTGTTCCCGGCCCTTGGCTGGTGATTAATTGATGGTTTGTATCGATGGTTACGCGTTGATCTCGCCATAAATCAGTGGGGATATGATCGCGAAAAGCCGGGTGCCCTGTCATGATCGCTTGCGGGAAAAACTGATGATGTTGCAAAACTAAGGCTGGCGTGGCACAAATAGCCGCCAACCATCGACCATGGTTATGCTGTTGCTTGAGCATTTCGATTAGCACTGGATTGTCACGAAAGATCTCAGCGCCTCCAACGCCACCGGGCAGCGCAATCACGTCAAACTCTTCATCGATCACATCCAGCAGTTTACAGTCTGCGGTTAATGTCACTCCGCGTGAGGCTTTCATCATCAATTGCCCGTCGAGATTAGCGCTGGCAACCACGACTTGATAGCCAGCTCTGACCATCATATCAATCACGGTGATCGCTTCCATCTCTTCGCAGCCTGTTGCTATCGGGACTAAAATTCGTTTACTCATTGGCTTTTCCAGCTGTGTTCTATCTGTTGAATAGCGTGATATAACTTACTATTTTCTGGTGTTGCGAGCTGATGTTGCTCTGCTTTCTTCAGTAAATAGCCCGTAATAAAGTCTATCTCAGTCTTGCGTTGATAAAAAATATCTTGATGCATTGATGAATAATTCTCGGCTGTGGCTTGAATCACCTGCTTAACCTTAGCAAGCAGTGATGATTGAGTGATCGCAAAGCCTTCTGCGCTCATGACATCGGCGACTTCTGCAACAATATTTGCCAACGGCCGTTGGAAGCGTTCATCGGCTAACTCACCATTGCGACATTGCTCTAATGCGGTGAGCGGGTTAATCGCGCAGTTAATTGCAAGCTTATGCCACAGTGCTTCTTCAATCGTGTTATTCCACATTACGTCTGGCAATGTATGCTGTAGTACATCCACTAGAAACTGACACTGCTTGCCTTGGGCGTTGTAAGCCCCTAATTGAGTTACGCCTTTGCCAGTATGCAATACTTGATTCATTGACGGCTTGAGTGCACCGTGCGTGGTGGTTGAAAGCACAATAGGAAAGTCATTCAGTTGATCCTGCATCGAATCAAGCGCGCCCATGCCGTTGTGCATAAATAGCAAAATGGTGTCACGATTGAGTGTCTTCAGCAGTGGAGTGAGCGCCTGCTCAACTTGCCAAGCCTTAACGGTAATCAGTAAGAGATCGGCATGGCAGAGCGCGCTGTGATCATTGCAGGGCAGGGTAATAGACGCCTGTTTATCTAAAGCAATGGAAAGTGAAGATTGAGCTTGTCTGCCCCATAATGAAACGCGGTGTCCAGCAGCATGCAGCTTTGTCGCCCAAAGCAACCCAACTGCGCCTGGCCCAAGCACGACGATATTCATAAAACCTCTCCATTGTTGACTTTGCGCCAAGGATAATGAGGTAGAAATGGAAAGCAATAAAAATGGCGCTCGAGAGCGCCATTTAGCCAAAACTTAGGTTCGATTAGAACTTGTAAGTCACAGCTAGGTAGTGACCAAAGCCAGTTGACTTGAAGGCATCAGTATCTTTGATACCGTAGATATCTTTGTAACCTTTTAGACCGTAACCCACAGCAAAGCGGTCTGAGTGCCAGTAGATACCGTTAAACATAGCACCGCCATCGCTAGATGTTGCGTATCCTTTACCTGTTTCCATACCAAATTGGTAATCGATGTAACCTTGGTAAGAGATAAATGAGCCGTTTTCAAAGAAGTAGAAAGGCTTGAACCAGTTGGTTGAGATTTGGAAACCATTCCAATCTTTCTTATTTGAATCGTAAGTACCGTACAGGTTTAAACCTACTTTACCGAGCCAAGGCACATTCACATCAGAGCCAAGGCCCACTTTTTGAGTGTTAACGCCAGAGTTACCACCCCATTCCATTAGCGTAGAGACATACAACTCTTGCACTGGCCCGAAAGACAAATCTTTACCTGTAAGTGCATCTAGTGACATACGAGGTGCAAATTTCATAAAGATTTTTTCTTTACCTTCTTTGTCACTGCTTGGGTTGCTTAGCAGGTTAAAGATATCAACGTAACCGTACAGATCAAAAATCCCTGAGCGGCCGCCAAATTCCATCTCTAAGTAATCATGTGATGACTCACCTGGTAATTCATCGATTGCAGCCATTAGGTTAAATTGCATCCATTTGTAATCGTTTTTATGGATGTCGCCATCTGAATAGTCAGCGGCCATAACTGGAGCAGAAGTTGCAGCCATTAGGCCTAGAGCTAGAAGTGATTTACGCATAAGGGGGGACTCTCTATGTTTTGTCATAATTCAGCACACGTATATTTCTGATGTGCGTTCAATTGGCCCGAATAATAACGATAAAAATCTCAATTAAAAGTGATTGCGAATGCAAAAGTGAACAAATTTGGTGACTTAAGTCACGATAATGAATATTTGCGCGGAACTAAATTAATATTTCGTTCGTTTGCATCTTTAATGTGATTTTAATCACTTAAACGTTTGCTTTGGTATTGTTTTATGCAAATCGATAAACCAACATTTTTAGTTAGTGATCGTTTTGTAATCTTCAACGTATTTATTGACGGGCATGATGAAGAGTGATGAATGATGAAGAAATTGATGCTGTTTCCTTTAGCTTCAATCGTTTTACCAGAAGGGAAAATGAAGCTACGGATCTTTGAATCAAGGTATAAGAGGATGGTCACTCAATCCAGCCAGTCTGACTCTACATTTGGGATTTGTTTGATTGATAACAAAAAAGGCAATAAAGCAAATCAGTTATCTAAATTTGGGATGTTGGTTAAGATTGTTGATTTTGAAGCGCTCGACAATGGGATGTTAGGATTAACCGTGATGGGAATGGAGCGCTTTAAAATAGAGTCAGTAGTGAGCGAATTTGATGGCCTGCGAGTTGCTCAGGTCACGTCATTGCCCAGTTGGCCAGTAAGAGATTTAGAACCTCACGAATGGTATTTAAGCCACCAGCTACAAGCGGTTTATCAGCAATTCCCTCAGCTTGGCGAGCTCTATTCGCACTGTTTTTTTGATGATGCCAGTTGGGTGGCGCAGCGATGGCTAGAGCTGCTCCCTATCTCGATTCAACAATTTGATGATTTAATGAGGCAGGATGACGCGCACAGTGCGGTTGACTTTTTATTGCAGGTAATCGAAGTCTCACACTAACTTTGAAAGCGTGTAGTAAACTTAAACGAGAAGTCGCTCTGTAGTAGTGGCTCTGCATAAAAAAGAATACGACGAGTGATCGATGTATGCATTACTCACGTATAAAGGTTTATGGCTACTGTATGCCAATAACAACGGTTACTCCTAAAGGAAAAGCGCAGCATGAGCAGTGATTCTCAGCATAGTGTGTCGCTAAGCCCAAGCTACACCAAGCAAGACTGGGCTGAATGCATGGAACGTGTCAAGCAACGTGATAAGCAGGCGTTTGCCTTAGTGTTTCGTTATTTCTCTCCTCGCTTACAACAGTTTGCGTTTAAGCATGTAGGCAGTGAGCAAGTGGCGTTAGAAATGGTGCAAGAAACTATGACCACGGTGTGGCAGAAATCGCATCTATTCGATAACCGAAAAAGTTCGCTTTCGACGTGGGTTTACACGATTGCACGCAATTTGTGTTTTGATCTCCTGCGTAAGCAGCGCGGACGAGAGTTACATGTTTATGCCGATGATATTTGGCCAACTGACTACTGCCCACCTGATTTGGTTGAACATTATTGTCCTGAACATGACATGTTAAAAGAGCAAATATTAAAGTTTGTGGCGTTGTTGCCTGAAGCTCAGCAAGCCATCGTGAAGGCGGTGTATCTTGAAGAACTGCCCCAGCAGCAGGTTGCGGAGATGTTCAATATTCCTCTCGGTACTGTCAAATCGCGTTTACGACTAGCCGTTGAAAAACTTAGACATTCTATTCAAGCGGAGCAATTATGAGCCACCATCCAAGCAACGAAGTACTGCAGCAGTATGCCAATGGTTCAATTGATGCGGCGCATGGCATTATGATTGCCACTCACCTTGAACTTTGTACTCAGTGTCGTCAACAGGTTCAATACTTAGAAACTCGGGCCGCCGAAGCATTGCTGAGCCAATCGTTGCCGCAACAAAGAATAGCCGTTTCTAATGATGATCATTTAAACCAGATGTTTGAAACGATCACGGCGCTGGATACTCTACACCCATCGACCTTGCGTAAGCCTGAGCCGATAGAAATTAAAGTCAATGATCGCGTTGTGATGCTGCCTAGTACACTGAGCCAACTGATTCGTTTTAAAGGCGAGTGGCGCAGCTATGGTGGTAAAGTTTTTAGTGCCCATCTAGATATTGCTGAAGACTCTCGCATGAACCTGATGTACATCAATCACAACGTGCAGATCCCTCAGCATACACACAAAGGGGTTGAGTCGACCTTGGTGCTCCATGGTGGCTTCAGTGATGAAGATGGGCATTATAAAGTGGGTGATTTCATTCAAAGAGATGCGAGTATTAAACACAGCCCATTTACCAAAGTGGATGAAGATTGTTTATGCTTAACGGTGCTAACTGAGCCGATGCTGTTTACGCAAGGTGTTGCGAGAGTTTTTAACTTATTTGGTAAAGGTCTCTATCCGTAGTCCATAGCAGGCACATCAAATTAAAAAAGGTCGTATTGTACGACCTTTTTTTCATCTAACGCTTATCAATGCCTTGCTTGGCAATATCATCGATGTCTCTCTGCCGAGCTTTTTGCAGTAAATCAGCAAAATAATGGCGCAGTGAGTAGAGCATGATAAGGCTTGGTACTACCATCAGTGCGGTAATAATAAAGAATAGTGACCAATTATTGAGATAGTCGACCAACTCCCCGCTAAAGGAAGCCAGCGTGGTGCGGCCAAAGTTTCCTAGAGAGGCCAATAGCGCATATTGCGTTGCTGAAAATGCCTGCCCTGTTAACACAGTAAGAAACGAAACAAAGGCCACGGTGGAAAACGCAGTGGTAAAGTTATCGACAATTATGGTCGCCAAAAACAGATGCTCATTAGGGCCAACTTGAGCGATCCACGAAAACATCAAATTACTGGCAGACATCGCGATGCCACCAATCATCAAGCCGCGAACAATACCAAATCGCACGTTAAACATACTGCCAATCAAAGTGAAGAATAGGGTTGCTCCCCAACCAATTAACTTCGAGTAGTGGCCAATTTGTTCGTTGCTAAAGCCAATTTCTTTGTAAAATGGAATCGACATTCGGCCAAGAAAAGCTTCGCCAATCTTGAATAAAAAGACAAACAACAGCAGGGTTAGTGCTACTTGCGTGCCATTGCGTTTGAAGAAATCGAGAAATGGTTCGATTACGGTAACGGTGAACCACGCGACGACTTTCGAACCAACTACTTGATTGTGTCGCAGCTCCGCTTGATGCTGTAGTGCTTCGCGATGTGTTTTTGGTTCTCCCACCAAGAGCGTGAAAAGCATTAACAGCCCGACACAGAGTGCCATGCCATAATAAACGGCATTCCAACCGATACTATCGGCGTTTACAAAAGCGAGATAGCCCGGCAGAGAATATCCAGTCCACCACCCCATGATGGCCATGGCGGAGGCTTGTGGCAGCTTATTGGCTTGTGATTTGGGGAAAGTATCGATACGAAAAGCATCAATCGCGATATCTTGAGTGGCAGAAGCGATCGCAATGCCCAAGGCAAGCATTGAGGTAAACATCAAATTTTGGGCTGGATTGACACCCGCAATCAGCAACGTACAGATCAAAATGATCGATTGGCACAAAAATACCCAACTGCGGCGTTGACCTAATAATGGCGTCAGAATGGGTAATTTGACGCGATCCACCAATGGGGCCCATAGAAAATTAATCGCGTAAACTGCGAAGACACTGCCAAAATAACCAATAGCAGCGGTGGTTAAGCCTGCATCTTTTAGCCATCCTGACATATTTGAACCAATCAAAACCCACGGGAAACCGCTCGAACACCCCATCATAAATACCCACAATAGGCGTTTATCAAGATAGCTACGGATAGTTTCCATCCAAGTGAGAGAGGAGGAGGTTGATGGCATACAGCGAATCCTTGTCAGTAAAGCAGCTTAGGTCGAAAGGCGACCCAATAAAATCAAACGCCGATAAATCGGCGTTGGTATGGTTATTGTTCTAGTGTGACATTCGTAATAACGATTGGTTCGATGGGGACGTCTTGCATTCGCCCTTTCGTGCTGGTCGGCTGTTGAGCCATTTTTTGCACAACATCAAACCCTTGCGTGACTTTACCAAAGACTGCATAACCCGGTGGGCGAGCGTTGTAGTTGAGAAAATCATTATCGACCAAGTTAATAAAGAATTGGCGAGTAGCTGAGTTAGGATCATTGGTACGGGCCATTGCGATCGTCGCGGTGTCATTAGTCAACCCATTGCTCGCTTCATTTTTGATGGGAGCGTAAGTGGTGAGTTGTTTTAAATCCGCATCAAATCCGCCGCCTTGTGCCATAAAGCCTGGGATAACGCGGTGGAACTGGCTGCCAACATAACTGCCATCTTCAACATATTTTACGAAGTTTGCGACAGTCGTTGGCGCTTTCTCTGTATTAAGTTCAACAGTAAATGACCCTAAGTTCGTCTCAATTAGGACGTTGGGCGCCGAAAACGCAGTGCAACTGACGAGCGCTAATGTCGTAACGAAAGAACGTAACATTAAAAGCGCTCCTGTAAATAACCATTAAGTTCGCTGTCATTGGCAATTTCTTTAAGTACCAAGTTCATGACATCGTTGAGTACCATCTCAATCTCATCATTTGAAGCGCTGAGTGTACCGGAGCGTTTTGCCGTTCCGTTGAACGTTTTTACCAATTTGCCTTTTGGTGTTTCAGCTGTGATTTCAAGTGTGACACTGCCATCCATTTCATTCGACATGACGCTGTGTTTTACCGTCACTAGTGCTTCTGCAATTTCAACGGTGACATTGTTTTCGCTGTTCACTGTTAAGCGATAGCCTTGAGAGCTAAATTGTTCTGCCAACGCATTCTCAACCGCAATGCGAACATTTTGTTTGGCATGAATTGGCTCAATATTAGAGCGGCCACTATCCACTAAAGCCACATATTGCGCCGATCGAACATCTTTGCTGACCAGAGTAAAGGCTTTATTGTTGACGACCGTATTTTGGCTGGTCGTTGCAGTAGGCATAAAGTTGATTTGCTGTTGCTGAGGTGCGGCACAAGCGGTGAGTAATGCGATTGAGGCTGCGAGAACCAGTTTTTTCATGGTCATTTCCTTTCTTATCCTTGCCTATTTAGTTGCTTGTAAGATAACAAATTTATGGTTGGTCGCGACAGTTTTTACCTGCCCTTGGCCAAATAATCTTGCTAGTTTTACATCGTAGCCGAGGTGGCGATTGCCGATCACTAATAATCGTCCCCCTTTTTTAAGAACATGCTTTGCATCACAGAACATCTGCCAAGCAATGTGATCCGTGATAGCTTGTTGTTGATGGAATGGTGGGTTACACAATATTAAACAGGTACTCTCTTGTTGAAAACCATCTAAGCAGTTATTGGCAATGCATTGAATATTGCGATCTTCTCCCAAATTCTCCAGCAAATTTAGCTTTGCAGACTCGACGGCCATCAAGCTTTCATCAACGCAGGTCATGCGTACTTGAGGATTGAGTTGGCCCATCTTGATTGATAACACCCCGTTGCCGCATCCAAGGTCGATGATGTGCTGTAACTTAGGATCTGGTGGAAGATGCTGTAGAAAAAAGCGTGCGCCGAGATCCAATCCCTCACCTGAGTAGACATTCGGCAGATTTTTTAGACGGATGGATTCGCTTTCTACGGCCCATTCAGTTATGGGTTCCACCGTTTCAATCGGTGATACGTTCGGTGCTGAAAAAATGAGGCGGTGTTTTTTCCATGCAAGAGAAGTGCTTGTTGAACCTAAATACTTTTCAAATAAGTTTAAGGTTGATGTGTGGATCTCTTTCGCTTTGTTGACCGCTATCACAGGGCAATCTTGGGCAAGGGACTGACGGAGTTGGCTTAATTGCCAAACCAAGTGGCGATTGCTCTTGGGCAATTGAAAAAGCACCAGATCGACCGATTCAGGGATGGCATCCATTGTTGAGAGCAATTGCACGTTGCGGCACTGATTGCGCTGAAGATTGTTTAACGTACCTTGTTGCGAAATAAAAGAGTCGCTCATCATGGTGACGTGATGCTTATCTGCAAACCAACACGATAGAGCGCCAAAGTGATCGTTTAAAATAAGGATGCGTTTGCCTATTGCTAAATTCAACGCTTCAATATGATTAATCATATATTCATCGCCCGCATCCCAAGCTTGTAATGTTTCGTTTGAACGATGTGGGAAACGGTGCAAGCTCAACGTTCGATCATGCAGTGCCAACTCTGTTTTCATAATTTTTTATAGGTCGTAGTGAGAATTACGGATGCATTGTCTCAAATGGCGTAGAAACAAGGAACCAAAACCTTTCGCTATTCTATAAGGCTAGTTAAACTTAAATCTCTTTACACTCGTATATGTTCTCATGCTCTTATTTGAGGAAGAAAGGCAACGGTATGATCCAACCCATAATCGAACAAAAATTGCATCAAGCATTTCACCCTGATTATTTGAAAGTCGAAAATGAAAGCTACATGCACAATGTGCCTTCAGGATCTGAAAGCCATTTTAAAGTCATTGTGGTGAGTGACAGTTTTGAAGGAATGCGTTTGATTGGCCGTCACCGACAGGTTAACCAAGTGTTGGCAGAAGAGTTAGCGAACCACATTCATGCACTCTCGATTCATACCTACACACCACAAGAGTGGCAGGCGCAAATTAGTGGCGTACCTGATAGTCCTATGTGTATGGGCGGTGGAAAATAACTCGTTCAGAACCGTCTGAACATGCCGTTCTCTTGTTCTGTTTTTGAGCGGAATGTTAACAGTATTTAAACAAATTGACGAGATGAACAAGTTGAGAGAAATTGTTTTAGGTAGTGAATAAAAATAAATACTCATAAGGGGTAAGGAATAGGTTATTTGTGCGATGCTTCAAAGTTATGACTATTCGCTAGCCTTTATGATTCAAATCCTTCCAAATAAAACGACTTATCAGAGGATTGGTCATGGCATCAGGTTCCGAAAAAATGCTAGACTATTGCACCTAATGGATCTCATACCATACTTGTGATGAGGTTATTAAAAGGATGTTGCGGTTCTGGCGTTTAAAACAAGCCAAAATCGGACACAGAAATGTCGTGTCTAAGGCTGGTTTAACTTTCATTTGGCCTCTTATCAAGAACGACCATGAAAGATAAACAAGCCTTGAACTTACGCAATTAAAAGAATCTTTTTCCCGATAAAATAGTGCAAGTGCGTATGATTACAATAAAAAGGGGTTTGGACCTTCCTATTGCAGGAACTCCTTCCCAGGTGATTAATGATGGTAAGACCATCACTAAAGTCGCCTTGCTTGGCGAAGAGTACGTTGGCATGCGTCCTACCATGCATGTTCGCGTAGGCGATGAAGTAAAGAAAGCTCAAATTCTTTTTGAAGATAAAAAGAATCCGGGTGTTAAATTTACTTCACCAGCAAGCGGTAAGGTTATCGAAGTCAATCGTGGCGCCAAACGTGTCCTACAATCCGTTGTGATTGAAGTGGCAGGTGATGAGCAAATCACGTTCGATAGCTTTGAAGCTAGCCAACTAGCAAGTATTGACCGTCAAACGGTTAAAACTCAGTTAGTTGAGTCTGGTCTTTGGACTGCGTTGCGTACTCGTCCGTTTAGCAAGGTTCCAGCAATTGAGTCTTCAACTCAGGCTATTTTTGTGACAGCAATGGATACCAATCCATTAGCGGCAAAACCTGAGACGATCATTAATGAGCAATCTGAAGCATTCGTCGCTGGTCTCGATATCCTTTCAACTCTGACTGAGGGCAAGGTTTACGTCTGTAAATCTGGTACTAGCTTACCACGCTCTTCACAGCCAAACGTTGAAGAACATGTGTTTGATGGCCCACACCCTGCAGGTCTTGTAGGGACTCACATGCATTTCCTCTATCCAGTAAATGCAGTCAATGTGGCGTGGAGCATCAATTACCAAGACGTGATTGCGTTTGGTCAATTGTTCTTAACCGGTGAGCTATACACACAACGAGTGGTGTCGCTTGCAGGACCCGTAGTCAACAAACCTCGTCTTGTCCGTACTCAGATTGGTGCTAGCCTCGAAGAGTTAACGGATAACGAATTGATGCCGGGCGAAGTTCGTGTCATCTCTGGTTCTGTACTTTCTGGTGTGAAAGCGGCGGGGCCTGTAGCTTATCTTGGTCGTTACCACCTCCAAGTATCGGTTCTGCGTGAAGGTCGTGACAAAGATTTTCTTGGTTGGGCAATGCCTGGCAAGAACAAATTTTCAGTCACTCGCTCTTTCCTTGGTCATCTATTCACAGGTCAGTTGTTCAACATGACAACCACAACCAATGGTAGTGATCGTGCGATGGTACCTATTGGTAACTATGAAAAAGTGTTGCCACTAGATATGGAACCAACGCTCCTACTTCGTGACCTATGTGCAGGTGACATCGATAGCGCTCAACGTCTCGGTGCCCTTGAACTGGACGAAGAAGATCTCGCATTGTGTACCTTTGTATGTCCTGGTAAATACGAATATGGTCAGCTACTTCGTGAGTGCCTAGACAAGATTGAGAAGGAAGGGTAATTTTCATGGGCCTTAAAAAGTTTCTTGAAGACATCGAGCATCATTTTGAACCTGGCGGCAAACATGAAAAATGGTTTGCCTTGTATGAAGCAGCCGCAACGCTTTTTTATACGCCTGGTTTAGTTACAAAACGAAGCTCACACGTTCGTGATAGCGTTGACCTCAAACGCATCATGATCATGGTTTGGCTAGCGGTATTCCCAGCGATGTTCTGGGGTATGTATAACGTTGGTCACCAATCGATTACTGCACTTAACCATCTGTATTCTGGCGCTGAATTGGCGACAGTCATCAGTGGTAACTGGCACTATTGGCTAACTGAAATGCTTGGCGGTACATTAAGTACGCAAGCCGGTTGGGCAAGTATGATGCTGCTTGGTGCGACTTACTTCCTACCTATCTACGCCACGGTATTCTTGGTCGGTGGCTTTTGGGAAGTGCTGTTTTGTATGGTGCGTAAGCATGAAGTTAACGAAGGTTTCTTTGTAACTTCAATTTTGTTTGCTCTGATTGTTCCACCCACACTGCCTTTATGGCAAGCCGCTTTAGGGATTACCTTTGGCGTGGTTGTTGCCAAAGAAATCTTTGGTGGTACCGGGCGTAACTTCCTAAACCCAGCATTAGCCGGTCGTGCTTTTCTATTCTTCGCCTACCCAGCACAGATCTCTGGTGACGTTGTTTGGACAGCTGCAGATGGTTTTTCAGGTGCAACGGCGCTAAGCCAATGGGCTCAAGGTGGTAACGGTGCTCTGATCAATAAGGTCACTGGCGAAGCCATTACTTGGATGGATGCGTTTGTTGGTAACATTCCTGGCTCTATCGGTGAAGTGTCGACGTTAGCACTGGCGATTGGCGCGGCATTTATTGTCTACATGGGCATTGCTTCATGGCGCATTATTGCGGGTGTTATGGTAGGTATGATTGCCATATCAACGCTGTTCAATGTTATTGGTTCAGACACAAATGCAATGTTTAATATGCCTTGGCATTGGCACCTGGTACTTGGTGGCTTTGCGTTTGGTATGTTCTTCATGGCAACCGACCCAGTATCGGCTTCATTTACTAACAAAGGTAAATGGGCATACGGTATTTTGATTGGTGCAATGTGTGTGATGATTCGTGTGGTTAACCCAGCTTACCCAGAAGGTATGATGCTGGCGATCTTATTTGCGAACCTATTTGCACCTTTGTTTGACCATATTGTGATTGAGAAGAACATCAAGCGGAGACTAGCACGCTATGGCAAGTAATAACGATAGCATTAAAAAAACGCTGTTTGTTGTTATCGCATTGAGCTTAGTGTGCTCAATCATCGTATCGACAGCAGCGGTTGGCCTGCGTGACAAGCAAAAAGTTAACGCAGTACTTGATAAGCAAAGCAAGATTGTTGAAGTTGCAGGCATTAACGAGTCTGGTAGCGTGCCAGAGCTTTTTGCTAAATACATTGAACCTCGTTTGATTGATTTTAAAACCGGGAACTTTGTTGATGGCGATGCAACGGCCTATGATCAACGCAAAGCTTCTAAAGACCCAGCTCAATCTATCAAGCTAACAGCGGAACAAGATAAAGCGAAGATTATTCGTCGTGCCAATACTGGGGTTGTTTACCTAGTGAAAAGTGGCGACGAGATTTCTAAAGTGATTGTTCCCGTTCACGGTAATGGTTTGTGGTCAATGATGTACGCATTTGTGGCTGTAGAAACCGATGGTAATACCGTTTCCGGCATTACTTACTACGAACAAGGTGAAACTCCGGGATTGGGTGGTGAAGTTGAAAACCCATCATGGCGAGCTCAATTTGTTGGCAAGAAATTGTTTGATGACAACCACCAACCTGCAATTAAAGTTGTGAAAGGTGGCGCTCCTGCCGGATCTGAGCATGGCGTTGATGGACTTTCTGGCGCAACACTGACCAGTAACGGTGTTCAACACACTTTCGACTTCTGGTTAGGTGATATGGGCTTTGGTCCATTCCTAGCAAAAGTTCGTGACGGAGGTTTGAACTAATGTCTAGCGCAAAAGAGATTAAAAAGAGCATTCTAGCGCCAGTGTTGGATAACAACCCAATTGCACTTCAAGTGCTTGGTGTCTGTTCTGCCCTTGCGGTAACCACTAAATTGGAAACGGCGTTTGTTATGACGCTAGCCGTTATGTTTGTAACGGCTTTCTCTAACTTATTCGTTTCGTTAATTCGTCACCACATACCTAACAGTGTGCGTATCATCGTTCAGATGGCGATCATTGCTTCATTGGTTATTGTTGTTGACCAGATCCTACGTGCTTATTTATACGATATCTCGAAACAGCTATCGGTGTTCGTAGGGTTGATCATTACTAACTGTATCGTAATGGGCCGTGCTGAAGCATTTGCAATGAAGTCGGCACCGATTCCTTCCTTTATCGATGGTATCGGTAATGGTCTGGGTTATGGTTTTGTATTGATCACTGTTGGTTTCTTCCGCGAACTTCTTGGTTCAGGCAAGCTATTTGGAATGGAAGTTCTACCTCTTGTGAAAGATGGTGGCTGGTATCAACCTAACGGTTTGATGCTGCTAGCACCTTCGGCATTCTTCCTAATTGGCTTCATGATTTGGGCGATTCGCACGTTCAAACCTGAACAACTAGAAGCGAAGGAGTAAGGGCGTTATGGAACATTATATCAGTTTGCTTGTTCGATCGATTTTTATCGAAAACATGGCACTCTCTTTCTTCTTGGGTATGTGTACATTTCTTGCTGTATCTAAGAAAGTAAAGACATCGTTTGGTTTAGGGATTGCGGTTACTGTTGTTCTGACCATTTCAGTACCAGTGAATAACTTGGTTTATAACTTGTTACTTAAACCAGGTGCATTGGGTGAAAATATTGATCTTACATTTCTAAATTTCATTACCTTTATCGGTGTTATTGCCGCATTGGTACAGATCTTAGAGATGATATTGGATCGTTTTTTCCCACCTTTGTATAATGCGCTGGGCATTTTCTTACCTTTAATCACAGTGAACTGCGCCATTTTTGGTGGTGTATCTTTCATGGTGCAGCGTGATTATAACTTTGCTGAATCCGTCGTTTACGGTTTCGGTTCGGGTGTGGGTTGGATGTTAGCGATTGTCGCTCTTGCCGGTATCCGTGAGAAAATGAAATATTCAGATGTACCTCCGGGTTTACGTGGTTTAGGGATTACCTTCATCACGGCGGGTCTAATGGCGTTAGGCTTTATGTCTTTCTCTGGTGTTCAACTGTAAGTCGGGTAAACCGCAACAATTAAGGAATAGTCAATGGACATTATTCTTGGTGTAGTGATGTTTACCCTGATTGTTCTAGCACTCGTTTTGGTAATTCTATTTGCTAAATCTAAGCTAGTTCCAACAGGTGACATTACAATTTCAATTAACGGTGATGCAGATAAGTCTATTGTGACTAATCCAGGTGGCAAGCTACTGAGCGTACTTGCAGGTTCTGGTGTCTTTGTATCATCGGCGTGTGGTGGTGGCGGCTCTTGTGGTCAATGCCGTGTAAAAGTGAAATCTGGCGGTGGTGATATTCTTCCTACTGAACTTGATCACATTACTAAAGGTGAAGCTCGTGAGGGTGAACGTTTAGCGTGTCAAGTGGCTGTGAAAACAGACATGGATATTGAACTTCCTGAAGAAATTTTTGGTGTTAAAAAGTGGGAATGTACCGTTATCTCTAACGACAACAAAGCCACCTTCATTAAAGAGCTTAAACTTCAGATCCCTGATGGCGAGTCAGTACCTTTCCGTGCTGGTGGTTACATTCAGATCGAAGCGCCAGCACACCACATCAAATATTCAGATTTTGACGTGCCAGAAGAGTATCGTGGCGATTGGGACAAATTTAACCTGTTCCGCTACGAGTCAAAAGTTGATGAAGACATTATTCGTGCTTACTCAATGGCGAATTACCCTGAAGAGTTCGGTATTATTATGCTAAACGTGCGTATTGCTACGCCGCCGCCTAATAATCCCAATGTGCCACCGGGTCAGATGTCTTCTTACATTTGGTCACTGAAAGAAGGTGATAAATGTACTATTTCTGGTCCATTTGGTGAGTTCTTTGCCAAAGATACGGATGCAGAAATGGTCTTTATCGGTGGTGGTGCGGGCATGGCTCCAATGCGCTCACACATCTTCGATCAGCTTAAGCGTTTAAAATCTACCCGTAAGATGTCTTATTGGTATGGTGCGCGCTCTAAGCGTGAGATGTTCTACGTTGAAGATTTTGACGGCCTTGCCGCTGAAAACTCGAATTTCGTATGGCACTGTGCGCTTTCTGATCCAATGCCTGAAGATAACTGGGATGGATACACAGGTTTCATCCACAATGTATTGTATGAAAACTATCTGAAAGACCATGAAGCGCCTGAAGATTGTGAATACTACATGTGTGGTCCACCGATGATGAATGCGGCTGTGATTGGCATGCTGAAGAACCTTGGTGTAGAAGATGAGAACATCCTTCTTGATGACTTCGGTGGTTAATTCACTGAAGTAAGTAAAACCTATGGCTGGCTCTGATGAGTCAGCCATTGTTTTTTTAGTTTTAGTTTTGCCTTGTGGCTTTGAATTCCAACTCAGTTAACATAGAAAATAGGTGTAGGAATTTCTTTTCTATAACCACTTCTTTTCTATATTCACTTTATTCACTTTCATTTTTAGGAGTAAACAAGTGAAAAAATGGCTTGTTGCGTTAGCTTCTCTATTCATCTTGGCGGGTTGTGAAAAATCGGTTGAGCAAGTTCATCTCAGTGGCCCTACTATGGGCACGACTTACAATATTAAGTACCTGAAAGCTGAAGGTATCCCTAGCTCTGAGGCTCTCCAAAAGGAAGTTGATCGGTTATTGGAAGAAGTGAACGATCAAATGTCGACCTATCGTAAAGATTCCGAGCTCAGCCGTTTTAATCAATATCAAGGAACGGAACCTTTTACAGTCTCTTCTCAAACCGCAACCGTGGTGAAAGAAGCGCTGCGTCTTAACGGTCTTACTTTAGGTGCATTGGATGTCACTGTTGGTCCTTTGGTTAACCTATGGGGTTTTGGCCCTGAAGCTCGTCCTGATGTGGTGCCAAGCGATGCAGAATTGGCTGAGCGTAAAACCAACATAGGCATTGAGCATCTTAGCGCAACCGATACTACGTTAAGTAAAGATCTTCCTAATCTCTATGTGGACCTTTCAACTATTGCGAAAGGATGGGGAGTCGATGTGGTTGCTGACTACATTCAATCACAAGGCATTGCCAATTACATGGTTGAAGTCGGTGGTGAGATGCGCTTAAAAGGCGTAAATCGAGAAGGCGTACCTTGGCGAATCGCTATAGAAAAACCGACAGTTGATGAACGTACCGCTCAAGAGATCATTGAACCTGGTGATCTGGCAATTGCCACTTCAGGTGATTACCGCAATTATTTTGAGCAAGATGGTGTGCGTTATTCTCACATTATCAATCCAATCACTGGAAAACCCATCCATAATAAAGTGGTATCAGTTACCGTTTTGGATGCATCTTCAATGACGGCAGATGGCCTAGCGACTGGATTAATGGTACTAGGAGAGACGAAAGGTATTGAGGTTGCAGAGCAATACAACATTCCTGTGTTCATGATTGTGAAAACAGAACAAGGTTTTGAAGAGATTGCCTCCAGCGCATTTAAGCCATTTCTAAATAAAAAGTGAGTTAAGTTATGAATACTTTTTTCATTACATTCAGTGTATTTCTGTGTGTCATTGCCGCGATGGCGGTTGGCTATGTCTTTCAAAAGAAAGTAGTCAAAGGCAGCTGTGGTGGATTAGGTGCTGTTGGCATTGAAAAAGTGTGCAATTGCCCAGAGCCTTGTGATGCACGTAAAAAACGCGAAGCTAAGGCCGCAGCAAGAGCTGAAAAGTTAGCGCATTGGGAAAAAGATCGTATCGCCTGAGCTACGATTAAAGAGCCTGTTTTGTGCAGGCTCTTTAATTTTTAAAAGCAATTCATTTCAATCCATAGAAACCAAGAATATACTGTTTATGTATACAGTCTTTTGATGGCTTTGAATTGGAAAATAAAATCAAAAAAATTATCCATATTGATATGGATTGTTTCTACGCTGCGGTAGAAATGCGTGATAACCCCGAATATAGGCATCGCCCTCTAGCCGTTGGTGGTCATGAAAAGCAGCGTGGTGTGTTAAGTACTTGCAATTATGAAGCGAGGAAATTTGGCGTTCGTTCCGCTATGCCGACCGCTCAAGCTTTAAAATTATGCCCCAATCTGCTGGTCGTTCCGGGGCGAATGTCGGTATACAAAGCTATCTCCATTCAAATCCGACAGATATTCGAACGTTATACTTCCATTATTGAGCCGTTATCATTAGATGAAGCATTTCTTGATGTGAGTGATTCACCGCTATGTCAAGGAAGCGCAACATTGATAGCTCAAGCCATTCGCCATGATATTCACAACGAACTTCAACTGACCGCCTCTGCAGGTGTAGCACCTGTAAAATTTTTGGCTAAAGTGGCCTCTGATATGAATAAGCCTAACGGCCAATTTGTAATACCACCCGATAAAGTACAGCAGGTGGTCGATTCATTGCCGCTAGAGAAAATACCCGGTGTCGGTAAGGTTAGTCTGGAAAAGTTGCACCAAGCGGGTTTTTATAAGTGTGAAGATATCAAGCTAACGGACTATCGAGAGCTACTTCGTAACTTTGGCAGATTAGGCGCTTCACTATGGAAGAAAAGTCATGGAATTGATAAT
Source organism: Vibrio sp. RM-69-4 (assembly GCF_024743775.1). NCBI lineage: Bacteria > Pseudomonadati > Pseudomonadota > Gammaproteobacteria > Vibrionales > Vibrionaceae > Vibrio > Vibrio sp. RM-69-4. The sequence goes on from NZ_JAMQXI010000076.1 coordinate 216,957, forward strand.
CGCGAAGTCGTGACAGAGAGGGAGCGCAAATCATTAGGTGTCGAAAGAACATTTAGTCAAAATATCTCAAGTTATGAAGAGTGCTGGCAGGTGATTGAACATCATCTCTACCCAGAGATAAAAGCGAGGTTAGACAGAGCGAGTGTTGATGGTTCGATTGTCAAACAAGGGATCAAAGTCAAGTTTGCCGATTTTCAACTTACGACGATTGAGCATCTTCATCCACAGTTAGAGCTCAATGATTTTCGAACCCTTTTGGAGAATATTTTGTTGCGGCAAAATGGGCGAGAAATTCGCTTACTTGGTTTACAGGTGATGTTAAAGCCAGAAATGCTCAATAAGCAGCTCAGTTTTTTTTAAATTAGTGAAACAAACTAACATTTATGTCATTAAATTGACGGTTTTTAGGTTGAAATCATTTATATTGCTAGCGAGAAATACTAACTCATCAAATATCCACACCTGATATGGTTAGTCATAAAACGATCGATGAGAGAAAACAATGAAAAAAGTAGTGTTAGTCACTTTAATGTTGTTGAGCTCCCCTTTGTGGGCAGCGCAGTGCCGAGTTGATGTTAACCATGAAGTTCACCTTGATGGTGATAAGGTTGAAATTCTCAAAACGAGCACCGACACTGTTTTGATGGATAAACAGAATAATCTCTATATCCGTGGTGAAAAGATGGAGCTCGATAGTGAGCAGAAAACGGCTCTTGAGCAGTATAGAGAAAGCATGAATGCTTCATTGCCTAAAGTAAAACAGATGGCGAGTGATGGCTTAGCGTTGGCGAATGATATTTTGGATGATGTTGCGAAAAGTATTGAATCTCCCAACGCCTTCGATAGCGCCAAGCAATCCATAGCCACTTTTTTTGCCAATATTGAATCTCGTTATTACAAAGATGGTGAGCTGGTTCTCCCTGCGCAGACTTTTGAATCAATGACGCAAACTTGGGCCGATGATTTTGAAAAAGCGAAAGCTTTATTTAACAAAGAGTTTATATCCGGCGCCTTCGATGCCCTTTCACTGAAAATGAGAGAAGAGGGTGGCTTAAACATCACAAAATTGACCGATACAATGGCGGACTTAAAAGTTAAGTTAGCCGAGCGAATTCAAGAAAACGCCGCCACAATTCAAAAAGAGAGTCGTGATTTTTGTGAGTCTCTTAATGATATGGTTGAGCAGGAACAACAACTGCACCAAAAAATACCAGTATTAAAAGATTATCAAGTCTTTACCATCTAAACTTAAAGAGCACATTCGGTGCTCTTTATTTGTCTCTATGATGTTAGGTTAATTTACTGGTATGGATGTTGTTTAATAATTTTAGTTTGAGACGGTTAACAGCATTAGTTTCAATAGCCTTCGTTGTGCTGTTTATTTTGTGCTATCTGCTATTTAAGTTTATGTGGTCTTATGATCGCGCCGTTGAAGATGCTCTTTCCTTGCAACGAGGTGAGGTTAACCGAGTTCGAACTGTTCTTAATATGCAAAAAACGGACATGGGGGCATCATTGGCTGATTATGCCGCATGGAATGAAATGGCCGATTTTATTGCTAAGCCTAATGATGATTTTATTCGCGACAGTATTGGTACTCACACCTTTGAATCCAAGTCATTAGACGGTATTTTTATTTTTAATCCAGATGTGCAATTAGTTTGGGGCCAGCGCTACGACTATGAGACTGGCCATGAAGCCAGTTATGATGCGATTCGATATAATTTTGGTGATATTTTAGCGGACGCGATGAAAGCACCAAAAGATTTCATCAAACCGAATCTCAGTTTTATCGTGATAGACGACAAACCTTTTATCGTTGCAACCTCTCGGGTTTGTAATAGTGACGCAAAGGAGTGCGACAAAGGTTATTTACTTTTTTTAAAAAGGATCAGTGAGCAGTTTATCAACGAACTTGTGACTGCTACTGGGGTGAATGTGGAAGTGATGTTGATCAAGAAGCGTAATGATCAACCGATTGTAGCGCCACACAATGACAATATCTCCTACCTTGAAATGCTTGATTATCGTAATCGCCTCACTGTATTAATTAGAATAAATCATACGGTTAAAGTGCCACCATTTATTCAATGGCAGGAGCTTTCAGGGCTTGCTACTTTCTCTATCCTGATGTTTTTCTTGAACCTGCTTGTAGCGAATAAAGTGGTCAAGCCAATCAATGATGCCAATCAAGTTCTGGAGCAATTTAAAGCATCGGGTGGAAAGATGCCTAGTGAGCGATCCTTCATATCAAAGGAAATGAAAGAGTTTTCTCGTACGATGAACCAAATAGTATGGGAGCTGGAAACCAGTCGACGCGAACTAAAATGGCAATCAGAGCACGATCCACTCACACGTATTGCGAACCGCCGTCGTTTAGAAAAGGTCTTTAAAAGCTATATTGTTGATTATCAATTTAGACATATCGTATTGTTTTTAATTGATATTGACTATTTTAAATTGTTCAATGATCACTACGGCCACTTAGAGGGTGATGAAGCATTGAAATCTGTTGCGACCAGCTTAAAAAAATTGGATTTTGGCGGTGAAAAACTGGTTGCTCGCTTTGGTGGAGAAGAGTTTTGTGTAGTTTTGGCGAGCGACATCGAAATTGATGGTCAAGCTTATGCTAAACGACTGATCGAATCGGTTGAATCACTGCGCATTACCCACCAATTTTCCCCGGCTAAGAAGACGCTTTCAATCAGCGTTGGAGGGGTTGAAATTGATACCCCACAGTTGAATCACTATCTAGATTTCTTTCATGTGGCTGATAGAGCACTTTATGCAGTCAAAGCACAAGGAAGAGGTCGTTATCTCGTGCAAAAATTCACCTCTAATCTCCCGTTAACATTGCCTGTTCAATAATCTTTACGCAGTAAATTCTGTTTATTTTTGCAATGCTTGTTTAATAAATAAGCAGTGGAATTGCTCTATTTGATTGCCTGTATTACCGTACTAGCTAACTAGTCTATTGATATTCGTGTGAGTGGTATGACACAGTCTGATTCTCGTGAACATTTTGGTTCACGTCTTGGTTTTATTCTTGCGGCGGCGGGTGCGGCAGTTGGCCTAGGTAATATCTGGGGCTTTCCAACCCAAGCGGCAAGCAACGGCGGCGGCGCATTCTTATTGGTTTATTTGGTGATGATCATGGTCGTTGCCTTCCCTATGTTAGTGGTTGAAATGGCGATAGGCCGTTTTGGGCAAGCAAACCCTGTTGATAGCATGCGCTCATTAACGCCTCATCCACTAGGTAAAATTGTCGGTGGCTTTGTTGGTTGGATTGGCTTGAGTGTTCCGAGTGCGGTACTGGCGTTTTACAGCATCGTCGGTGGCTGGCTAATCTGCTTTTTACTCGGTGCGATGACAGAGTTATTGGGTTTTGTGGAAATCACAGCTTGGTTGAAAGGGTTTAGTGTTGAGCGTAACTTATTCGGAACCTTAGTGTTTTATATTTTGACGATTCTAATCGTGCAAGGTGGTGTTAAAGACGGGATTGAGAAATGGTCAACGCGTTTAATGCCTGCATTGTTTGTACTGTTTGGTGTGCTGTTTGTTTACATCATGATGCAAACTGGTGCGATGGAAGGTTTACAACACTATTTGGTCCCTGATTTTTCAAAGGTGTTTGACAGACATCTCTTACTGGCGGCAATGGGGCAAGGTTTCTTCTCATTAACCATTGGTGGCTGCTCGATGCTGATTTACGGATCTTATCTGAGTAAGCAAGAAAACCTGCCGAAGATGGCACTAAATGTGACTTTAGTTGATACCGCCGTGGCTTTCATTGCTGGCCTTGTTGTGTTGCCTGCGATGTTTGTTGCGATGCATAAAGGGGTGGAAATCTATGCCGCTGATGGTTCTTTACTAAATTCAGACACGCTCGTTTTTACTGTGTTGCCATTGATGTTTGATAGTCTTGGTTGGATGGGGCAGGTGTTTGCTATCGTATTTTTCACTTTACTGACGATCGCCGCGTTAACCTCTTCTATCTCTATGCTGGAATGCCCTGTAGCCTTAGTCAGCGAGCGTTTTAATACGAAACGCGCACCAACAAGCTGGGTATTAGGCGCGTTAATTGCGCTAGTCAGTGTCGTTATTGTTTATAATTTTGGTGCGCTATTTGGCTTAGTGGCAACGGTTGCGACGCAATATTTGCAGCCGACAGCAGCGCTAATGTTCTGCCTATTTGGCGGTTGGGTATGGCGTCGTCACGCGAAGGTCAAAGAGTTAGAACAAGGTTTCCCTGAGTTCCAATTGGGTTGGTTTGGTAAAATCTGGCCTTGGTACGTGAAATTTGTCTGCCCTGTATTAGTGGCTACGGTGATTTGGGCTTCGTTCGGTTAATGAATTACTTTCTTCATCCCACTCACGCTTAAACAGCATAAAGCCCTTTGAATAAGGGCTTTATTATTGAACTTATGTGTCTCTATTGTTTAGACTTATCGACAATTTAGACCATCGACGGTGGCATCAAGTGTCCCGTGGTTAGAGGTTCTAAATCGCTGTCTGCGACCTCTTCAATAAAATCGCCCACGACTTGCTCAACCATCTCATCGCTTTGCGAGAAGTAGGCGAGATGGAATACGGCATCTCCTTCATTAACAAGAGGCAGAGTTTGTTGCCCAATCACAATACCACCCTTATTGGCTCTTAATTCGACTTCGACATGACCAAGCGGTGAGTTGATATAGGCAAGCACTTGTCCTTTTTCGACCTTGTCACCAAGAGTCACCACAGTGCGCAAGATGCCATCGCTTTCGGCTCTGAGCCAACTGGTTGATTTTGCGATGATCGATGTCGGTACGGCCTTGCGACTTTTGCGCATCATACCAATGGCTTGCATGGTGCGTTTCACACCGACAATACCCGCATTGATGGCAATAGGTTCAAATTTTAGCGCTTCACCTGCTTCATAAGTTAATACTGTGATGCCTGATTTCTCTGCTTCACTTCTGAGCGAGCCATTACGCAGTGGAGAGTCGATGATCACTGGGGTTGCAAATGCTTGGGCAATACGCAAGGTTTCAGGATTAGTGAGATCGGCGCGGATTTGTGGCAAATTCGTGCGATGAATAGCACCAGTATGCAGGTCGATGATGTAATCACAACGTAAAGCGACTTGGGAAAAGAAAGTATGTGCAATGCGAGAGGCGAGGGAGCCAGTTTCACTTCCAGGGAAGCAGCGATTGAGATCGCGTCGATCAGGAAGGTAGCGAGATTTATGAATAAAGCCAAAGGCATTGACGATGGGGACAACAATCAGTGTCCCTTTTAGTTTTTGCGGGTCGATGGAGTTGATCAGTTGACGGACTATTTCAACGCCGTTCAGTTCATCACCATGGATGGCGGCATTGACCATTAAGGTTGGGCCAGTGGATATTCCATTAATGATTTCGATAGGGATAGAGAGTGGCGAGTGTGTATAAAGCTTAGCCGCTTCTAGCTCCATTGCCTTGCGCGTTCCTGGGGGAACTGAATCCCCCAGGAAATGAAATGCTGTGTTTTTCCTAACCTTTGCCACGTGTTTTTGTCCCTTTCGTTGCCGCATTTTTTTCAATAAATTCGACAATCAACCCGGCGATATCTTTACCAGTAGCGGCTTCAATACCTTCAAGACCTGGCGATGAATTGACTTCCATCACTAATGGGCCACGTTCCGATCGCAAAAGATCCACACCCGCAACATTGAGACCCATAATCTTCGCCGCATCGATAGCCGTCTTACGTTCTAGAGGGGTGATTTTTACCAAAGAGGCCGTTCCGCCGCGGTGTAGGTTAGAGCGAAACTCACCATCGGCACCTTGCCGTTTCATGGCTGCGATAACTTTGTCGCCAATAACGAAACAGCGAATATCGGCGCCACCAGCCTCTTTGATGTACTCTTGCACCATGATATTGGCTTTCAAGCCCATGAACGCTTCGATCACACTTTCTGCTGCTTTGCGTGTTTCCGCTAACACTACACCGATGCCTTGAGTTCCTTCAAGTAATTTAATTACTACCGGTGCTCCTCCGACCATGTCGAGTAAGTCTTTGACATCATCGGGTTTGCTGGCGAAACCAGTAATTGGCATACCAATGCCGCGACGAGACAATAGCTGCATTGAGCGAAGTTTATCTCTGGAACGGCTAATAGCCACAGATTCATTGACGGGATAAACCCCCATCATTTCAAATTGGCGTAATACCGCAGTACCGTAAAACGTAACGGATGCACCAATACGAGGAATGACTGCATCAAAACCCGCTAACTCTTCACCTTTAAAGTGAATTTCGGGTTTTTCAGAATTGATATTCATATAGCAACGCAGCCCATCAATCACTTTGACTTGGTGGCCACGGCTTTTACACGCTTCAATCAGACGCTTGGTTGAATACAACGAAGCATTACGTGACAGAATACCAATTTTCATTATTTGCTCTCCTCGAAAGCGATTAAAAACGATTTAGTTGGATTAACTAAAATTCGACGGTGCATTGCGGTGCGACCTAATAGCATACGAAAACCCATATTTTCGCGATTGGTTAACGTTATTTCAATGGGCCAAGTTTGGCCGCCCAAACTGACGTCTGATTGAATAACGTAACGTGACTCTTCATGGCCACCGGAATCACGGACGATTCGTTCATCAATGACTTTAGCTTCGCACACAGTGACCTTGTCATTATTGCGCTGCACAGGGTGGATCCAAAAGCGAACCCAAAGAGTCTCTTCCTTGGTGAAGCTCTCTACCTTAAATGCGTGTAAGCACGACGTGCGGGCTCCGGTATCGACTTTGGCATTAATTTGCTCAATACCTAACCCTGGAAGGCTGAGAGTTTCTCGCCATCCGACAATCATTTTTTCTTTCATCGCAGTTTCAATATTTTTGGAGAATGTAAGACGCCGCTAAGGAGTAGCCGCATCCCCGATACAACTTTTAAATGGTGTTATCGCTTGAAGAGAGTGTGGTGAATAACTCTAGGAACTTCAAGGGGGCGAACTCTAGCAGTCACAAAAAATGTGCGCTAATGAAATTAATTTGCCTTATCGATAAAATTAATTGATAGAAAAAGAGGTAAGGATTGATGCCGAATTCCGCTGCCAAAGCAAGATATTCATCAACTTGCTATTACACGCTGGTTGAAGAATTCGACATCAGAGTGGGTTAAACTTTCGCTGGAATATGCTCTAGTAGGGCAACCATTTGCTCCCAGAAAAGATCGACGGTGTCGATCTTCACTTTCTCATCCGGTGAGTGAGGGAATTTAATGGTTGGGCCAAACGAAACCATATCCATTTCTGGGTAAGGTTTTTTGAAAAGACCACATTCTAGGCCAGCATGGATCACCATGATATTCGGTTTATGACCGTAAATACCTTGGTACATGTCTCTGAAAATAGCCATGATCTCTGAATCGGCATCTGGTTTCCAGCCCGGATAAGCACCAGTAAAGGCAATTTCCGCATTCGCTAGCTCAGCAACGGATTTGAGCATGCTTTCAACCTGTTGGCGACCTGAATCAATCAGAGAACGAATAAGGCATAACACAGTCACAGAGTTTTCTTGTGTAGTAATCACACCGACATTCAATGAGGTTTCAACTACGCCTTCAATTTCATCGCTCATCCGGATCACACCGTTTGGACACGCGTTTAATGCGGCAATAAAACGTTGTTGATCAACAAGAGCGAAGACATTTTCTGCATTTTCTTGCGGGTTGTTGAAAGTGACAATTCCTGTTTCGACGCGTCCAAGCTCTTCTTTCACTAGCTGGGTATAGGTGCTAAATAGCTCATCCAGTTTTACCCCGTTTTCGGCAGGAATGGCCACGGTGACAAACGCTTCTCGAGGAATGGCGTTACGTAGGCTACCACCGCGAAACTCGATCAAACGTAAATCAAGTTCTTGTGCGTGACTAGCAAGAAAGCGAGCCAGTAGCTTGTTAGCATTCCCACGGCCAGTATGGACGTCACACCCAGAGTGACCTCCTTTTAACCCTTTCAAAATCAATTGATGTGTTACGTAACCAGCAGGCATGGCTTGTCGTTGGATATTAAAAGTCATTGCGCCATCAATACCACCAGCACAGCCCATATATACTTCGCCCTCTTGTTCTGAATCAGTATTGAGCAGGATCTCTCCTTCTAACCAACCCGCTTCAAGGCCAAAAGCACCAGTCATACCCGCTTCTTCATCAATCGTCAGTAACACTTCAATAGGACCGTGCTTGAGCTCTTTTGACGCGAGAACAGCCAAACATGCTGCCATACCCATGCCGTTATCGGCACCTAAAGTGGTTCCTTTGGCTGTTACCCATTCGCCATCGATGTACGGTTGGATAGGGTCCTTAGCAAAGTCGTGTTGCGTGTCTTCGTTTTTTTGCGGCACCATATCAATATGAGCTTGTAGAACCACACCTTTCTTATGTTCCATGCCAGCTGTCGCTGGTTTTTTTATGAAAACGTTGCCGGTTGGATCTCGGCGTACCGCTAAACCCTGCTCTGTCGCCCACTGGATGATGTATTGGGCTAAGGCTTCTTCATGCTTAGACGGGTGAGGTATGGAACAGATTTTATCGAAAAATTGCCATACGGGTGCCGATGACAATTTACTGATTTCAGAATAGAACTCAGACACGGAATACTCCTTTTATTCGAGCTTGCCAGATCATGAACAGGCGAAATGTTTCTTTGGTAGCGATATCGACTAGATCTGAGCATGACTTGTAGTGGTGGACAGCATACCACTCTCGACAATCAGCGAGTAGCCTCACCGCTTGAGAATTGTTTTATTGGTGTCACATTAAATCGACTGTAGCGTATAGAAGAGATGACACAATCGGCGATGAGATTCTTCCCCTTACCGCCTAATAATCATTTTTTGCTGATATTTGTGTAATTTAATTACCTAAATCTGTTGATGTAGATCATTAAAATAAAGTTATGTGATTTTTATCACGCTAAATGTTGTAATTTAATTTCTTGGTGGTATATTTGTAACCAACTTCGAAAGCGAAGAAAAAATGCTCAAAGGATGAGTCCGTTTATCGCCTCCACGGAACCGAGAAATCAAATTTATGTTCAATTGATTTTATAAGGTGATAGTTATGAAAGGTTTACCATCTGCAATGTTCTGGACAAACAAGTCTGTTTACACTGGCAACTTTGCTTACCCAACAAGCTTTGGTTATTAAGACTTTAAGCATGTTATTTGAACTGTATGTTCACCCCCTAGATATTGGAATTTTTTTGTAGTCAGTTTGGCTAAAATGATTCGCCGCCACCTCAGATGAGGTGGCGTTTTTTTATCTCAATGTTCAAGACTTCCTTTACGGCTCAATGGCAATACGATATGGAAATCCGCTTTTTCTTTTTGAAGAAATGAAGCGCGACTAGGTTCATAAGCCATTAATAAAAGCATATTACAGCCTTAATTCTATCTGGAATTTGTGATCTGATCTCTCTATAATCCACAGCCAATCGATTACGCAACCGTTTACTTTTTACCCTTATAGGACTCGATCATGCTCGAAAGGCTATTTAAACTTAGTGAATATGGCACAAACGTGCGCACTGAGGTTATCGCAGGAATAACGACATTTCTCACGATGGCATACATTATCTTTGTTAACCCTGCGATCTTAGCGGATGCCGGCATGGACCGTGGTGCAGTATTTGTTGCTACGTGTCTTGCGGCGGCTATTGGCTGTTTCATCATGGGCTTTGTCGCCAACTACCCAATTGCGCAGGCTCCGGGTATGGGGTTAAACGCATTTTTTACTTACGCCGTTGTGCTCGGCATGGGATATACATGGCAAGTTGCGCTGGCGGCGGTATTCGTTTCTGGTGTGCTGTTCATTTTTCTTAGTATCTTTAAAATCCGTGAGTGGATCATCGGTTCGATTCCGATGTCATTACGAACGGGGATCTCGGCCGGTATTGGACTTTTTCTTGCCTTTATTGCCCTGAAAAATGCAGGCATTGTGGTTGATAACCCTGCAACTTTGGTTTCTGTCGGCGCAATTACTTCTCTTCCTGCTGTACTCGGTGCGATAGGTTTCTTCCTGACGATTGCTTTGGTTCATCGTGGTTTAAAGGGTGCTGTAATGATCGCGATTCTTGCGGTTACTGGCCTTGGTTTAGTGTTTGGTGACGTTCAGTGGCATGGCATTATGTCGGCACCACCAAGTATTGCGCCAACTTTTTTGCAGCTTGATTTCTCCGCCGTTTTTGAAGTGGGTATGATCTCAGTGGTGTTTGCGTTTCTGTTTGTCGATCTATTTGACACGGCTGGCACCTTAGTTGGTGTGGCGCAAAAGGCAGATTTGATTGGCAAAGATGGTAAAATCCCACGTCTAAATAAAGCATTGCTTGCCGATTCTACTGCTACGTCAGTCGGTGCCCTGCTAGGTACATCAAACACAACCTCTTATATTGAAAGTGTGGCGGGTGTTGCTGCTGGCGGGCGCACAGGGCTGACTGCAGTCGTTGTTGGCATTTTGTTCTTACTTGCATTATTCTTCTCGCCATTAGCTGGAATGATCCCTGCGTACGCTACGTCTGGTGCATTATTTTACGTGGCAATTTTGATGCTTTCTGGTTTGGTCAGTATTGATTGGCGCGATTTAACAGAAGCGGCTCCTGTCGTCGTTACCTGTTTATTAATGCCGCTGACATTCTCTATCGCAGAAGGTATTTCTCTTGGTTTCATTGCTTATGCGGCTATCAAACTATTTAGTGGCAAAGGGCGCAGTGTATCGATGAGTGTGTGGGTGATGTCAGCCATCTTCATCTTTAAGTATATCGCCTCTGCAATGTAATGAACGACACAGATTATTTAAATAATTAGGTTTACAACAATGAGCAATAAATTCGTTATCACTTGGGACAACATGCAGACTTACTGTCGTCAATTGGCAGAAAAACAGATGCCTGCAGAGCAATGGAAAGGTATTTGGGCGGTGAGCCGTGGTGGTCTGGTTCCTGGTGCCATATTGGCGCGTGAATTAGGTATTCGCCATGTCGATACGATTTGCATTTCAAGTTACGATCATGATCATCAGCGTGACATGACAGTGATCAAAGCACCTGAAGGTGACGGCGAAGGTTTCTTAATTGTTGAAGATTTGGTCGATAGTGGTGATACCGCACGTAAGCTACGTGAAATGTATCCTAAAGCGAAATTGATTGCGGTGTGTGCGAAGCCTTCTGGCGTCAGCTTGTTAGATGATTATGTTGTGGATATTGCTCAAGATACGTGGATTGAGCAGCCATGGGATATGACTATTCAATACGCAGAACCGATTAACCGTAAACAAAAGTAATGCTTTTCTTGCGTTTATTTGAAAATGGCCCTTTATCGGGCCATTTTTTTTATTACTATTAGAGCACCGCTCTCAATTGAATCGACTTATGTCTGAACCTAACAGCCAAAATCTTTCTGAAACCTTGTTCCAGAAACACAAGCAAGCTCAAGAAACCTCGGCATTGACCCGTTATATGCCAAGCAGCCAAGAAATTTTGGACCTAAAAAAACAGCAAGAAGGGTACGTTTGGTATCGAAATCTCAGGCGGTTACAGTGGATATGGCAAGGTGTTGATCCTGTAGAGCAAGAAGAAGTTCTCGCCCGCATTGCCTCTTCGAAACATTCGCGAACCGAAGCGGATTGGCTAGATACGGTTATGGGCTATCACAGTGGTAACTGGGCATACGAGTGGACTAAGCTGGGTATGCGTCACCAAAAGCGCGCTAATGACAAGCAAGACGAAGAGGCGGCCAATGAACTTTTTTCCGCGTCGCTCTGCTTTAGCATTGCTGGTTATCCGCATCTAAAAAATGATAATTTATCCTTACAGGCACAGATACTGTCAAACAGCGCTTATAACGAAGCGGCCAAATTGACTCGTTATGTGATTAAGCAGATTGAAGTACCCTATAAGAACAAAAAAATAGTCGCTAATTTGCATTTGCCCAATACCGATAGGCCTCATCCGGTCGTTTTGGTTAGCGCCGGTTTAGACAGTTTGCAGACGGATATGTGGCGTTTGTTTAGAGATTATCTCGCGCCTAGAGATATTGCGATGTTAACCATTGATATGCCCTCCGTAGGTCATAGCTCCCATTGGCCTTTAACTGAAGATTCTTCATGTCTGCATCAAGCCGTACTCAATGAACTGGAAAGCTTGCCTTGGGTTGATCATCGAAAAGTGGGGCTTGTTGGATTTCGATTTGGTGGTAACTCCATGATCAGGCTCTCTTTTCTAGAGCAAGATAAAATCAAGGCTTGTGTTTCATTAGGCGCACCTATCCACGATATTTTAGCTTCGCCAGAAAAATTGAAAAAAATGCCCAAAATGTATATTGATGTGCTGGCGTCTCGTTTAGGTAAAGACGTGGTGGATATTAATAGCCTTGCTGGGTTGATGCGAGCGTGGTCACTGAAAGTGCAAGGTTTTTTAACCAGTAGGCGAACTAAAGTTCCGATTTTGGCTTTAGGATTAGAAGGTGATCCCATTTCACCCTATTCAGATAATCAATTAGTTGCAATTTTTAGTGAATACGGCAAAGCGAAACAGATAAAAAGCAAAACAATTACACAAGGATATGAGCAATCCCTCGATTTAGCGATAAAGTGGTTAGAAGATGAGCTATTTAGGTGACTTTTCTACTAAATTAGTTAAGCATGATATTGGTATGCGGTAACAAGCATATGATTAATAAAAATAATGATCGTTCTTAACATTGAAATGGAGAGTCAATATGTCAGAAATGACCCACACCCCGACTCATTATCGCTTATTGTCTGCTTTAAAAGCTATTGGACCTTATTTACGAGAAGGCCAATGTCGTGAGGATCACTACTTATTTGATTGCCTTGCGTCTTGCGTTAATGACAAAAAATCCCCAGAGAAACGAGAGTTTTGGGGCTGGTGGCTGGAACTTACTAAGAAAGAATCAGGGTTTGAGGCTAAGTATCATACAGGACGTTACAACTTAGCTGGCACGTGGGATGCCGACGCGATTCCTAAATCCGTATTTTCTGAAGTCAAACGTACCCAAGAAGAGTTTCATGCCAAACTGGTAGCGAGTCTCTATGAGCGCTTTGAATTGAGTGTTGAGATTGCACAAGATTCCGCTGAATTCGTCTGATTTTCGTTATCCCCTTATCCTCGTGATGAAAAAGGTGCTTTTTAGCACCTTTTCTACTTGTGAATTATTGCTTTGATTGCTAAAACATCAGCTCTTATGTGTTTTCCATTTCAGAAGAAATCATGACAACGAATCAACAAAGCGGAAAAGCGGTGCAACTTCAAACAATCGTTGTGAAGCTAGGAACCAGTGTATTAACCGGTGGTACTTTGGCGTTAGATAGAGCTCATATGGTTGAGCTTGTCCGTCAATGTGCTGAACTGAAAAAGCAAGGCCACTCAGTGGTGATTGTATCGTCGGGCGCAATTGCCGCTGGTCGAGAGCACTTAGGTTACCCCGCACTCCCCAACGCAATGGCTAGCAAACAGTTGCTTGCTGCGGTTGGACAGAGTCAACTGATTCAAGCATGGGAATCTCTTTTTGCCATCTATGGGATTAAAATAGGTCAAATGCTACTGACTCGTGCCGATCTGGAAGACCGTGAGCGTTTTTTGAATGCACGAGACACCATTAATGCTCTGGTCGAACACGATATTATTCCTGTGGTCAACGAAAACGATGCCGTGGCAACCAGTGAAATCAAAGTGGGCGACAACGACAATTTGTCAGCCCTGGTCGGTATTTTATGCGGTGCCGATAAACTATTGCTGCTCACTGACCAAAAAGGGCTCTTCACCGCAGACCCGCGTAAAGATCCTAACGCTGAACTAATTAAAGAAGTCAAAACCATTGATGATACCTTGCGTAAAATCGCTGGGGGTAGTGGTACTACGCTTGGCACCGGAGGTATGGCAACTAAGCTTCAGGCCGCTGATATTGCTCGTCGTGCAGGGATTGAAGTCATTATCGCCGCAGGGCGTGCCAGCAACGTTATTTTTGATTCTTTAAGTGATGCGCCGCAAGGCACCCGTTTCTTGCCATGTACCGAAGCGTTAGAAAACCGCAAACGCTGGATTTTAGCGGGTCCTGCCGCTTCTGGTGACATTGTCATTGATGGCGGAGCCGTCAACGCTGTAGTCGCGAATGGCAGTAGCTTATTAGCGAAAGGGGTAGTGAATGTCAGTGGTACTTTTGCACGTGGTGAAGTGGCGCGAGTAACCGATAAACAAGGCGTATTAATTGCCCGTGGCATCGCCGCTTATTCCAGCCAAGACTTAGCCAAAATCGCGGGCAAACACAGCAAAGATATCGGAGGCATTTTAGGTTACGATTATGGCTCAGAAGTCATTCATCGCGATGATCTTGTTGTGATCCAAGAATAGTAAGGAAAAGAAAGTGGATTTAACCATAATGGGTAAAGCCGCCAAACAGGCCGCTTTCCAGCTCGCTACCGTTTCAACGACACAAAAAAACAATGCATTAACGATCATTGCCGATGAACTGGAGGCGCAGAGCGCCGCGATTTTAAAAGCGAATGCCCAAGATATCGAACTGGCCCGCCAAGCCGGGTTGAACGATGCCATGCTTGATCGCCTATTGCTCAATGAATCGCGCCTGCAAGCCATTGCTAATGACGTGCGTAATGTGATTAATCTCAATGATCCTGTCGGTAGTGAAATCGATAGCCGAGTGCTTGAAAACGGATTGTCATTGTCTCGCCGCCGAGTACCGTTAGGTGTGGTGGGCGTTATTTATGAAGCGCGTCCGAATGTAACCATTGATATTGCGGCATTGTGTTTAAAAACGGGTAACGCCAGTATTTTACGGGGAGGGAAAGAGACCTTTTTCTCCAATATGGCGCTAGTCAACGTTATTCAATCGGCGCTAGAAAAAGCACAACTACCAGCGGCTGCGGTGCAGTATATTGAAAAACCGGATCGCGAACTGGTTTCACAGCTGCTCAAGCTGGATGAATATGTTGATATGATCATTCCGCGCGGCGGCGCTAGCCTACATAAAATGTGCAAAGAAAACAGCACGATTCCGGTGATTATTGGTGGTTTTGGCATTAGCCATATTTTTGTTGACCAATCGGCGGATCTGGACAAATCAGTCGAGGTAATTGAAAACGCCAAAATTCAGCGCCCTTCTGCGTGCAACGCACTGGATACTTTGCTGGTTCATCAAGCGATTGCGAGTGAATTTTTGGCAAAACTGGTGCTACGACTTAATGATCAAGTGACCTTCGTTGTTGAGCCAAAAGCCCAAGCCTGCATGAGCCATGCGAAACAGTTGAGAGAGGCCGTTGAAGGCGATTTTGACACCGAATGGCTAAGTTACACTTTGGGCGTCAAAGTGGTCGATGACGTGCAGCAAGCGATTGAACATATGCGTGAACACAATGCAAGCCATTCGGATGCGATCATGACAAATGACCTATTTAATGCAGAGCTGTTTATTAATTCCGCGGGCTCTGCTGCAGTGTATGTCAATGCTTCGACGCGTTTTACCGATGGCGCTCAATTTGGTTTAGGCGCTGAAGTGGCCGTTTCGACCCAAAAATTGCACGCTCGCGGGCCGATGGGCTTAGAAGAGTTGACCAGTTATAAGTGGGTTGGCAAAGCCAATTACTTATCACGTTGTTAAGTTCTTTTCGTTATGGATAACGCAAAGTGTGGTTGTTAACAAAATAGAGATTGAAAAGGGGCTGATGCCCCTTTTGCGTTCAACTTGCGTACTAATTCCGGTACACTGATGCTCATTGCTATGGAGGTGATATGCATTGTCCTTTTTGTTCAGAGAACGATACCAAAGTGATTGATTCTCGTCTTGTCGCTGATGGTCATCAAGTGCGCCGTCGCCGTCAATGTTTGGCATGTAATGAACGTTTTACCACGTTTGAATCGGCCGAGCTCTTGATGCCAAGAGTCATCAAATCAAATGGAAATCGTGAACCGTTTAACGAAGATAAAATGGTCGGTGGTATACAGCGAGCATTAGAAAAACGCCCCGTCAGCGCCGATGCGATTGAGCTTGCAATCAGTATGATTAAATCTCAGTTGCGAGCCACTGGTGAGCGAGAAGTCCCAAGTAAAATGATTGGTAACTTGGTGATGGAGCAGCTCAAAGTACTCGATAAAGTCGCTTACATCCGCTTTGCCTCCGTGTATCGCAGTTTTGAAGATATTCGTGAGTTTGGTGAAGAAATCGCGAAGCTGGAAGATTAATCGCTTATGTTTACTCCTTTTGATTATCAAATGATGTCGCGAGCCATTGAGCTTGCCAAAGGTGGCGTTTTTACCACTCAACCTAACCCCAATGTCGGCTGCGTGATCACTCAAGGAGAGCAGATTGTTGGTGAAGGTTTTCATGCGCGTGCTGGTGAGCCGCATGCCGAAGTACACGCCTTGCGCATGGCAAACGAGCAAGCGCAAGGCGCTACCGCTTATGTCACTTTAGAGCCTTGCTCGCATCATGGCCGTACACCGCCTTGCGCTGAAGGCTTGATTAACGCCAAAGTGGCGAAAGTGATTTGCGCAATGCAAGATCCGAATCCTCAAGTCGCTGGGCGTGGTATTCAAATGCTGCGTGACGCTGGGATTGAAGTCGAAGTCGGTTTGTTAGAAGCGGATGCCATCGCGCTCAATCCGGGTTTTATTAAACGCATGACAAGTGGGATGCCCTTTGTCCAATTGAAAATGGCCGCAAGTCTTGATGGACAAACGGCACTCAATAATGGTCAGAGTCAATGGATCACTTCAGCGGCCGCGCGGCGAGATGTGCAAAAATTTCGCGCCAAAGTGGGTGGGATTTTATCGACCAGCAAAACAGTGATTGAAGATGATGCTTCATTAACTGTGCGTTGGGATGAACTGCCTCCATCAGTGCAAGTGAACTACCCACAACATCAGTTACGCCAACCGGTGCGAGTCATTCTTGACAGGCAAAACCAACTCCATGATGGTCTAAAGCTGTATCAACATTCCGGTGAAGTATTGGTGCTTGGCACTGAACATACGTCATTGCTCAATAGCAACCAGACACAATTTGAGTTAACGGATACCTTAGCTTATTTAGCTGAGCAGTCACAAATGAATCATCTCTGGGTAGAAGCTGGTGCCACACTGGCTCGTTCACTGATCCAAGCCCAATTGGTCGATGAGATCATTTTGTACTTAGCGCCTAAAATCATGGGTAGTGATGGTCGGGGGCTATTTGGTGCTTTGGGGCTATCTTCCATGGCGGATACGCTAGAGTTAATCATCAAAGATGTACGACAAGTTGGGCCGGATATTCGGATCATTGCCGTACCTAAAATAAAAGATAAATAGCATGTTTACAGGAATTATCGAGGCGGTAGGTACACTTGCCGCGATTACGCCCAAAGGTGAAGACATCAGCGTGACCGTGAAAGTCGGTCATCTTGATATGAGCGATGTCAAACTTGGTGACAGTATTGCCACAAATGGTGTCTGTTTGACCGTGGTAGATTATAACAGCACTCAATATACAGCGGATCTCTCACTAGAAACGCTCAACAAAACCGGGTTTGCTCACTATCAAGTTGGTGACAAGGTCAACCTAGAAAAAGCCATGTTGCCCACCACTCGTTTTGGTGGACACATTGTTTCTGGGCACGTTGACGGTGTTGGTGAAATCATTGAACGTAATCCCGTTGGTCGTTCGATAGAGTTTTGGGTAGCGATCCCACCGGCATTGAATAAATACGTGGCTGAAAAAGGCTCAATTACAGTAGATGGTATCAGCCTCACTGTGAATGATTTAAGAAAGAATGCCTTTAAGCTGACCATAGTGCCTCACACTTCTGCCGAAACGACCATTGATGCATTTCATGTTGGGCGTAAAGTGAATTTGGAAGTGGATGTACTCGCGCGTTATATGGAGCGTTTGCTGCAAAACCAGCAAGATGAAGAGACACCAGAGTCGAAAATTAGCTTAGCATTTTTACAACAAAATGGTTTTGCGTAAACCGCGCATTGTCCCATGCCACCACGGTCGTGGATAAATCTAAGTCAGGGACTGTGCGGAAAATAGTTCAGCGATAGGAAAATAGAGTATGCCAATAAGTACCCCGCAAGAGATCATTGAAGATATTCGTCTTGGGAAAATGGTCATTTTAATGGATGACGAAGATCGTGAGAACGAAGGTGACTTGATCATGGCCGCCGAGCACGTTACTCCTGAAGCGATTAATTTTATGGCTAAATTTGGTCGTGGCCTGATCTGCTTAACCATGACTAAAGCTCGTTGTCAGCGTTTAGGCTTGGCTCCTATGGTGCAGGATAATAATGCTCAATACACCACCAATTTTACCGTCTCGATTGAAGCGGCCGAAGGCGTAACCACCGGCATTTCAGCGGCCGATCGCGCCGTGACGGTACAAGCTGCGGTGGCGAAAGAGGCGAAAGCTTCAGACTTAGTGCAACCTGGGCACATTTTCCCACTGGCTGCGCAAGAGGGGGGCGTTTTAACTCGCGCTGGGCATACGGAAGCCGGTTGTGATTTGGCGCGCCTTGCGGGATTAGAGCCCGCCTCTGTGATCGTCGAAATTTTAAATGATGATGGCACCATGGCGCGTCGCCCTGATCTTGAAGTGTTTGCCGAACAACATGGTTTAAAACTCGGTACGATTGCTGATCTGATTGAATATCGTAATAACACAGAAACGACCATTGAGCGTGTTGCACAGTGCAAGTTGCCGACAGAATACGGTGAATTTGAACTGATCACTTACCGCGACGTGATTGATAATCAGATCCATTACGCATTGCAAAAAGGCACATTGGATGGTCAAGCGCCATTGGTGCGAGTTCATCTGCACGATACCTTTACCGATTTGCTGCGCAGTGATCGCAATGCTGAACGCAGTTGGACTTTAGATAAAGCGATGCAGCGTATCGGCCAAGAGGGCGGCGTATTGGTCATTTTAGGTAATGAAGAGTCGAGCGACTTATTGATCCATCGCGTTAAGATGTTTGAGCAACAAGACAAAGGCCAAGCGCCTACTTTAGCGAAAAAACAAGGTACTTCACGCCGTGTGGGGATTGGTTCACAAATTCTGGCGGATTTAGGTGTTCGTGACATGCGTTTACTCTCTTCAGCCAATAAAAAGTATCACGCTTTAGGCGGTTTCGGCTTGAATGTGACTGAGTATGTTTGCCAATAATGTCATCTCGTTTTAGCGCTTAGAACCTAACGTCACATTTAAAAATACACCGTAATAAAACCAATAAAGGAAGCCCAACGCTTCCTTTATTATTTCGCTGATTAGCCGCTTGGTTTGCCGTCTAAGCCGAATTTCCATTAGATATTGCTCACAAAATTGTGCTAGAATCCGGCGATTCTCACTTGTGTATATAGTTAAAGGAAGGCTTATGAAAGTGATCGAGGGTGGTTTCCCCGCACCAAATGCAAAAATTGCTATCGTTATTTCTCGTTTCAACAGTTTTATTAACGAAAGCCTGCTTTCTGGTGCAATCGATACTTTAAAGCGTCACGGACAAGTTAGCGATGACAATATTACTGTTGTTCGCTGCCCTGGTGCTGTCGAATTACCTCTTACTGCTCAACGCGTAGCAAAAACGGGTAAATACGACGCTATCGTGTCTCTTGGCACTGTGATTCGTGGTGGTACGCCACACTTTGATTATGTGTGCAGTGAATGCAATAAAGGTTTGGCGCAAGTGTCTCTGGAATACAGCCTTCCAGTGGCATTTGGTGTTCTAACTGTTGATACCATCGATCAAGCCATTGAACGCGCGGGAACCAAGGCTGGTAACAAAGGTGCAGAAGCTGCACTAAGCGCGCTTGAGATGATTAACGTTCTTTCAGAAATCGATTCCTAATGGGGGCCAGTGTGAAACCAGCCGCACGTCGTAATGCACGTCAATTTGCGCTACAAGCAATTTATTCTTGGCAAATTACAAAAGAAAATGTTGCCACTATCGAAGAGCAATTCCTCTCGGGTGGTAAGTATGATGAAGAAGAGCATCATGCTGCTGAGCCAGCGTTAGCGGCTCCAGAAACCGACGTTGCATATTTCCGTGATCTACTCACGGGTGTAGTGCTAAGCCACACAGAGCTAGATAGCAAATTGCGTCCTTTCGTGTCTCGTCCAATGCAAGACTTAGACATGATGGAATTGGCGTTACTTCGTTTAGCCATGTACGAAATGACTCGTCGCGATGATGTGCCATATAAAGTGGTCATCAATGAGGCGATTGAGTTAGCAAAAGTATTTGCTGCTGAAGATAGCCATAAATTTGTGAATGGCGTGCTTGATAAAGCCGCCCCACATGTACGCAAAAAATAATAAGTCGTTTTAAAATAAAAGGTCAGCATTCGCTGACCTTTTTTATGACGGATCTTTCTCCGCAAAAGCCCTAAGCGATGAGAAATGATGTACATAATAAAAACTCAGGGCAGGGAATTTTTTATGTTCGGTGAATTCAATTTAATCGATACCTATTTCTCTAACCGTCAGTCACAACGTAAAGATGTCTCTCTTGCTCTAGGAGATGATTGTGCATTGGTCAAAGCACCAGAAAATGTTCGGATCGCCATCAGTACCGACACCTTAGTCGCAGGCACTCATTTTTTAACCGATGCGAATCCGGCTTGGGTGGCTCATAAAGCATTGTCATCTAACATCAGTGATTTGGCTGCGATGGGGGCAACGCCTGCTTGGGTATCGCTCGCACTCACTCTACCTAGTGTCGATGAAGCATGGCTAAAACCCTTTTGTGATGCTTTTTTCGAACTTGCGAATTACTACAATATTCAGCTAATTGGTGGGGATACAACCAAAGGACCACTGAGCATTACCTTGACAGTACAAGGTTTTGTGCCACAAGAATTGGCGCTGCTGCGCAGTGGAGCCAAAGTGGGAGATTGGGTTTACGTCACTGGCGAGCTTGGTGATAGCCAAGCAGGGCTCGATGTGATTCTTGACCCAAGCTTACGCCATAAACCTTTTGCCCAAGAGCTTGAAAAGCGTCACTATCTCTCAACGCCAAGAATTCTTGCTGGCCAAGCATTGCTTCATTTGGCTTCTTCTGCAATTGATATTTCCGATGGTTTAGTGTCTGATCTCAAACATATTTTGCATCGTTCAAATGTTGGGGTGAGTTTAGATGTTGGTGCGTTGCCTATCTCGCAAGAGCTGTTGCAGTTTGTGGGCGAGAGACAAATAGCACAGCAATATGCACTAACCAGCGGTGAAGAGTATGAGTTGTGTTTCACTGTTCCAGAGCATAACCGAGGTTCCATCGAAAGTGCGCTTGCTCATTGCGGTTGTAAGGTGAGTTGCATTGGCCAAATTCGCCCGCAGGGTATTTTTGAGCTTCAGCATCAAGGAAAAAAACTCAATTGGCAGTTAAGCGGCTATGATCATTTTAAGGTGAACGGATGACAAACCCTATCGCATTAATCTCATTAAAGAACCCTTGGCATCTTTTGGCCACGGGTTTTGGCAGTGGCCTATCGCCTATCGTGCCCGGCACAATGGGAACGCTTGCCTCAGTGCCTTTTTATTTACTGTTAGTACAGCTCCCTATCACAGTGTATTGTGCTGTGGTTGTGCTGGCTTGCTTGGTGGGCGTGAAAATTTGCCAAGTGACTTCTGACGACATGAAAGTGCATGACCACGGTTCGATTGTGTGGGATGAATTTGCCGGTTTTTGGATAACAATGCTAGTCGTGCCAGTGCTTGAACTGCCTAGTTTAGATTGGAAATGGCTGGTGGCTGGATTCGTGCTGTTTCGCTTTTTCGATATGCTCAAACCGTGGCCGATCAGTTGGTTAGATAAACGAGTGCATGGTGGTTTGGGGATTATGCTCGATGATATCGTGGCAGGTGTTGTATCCGCGATTGCGCTGTATTGGGTCGGCTTTTGGGCGGGTTGGTTATAACATGGTCAGCGTTCAATATTGATTGACGGCTTAGGCTTAGTAACAAAAAAGGTTCCTTTGGGAACCTTTTTTGTCAGTGAAGAGTTATCTGAAACAGGGTTATTCGATGCTCTGGGTATCTAAAGTTACTTTACCGTCTTGAGACTATTTTAGCTTCTCTAAGTCAGCTTCAATTTCAGCGATTTTGCTCGTGACCACTTTTTCCAAATGGCGCAAGTCAGTCAATATTTTTTGCTTCAGATCGAGATCACTCATAGGAACCGGCTTAGTGATTTTATTTAGTTCATCAATCACCAAGGTTAAATTACGGTTGATCTCCGTCACCTCTTTGTATTGATGGCTGCCGCTATCGACCAATACATTTTTTACTTGTCGAGGGTATTTAAATTTCACGCTTTTAGCGAACAGCTCGCCTTTCTGCTTATGAAAGTAAATCTTCAACACATCTTTATGGGCTTCTTGACGAAGTGAATAGCGCTCAATCTGTTTAGGATCTTGAATGCCTAAACCGGTGAGGTAGGGATACATAGGCAACCTCTATTGTATTTTGTGACACATCAATGAACCATTTCAATGTAGCAGTCCATGCTCGCCCGAGATAGTTCATCGTGATATCAATGGTTCAAGTTGTGGACCAGATCGCTTTCCTTTTCCGTTTAATTTGGCGCGAGTTCAGAAACATTTTTAATCAGCATTTCACGTAACGTGCACTCTTCTTCTTCACTCAATTTTCCGCCTTGCGAACCGGTGAGAATAAATAAATCTTCTGCTCGTTCGCCAATGGTGGTGATTTTTGCACCATGCAGGTTAATGTTTAAGTCAGCAAATGTGGCTCCGACCGTTGCCAGCAGTCCCGGAGTATCAAGTGCGACTAATTCCATTAAGGTTCGTTTATTGCTTTTGGTGGGTAAAAAATCGACTTTAGTTTTGACTTTAAAATGTTGCAAGTTACGTGGCGTGCGGCGCAATTTCAGTTTGTTCTGCCAACCCGTTTCTAGCCCACTGAGTAGGTGTTTGATCAACGATGGGTGACACTCTTCGTCAATTGCATGGCCGTTTTGATCCAGTACCATGAAGGTATCAAGGACGTAGCCATCTTTACTCGACATGATCTGCGCATCATGAACATTGAGATTTCGACGGTCCAGTTCAGCAACCACAGTCGCAAAGAGGGCAGGTTGATCTTTAGTATAAACAAACAATTCAGTGCCGCCACGAGTGGCTTTTTTGCTCATCAGGATCAGCGGTTGGCTTGGGTCGCTATGTTTGAGTAGGTGCTCACAATGCCAAGCGATCTGCTTGTGAGTGTGACGCAAAAAGTAATCGGCTTTAAAGCGCTGCCAAAGCACTTCAATTTCACGTGCGCTGTAGCCTTCTTTACGAAGTAATGCGGATGCCATTTGTTGGTTGTGGCGAATGCGATCGCGCACATCTACCGGGTTTTCAAGCCCACGCCTAAGTGCCCGCTGTGTTGAGTGATATAGCTCTGCCAGCAAGGTGCGTTTCCAACTGTTCCAAAGCTCAGGGTTAGTAGCGCAGATGTCCGCGACAGTTAGGCAAACAAGATGTTCGAGATACTCTTCATCGCGCACTTTTTTTGCAAATTCGGTAATGACATCTGGGTCGTAAATGTCGCGTCTTTGCGCCGTTACCGACATCAAGAGGTGGTTTTGTACCAGCCAAGAGACTAATTTTGCTTCAGGCTTTGATAAACCGTGTTCAATACAAAAATCATAGGCTTCTACCGCACCGATTTCAGAGTGATCGCCGCCACGCCCTTTGGCAATGTCGTGAAAAATAGCGGCCAGAATCAGCATCTCCTTTTTCTGGAGACGTGGGTAGACTTCGCAACAGATGGGGTGTTTATCGTGATTTTGTGCGTAGCTAAAGGTATTGATGTGTTTGAGAAGACGAATGCTGTGTTCATCGACCGTATAAACATGGAATAGGTCGAACTGCATTTGTCCAACAATTTGGCTCCATTGGGGAAGATAAGCGGCGAGCACGCCTAATTTATGCATCAGGCTGAACGCACGATGTAGTGCGTTAGGGTGACGTACCAATGCCATGAATTTCTCACGCGCTTCGGGAATGGTGTGCAGGAATTTATTGAGCCGCCTTCTGGCTGTACGCAACTGGCGCATGGTTGTGGGTGCGACGCTTTCGATGCTGGAATCATTGGCGATATGAATAAACATATCTAAGATCGTTTCAGGGCGAGCTTGGAAAAGCGCGGGTTTACGAGCTTCTATTAAGTTGCCACGACGTTGAAAATCATCATCTAAAATTTCTGCCACGGCTTCTTCGCCGTTATTGAGTATGGCTTGATCAAACAGACGCAGGAGCATTTTGTTGAGTTCCGCAACACGACGTAGCGTACGGTAGAACTCTTTCATCATCATCTCGACTGCGCGATTCCCTTCACCCGTAAAGCCCAGATGTTCTGCCACTTGAGCTTGATGAGCAAAAATAAGCCGATTGTCATAGCGTTTTAATTCAATGTGCAGCGCAAAGCGCACGCGCCATAAAAAGTCTTGGCACTCTACTAGCTCACGATATTCAGCATCAGTTAAAAAACCAAAACGACTCATTTCAAGCAGTGATGTTGCACCAAAGTGGCGTCTAGCCACCCAGCTTAAAGTATGAATGTCCCTTAAGCCTCCAGGAGTCGATTTGATATCGGGTTCAAGGTTATAAGTGGTGTCATGGTAACGAGCGTGTCGGTCGCGCTGCTCTTGAATTTTGGCGCGGTAAAAGGTTTCGCTTGGCCAAAATGATTCGGAATGAATCAACATCTTGAGTTTATAAAATGTCTCTTCGCTGCCACATAATAACCGAGCTTCTTGTAAGTTTGTCGCGACGGTTAAATCTTCACGGCCAATTTCAGCGCACTGCTGCACGGTACGCACGGCATGGCCCACTTCTAAACGCAAATCCCACAACAAGGTAATGAATTCGCTAATTTTACTGCCGAGTTCAGCGGGTAAAGTATGATTGGAGACGACCAGAATATCGATGTCCGAAAGAGGATGAAGTTCACCGCGGCCATAGCCTCCGACGGCCACTAAACTGATGTCTGGAACCTGCGAAAATGAATAATGTTCCCATAACCTGTAGAGCAGTTGGTCCATATATTCAGAGCGGCCTAGTACCAGGTCGTTGACCGGATGGTGGTGCAAAAATTGATGTTTCTGATACTGAGTGAACTGTTCAAGTTGTTGTTTAAGCTCGCCGATAGTGAGTTGTGTGTCAGTAAAGGTGAGGGGAGACTGAAAAGGCATAACGGCAATCCATGCTAGTGATATGTCACAACGTAGACTGACTGTATCAAATCACTGCAGATAAAAAAATATCCCTGCAAGAGGGATATTGATTGATAAGGTTTTGGTTCGATGTAATTAGGCGTTATGCATCAGACGCGGAATGGTTTCTTCTTCACGCAGCGTCAGCACTTCACAGCCAGTGGCGGTAACCAAAATGGTGTGTTCCCACTGCGCTGAGTTTTTGCCATCGGCGGTGTAAACCGTCCAATTGTCTTCATCATCAAGGCGGCAACCAAATTTACCCGCATTAATCATTGGCTCGATAGTGAAAATCATCCCTTCACGCAGTACGGTTCTGTCGCCGTTTTTATAGTGAACCACTTGTGGTTCTTCATGAAATTGAGCGCCAATACCGTGGCCGCAATAATCTTTCACAATCGAAAATTTAAGGCGTGGGTTATTTTTATTATTGGTTTTAATGTGTTTTTCGATCGCAGTACCAATCTCACCCAATTGAACACCGGGCTTGACCTTTTTCATGCCGATATAAAGACACTCTTGCGCAACAAGACATAGGCGCTTATCTGCTGGCGACACTTCACCGACAAAGAACATCTTTGAGGTGTCACCGTGGTAGCCATCTTTAATAACCGTGATATCAATGTTCAGAATATCACCCTCTTTCAGTACCGCTGGACGCTGTAATTGCCCATACTGCGTATCTTGAGTTGCCGGAATGCCGTGACAAACAATGTGATTAATAGAGGTACAGATCGATTTAGGAAAACCGTGGTAATTCAATGGTGCTGGAATAGCTTGCTGTACTTCAGTGATGTACTTGTGGCAGATCTGGTCAAGTTCTTCAGTGGTGATGCCCACTTTTACATGCGGTTCAATCATCTCAAGGACATCGGCAGCCAGTTTACCCGCGACGCGCATTTTGGCTATTTCTTCAGCAGTTTTGATTTTTACAGACATCGGCTTTCTCTATGCATTAATTCTTAAGCACTTAACTGTGCGAATGGGCGTTATTCTAGCAGTGCATGGATGAATCGCAAGGGATCCCTGTCGGTAAGTAAGAATTGTTTGCATAACTACAGCTTACCTAAGCCATGATGTGTCGTATTTTTTTCTAGCCAGAGAAGGGCTAAATATGGTATAAAGCGCGCCGGAATCGAAGTGCGTTTTCTTCTGAAATGAC
Source organism: Vibrio sp. RM-69-4 (assembly GCF_024743775.1). Taxonomy (NCBI): domain Bacteria; kingdom Pseudomonadati; phylum Pseudomonadota; class Gammaproteobacteria; order Vibrionales; family Vibrionaceae; genus Vibrio; species Vibrio sp. RM-69-4. The sequence goes on from NZ_JAMQXI010000076.1 coordinate 243,371, forward strand.
GAAGCCCACCTTCCTTTCTAAACACATTATCTTTAAATCACACACATTCCGACACGTGTTCCGGGGTGCTCCAACAATAAAACTATCGGCAACAACCGAATAGATGTTAGGGGTCGGATACATGGGGAATGTGGAGGCCTAACCCCATAGAGGATTTTTAAATGGCAACTGTATCAATGCGCGACATGCTAAAAGCTGGTGTTCACTTCGGTCACCAGACTCGTTACTGGAACCCAAAAATGAAGCCATTCATTTTTGGTGCTCGTAGCCGTGTTCACATCATCAACTTAGAAAAAACTGTTCCTATGTTCAACGAAGCTCTAGCTGAGCTACAAAAAGTTGGTGAGAAAAAAGGTAAAGTTCTTTTCGTTGGTACTAAACGCGCAGCATCTGAAGCTGTTAAAGAAGCGGCTATCGCAAGCAACCAATTCTACGTTAACAACCGCTGGTTGGGCGGCATGCTAACTAACTGGAAAACTGTTCGTCAGTCAATCAAGCGTCTAAAAGAGCTTGAAATTCAAGCAACAGATGGCACTTTTGATAAGCTAACTAAGAAAGAAGCTCTAATGCGTACTCGTGAAATGGAGAAGCTAGAGAAATCTCTTGGTGGTATCAAAGATATGGGCGGTCTACCTGACGCACTATTCGTTATCGATGCAGATCACGAGCACATTGCAGTTAAAGAAGCAAACAACCTAGGTATCCCAGTTTACGCTGTTGTTGATACTAACTCTAACCCAGATGGCGTTGACTACATTATCCCTGGTAACGACGACGCAATCCGTGCAATCCAGCTTTACCTAAATGCTGTTGCAGAAACGGTTAACGAAGGTCGTAACAAAGATGCAGCTGCGCTTGCTGCTGCAAAAGACGGTTTCGTAGAAGCAGAATAATAGCGGCTCTGAGTCACACTTGATTATATGTGTCACACGATTGATGCATTGAACAAGTTATAGTTAGCATCAGGGGCCAAACAATCGGCCCCTGATTTTTACCACCAGAATCAACTGAGGAATAGAGAATGGCAACTGTAACTGCTGCTCTAGTAAAAGAACTGCGCGAGCGTACTGGCGCAGGTATGATGGAATGTAAAAAAGCGCTTGTAGAAGCAAACGCTGACATCGAACTAGCAATTGAAAACATGCGCAAAAGCGGCGCAGCTAAAGCAGCGAAAAAAGCAGGTAACATCGCAGCTGAAGGTACTATCCTAATTAAAGAAGCTGATGGTTTTGCAGCACTTCTAGAAGTGAACTGCCAAACTGACTTCGTAGCAAAAGATTCAAGCTTCCTAGCGTTCGCTAACGAAGTTCTAGAGGTTGCACTTGCTGAGCGTCTAGATATCGCAGCACTTCAAGCTAAATTTGAAGAAGCACGTATTGCTCTTGTTGCTCAAATTGGTGAAAACATCACTATCCGTCGCGTTCATTACATCGAAGGCGCTAAAGTTGGTTCATACCGCCATGGCGACCGTATCGGCGTTGTGGTTGCTGGTGAAGCGGATGAAGAGACCATCAAACACGTAGCAATGCACGTTGCTGCTGCAAAACCTGAGTACGTGAACCCTGAAGATGTACCAGCAGAAGTTGTGGCTAAAGAGCGTGAAATCCAAATCGAAATCGCAATGCAATCTGGTAAGCCAGCAGCAATTGCTGAGAAAATGGTTGAAGGCCGCATGACTAAGTTCACAGGTGAAGTATCACTTACTGGTCAAGCGTTCATCATGGATCCTTCTCAAACTGTTGGCGCAATGCTGAAAGCTAAAGGCGCAACCGTTACTAACTTCGTACGTCTAGAAGTTGGTGAAGGTATTGAGAAAGCTCAAGAACTTAGCTTCGCTGAAGAAGTTGCAATGGTTCAAAAAGGTTAATCCTAGCGATTTTGCCTAAAAAGAGACCGTAGCCAAGGCTGCGGTCTTTTTACGAATGGCATATTGAGACTAATTGTGATGATTTAGAATTCAGTATTCAGTTTTAAATCATGACTGTTAATTAACAACTCTCTATTTGGAAGGTAAGCTCCATGACTACGAACCCTAAACCAGCCTATCAACGTATCCTGTTAAAACTTAGCGGTGAAGCGCTACAAGGCGAAGAAGGTTTTGGTATTGATCCTGCGGTGTTAGATCGCATGGCACAGGAAGTAAAAGAACTGGTTGAACTGGGTGTTCAAGTGGGTGTTGTCATCGGCGGCGGTAACTTATTCCGTGGCGCAGGTCTTGCTGAAGCGGGCATGAACCGTGTTGTGGGCGACCACATGGGAATGCTGGCAACCGTAATGAATGGTTTGGCAATGCGTGATGCTTTGCACCGTGCTTATGTGAATGCGCGCGTGATGTCTGCCATTCCTCTTAAAGGTGTGTGTGACGATTACAATTGGGCCGATGCTATCAGCCAACTACGTCAAGGCCGTGTTGTGATCTTCTCTGCGGGTACTGGTAACCCATTCTTTACAACTGATTCTGCTGCCTGTTTGCGCGGTATTGAAATTGAAGCGGATGTGGTTCTAAAAGCGACAAAAGTAGATGGCGTATTTAGTGCAGACCCAGTGGCAAACCCAGACGCAGAACTGTATGATAAGCTGTCTTATACAACCGTGCTTGAAAAAGAGCTAAAAGTGATGGACTTGGCCGCGTTTACGCTAGCGCGTGACCATAAAATGCCAATCCGCGTATTTAATATGAACAAACCGGGCGCACTACGTCGCGTGGTAATGGGTGAAGCGGAAGGTACACTAATTAGCACCGCTGACTAATCACTCCAAAACAAAAAAACAAGTAGGTGATATTTGTGATTAACGAAATCAAGAAAGACGCTCAAGAGCGTATGGATAAGAGCGTAGATGCCCTGAAAAACAACCTTTCTAAGGTACGTACTGGTCGCGCTCACCCAAGTTTACTCTCCGGCATTTCTGTCGATTACTATGGTGCTTCGACACCGCTGAATCAAATCGCTAACGTTGTAGCTGAAGATGCACGTACTCTCGCGATCACTGTTTTTGATAAAGAGTTGACGCCAAAAGTTGAAAAAGCGATTTTGATGTCTGATTTGGGTCTAAACCCAATGTCTGCAGGTACGGTTATTCGTGTACCACTGCCACCACTGACCGAAGAACGTCGTCGTAATTTGGTGAAAATTGTTCGTGGTGAAGCTGAAGGTGGTCGCGTTGCAGTTCGCAACATTCGTCGTGATGCCAATGGCGACTTAAAAGCTCTACTGAAAGATAAAGAAATCTCTGAAGACGAAGATCATAAAGCGCAAGAAGAGATTCAAAAACTTACCGATGTAGCGATTAAGAGAATTGATGAAGTTCTTGCTGCAAAAGAAAAAGAGTTAATGGAAGTTTAATTCGCTCTTTTTAGCCTTTCTAAAACGCTGTGCTCACAGTGCAGCGTTTTTTTATGCTATTTTGCCCTATCAGTTTGGTAATCAATTAATTTCTTATGCAAAACTCATCCCTCTCATCTGATGTATTACCCCAACACATCGCAATCATTATGGACGGAAATGGCCGTTGGGCTAAAGCACAAGGTAAACCTCGTGTATTTGGTCATAAGAATGGTGTAGCAGCGGTCCGAAGAACGATTTCTACTGCAGCGAAATTGGGTATTAAAGCCGTTACTTTGTTTGCCTTTAGCAGTGAAAATTGGCGACGTCCGGAAGCTGAAGTAGGCGTGTTGATGGAGTTATTTATTACTGTGCTATCCACAGAAGTAAAAAAGCTGCATAAGAACAATCTGCGTCTTAGGGTCATTGGTGATAAAACACGTTTTAGCTCACGCTTACAAACAAAAATCGCTCAGGCAGAAGAGTTAACCTCATCAAACAGTGGCATGGTCGTTAATATCGCCGCAAACTATGGCGGAAAATGGGATATCACAGAAGCAATGCGCTCTATCGCGGTCAAAGTGGCGAGCGGTGAGCTTTCTCCTGATCAGATTGACGAGACGCTGATTACACAGTCGCTAACGATGTCTGATATTCCTGAAGTGGATTTGCTCATTCGTACCAGCGGTGAATGTCGTATTAGTAATTTTATGTTGTGGCAATTGGCCTATGCAGAGATGTACTTTACGCCGATTTACTGGCCTGAGTTTGGTGAAGAAAGTTTAATTGAAGCAGTGACTTGGTTTGTTAACCGTGAACGCCGTTTTGGCTGCACAGGGGAACAGGTTAAGGCATTGATGGAACAGAAATAAAGGATCCATTAGTTTGAAGCAACGAATTATCACGGCGCTCATATTAGCTCCACTGGTGATGCTGGGCATTTTTGAACTGCCACTCCCCCTATTTATGGCCGTTTTGGCCCTTGTGGCGCTCGTCGGTGTATGGGAATGGACGCAGTTTATCGATTCGACATCTAGGCATCTGGCGCTGTTACCCGCCATTATCATTGGTGGAGCAAGTTACCTACTGATTTCCCCTGATGCCGTTAGCCTAGCCAACATGAACTCGAATCACTATGTGATATTAAGTGTTGGGGTGGCTTGGTGGCTGTTTTCTAGCTTTTTAGCTATTACCTATCCTAAATCCCGTCCATGGTGGGAAAAATCCAATCTACTTAGGCACCTTTTTGGTGTGCTTACGCTACTTCCTTTTTTCTGGAGCGTCCTTTTTTTACGCGCAGAAGCCTTTTTGAGTGAGCCATACCACGGTGCTAAGTTGGTGCTATTTGTCTGCTTAATTGTTTGGGCTGCAGACAGTGGCGCTTATTTTGCGGGCAAAAGTTTTGGTAAGCACAAAATGGCACCAGCAGTCAGTCCAAATAAAACCATTGAAGGGTTGATTGGTGGCATTATTACGGCATTGATTGTGGCGTGGTTTACTGCTGATTGGTTTGATATCCGGTTTACAAACACGCTGTCGATGGTCGGTATTACATTAGCGACTGTGATTATCTCTGTGCTCGGTGATCTGGTCGAAAGTATGTTTAAGCGCGTTTCAGGAATTAAAGACAGCAGTAATATTATTCCTGGGCATGGCGGCGTTTTGGATCGTATCGATAGCCTGACGGCTGCATTTCCTGTTTTTGCTCTACTGTATTTCATTTTCTAATGCTTGGGTTAAGCTGTCTTACCCCAATCTTAATTCACGGTTGTTGCTATGCGTAAGTTAACGATTCTCGGGGCCACAGGTTCAATTGGGGCAAGCACATTAAAAGTCGTGGCTCAAAATCCCGAACACTTTTCCGTTGTGGCTTTAGCCGCGGGAAATAATGTCAATAAAATGCGTGAGCTATGCCAGCGTTGGCAGCCAGTTTATGCGGTAATGGCAAACCAAAAGGCGGCGGATGAGCTTTTAGCTCAATTGCAGTCATTGAACTTAAAAACAACCGTATTATTTGGTGAAGACGCCATGTGCCACGTCGCCGCATTAGATGAGGTGGATACGGTGATGGCGGCGATTGTTGGTGCAGCAGGTTTGTTACCAACCATGGCCGCGGTAAAGGCGGGCAAGCGTGTTTTGTTGGCAAACAAAGAAGCCTTGGTGATGTCTGGCCAGTTGTTTATTGATGCGGTCGAAAAACACGGTGCGGAATTGCTCCCTGTCGATAGCGAACATAACGCGATTTTTCAATGCTTACCCCCTGAAATTCAAGGCTCTTTGGGTCGCTGTGATTTACAAGAACATGGTGTGCAACATATTCTGCTCACGGGCTCTGGCGGCCCTTTTCGCTACAGTGATTTATCCACGTTAGCAGATGTTTCACCACAGCAAGCGATTGCTCATCCTAACTGGTCGATGGGGCCGAAAATTTCGGTTGATTCCGCCACTATGATGAACAAAGGTTTGGAATATATTGAAGCTAAGTGGCTGTTTAATGCATCGAAACAGCAATTAAAAGTGTTAATCCACCCACAATCGGTGATCCACTCTATGGTGCAGTACCGCGATGGTTCGGTGCTTGCGCAAATGGGGGAACCCGATATGTCCACGCCAATTGCTTTAACTCTCTCTTATCCAGAACGCATTACTGCGGGGGTTCCGGCACTGGATTTTACCAAATTAAGTAATTTGAGTTTTATGGATGTGGACTACGAGCGTTATCCTTGTTTGGGATTGGCGATTGATGCTTGCTATCAAGGGCAACATGCCACCACCTCTTTAAATGCAGCCAACGAAATAGCCGTTGAAGCTTTTTTAAATAAGCAAATTCGTTTTACCGATATCGCACAAGTTAATGAACGTGTATTGTCAAAAGTGTGTGCAGCACATACTCAGTTACATTGCTATGACTTGGAAAGCTTGTTAGAGCTCGATAGAATGGCGCGCACTATTGCCCAGCAAATCATACAAGAGCATTTATTATGAGTGGTATTTTGTGGAATTTCGTCTCTTTCATCATTGCGTTAGGTATATTGGTTGCTGTGCATGAATTTGGTCATTTTTGGGTAGCACGTCGCTGCGGAATTAAAGTCGAAAAATTTTCCATTGGCTTTGGTAAATCACTTTGGAGCCGAGTAGCCAAAGATGGCACCGAGTACAACCTCTCAATTATTCCTCTCGGCGGCTACGTTAAAATGCTCGATAGCCGTGTTGATGATGTTCCAGCTGAATTAAAACCCTTAGCTTTTGACCAAAAACCATTGTGGAAACGTGTCGCTGTCGTGAGTGCTGGGCCTGCTTTTAACTTTTTCTTCGCCATTTTTGCCTATTGGCTCGTGTTCTTAATTGGCGTCCCAGCGGTAAAACCTGTGATTGGCGAAATTGCCCCGCAATCGATCGCCGCTCAAGCGGGTTTAGAGTCAGGAATGCAGATCAAAGCAGTCTCAGGAGTGAATACCTTAGATTGGGAATCGGTCAATATGGGGCTGATTAGCCATATTGGTGATGAACAATTAACGCTCACCGTCGGAACCAATAATGAAATTGGTGTGGATGAAATCAAAACATTAGATATCCGTTCTTGGAACTTTAACCCAGAAACAGAGTCTGCTATGGGAGCGTTAGGTTTTAAACCATTTGTTCCTGAAATATCGCTGACGCTAACCAATGTTTCTCAAGGTAGCGCCGGAGAGAAGGCCGGGTTAGAAGTTGGGGACACCTTGATCGAAGCCAACGGTGCGAAGATAAACCATTGGCAGCAAGTTGTGGAGTTGATACAAAGCCACCCCAATCAGCCAGTTTCATTGGTTGTTGTGCGTGATGAACAACGCTTGACTATCGAGCTTACGCCTGACGTTCGTGAGTTACCGCAAGGCAAAACGATAGGTTTTGCGGGAATCGCTCCTAAAGTCGCAGAATGGCCGGAAAGTTATCGATTTGAGCTGCAATATGGTGTATTTGAATCAGTCGGAAAAGCGGTTGAAAAAACACAGCAAGTGATCAACTTAACCGTCAGCATGTTGAAAAAACTGGTGGTCGGTGATGTGGGGTTGAATAATCTGAGTGGGCCGATTTCGATTGCCAAAGGAGCTGGAACTACCGCTGACTATGGTTTGGTCTATTTCTTGGGTTTTCTGGCTCTGATTAGTGTCAACTTAGGCATTATCAATCTAGTACCACTGCCAATGTTAGATGGCGGACACTTACTGTTTTTTGCAATTGAAGCCGTTATTCGTCGTCCTGTCCCAGAGAAGATTCAAGAAATGGGATACCGAATTGGTGGGGCGATCATCTTTTCTTTGATGGCTGTGGCAATATTTAATGATTTTAGTCGCCTGTGATTTGTAACCATTAGGCAGAAGTTGTAGCAAGGAATAACAAGAATAAATATGGCAATGAAACAGATCCTTTTCGCGACACTATTGGCAACCAGCCTCTCAGCACATAGTGCCGAGAATTTCGTAGTGCAGGATATTCAAATTGAAGGGCTTCAACGCGTTGCGCTCGGCGCTGCATTGCTTAAAATGCCCGTTCGAATTGGCGATACCGTTGATGCACAAGATGTCGCGGATATTATCAAAGCACTTTACACTTCGGGCAACTTTGAAGACATCAAAGTATTACGAGACAACAACGTTCTGATCGTTCAGGTTAAAGAACGTCCAACCATTGCAAGTGTTTCCTTCTCTGGAAATAAAGCGATCAAAGAAGAGCAGTTGCAGCAGAATCTTGATGCATCCAATATCCGCATCGGTGAAGCGCTTGATCGTACGACCTTGAGCAACATTGAAAAGGGGTTGGAAGATTTTTACTACAGCGTGGGTAAGTACAACGCGACCGTAAAAGCGGTGGTGACACCTTTACCTCGCAACCGTGCTGACCTTAAATTTGTGTTCAGTGAAGGGGTTTCTGCGAAAATCCAGCAAATCAACTTTATTGGCAATGAAGTGTTTAGTGACCAAGATTTACTGTCACGCTTCAATTTGAATGTCGATGTGGCGTGGTGGAATTTCCTCTCTGATGATAAATACCAAAAGCAGGTCTTAGCCGCTGATATTGAAGCTTTGCGCTCTTTCTACCTCGACCGTGGCTACTTAAAGTTTCAAGTCGATTCCACGCAAGTTGCTATTTCTCCTGATAAAAAAGGCGTTTATATCACTTTAGGCATTAGCGAAGGTCAGCCTTATAAAATCAAAGACGTTAAATTCCGCGGAGAGCTGATTGGCAAAGAGGCTGAATTTACCGCTTTGATCCCGTTTGAAGCCGAGGAAACCTATAACGGCTCACTGGTGACCAAGCTTGAAGAAGATGTAAAACGAGTATTGGGTGAAGCTGGCTATGCTTATCCTCAAGTTCGAACCATCCCAGAATTTAATGATGAAACGCAAGAAGTTTCCTTGGTTGTTCATGTGGAAGCGGGTAAGCGTATCTATGTCCGTGATATTCGCTTTGTCGGTAATAACTCAACCAAAGATGAAGTTTTGCGCCGCGAAATGCGTCAAATGGAAGGCAGTTGGCTGAGCTCTAAAGCGATTGATACGGGTAAGAGCCGTTTGAACCGTCTTGGCTTCTTTGAAACAGTGGATGTGCAAACCGTACGTGTACCTGGCAGTGAAGATCAAGTCGATCTGGTGTACAACGTGAAAGAGGCCAACTCAGGTAGTGTTAACTTTGGTGTCGGTTATGGTACAGAATCAGGCGTGAGTTTTCAGGTTGGTTTACAGCAAGATAACTTCATTGGTTCAGGTAATCGAGTTGGCATCAATGCCATGATGAACGACTATCAAAAGAACATCAGTTTAGATTACCGTGATCCCTATTGGAACCTTGATGGTGTCAGTTTGGGTGGTAAGATTTTCTATAACCAGTTTGAGGCTTCTGAAGCAGGTATTGTTGATTATACCAATGAAAGTTACGGCACAAGTTTAACGTGGGGTTTCCCATTTGACGAATTAAACCGTTTTGACCTCGGTATCGGTTACACGCACAACAAGATCGGTAATATCGATGAGTATGTGCAAGTTAGTCAGTTCTTACAGTCTCAAGCGAGTAATCGTAGCGATGATGGCAGTTTGATCACCAATGACTTTGACGTCAACATCTCATGGACGCGCAATAATTTAAACCGAACCATTTTCCCAACGGCGGGGAATCACCAACGCGCTTTCTACAAGATGACCGTGCCGGGCTCAGACGTAAAGTATTTCAAAGCGCAGTACGATGTCCGCCAGTATTTCCCATTAACCAAAAAACATGAGTTTTCACTCTTGCTAAGAGGACGCTTAGGGTATGGTAATGGTTACGGGAAAACGGATGGTAACGATAACTTGTTCCCATTTTATGAAAACTATTATGCAGGTGGCTTTACCACGTTACGTGGTTTTGGCTCTAACTCGGCTGGACCGAAAGCGATTTATAACGATGCGACAGGCTGTAATGGCAATAATGGTGGCAACAACCGCTGCTATAGCGCAACAGATGACTCTGTCGGTGGTAACGCGGTCGCGCTAGCCAGTGTAGAGCTGATTGTACCGACGCCATTTGCCTCTGATGAAACTCGTAGCCAAATTCGCACCAGCATCTTCTTCGATATGGCCAGCGTTTGGGATACAGAGTTCGATTACAAAGATGGGAAACTCGGTTATGGTGATCAGTATTATTACGATTACTCAGATCCAATGAATTACCGTTCCTCTTATGGTGCGGCACTACAGTGGATGTCACCTATGGGGCCATTGGTATTTTCAATTGCCAAACCTATTAAAATTTATGAAGGTGATAATGAAGAGTTCTTCACTTTCACGATCGGCAGAACATTCTAATTAGAGGAAAGTATTTTGAAAAAAGCGATTCAAGCGGCAGGATTGGGCCTAGTTGTACTGAGTTCATCATTTTTTGCGCAAGCCGCTGAGGCGGCGCAGAAAGTAGGTTACATTAATACCGCGCAAGTATTCCAAGCATTACCTCAACGAGAAGTTGTGCTGCAAAAATTACAAGAAGAGTTTAAAGATAAAGGGGCAGAGCTACAGTCAATTCAAGCTGAAGCAAAAACCAAAATTGAAAAACTTAAACGTGATGGCGAACTGCTAGGTCAAGATGAGATCGAGAAGCTGCGTATTGAAATTGGTCAATTAGACAGCAAGTACAAAATCAAAGCGCAAGCGTTAGAGCAAGCTTCAGCGCGTCGTGAGAGTGAAGAGAAGCAAAAACTCTTCATGGTGATTCAAGACGCAGTGAAGAAAGTTGCGGAAAAAGAAGGTTATGACATCGTTGTTGACGTGCAAGCTATGCAATATGGTAAGTCGGACTACAACCTATCAGAGAAAGTAATTAAACAACTAAAATAATATTATTATGGCAAAACTGACTTTAGCCGAATTGGCAACCATCACCGGGGGAGAGCTGTTTGGTGATGGCTCTGCGACAGTTTCCGCTGTCGCACCTATGGATAAGGCGCAGGAAGGTTACGTAACTTTCCTCTCTAATCCCAAATATACCAAACACCTTGGTCAATGCCGCGCAACGGTGATTATGGTCAAGGCTAGTGAACGTGAATTGTGTACAACCAATGTATTGGTCGTCGCTGATCCATACGTTGCTTTTGCAAAGGTGGCGCAAGCGCTGGACACGACACCGCGACCTGCGAGTGATATCAGCTCTTCTGCGGTTGTGGCACCGGATGCCCAGCTAGGGCAGAACGTTTCTATTGGTGCAAACGCGGTCATTGAGACGGGCGTACAACTGGGCGATAACGTCTCCATTGGTGCCGGCTGTTTCATCGGTAAAAACGCCAAAATTGGCGCTAACACCCAGTTGTGGGCAAATGTCAGCGTTTACCACGAAGTGGAAATTGGCTCGGCGTGCCTTATTCAGTCAGGTGCTGTGATTGGTTCTGATGGTTTTGGCTATGCCAATGAGAAAGGTGAGTGGATTAAAATTCCACAAATTGGCACAGTCCGGATCGGTAATCGAGTTGAAATCGGTGCCTGCACGACAATTGATCGTGGCGCATTAGATGACACGATTATTGAAGATAACGTTATTATCGATAACCAATTACAGATCGCACATAACGTATATATTGGCTATGGCACGGCAATTGCCGGTGGCACCATCATCGCGGGTAGTACTCGTATAGGTAAGTACTGCATTATTGGTGGTGGTACTGTCATCAATGGCCATATCGAGATTGTGGATGGGGTCACCATTACTGGCATGGGGATGGTAATGCGTAGCATCACCGAGAAAGGCATGTTCTCTTCTGGTATTCCGTTGCAACCGAACAAAGAATGGCGTAAAACGGCCGCTCGCGTTCACCGTATCGAAGATATGCACAAGCGACTTAAAGCACTTGAAAAGTACTTAGAGCAGGAAGCGGAATCCTAATTCTACTTTTTCCCGATTAGACTCGCCAATTGCGAGTCTTTTTCGTCTATAATGCCAAATAATTTTTGAAAGTTTTACTGTATAGGAATATGACTTTGACGACTGAAACGAAAACGATGCACATCACTGAAATTCAGAGGCTGCTTCCTCACCGTTACCCATTTCTGTTGATTGACCGTGTAATTGACTTTGAAGAAGGCAAATACCTTGTTGGCTTGAAAAATGTGTCAGTTAATGAACCCCAGTTCACTGGTCATTTTCCGCAGTTACCTATTTTTCCAGGTGTACTGATTTTAGAAGCAATGGCACAAGCAACGGGCCTATTAGCATTCAAAACCTTTGGTGCACCGAAAGATAACGAATTGTATTACTTTGCTAGTATTGATAATGCGAAGTTTCGTAAACCTGTAGGCCCTGGCGACCAACTGATCATCGAAGTGCAGTTCATTAAAGAGCGTCGTGGTATTGCGTTGTTTAATGGCGTAGCGAAAGTTGATGGTGAGGTTGTGTGTTCAGCTGAAATGAAATGTGCTCGTAGAGAGTTTTAATATGATTCATGAAACTGCACAAATCCACCCAAGTGCGGTGGTTGAAGATGGCGCTATCATCGGAGCTAACGTTACTGTTGGTCCATTTACTTACATCACCTCTGGGGTAAGCATTGGCCAAGGTACGGAAGTGATGTCGCATGTGGTCATCAAAGGAAACACCGTCATTGGTGAAGAGAACCGTATTTTCCCTCACGCCGTCATTGGCGAAGAGAACCAAGATAAGAAGTATGGTGGTGAAGATACGCGAGTCGTCATTGGTGATCGCAATGTTATTCGTGAAGCAGTGCAAATTCACCGTGGTACGATGCAAGATAAAACGCAAACAGTTGTTGGCAACGACAACCTATTGTGTGTGAATGCCCATATTGCGCACGATGTGATTGTTGGTAATCATACGCACATTGGTAACAACGCAATTCTTGGCGGTCATGTGACGGTCGGAGACTATGCTGGTGTTATGGCATTGTCGGCGATTCATCCTTTCTGTAGCGTTGGTGCTTATGCCTATATCGGTGGTTGTTCTGCTGTGGTACAAGATGTACCCGCTTACGTGTTAGCACAAGGTAACCATGCTTCACCATTTGGCCTTAACCTTGTTGGTTTGAAGCGAAATGGTTTTGAAAAAGCCGAAATTCGCGCGTTACAAAAAGCGTATAAAGAAATTTACCGATCAGGTAAAACGCAAGCAGAGGTCTTACCTATATTGGTTGAGATGGCGAAAGAGTACCCATCGATTCAGCGTTTTACTGATTTACTAGAAAAAACTGAGCGTGGCATTATTCGTTAGTTCGCCACTGAGTTTTGATTAATATCCGAAGATCGCTACTTGTTTAGCGATCTTTTGTCTTTTTGACGCCGCATAACGGCTGAGCGGATTCTGTTAGGAAACGATATGCACTCACATGAAAATCCCCTAAGAATCGGTATTGTTGCCGGAGAGCTTTCTGGCGATACATTAGGAGAAGGCTTCATTCAAGCCATCAAGCAGCAATACCCCAATGCACAATTTGTCGGTATTGGTGGCCCTAAGATGATTGCTCAAGGTTGTGAATCTTTATTTGATATGGAAGAGCTAGCCGTGATGGGGCTGGTTGAGGTGCTTGGCCGCTTACCGCGTTTACTGAAAGTTAAAGCGCAGTTGGTGAAGTATTTTAAAGCCAATCCGCCGGATGTGTTTGTTGGTATCGACGCCCCAGATTTTAATTTACGACTAGAGCTTGATCTCAAAAAAGCGGGTATCAAAACCGTTCATTATGTTAGCCCATCTGTATGGGCATGGCGTCCAAAACGTATTTTTAAAATCGATGCGGCGACAGATCTAGTATTGGCATTTCTTCCGTTTGAAAAAGCGTTTTACGACAAGTATCAGGTTGCGTGCGAATTTGTCGGCCATACACTGGCCGATGCCATTCCACTGCAACCTGATAAAATCGCCGCTCGTGAACTGTTGAAATTAGAGACAGATAAACAGTGGCTAGCTGTGCTGCCCGGTAGCAGAGGGGGGGAAGTTGGTTTAATTGCCAAGCCATTTATTGAAACCTGTCGACAAATTAAACAGAAATACCCTGATATCGGTTTTGTGGTTGCTGCGGTCAACCCCAAACGTAAACAGCAGTTTGAAACCATTTGGCAGGAGATCGCCCCAGAGCTCGATTTTGCTATTATTGAAGACACCGCGCGCAATGTCATCACGGCCGCAGATGCTGTGCTACTTGCCTCTGGCACAGTCGCACTGGAATGCATGTTGCTCAAACGGCCGATGGTGGTGGGATACAAAGTGAACTGGCTCACCGGATGGTTGGTTCAGAAGCTTGCGATAACCGAATTTGTTTCACTGCCCAATATTTTAGCCGGAGAAGAACTGGTTCCTGAGTTCATTCTTGATGAATGCGACCCACAACATCTGTTTCCTGCGGTCGATAGCATGCTCAGCCGTGATAATTCCTCTTTAATTGAACGTTTTACTGAAATGCATCACTGGATCCGCAAAGGCGCCGATCAACAAGCCGCCAAAGCGGTTTTAAGCTTGATTAACCGTTAACGATTAAAAAGAGCGATTGAAAAATAACGAGAGGAAAATAGACAAGATGGCAGAACAAACACTGACTCCTTTTGAATACCCTAAGGGCTATGTTTTGATTGCAGGAGTGGATGAAGTTGGTCGAGGTCCATTAGTGGGCGACGTAGTGACTGCCGCAGTAATCTTGGATCCGAATAATCCGATTGAAGGTTTGGCCGACTCGAAAAAGTTATCAGAAAAAAAACGCCTAGCGCTTTTTCCTGAAATTCAACAAAAGGCGCTCGCTTGGTCTGTTGGCCGCTGTTCACCAGCTGAAATTGATGAGCTTAATATTCTTCAAGCGACTATGGTGGCGATGCAACGCGCGATTGCAGGTCTAGCGATTCAACCTGATTTGGCTTTAATTGATGGCAACCGTGTCCCACAATTACCGATGCATGGTATCGCGGTCGTCAAGGGGGATATGCGTGTGGCGCAAATCAGCGCAGCCTCAATCATTGCCAAAGTGGTACGCGATAAAGAGATGGAAGCGCTCGATAAATTGTACCCACAATTTGGCTTTGCTCAACATAAGGGCTATCCAACTAAAGCGCATTTTGCCGCGATCGAACAGCATGGCGTCATCGCAGAGCACCGTAAAAGCTTTAAGCCAGTGAAACGCGTGCTGGGAATTGACTAATTGCGGGTGTCAGCCACGAGCAGATTCGCGTAGAATAACCGCCAAATCTTGTACCAAACCTAGCATCTAGGATTTTATTGCATGCCAGAACCAAAGTTTGTCCACCTCCGTGTCCACAGCGACTTTTCTATGATCGATGGCTTGTCCAAAGTGCCACCGCTTGTGAAAAAAGTGGCCGAGATGGGGATGCCTGCCGTAGCGTTGACCGACTTCACGAACTTATGTGGTTTGGTCAAATTTTATGGTACCGCTCATAACTGTGGGGTAAAGCCGAT
This sequence comes from Vibrio sp. RM-69-4, assembly GCF_024743775.1. Lineage (NCBI taxonomy): Bacteria > Pseudomonadati > Pseudomonadota > Gammaproteobacteria > Vibrionales > Vibrionaceae > Vibrio > Vibrio sp. RM-69-4. The sequence goes on from NZ_JAMQXI010000076.1 coordinate 258,604, forward strand.
TATCGGTGCAGATTTTGTCATGCAATCTGAGGAGTTTGGTGATGAGCTCACCAAGCTGACGGTTCTAGCGAGTGATAATGTTGGCTACAAAAATCTGACCTTACTGATCTCTGATGCTTATCTACGCGGTCATGTGCAACACCTGCCTGTGATTGATAAAGCGTGGCTAGTGAAATATGCCGAAGGCTTGATTGTGCTTTCGGGTGGAAAAAGTGGTGAAATAGGCAAAGCACTGCTTAAAGGTAATCAGGCGTTAGTCGATAAATGTGTCGAGTTTTATCAAACTCATTTTGTCGATCGTTTTTACCTTGAATTGACTCGCACAGGGCGAGCCGACGAAGAGAGCTATCTGCACTTTGCTCTAGAATTGGCTGAAAATAACGATCTGCCCGTCGTTGCAACCAATGAAGTGGTGTTTCTCAGCGAAGAGTTTTTTGAAGCGCATGAAATTCGAGTAGCGATTCATGATGGCTACACCATGGAAGATCCTCGTCGGCCAAAAAATTATAGCCCACAGCAATATTTGCGCACCGAAGCTGAAATGTGTGAGCTGTTTGCCGATATTCCTGAAGCGCTGCAAAACAGTGTTGAGATTGCCAAACGGTGTAATGTTACCGTCCGTTTGGGGGAATATTTCTTGCCCGCCTTCCCAACGGAAGGAATGAAAGAAACCGAATACTTGGTGATGAAATCACAAGAAGGCCTTGAAGAGCGTCTTGAATTTCTGTTCCCCGATCCTGAGGTTCGTGCACAACGTCGCCCTGAGTATGATGAACGGCTGCAAATTGAGCTCGAAGTGATTAATAACATGGGATTCCCCGGTTATTTCTTGATTGTGATGGAGTTCATCCAGTGGTCAAAAGATAACGATATTCCGGTGGGACCGGGGCGCGGATCGGGTGCGGGTTCATTGGTGGCCTACGCGCTCAAAATCACTGATTTAGATCCACTACAATATGATTTACTTTTCGAACGTTTCTTGAACCCAGAACGGGTTTCAATGCCCGATTTTGACGTCGATTTCTGTATGGATAAACGTGACCAAGTTATTGATCACGTTGCTGAAATGTATGGTCGTGATGCGGTATCACAGATCATCACCTTTGGTACTATGGCTGCCAAAGCGGTCATTCGTGACGTGGGACGCGTGCTTGGTCATCCGTTTGGATTTGTCGACCGTATTTCAAAGCTTATTCCACTAGATCCAGGAATGACACTCGAAAAGGCGTTTAAGGCTGAACCCGCGTTACCTGAGCTGTACAACAATGACGAAGACGTCAAAGAGCTGATTGATAAGTGCCGAATTCTAGAAGGTTGCACGCGTAACGCCGGTAAGCATGCGGGTGGGGTGGTGATCTCCCCAACCACAATTACCGACTTTTCGCCGATTTATGCGGATGCTGAAGGGCATTTCCCCGTCACTCAATTTGATAAGAACGATGTTGAAACCGCAGGCTTGGTCAAGTTTGACTTCTTAGGTTTACGCACCTTAACCATTATCGATTGGGCACTAGGGCTGATTAACCCGCGCTTACAACGAGAAGGCAAAGAGCCCGTTCGTATTGAAGCTATCCCGTTAGAAGACCCAGTTTCATTTCGTATATTGCAAAATTCTGAAACCACCGCGGTATTCCAGTTAGAATCGCGCGGCATGAAAGATCTGATCAAACGTCTCCAGCCAGACTGCTTCGAAGATATCATTGCACTAGTGGCCCTGTTTCGCCCTGGGCCTTTGCAATCGGGTATGGTGGATAACTTTATCGACCGTAAACATGGCCGAGAGGCGATCTCCTACCCAGATGAAAAATGGCAACATGAGTCATTAAAAGAAATTCTAGACCCAACCTACGGCATCATCTTGTACCAAGAGCAAGTGATGCAGATCGCCCAAGTCCTAGCTGGATACACACTAGGCGGTGCGGATATGCTGCGCCGTGCGATGGGTAAGAAAAAGCCAGAAGAGATGGCCAAGCAGCGGGCGATTTTTGAAGAAGGTTCGATAAAAAACGGCGTGGATGGCGAATTGTCGATGAAAATCTTCGACTTAGTAGAAAAATTCGCCGGTTACGGGTTTAACAAATCGCACTCTGCGGCTTATGCTCTGGTTTCTTATCAAACCTTATGGTTAAAAACCCACTACCCAGCCGAATTTATGGCGGCAGTAATGACGGCCGACATGGACAACACCGAAAAAGTGGTTGGCTTAGTGGATGAATGTTTACGCATGAATCTTAAAGTGTTACCACCGGATATTAACGCCGGCTTGTACCGCTTTAACGTCGATGAAAATGGCGCGATTGTCTATGGTATTGGCGCGATCAAAGGTGTGGGTGAAGGGCCGATTGAAGCGATTTTAGAAGCGCGCACAGCAGGCGGCTATTTTAAAGATTTGTTTGATTTTTGCGCCAGAATTGATCTTAAAAAAGTCAATAAGCGTGTGATTGAAAAGCTTATTTATGCGGGTGCTTTGGATCGTTTAGGCCCACACCGTGCTGCAATGATGGCCTCATTAAATGATGCTGTGAAAGCGGCCAGCCAATTCCACCAAGCTGAAGCCTTTGGTCAGGTTGATATGTTTGGTGTATTGACTGATGCGCCAGAAGAAGTAGAACATAAATATACGCAAGTCCCCGAGTGGCCTGAGAAAGTTTGGCTTGAAGGTGAGCGCGATACATTGGGCCTTTATTTGACCGGGCATCCAATAAACGCACATATTAAGGAACTTGCGAAGTACACCAGTTGTCGACTAAAAGATGCCACGCCAACGCGACGCGATCAATCCGTCACTTTAGCGGGGTTAGTGATTGCTGCTAAAGTCATGACCACCAAGCGTGGTACGCGGATTGGCATCATGACGTTAGATGATCGTTCAGGACGTATGGAAGTGATGTTATTCTCTGATGCGTTAGAGCGGTATGCAGAGCTGTTAGAAAAAGATAGAATTTTAGTGATTTCTGGACAGGTCAGCTTTGATGACTTCAATGGTGGCCTTAAAATGTCGGCGCGCGAAGTCATGGACTTGGGCAGTGCGCGTGAAAAATATGCCCGTGGCTTGTCGATATCGATTGAACAATCACAGATAGACAGCCAGTTTTTTGAGCGCTTTAGTCAGATCTTAGAGCCTCACCGAGCAGGGACTATACCTGTCAATGTATACTACCAACGCGCAGAGGCGAGAGTGCGACTCACTCTTGGTACGCAGTGGCGTGTAACCCCAAGTGATACATTGTTAGACGAATTGAAACAGCTACTTGGCAAAGATCAGGTAGAACTCGAATTTAACTAAAATTTGGCGTCAAATATGTTGAACGCTGAGTATAAAAGGATCGGTAGATGAGCCTAAATTTTCTAGAATTTGAAAAACCAATTGCTGAACTTGAGGCTAAAATTCAGGCGCTACGCGACGTGTCTCGCCATGGTGGTGATAAGTCCGTTGATCTCGACAAAGAGATCGAACAGCTAGAAAAGAAAAGCTTAGAGCTTAAGAAGAAAATCTTTGGTGATTTAGGGGCATGGCAAGTAGCTCAATTGGCACGCCATCCACAACGCCCTTACACGCTTGATTACATCAACCATGTCTTCACTGAGTTTGATGAGTTGGCTGGTGATCGCGCTTTTGCTGATGACAAAGCGATTGTCGGCGGCATTGCTCGTTTAGAGGGACGTCCGGTGATGGTGATTGGTCACCAAAAAGGACGTGAAACGAGAGAGAAAGTAAGACGTAACTTCGGAATGCCAAAACCAGAAGGTTATCGTAAAGCACTGCGTTTAATGAAAATGGCTGAACGTTTTGGCATGCCTATTATTACCTTCATTGATACCGCAGGTGCTTATCCTGGTGTTGGCGCTGAAGAACGTGGCCAATCTGAAGCGATTGCTACAAACCTAAAAGTGATGTCAGGCTTGAAAGTGCCAGTTATTTGTAATGTTGTCGGTGAAGGTGGCTCTGGTGGCGCTTTAGCGATTGGCGTGGGTGACTACGTGAACATGCTGCAATATTCCACTTATGCGGTAATTTCGCCAGAAGGATGTGCTTCAATCTTGTGGCGAGATTCAGATAAAGCGCCGCAAGCGGCTGAAGCTATGGGCTTAGTCGCTCCTCGCTTAAAAGAGCTTGAGCTGATTGATGAAATTATCGAAGAACCATTAGGTGGCGCGCATCGCGATCCAATACAAATGGCCGCCAACATGAAAGCAACACTGCTAAAACAGCTTGCTGATTTAGAGCCGCTGAATGAAGAAGCATTATTGGCTCGTCGTTATCAACGTTTGATGAACTACGGCTACTGCTAAACAGCAGAGCGGACAATAAATAAAAAGGGTTGGATTCTGTCCAGCCCTTTTTTATCGGCCCGATTTCAAGGCTGGTTTGCTTGGTGCGTTTCAAGGTAAACTTGCATCAATTCCTCTTAGCGCTGAAAACCCATGTCTGAACTTTATTCGCTATTTTCACACGTTATCAATCGTCATCGCTTAGCAAGCAGCCAATTAGTCTTGGGTTTTAGTGGTGGCATGGACTCGCGGGTGATGCTTGAACTACTGGCGCAATATCGTGACGAAACCTCCTGCGAGTGCTGCGCTGTTTATGTTCATCATGGATTAAGCCAGCATGCCGATGAGTGGGCCAAACAGTGCCAGCGCTGGGCCCAACACGCCGCGATCCCTTTTTTTATTGAACGGGTGCAACTCGATACCGCTAGCGGTGAAAGTGTGGAGTCATTGGCGCGTATGGCGCGTTACCAAGTTTTAGCGAAATACATTAACACTGACGATTTGTTGCTAACTGGACAGCATAGCGATGATCAGATCGAGACATTTTTTCTCGCGTTAAAGCGTGGTAGTGGACCCAAAGGACTTTCTTCGATGGCACAAGCGATGCCATTTGGCGCGGGGAAAATCGTCCGTCCTTTGCTTGCGGCGACTCGCGTACAGATCGAAAGCTTTGCCGTAACCCAGAATTTGGATTGGGTCGAGGACGAAAGCAACCAAGATACCCGTTTTGATCGTAATTTTATCCGCCATCACATCACGCCAGTTCTTACGCAGCGCTGGCCGCATATTCACCAAGCGGTTGCTCGTAGTGCGACATTGTGTGCTCAGCAGCAGGTGTTGCTTGAAGAGCTGCTACAAGAGGCAATGCAAGAGGCAAAAATGCCTGATGGTAGTTTATCAATTACCGCGCTTTCTCATCGCAGCGAATTAGCACGCTATCAATTGCTAAGAATGTGGCTTGCTCAATTGGGGGAGCCAATGCCGACTCAAGAACATTTAGCGATGATTTGGCAACAAGTGGCGTCTGCGCGTATTGATGCGAATCCTCGTCTTAAACTAGGGCAAAGTGAGATCCGCCGCTTTGACCAAAAGCTATATTGCATCCAAACTTATCAAGACATTTCAGATTGGCAGGCGATGATCGTGCCCGATCAATCATTAACCTTGCCTGATGGACTAGGAAATCTGAGGTTATCGTCTCATGGTGGTAGCAAGGAAATAGCCTTGCCTGATAATTGCCATCAATTAAGCGTTACGTTTAATCCTGAAGGGCTGGCAGCATGCCCTGTCGGACGAGTGGGAAGTCGAAAGCTAAAAAAATTGTTCCAAGAGTATGGCGTGCCCAGTTGGTTACGACGAAGAACGCCAATATTGATGCATCGGAATCAAGTGGTTGCGATTGCAAATTTATTTGTTGATCGTGACTTCAGTGGGCAAGATTGTGAACTCATCTGGGACAAATGAACGCTTTTCATGCAAAATTCGTATAAAACATACCATGAATATGGACATAAAGGTGGAGCAATGAAAAAAGTCGCGATTGGAATAGTTATGGGTTTTACGTTGTTAGCGGGAAGCGCGTTTGCTGGAGATCCAGCCGCAGGGCAAGCCAAAGCGGCTATCTGCGCGGCGTGTCACGGCGCAGACGGGATAGCCCTTATTCCGGGATATCCAAATCTAAAAGGGCAAAATGAGCAATACCTTATCTCATCAGTTAAAGCCTATAAGAATAAAGAGCGTAATGGTGGTTTAGCCGTCGTAATGCAAGCGCAAGCGGCAATGCTCAGTGATGCCGATATTGAAAACTTAGCGGCCTATTTCGCAAGTCTTAAGTAAATGGCAGTGAACGGGTTTCAATCAGCCCAGGCGTTGCTTGGGCTTTTTATTGATTGTTTTTTTTTGCTAGCAGATAATGCCACCAATTGACGAAAGTGTAAGGGATGAACATGAAAAAAATCGAAGCCATTATTAAGCCATTTAAACTTGATGACGTCCGCGAAGCGTTAGCTGAAGTCGGGATCACGGGTATGACTGTTTCTGAAGTAAAAGGATTTGGTCGTCAGAAAGGGCATACTGAATTGTACCGTGGCGCTGAGTACATGGTGGATTTCTTACCTAAAGTGAAGCTTGAAATTGTGGTGACTGACGATGTCGCTGATCGCTGCGTTGACACCATTATTGAGACGGCGCAAACGGGAAAAATTGGTGATGGTAAAATTTTCATTACCAATATTGAACGAGTGGTACGAATTCGTACCGGTGAAGAAGACGAAGACGCTATTTAGCCGTACACCGAGAAGAAGGGAGCCAATGGCTCCTTTTTTGTCTCTTTATTAATACATCCCTACCAATTTTGTTGAACGTTATGAAAAGAAAATATCTGCTTGTTTTGCCGCTGTTGCTGATTACCGCGGCTGTGATTAGTTTTTTCTCTATTTTTACTATTCCTTCAACGCCGCAATTGTTGACTATTGATGGGAAAAACGCTTCATCTCCACTGATTTGTTACGATAATCCAAACGCTCGCGCAATTGATGTGCGTGGTCAGCTTAATGTACTGGTTTGGAATATCTATAAACAAAATAGAGCAACATGGCAAAGTGAGCTGGATAAATTCAGCCAAGATGCTCAATTGGTGTTGCTACAAGAAGCGAGCATGACCTTGTCATTGAAAGAGTGGATCAGCCAAAAGCAGTGGGGGGGGACGCAAGCGGATGCTTTTCGTGTTTTTGGTGAATCAGCCGGAGTGTTAAATCTTGGCAGGCAGATGCCAGTATTAGCGTGTGCTTACACCGAATTAGAGCCTTGGTTGCGCTTACCCAAATCGGCGATTTACGCCCTGTATCGTTTAAGTGATGGTCAGACTCTGGCGGTTGTAAACCTGCATGCAGTGAACTTTACCTATGGAACGCAAGAGTATACCAATCAGCTGGAAGCGTTACTCGTTCAATTAAAAACACATCAAGGGCCGGTGATTGTCGGTGGCGATTTTAATAGCTGGAGTCAAGCAAGAATGGACACATTAACCGCTGCATTAAATCGTGTGGGTTTAAAGGAAGTGTTGTTCGAACCCGATCACCGTGTTCAGTTTGTGACGGGCTTGGTGCTTGATCATCTTTTTTATCGTGGTTTAACACTGCTCAATGCAAAAGCGCCCGTAACGGACGCTTCTGATCATAACCCACTATTGGCGAGTTTTAGTTTATAACCACTTTCTAACTGATGGCGATGTACAGCGCCCAAATCAGGTAATAGCCAATCCAAGGCAGCGCCGAAATCACCAGAGCTTGGCCGCGTTCCAGCTCTGTCCATGCGCCCACCGCCGCGTAGCCAAGTACTATGTACCAAGGCAAAAGCAGTGGGAAGGAGCTGGCAAATTGAGACCAATCATTAGTCAGTGGCAACTTAATTAGGCCATTTAAACTGTTAAGGTCAGCAGCGTAAGTCATCACGTGGCCATGTTTGAGTAATAAGCTCGCGTAACTGGCGAGATCGCCCAACACGGCTGGGAAAGTGATGACAGCACTTGCGGCAAACCAACGCCAGAAACCGTGCTGATGTTGGCTCTGCTTGGTCGCCAAATTGAACCACAATGCCAACATGAAAATCGTTAGCGTGCGGCCTACCACATCACTGATAATTTCGCTTGCCATCAAGGTGTTGGCATCTAACATTTCAAGCTGAGCGGGGTTGATCATAGCCAACTGCGCCGAGAGCCCAGCTTTTAACCATTCAAGGTTAACCACGTCAAAATAAGCCCCCCAAAATAGAAAGGGACTCAGGATTAAAAAGAGATAAGGTTGCCAACCCCACATGCCGCGTTGATAAAGGGCTAAAAAACAAGACGTGGGGGAACGGAAAATATCCACCAACATGATTAACGGGTTACTGGAAGGATTCATACACTGACCTTAGTGACATCGACGTAGAGCTTGAGTTTTTGACCCGGCTTTAAGTACTTTTGGTTTGCAAGCTCGTTCCATTTTACAATGTCGAGGCTTTTGACTTTAAACTTATTAGCGATGGCGCTGAGTGTATCGCCGCTACGCACTTGATAAAAGACGGTGCGAATGATGGCACCCTCACTGCTATTTTTCCAAATGACCAGTGTTTGGCCAATCTTCAATGTGTCTCTTGGCCCCATACCGTTCCATTTTGCTAAGGACTGATGGGAAACATTGTGCTGTTTGGCAATGCTCCATAAGCTATCACCTTTGGCTACCGTATGAGACAGCTTATACTGACCACGGGCCATCGCTTGCGTTTTTGCTAAGCGGTTACTGGCACTGAGTGCGTATGCTTTTTCGTCTTTTACGGATGTTGGGATCATTAAATACTGCCCAACGCGAATGACGTTGCCATTGAGATTGTTGGCCGTCTGAATCACTTTGCTGGTGGTATTGTGCTGTTGAGCAATCACACTCAAGCTATCGCCGGATTTTACCTTGTAGCGTACTAACTTCATCCCCTTACCGCGATTCTCTTCAACTTTCTGAGCAAAGCGTTCCACTTTATCTACTGGGATAAGCAGTTGATGAGGTCCCGTTGGCGAGGTCGCCCATTGATTGTAAGCTGGGTTGTAACTTTGCAACTCTTTCACGCTCATTCCGGCGTAATTGGCGGCAATGGCAAGATCAAGCTGTTCTTGAGGGTCGACTAACGTTAGCACTGGTTTGTTAGCAATCGCTGGGATTTCAATGCCATATTTTTCTTGATTGGCAACAATATCGGCCAGTGCGAGTAATTTAGGGACGTAGCCTGTGGTTTCATCGGGTAAGTCGAGTGAGAAAAAGTCGGTTGGTTTACCAGCCTTGTGATTTTTACGAATCGCGCTAGAGATCCGCCCACCACCGCTATTATAGGCGGCAATCGCATGGCTCCAATCACCATCAAAACGCTTATTTAATGCAGTGAGATAATCCAAAGCCGCATCGGTGGCGGCGTCTACATCTCGTCTTCCGTCATACCAAAAATTTTGCTCTAGGCCATACATCTCTCCCGTGCTCGGCACAAATTGCCACAGCCCCGCAGCGCTACCGTGTGAGTAGGCAAAGGCATCAAACGAGCTTTCAACAATGGGTAAGAGTGCTAACTCAAGTGGTAAGCCGCGCTGCTCAATTTTTTCAGTGATAAGGTAAAGAAATGGCTTTGCTCGCTCGGCAACAGTTTGTAGGTGATTAGGGTGTTTAAGATACCAAGTTCGATAATAATTCACTGATTTATGATCCGGGATATCCATCGACAACTGCATTGCGATGCGCTGCCATACGTCCGCTTGCTCTTGTGGCGTGATCACTTTCGGCGTTGTCTTTTTTGCAGATGACGACTTTTGTTTAGCCATCTCTTTTTGTGTCTGAATCTGAGGGCTATTTGCCTCTTTGGCATTTGGCGCTGTTGTTTGGTCTGTTGGCTGAGTGATTTGGCACCCCGCTAACAAGAGCACCATCACCCAGCTAAATTGAAATCGCATCTATCTCAGCCCTTTGACTTAATGGCTGCTGATAATACTTGGCACTTTATTGCTATGACAAGCAGCAAATCGTCAAAATTCGTTCTTCCACTCACGTAACGCGGTAAAAATTGATAGAGGATCGGTTTGTTGAGTACGATTCGCGACGGATTTCATCACACTCTCTTGCTGGGTCCGCAAAAATGGATTGATCCATTTTTCTTGGAGGATCGTGGTCGGTAATGTCGATTTCTGCTGGGCTCGGAGCCGGTTGACGGTATCTCGATACTGTTGAAGTTGGTCATTATCGGGCTCAACGGCTAAAGCAAATGCGACGTTACTTGCGGTATATTCGTGCGCGCAATAGACCTCAGTCTCTTCTGGCAATGCGGCAAGTTTACACAGTGACGTAAACATTTGCTCCATTGTGCCCTCAAAAACACGGCCACACCCTGCGGAGAACAGTACATCGCCACAAAACAGTTTATTGTCACCGACATAGCCAATGTGACCTTTTGTGTGTCCTGCGAGATCAAGCACCATAAAGATTTCATCGAATAGTTCTAGCTGATCGCCAGCTTCAACCGCGTGCGTTAAGGTAGGAATAGGTTCATGAGCGGGACCAACAACGTTAATGCTGGGAAACTGGCGAACCAGTTCTGCAACACCACCAATGTGATCATGGTGATGGTGGGTAATTAATATTGCTTCGAGCGTTAATTGATGCTTCGAGAGGTACTCAAGCACTGGTGCTGCATCACCGGGATCGACCACAGCACAACGCTGATCGCTATTTTGGATCAGCCAGATGTAATTATCATTAAATGCGGGTATGCTTTTGATCTGTAACATGAGTATCTCCAATCACCGAGGTGAAATAGGTTATCGATGAAGCCAGCGCGTAGCGAAAAAAAATTAGATAAGCCTCATTCTTGGTCCCAACTTAAAAATGGCCAGTGGGTTAGTGATTCTATTCAGACTCGGCTTGATGAATGGTGCTCTAAATTATTTGGCTATCATATGCTTAAGCTCGGTGGTTTGAGTTGTGAGCTTGCCAGTTGCAACTGCAATATTCAACACCAAGTTCATCTTGATATTGAAAACCCACTCCATACGGTGATTGCCGATAGCTACGAACTGCCTTTTCTCGAAAAGAGTTTTGATGTGGCTATTTTAGCGCACCAACTGGATTATTGTGGCGATCCGCACCGTATCTTACGCGAAGTTGATCGCGTGATGATGGATGATGGCTACATCATTATTACGGGGTTTAATCCAATCAGTTTTACGGGGATCGCAAGTTTGATGCCTTGGCGAAAACATAACTTACCTTGGAGCGGTCGTATGTTTACCGCTAACCGGATTAAGGACTGGCTGAGTGTCTTGAACTATCAAGTGATTGACTGTGACCAATATGCCCTTTTCCCGATGCAAAAATATCAACCCATGTGGGCGTGGTTGGAAAATGGTATTGGCGACTGGGCCGCTCCATTTGGTAGTCTGTATTTCATCGTAGCGCGCAAACGTACTTATCCCTTGAAACCGATTAAACCTCATTGGCGTTTTAAACGGCGTCTTTCGCCAGTTAGCCTGAACTACCGTTTATCAACTCAGAACCAAGATAAGGCCTGTGACCCTTATTCGGATGCTTGATACCCAATATCGTCTTCGGTTGGGTTTTCTGCTGCATTGCGTGCTAATTCATCGCACATTTCATTTTCACGATGACCCGCATGGCCTTTCACCCAGCGCCAGTCAATGGTGTGGCGGGCGCTTTCTTTATCAAGTGCTTGCCATAAATCGGCATTCTTCACTGGTTTTTTATCCGATGTTTTCCAACCGCGTTTTTTCCAGTTGTGGATCCACTGAGTAATACCTTGACGAACGTATTGGCTGTCTGTGGTGAGAATAACATTACATGGCTCTTTCAGTGTTTTCAGTGCAACCACTGCCGCTAACATTTCCATTCGGTTGTTAGTGGTGAGTCGGTAGCCTTTGGCTAACGTTTTTTCGGTTTCTTTGTAACGAAGGACAACCCCATAACCACCCGGGCCAGGATTACCTAAGCAAGATCCATCAGTGAAAATTTCCACCTGTTTTGTCATGATTTGATACTATTAGGTTACGCACATTATTGGCATAGTCTGACATACATATCCTTATGAATACTAGCAGCAATTCCCAATCCCAACGTATCGTCGTTCTCGATACGGAAACCACGGGTATGAACCGTGAAGGCGGCCCTCACTATGAAGGACACCGCATTGTTGAAATCGGTGCCGTTGAAATTATCAACCGCAAGCTGACAGGCCGCCACTTCCATGTCTACCTGAAACCCGATCGTGAGATTCAGTTAGAAGCGATCGAGATCCACGGTATTACCGATGAGTTTTTGATGGACAAACCGCAATATCGCGATGTGCATCAAGAGTTTTTAGATTTCATCAAGGGGGCTGAGCTAGTGGCGCACAACGCTCCCTTCGACGTCGGTTTTATGGATTACGAGTTTCGCAAGCTCGACGCTAAAATCGGTAAGACGGAGCAGTATTGCAAAGTGACCGATACGCTTGCTATGGCAAAGCGTATTTTCCCCGGCAAACGCAACAATTTGGATATACTTTGTGATCGTTATGGTATCGATAACTCACATCGTACCTTACACGGTGCATTGCTCGATGCGGAGATATTAGCGGACGTTTATCTGCTGATGACTGGCGGGCAAACCTCGTTACAGTTCAGTGCCGGAACGCGCAGTGATGGCAGTGTGGGAGGAGAGTCAATAAAACGAGCTGTCGCAGGTCGGAAAAAGCTAAAGGTTTTGCAGGCTTGTGCCGATGAATTACAAGCACACCAAGAAAGATTGGATCTAGTCGAAAAGAGCGGAAGCTGCCTTTGGCGTCAGTAGGAGAAAATATGTTGAGGATAATGGCAGCAGTGATTGCGCTGATGTGGAGTACAGGCGTTTTTGCGGTGAATTCCTCCTCGATGTCGCTGCTCGACAATCGTTTCCGTGTGGATCCAACCATTTCACAAATTACTTTTGTTGTGTATCGCGAAAAGTCATCCCAACCCGTTGTGCTTGTGCGGCCTGATGGTAAGAAATATTACGCTTGGCAACATAGCGATAATGTGCGTTGGTATCAAGAACCCACAATGGATATTATTTCAATTGATAAGCCAATGCCTGGCCCTTGGCAGGCTATAGGAAAGGTTTCGCCACAAAATAGCATTAAGCTAATCTCACACTTGCAATTGGATACAGATGTATTTCCTAGCCGTTTGTATCATGGTGAAGAATTAAAATTTACAGCTCGCTTAACCTCCGACGGTAAGCCTTTATTGTTGAGAGACTTTCTCGATAGAGTCAACTTAAAAGTGACTTTTACTAAGTTCGTTGAAAATGAAGAAGAACTGATCAAAGAGGCGCGTCCATTACCTGAGGTTATTGGTGAATTTGCTGATGATGGACGTGGTTTAGATGAACGTCCTGGTGATGGTGTATTTACGGTTGCGTTGTCTATCACTCCAGTTCCGGGTAAGTATCGCGTTAGGATCACCTCTGGTAACGGTGTGTTTTTACGCGCTCAAGAGCAAGAAGTGTTAGTTTACCCTACGCCAGTGTCGACTACCTTTATCCAGTCCCGAGTAGATGGCGCGCCGCACCAAATTGTCTTTGCAGGTGAGTTAGGCATGGTTGAACCCGGATCGATAGCGGCGCATGTTGAGCATGCCAATATTTATGATGATATTTTTGCTACTGAAGGACTATCCGGAAAAGAGTCACTCAAGCTTAATTTGGAAATTCCATACAAAGGGGATAACGGTAACTATCGTTGGTCTGGAAGGTTATATGCAACAGAACTCGCTAGCCAGCGCCCACTTTATTTCCCACTTTCAGAGCGTACTTACAGCGTGGTGGATGATGTTAACATTGAGGAGACTCGCCGTTTGCAGATGGAAGAAGAGATTAAGCAGCGTAGGCTTGAACAGGAGCAACTGATTATTCAGATGAGAGAAGAGGCAACGAGTCGCAGTATTATGTTCATCGTGATTGGTAATATTGTTGCAATATTCATAGGTCTTCTAGCGTGGTTTGTGATGCGTAAGATTAAAGCGAAAAAGGCGTTGCAACCCGAATTACAGTTGAATATGCCGAAGAAATAACAAGGGATGTTGCCGAGTTGGCAACCTCTTGATTCTGTATTCTAGTCATAGCAAAGGGCGCTTAAAGCGCCCTTTGACATTCAATAGATTGACTTACGCAACATCATTTATTGCCGGATATTGAGGCTTTGCGGCCAGTTCCTGTGGCGCAAAATCATCGACATTAATGGTATACAAACGATGAGCCTCAGCTTCCGTTAATAGCTGTGCTTCTTGTTCGGTTAGAATTTTTTGTTGTAAGCCAATGGCGGCCACTTCATCTAAACGCAAAAATGGACGGCGTTGATTGGTGACGCTGCACACTTTATCGAACAAAGGCTCTGCACGTAAAATGATGTCCAGTGCTTGTTCAATCTTACCCGCCGCATTATGCGCCGTTGGGGCGAGATATTGGTTGCGACCGATGCGTGAACGAGTTTCACTCGGTGTTTGTAGGATCTGCGCAACTTGGCTATCTAATTTATCGCTAGGTGCTTTGCGTACTCGACCAATCGGCATCAACAATATACGAAGTACCTTACCAATCGCTTTATTCGGGAAGTTGGCTAAGAATTCATCAATGGCGACTTCCGTCTGCTTCAAACTGTCTTGCAGACCCCAATGAACCAAAGGAAGATCCTCCACGGGACGACCATCATTTTCAAAACGCTTAAGTGTGGCAGAACTGAGGTAGAGTTGGCTCAAAATATCGCCAAGGCGTGCTGACAAACGCTCTTTACGTTTGAGAGAGCCTCCCAATACAGCCATCGAAATATCAGAAAGCAGTGCTAAGTTAGCGCTGTAACGGTTTAGTTGTTGATAGTAGCGTTTGGTTGCATCATTAGTCGGTGCAGATGAACCCAAACCATCGGTAACACCAAACCAAATACTGCGCACAAGATTACTCATGGTGAAGCTGACGTGACCTGCAAGAGCGGCGTCAAATTTCTCAACGGCATCAGAATCTTGTGAATAAGCGGCGTTCATTTCTTCTAAAACATAAGGGTGACAACGGATAGCGCCTTGACCAAAGATGATCATTGAGCGAGTCAGAATATTGGCCCCTTCGACGGTTATGGCAATCGGTGCACCTTGGTAGCTGCGAGCTAAAAAGTTAGCAGGACCAATACAAATGCCTTTCCCGCCCACGATATCCATTGCATCAATAATGCTGCGTTGACCACGGTGGGTACAGTGGTATTTGACTATAGCGGAAATGACCGAGGGTTTTTCGCCCAGATCAATACCAGCTACGGTTAAATTGCTCGCCGCATCCATCACATAAGCGTTACCACCTAAACGTGCTAATGGCTCTTCGACACCTTCCATATGGCCAATTGGTTGCTTAAATTGACGACGAATCCGAGCGTAAGCTCCTGTTGCTAGCGCCGCAGTTTTAATTCCGCCCGTCGAGTTAGAAGGTAACGTAATGCCACGTCCAACCGATAAACACTCTACAAGCATGCGCCAGCCTTGCCCTGCCATGCTTGGTCCGCCAATAATGAAATCAAGCGGCACAAATAAGTCGTTAGCTCGTGTCGGACCATTTTGGAATGGAACGTTCAATGGCATGTGGCGATTGCCAATTTCAACTCCTTTTAAGTGGGTTGGGATGAGCGCACAAGTGATGCCAAGCTCTGTTTTATCCCCAAGTAAGCCGTCAGGATCGCGCAGTTTGAATGCTAGGCCTAATACGGTTGCAACCGGGGCGAGCGTGATGTAGCGCTTGTTCCACGTTAGGCGCATCCCTAACACTTCTTTTCCTTCCCATTTCCCTTTACATACCACGCCAAAATCAGGAATTGAACCTGCATCGGAACCTGCTTCTGGGCTGGTTAATGCAAAGCAGGGAATCTCTTTACCTTCCGCTAAACGTGGCAGGTAATGGTTTTTCTGATCTTCAGTACCATAATGTTGTAAAAGTTCGCCCGGGCCTAAAGAGTTCGGTACACCAACGGTGGATGAAAGCACTCCAGATACACCCGTTAGCTTTTGTAGCACAATGGATTGTGCATAAGCTGAAAATTCCAAGCCGCCGTATTGTTTTTTAATGATCATGGCGAAGAATTTATGATCTTTTAAATATTGCCAAACCTCAGGAGGTAAGTCGGCTAATTCATGCGTAACTTGATAATCGCTAACCATGGCACACACTTCGTTGACTGGTCCATCAATAAAGGCTTGCTCTTGTGCACTTAATGTCGGCGCTGCAATTTTGTGTAGTTTGTTCCAGTTCGGTTTGCCTTTAAACAGTTCAGCTTCCCACCAAACGGTTCCTGCATCTAATGCCTCTTTTTCGGTTTGTGACATTGCAGGCAGCACTTTTTTGAACAGTGTTAATGCTTTTTCGCTAATAACGCTTTGACGGATAGAGGGAACGGCTAATAAAGCGATAGCCGCTAAATACAGCAACCATCCAATCACCCCGGTGTAATCCAGCAGGGTAAGAACCACCATGGTTACCGTTAGCGCAACTAATGCGCTAAAAAGTGACATTCTGTGGTAGAGGCACACACCGAACACGGTGAGAAAACCAAGTATAGAGAGCAAGATGTCCATAATTTCATTCCTTTGAGACTGTATTCACGCCATTGCGGCTGATTTTTCTCAGTGCATTGGAAAGTGTTGTTAGTCGTCTCGTTTGTGTAAGTGGTCTAACCAGTGCTAAGTGTAATCAAATTATTAACGAAATGTAAAACCTTGTATTGTTCAAAAAGTGATCCATGTAGGGCAAAACCTCAAAATAAATAACCCATAGAGGGCTTTCTGGAGTGGGAAGCGGGAGAAAACAACAATTCTTGAAGTCGAACTATCGACAGAAAGGATGGTTTGGGTAAACTCAAGCCTGTTACTGGCTCTTGATTGATGGAGCCTATCGGTAAACAGATTAAAAAGAGAATATATCTATGTACCAGGATTTAATTAAAAGTGAATTGACCGAAGCGGCTGACGTGCTAAACAAATTTCTTAATGATGAGCATAACATCGCTCAAATTGAGGCCGCCGCAAAACTGATTGCCGACTCATTTAAGCAAGGCGGGAAAGTGCTCTCTTGCGGCAATGGCGGTTCCCACTGTGATGCAATGCACTTTGCTGAAGAGCTAACGGGGCGCTATCGCGAGAATCGTCCGGGTTATCCTGGTATTGCTATTTCAGATCCAAGCCATTTGTCTTGCGTTAGCAATGATTTTGGTTACGATTTTGTATTCTCTCGCTATGTGGAAGCGGTGGGTTCAAAAGGCGATGTCCTGTTTGGCCTATCGACTTCTGGTAATTCAGGGAACATTTTGAAAGCGATTGAAGCGGCCCAAGCTAAAGGGATGAAGACCATTGCACTGACCGGTAAAGATGGTGGGAAAATGGCAGGTTTAGCGGATATCGAGATTCGTGTCCCGCACTTCGGCTACGCGGATCGTATCCAAGAAATCCATATCAAGATCATCCACATCGTTATCCAACTGATTGAAAAAGAGATGGCGTAAGAAGTTCAACACCGTTCTTTTCTTTTAATGTGTTTGTGGTTGCAAAAGGGAGTGCATTAAACCATGTGTGAATTGCTCGGTATGAGTGCCAATGTGCCGACTGATATTTGCTTTAGTTTTACTGGGTTGATTCAGCGTGGCGGCAACACGGGGCCGCATCGTGATGGTTGGGGAATCACTTTCTATGAAGGGAAGGGGTTTCGCACCTTTAAAGACCCTAACCCTAGCTTTCAGTCAAAAATTGCAGAGCTTGTGCAGAGTTACCCTATAAAAAGTCGGGCAGTGGTTAGCCATATTCGTCAAGCAAATCGGGGTGGGGTGAATTTGGAAAATACTCACCCATTCACTCGAGAATTGTGGGGGAGATATTGGACGTTTGCTCACAATGGACAATTGGCGGATCACCAGCAGCTAGAAACTGGGCGCTATCGCCCTGTTGGTGAAACGGATAGCGAGCAAGCTTTTTGTTGGTTGTTAAAGCAGTTAGAAGCGCGTTATCCTGAACCGCCTCAAGATATGCTCAGCATGTTTCAATTCGTTGCGAAGTGTTGCGATCAACTTAAGCAGCAAGGTGTGTTTAATATGCTACTTTCTGACGGTGAGTTTGTGGTGACCTATTGCACGAATCATCTGTACTGGATTACTCGACGCGCCCCCTTTGGGAAAGCAAGTTTACTTGATGAAGATGTCGAGATTAACTTCCAAGAAGAAACAACGCCTGATGATGTTGTGTCAGTGATTGCGACTCAGCCACTGACGGGAAATGAAACTTGGCAACGAATGAAGCCAGGCGAATATGCGATTTTCCATTATGGCGAATACGTTGATGGCAATGCGCAGTCCTTAGCTGACATTCCGTTTGCCGCGGCAAAGCCAGGCTGCCAAGCACCTATTTAAGGTTTTTATTCTTAAGCTTGTTCTATTTACTGCTGTTTGAATTGTATTTGAGATGACAATAAAAAAGGTTGCTGTTGAGGCAACCTTTTTCGCACTATTTAGAGATACGATTTATTCATCGAAAGCATAACCATGCATGCCAAGTAATTGGCCATCTAAATAGGCTTTACCTTCACGCATTTCCAAGCGTCCTTCAACGAACCATTGTGCCACTAGTGGGTAAATTCGATACTCTTGAGCTTGGACACGTTGAGTCAAAATCTCAACAGTATCTTCATCAAAAATAGGCACTTTTGCTTGTAGAATGACTGGGCCACCATCAAGTTGTTCAGTCACAAAATGCACACTGGTGCCGTGCTCTTCATCACCTGCGTGAATCGCGCGTTGGTAGGTATTCAACCCAGGATATTTAGGAAGTAAAGAAGGATGAATATTGAGCATCCGTCCTAAATAGTGACGCACAAACTCACCACTCAGAATACGCATGTAGCCAGCAAGAATGATTAAGTCAGGCGCGTATTGGTCAATTTTCTCCATCAATACCGCATCAAACGCATCTCGCGTGTCAAAGGCATTTGGGTCAATATGCACCGCCGCCGCACCTGCTTTTTTAGCTCGTTCTAAGCCATAAGCAGTTGCTTTGTTTGAAAAAACAGCCGTTACTTTGCCATCTTTAATTTTCGTTTCACACGCATCAAGGATAGCCTGTAAGTTGGTGCCATTTCCTGAAACTAAAACAACAATACTTTTCATCAGTTATTTGATCTCTACTTGCTCTTCATCGAGTTGAGCTTCAGCAATATGACCGATAACCCACGCATTTTCGCCTTCCGCTTGCAGTAATTGAACCGCCGCTTGTGCTTGATCCATTGGAAGCGCAACAATCAGGCCGACACCACAGTTAAATGTGCGGTACATTTCATGAGTGGTTACATTCCCTTTTTCTTGCAGCCATTGGAAAATAATTGGCCATTCCCAGCTATTGCCGTCAATCACCGCTTTCGTCCCTTGCGGAAGAACGCGAGGAATGTTTTCCCAGAAACCACCGCCAGTAATGTGTGAAATGGCGTGAATATCGTGCTCGGCGATCATTTTAAGCGCTGATTTGATGTAAATTTTGGTTGGTGTCAGTAAGTGCTCACCAATCGTTTTGCCAGCCAAGTCTTCATTTTTGTCGGCACCTGATACTTCGAGGATCTTGCGAACTAATGAATAGCCGTTTGAGTGGGGGCCGCTAGAGCCAACCGCAATCAGAGCATCACCTGCTGCTACTTTTGAGCCATCGATGATCTCTTCTTTTTCAACCACACCGACACAAAAGCCAGCGACATCGTAATCTTCACCTTCGTACATACCCGGCATTTCAGCGGTTTCACCACCGATCAAAGCGCAACCTGCTTGCACACAACCATCGGCAATACCCGACACCACATCAGCAGCAGTATCTACATCCAATTTGCCCGTGGCGTAGTAGTCCAAAAAGAAAAGCGGTTCAGCACCTTGAACAATCAAATCGTTAACACACATTGCAACCAAGTCAATGCCAATGGTGTCGTGCTTATTCATATCCAATGCGAGGCGAAGTTTTGTGCCAACTCCATCGGTGCCAGAGACTAAAACAGGATGTTTATATTTGGTTGGTAGCTCGCAAAGCGCGCCAAAACCACCAATGCCACCCATAACTTCAGGGCGACGAGTGCGTTTGACGGCGCCTTTAATTCGTTCAACAAGTGCATTGCCTGCATCAATATCTACGCCAGCATCTTTGTAACTAAGAGAAGTGTTATTACCGCTCACGGGGAAGTCCTCGGTCATAAGTTGGATATGAAAACGGCGCTATTCTAACAGGGCTTAAAACAAAAAGGAAAACGTTTGCGTCAGTTTTTTTGTTTATAATTGGCACTGAAATTAGCATAAAAAGTGTGTACAATTCGAAGGTTTGTTTAAATGTCGTCGGAGATGAAAATGAAAGTTGTTGAAGTTAAACACCCTCTAGTTAAGCATAAACTTGGGTTAATGAGGGAAGGGGATATCAGCACTAAGCGTTTTCGTGAGTTAGCTACAGAAGTGGGTAGCCTACTAACTTATGAAGCAACCTCAGACTTTGAAACAGAAAAAGTGACGATTGAAGGCTGGAATGGCCCAGTTGAAATTGATCAAGTCAAAGGTAAAAAAGTAACGGTAGTACCTATTTTGCGTGCTGGTCTTGGCATGATGGACGGCGTTTTGGAGCACATTCCAAGTGCGCGGATTAGTGTTGTTGGCATCTATCGTGATGAAGAAACGCTTGAGCCTGTCCCTTATTTCAACAAACTCGCTTCTAATATTGAGGAGCGAATTGCGCTTGTGGTTGACCCAATGCTGGCAACTGGCGGTTCCATGATTGCGACGATCGATTTGCTCAAGGAGCGCGGCTGTAACCAATTTAAAATTCTCGTTTTAGTTGCAGCGCCTGAAGGCATCGCGGCGTTAGAAAAAGCGCACCCTGATGTTGAGCTCTATACGGCGGCAATTGATGAGAAATTGAATGATAAAGGTTATATCGTTCCTGGTCTTGGCGATGCTGGTGATAAGATTTTTGGTACGAAATAAGCGTTAATTTTATACTGTCTTAAAGGAGAAACGAAAGTTTCTCCTTTTTTATAGTTGCTTCAGTTTTTTATAGTTGCTTCAGTGATGCGTCATTACGGTCATTTTATTACTCAACAGAATTAACGCATTGTTCGATGATTATTTTTTAAGACTTAACGTACTGCTTTTTCTGTGGCTATTAGCTGGCGCACCTTGTGATGAATTTGTGGGTCGGCGCGGTGCTCTTTTTGTATTTGGAGCATGGCGAAACTCATCGGCATTGCGTCCTTGGAACGTTTTTGGCTTTTGATTTCTGCGTGCCGTCGAGGTTTGATTTTGCTCACGACTATCATACAGTTTTGCATCGGTAGCTTTGCGAATACGCTTACCCGTCACATCAAGCTTGGACGCGCCTTCCGTACCGCAAGAACTCTCACACATTGCTAATATTTCAGCGACTTCCTCGTCGCTTAAATAACGCCATTCACCATTAGGGATGCCGTCTAGGCTGATATTCATAATACGAACTCGGCGTAGTTTAAACACTTCGTAACCTAAGGCCTCACACATACGACGAATTTGACGGTTTAACCCTTGTGTTAACACAATTCTAAAGGAGAACTTCGTTTCTTGGGTTACTTTGCAAGGCAGTGTCACCGTATCAAGAATTTCCACACCAGAGGCCATCTTATGTAGAAATTCGTCGGTGATGGGTCTATCTACTCGGACGACGTACTCTTTTTCATGGTTATTACCAGCACGTAATATCTTATTGACTATGTCACCATCGTTAGTCAGAAAGATCAGTCCATCTGATGGTTTATCTAATCGACCTATCGGGAAAATACGTTTGTGGTGGCCAATAAAATCAACAATGTTACCTGGAATATCGCGCTCTGTTGTGCAGGTGATTCCAGTCGGTTTGTTAAGGGCAATGTATATCGGTTTTTCTTTTGATTTTAATGGATTACCATCAATATACACCTCATCGTTTGGCGTGACTTTAGTGCCCATTTCCGGCAATAGTCCATTGATGGTTACTCGGCCTTGTTCAATTAACTTATCGGCCTCTCGACGAGAACAGAAACCAGTTTCACTGATGTATTTGTTTAAACGGATGGTGGCTTGTTGTGACATAGGTTGCTCTTACGTTTCCCAACGGCGGTGAATAAAAAGAAAGCAACACTCTGAGTGTTGCCTATTAACGTTGCGATATTTTAGCAGTTAATATTAATTAACCAAGGCGTTTTTAATGACACTCATGGTTTCCAGCCTTTCCCCATCACTTTTCCTCAACAAGATATAGACGGCATTGACGTCTTTATTTATGCGAAGAGGGAATGCTTTTATTTGTATGAGAAAATGGAAACTATTTTGAGACAGGTGTTCTTATTGAACCGATCTTGAGTAGCCGAATGATGCCATTCATCAAGAAGATAGAGTTATTAACGCGATAAAAAACCGGAGCAGACAGATAATCCACCCCGGTGCATAGCGTCACACTATTTTTCAATAGGTGCTAAGCGATCTAGTGAGGAGATTTGTCATTCATCACTTTATAAATGAAGAAACCGCCATAAAACAGCATAAGACCAAAAGCACCAAAGATTACTATCATTGAAGACAGTCCCACAGCATTACCAAATAGGAGATCAAGCCAAAAGTCCATGTTTCCTCCAAAGTTTCGAAGACACAGCCAAGTTAAAGTTTGCTCTGTTTGTTGACACTGATCTGGATCAATTATGTTGCATAGGTTAACTTGATGTTTCTATTGGTGTGTAATTAGTCACGTTTTTATGTGTATTTGATGGTGATTTAGCCAATGAGTTTGTTATTTGATGGAAATAAGATTAAAGGCTTGCGTCTTAGTTTTAGATGAGTAATATACGCATCCGTTCTAGGCAAAAAGCTCGGAACTGCTCGCTAAGTGCAGAGCAAAAATTTCGGTGAATAGCGCAGCTTGGTAGCGCATCTGGTTTGGGACCAGAGGGTCGGGGGTTCGAATCCCTCTTCACCGACCATATTTAAAAGCCTCGCAGTAATGCGGGGCTTTGTTACATTTGGAAGCGGTAAGTTTTTTCGTTACCAAAGAGAAAGGGGTTCGCCTCTTTCATTATCTGGCTCTTCACCGACCACATTAAAAGCCTCGCAGTAATGCGAGGCTTTGTTGCATTTGGAAGCGGTAAGTTTTCGTTACCAAATAGAAAGGGGTTCGCCTCTTTCACTATCTGGCTCTTCACCGACCACATTAAAGGCCTCGCAGTAATGCGGGGCTTTGTTGCATTTGGGAGCGGTAAGTTTTTTCGTTACCAAAGAGAAAAGGGTTCGCCTCTTTCACTATCTGGCTCTTCACCGACCACATTAAAGGCCTCGCAGTAATGTGAGGCTTTGTTACATCTGGATGTGATCATTTTCATTACCAAAGAGAAAGGGTTTTCCTCCTTCACTATCAGGCTCTTTCACTGTCCACCCTTCTCCGAGCAAATTCAACTATTGAAAATAGCAGTCAATATTCCACGATAATAAATAGCATTAGGATGTGTAAAAAACGTCACTTTAGCGCATTTTGACGTTTGATGAGTCATTACAATTTATGACCTATATCACGATTTAACCTGCCAAATCCCTTTAATGAACTTCTCGCCTTGTAGTGAGTAGTGATCTCTATTCATAAATTCATTTTTGTTATGCATTTTTATGTGATCTTTCTCAAGTTAAACTCGTCAAATAATAAATTACGGTTTTGACGTCAAGTTTAATCTATTGATTTTAAATGGTTTTGTTTTGATTGTATTTTAGAGGATTTGAACTGGATCACTTCGTGTAGCTAATTATTTTACGCTTAGAAATAACTCCTTGTATGGTGAATGCCTTAGGTCACAAGCCTTTATGCTTGTTGCTGTTTTGAGTCCTTTTAACAGGATATTGGGTTTTTATTTTAAAGGTAAGGTGAGTCAAATGTTGAAACCTAGTTTGATTGCTGTTTCGGTTATCGCCACATTATCAGGTTGCTCTTTGTTGCAATCACCAGAGCAGAAAGTAGTCGATGCGCTGGCGGAAAATTTGGATATTCATTACACCGTATTAACGAATCACGGGGCAGATGAAGGATTGGCATGTCAGGCTCTCGAAGCAGAATGGGCATCGTGTAATAAAGTGAACATGACCTTGGTTAACCAAGGTGAAGCTGTGAATTCAAAGCAGTGGGCTATCTATTTCCACAGCATTCGACTGATTCTGGATGTTGAAAATGATCAATTCAAAATTACCCGTTTAACGGGTGATTTACACAAATTTGAACCTACTGATAAATTTGATGGTTTTGCTGCGGGCGAAGAGGTTGTTTTGCCTCTGGTCGCTGAGTATTGGCAGTTGTTTGAAACGGACTTTATGCCGCGTGCATTCGTTGCGGCGCCCAATACAGAGCCTAAACTTATTGTATCTCTTAACACAGAGGATACGTCGTCATTTGTGCGTGGGCTTGAGGGCGACAATATAAAACGCACTACCAGCGATAATAATGTGTTTGCCACGGCCATCAGCCGATTTGAGAGAAATAGCGATGTATCACTGCAAGATGTATCAACGGCTCTGTTACCAACGCCTCTAAAAACAACGCTTGGTCAAGGTGTTGTTGACATTACTCGTGGCCTTAAGCTTGATGTGAAGGACTTTGCGACGGATCAGTTTTCAGCATTGCAGGCGCGTGCTAAAACGATTGGGCTGAAGCTTGATGGAGAGTTGGCGGTTGGTGTTGCGATTACACCGAGCGAATTTTCTGACCAGATGGCGACATCGGGTGCTTATGAGTTGGAGATTGCACCGAATGCTATCTCTATTCGTGCATTTGATGAGGCGGGAGCTTTCTACGCCGTTCAATCTATTTTGGGTTTAGTGGATAGCCAGAATGTCACAGCGCTGCCAGCGATCCGCATCGAAGATGCTCCACGTTTTGATTACCGTGGTGTGATGGTGGATGTCGCACGTAACTTCCATTCTAAGCAAGCGATTTTGGCCACGTTAGATCAAATGGCGGCTTATAAGATGAATAAATTACATCTTCATTTGACCGATGATGAAGGTTGGCGTTTAGAAATTCCGGGCTTACCTGAATTGACCGATATTGGTGGACAGCGCTGCTTTGATTTAGATGAGAAAAACTGCTTGCTGCCACAGCTTGGCTCCGGTCCAAATTCTGATAACTTTGGCTCTGGTTATTTTAGTCGAGCTGATTACATTGAAATCCTCAAGCACGCTAAAGCGCGCAATATTGAAGTGATTCCTGAAATTGATATGCCAGCCCATGCTCGCTCTGCGGTTGTTTCAATGGAGGCTCGTTTTGATCGTTTGGCCCAAGAGGGGAAAACCGAACAGGCTAGCCAGTATCGCTTGATGGATCCTCAAGACAGTTCCAATGTTACGACGGTTCAGTTTTATGATAAGCAGAGTTTTATTAACCCTTGTTTAGACTCGTCTAAACGTTTTGTGGACAAGGTGATCACTGAAGTGGCCTTGATGCACAGTGAGGCGGGCATGCCTTTATCGACTTGGCATTTTGGTGGCGATGAGGCGAAAAACATCAAATTAGGTGCGGGTTTCCAAGATATTAATGCGACGGAAAAAGTCAGTTGGAAAGGTAACTTAGATCTTTCACAACAAGATAAACCATTTGCGAAATCGCCACAGTGCCAAGCATTAGTCAGCCACCAAGGAGTAGTAAGTGACTTTGCTCATTTACCGAGTTATTTTGCTGAGCAAGTGTCGGAAATTGTCGCCGATAAAGGGATTGAGAATTTCCAAGCATGGCAAGATGGCTTGAAATACAGCGAGGGAGAATCCTCTTTTGCCACGCGCAATACACGTGTGAACTTTTGGGATGTCCTCTATTGGGGCGGTACAAGCTCTGTTTATGAATGGGCAAAACAAGGTTACGACGTAATTGTTTCTAACCCTGATTATGTCTACATGGATATGCCTTATGAGGCGGATCCTAAAGAGCGCGGTTATTACTGGGCCACCCGTGCGACCGATACGCGCAAAATGTTTGGTTTTGCACCGGAAAATATGCCGCAAAACGCTGAAACTTCATTAGATCGTGATGGTAATGGTTTTGTCGGTAAAGGAGAGGTGACGTCGAAACCATTCTACGGCTTGTCAGCTCAATTGTGGTCAGAAACGGTTCGTAATGATGAGCAGTATGAATATATGGTTTTCCCTCGAGTGTTGGCTGCCGCTGAACGTGCTTGGCATAAAGCGGAGTGGGAAAACGACTATAAAGTAGGGGTTGAATATTCTCAGCAAACGAACTTAGTCAATAAGTCTGCACTGAATCAAGATTGGACTCGTTTTGCTAACATTGTTGGGCAACGTGAGCTGGCGAAACTGGAAAAAGCTGGCATTGATTATCGCCTGCCAATTCCTGGAGCTAAGATTGAAGCGGGTAAATTGTCGATGAATTCGTCATTCCCAGGCGTTGAGCTGCAATACTCATTAGATGGTCAACAATGGCTTCCTTACTCGAGCATCGAACAACCGAAGGTGTCCGGTGAGGTCTGGATCCGTTCTATCTCTGCTTCAGGCGAGCGAGTCAGCCGAGTAACTAGCGTTAAATAACTGTAGCCATATCAAGGCACCCCAATGAAAGCCTCCGCATCTGTCGGAGGCTTTATTACATAAAATCAATTACCTTCGTGGTGAGCAAACTCAAACACCTGACCTTGCTCGTTAAAAGCAAAAACCGAATAGGCTTCTTTCTTATCACCAGATTCCATACCTGGAGAACCGATTGGCATGCCGGGCACGGCTAACCCTTTGGCATTTTTCGGTGGATTAGCGAGAAAGGCTTGAATGTCTGTGGCTGGAATGTGACCTTCGAAAACATAGCCGTCGATAACGGCTGTATGGCAAGAGGCGAGCTTGGGTGTAATGCCCAATTGTTGTTTTATCGCCGTCATATCTCCTTGCAATTGCTCGTTAACCTTAAATCCTGCTTGTTGCATGTGAGTGGACCACTCAGTACAGCAGCCACAATAAGGGGATTTGTAATTGGTCACCTCGGTCACCGTGGCGAATGCGGAGTAGCTCATAAGAGACAAGGTGCTAAGCATAGCGGCTGTGATCATTTTCATTTTTATCTAACCTCTAAGAGTGAAAAGGGGATTTAAATAGACGCAAGCGGTTAGCGTTGCTCACGACTGTGATTGAGGACAAAGCCATTGCCGCTCCTGCAACTACAGGGCTGAGTAAAAAGCCAAAAGCGGGATAAAGCACACCAGCGGCAATGGGAATTCCGAAGGTGTTATAAATAAACGCGCCCAATAGGTTCTGCTTCATGTTTTTTACTGTCGCTTTAGAAAGAGCGATAGCATTGACTACGGCAAGCGGTGAGGAGTTGAGCAATGTCATTTGCGCACTCTCTATTGCGACATCACTGCCACTGCCCATTGCGATACCAATATCGGCTTGCGCAAGGGCTGGCGCATCATTAATACCATCACCGACCATGGCGACGATTTGGCCTTTCTCTTGTAACTGCACGATTTTTTGTGCTTTTTGATCCGGAAGTACTTGAGCAATCACTTGCTGTATGCCTAGCTGTTTGGCTATTGCAGTGGCCACGCTTTGGTTATCTCCGGTTAGCATCACGGTACGAATGTTCATTTTGTTCAGTGTGCTGATAGCTTGTGCAGCGTTAGGTTTGATTGGATCAGCAATTGCGATGAGACCTTTGAGTTCACCGTTAATGGCAACCGCGACCGGTGTCCAAGCTTGTTCTGCGTAGTGTTCAATGGTCGTTTGTGCTTGAGTAAGAGGAACGTCCAGTGACTCAAGGTGCGATAAAGAGGCAACGACGACGGAATCACCGCCAATATTTGCCATTAGCCCTTTGCCTCTTAGGTTGGTAAATTGCTCGACTTCGGCGCTGGTTGATACCAGCGGTTGCGCATAATGGCAGATAGCCTTGCCAAGAGGATGTTCAGAGCGCAGTTCCAAAGCGTAAACAAGGGTTAACAATTTGCTATCTTCAATTCCCCACGTGACTAAGTTCTGAACGGTTGGCTTGCCTTGAGTGAGCGTACCTGTCTTATCAAATACTACAGTGGTGATTTTGCTTGCCGATTGCAATACATTGGCATCTCTGATCAAAATACCCATTTCAGCGGCTTTACCAACTCCTACTGTAACCGAGAGTGGAGTAGCTAGACCCAAGGCACAAGGGCAGGCAATGATCAATACTGTTGTCGCAACCACTAGCATATAACTGGCCTTAGGTTCAGGGCCTACAAAGTACCAAATCAGAGCGGAAAACAGGGCAATTATAACCACAGTCGGTACAAAAATAGCGGATATCTGGTCTGCCAGTTTGGCGATGGCTGGTTTGCTGCTTTGCGCCTGACGAACCATTTGGATGATGCGCGAGAGCATGGTTTGCGCCCCTACGCCGGTGGCTTCGATGACTAAGCTGCCATCATGATTGATGGTGCCTGCCGCAATGGCATCGCCTGCCACTTTTAGGACGGGGGTCGGCTCGCCAGTGAGCATGGACTCATCAACATAAGATTCACCGCTGAGGACTTTGCCGTCTATCGGCACTTTTTCTCCCGGTTTTATGCGCAGTTGCATACCAAGTTGTACTAATTCAACCGCAATCTGTTGATCGCCTTGCGCTGTGATGCGTGTTGCTTGTTGTGGCTGCAATTTAATTAAGGCTTGCAAGGATTGAGTTGTCTTCGCTTTGGCTTTCGCCTCAATGTAGTGGCCCAGTGAAATCAAACCGATAATCATCGCGCTGGCTTCAAAATAAACATGACGCGAGGCGACGGGAAACCAAGTTGGGTAAATCACTACCAACATTGAATAGGCCCAAGCCGCTCCTGTTCCTAGGGCAACTAAGCTATCCATGGTGGCACGCTTATGGGTTAACGCAAGCCAAGCATGGCTAAAAAAGTGGCGGCCAGCGGTGGCTAATAGGGCTAAGCACACAATGCCGATAACGCCCCAGTATATTTGTTGCTGAGTGGTCACAATCATCATGCTGCCACCAAGAAGGCCCCAAAGCATTAACGGGATACCTATCATTAAACCTAGTAGTGCATTGGTTTTATGCTGCTTCTGTAAATCACGTGATTGCTGTTTTTGTTTTTCTTGTTGTTGGGCTGGGTCATCGACTCGCTCTGCACGGTAGCCTGCATGAGTAATGGCATTGAGCAATTGCCGTTCAAGGTCAGCGATATCTGCTTGCGAGAGCACTAAGGCGCTTTGTTCAGCTAAATTGATTTGCGCTTTTTGTACACCGTTAACGCTTAGAAGTGCTTTTTCCACCGAAGAGACACAGCTTGCGCAAGTCATTCCTTGGATCAGTAAGTGGGTACTAACCAAACCCGTTGTTGAGACTTCTGTCTCTTGTGCGAGTGGCTGTGTATCGCTAACCAAGGTTGTGGGTTGCGACGAGGGCAGAGGATCGCTGTTCGTGCTGAGCAAGGCTTGATAGCCTAAGGATTCGATAGCGGCGATGAGTTCACTTAAAGAGGCCGAGGTGCTCAGTTCGATGAATGTGGGTGACAGCTGGTGGATTTGTACCTCAAATTCTTGCTTGAGATGCTGCTCAAGTTTCTTCGCGCAACCCATGCATTTCAGCCCTGATAAAGGCAATTGAAAGCGTTTCATTAATAAATTCCCCGTAAACCAACTCAATAGCTAGAAGCATAAACCTTACCTTTAGGGCAAGGTCAAGTTCCACTAAAGGAAAGTTAAGCGAATTTTAAGCGTTATTCTTGAGCGCAGAAAAACGAAAGGCAATCGAGGATTGTAGATTTAGCCGTCAGTGGTAAAATGTCGCCACTTTTTATCCTGGTACTTGCAGTGGACATGTTCTCCGCTGTCTTTTTATCCCTAAGGAAATCAAATGACGGTTAAAACTCGTTTTGCTCCTAGCCCGACAGGCTATCTTCACGTTGGTGGTGCGCGTACTGCACTTTACTCTTGGCTTTATGCAAAAAGCCAAGGTGGTGAGTTTGTTTTGCGTATTGAAGACACCGACCTAGAGCGCTCGACGCAAGAAGCCGTAGACGCGATTCTTGAAGGTATGACTTGGCTAGGTTTGAATTGGGATGAAGGCCCATATTTCCAAACTAAACATTTTGATCGTTATAACGAAGTTGTCGATAAGCTGCTTGCTGAAGATAAAGCTTACAAATGTTACGCCTCTAAAGAGCTGTTAGATGAAGTTCGTGCCGAGCAAGAAGCGAACAAAGAGATGCCGCGCTACGATGCTGATCACCCAAAAATCAAAGCGGTTAACGACGCCGCAAAAGAAGGGGATCCGTGTGTTATCCGTTTCCGTAATCCTAAAGAAGGCAGCGTAATTTTTGACGACCAGATCCGCGGCCGTATCGAAATCTCCAACAGCCAGATGGATGATCTGATCATTCGCCGTACCGATGGCTCACCCACCTATAACTTCTGTGTGGTGGTGGATGACTGGGATATGGGGATTACTCATGTCGTTCGTGGCGAAGATCACATCAACAACACACCTCGTCAAATCAACATTTACGAAGCGTTAGGTGCTCCTGTACCTGTGTTTGCGCACTGCGCAATGATCTTAGGTGACGACGGCGCGAAGCTATCTAAACGTCATGGCGCTGTTTCTGTGATGCAGTATCGCGATGAAGGTTATCTGCCTGAAGCACTGAATAACTATTTAGTTCGTCTAGGTTGGTCTCATGGCGACCAAGAAATTTTCTCGCGTGAAGAGATGATTCAGTTCTTCAGTTTAAATGCTATTAGCAAATCGGCATCTGCATTTAATACTGATAAGTTGTTGTGGCTGAACAATCACTACATCAAAACATCAGAGCCTGAATATGTTGCAAAACACCTTGAATGGCACTTTGAGCAACAAGGCATCAATAAAGACAACGGCCCAGCATTAGCTGAGATCGTTAAACTGGTTGGTGAACGCTGTAATACCTTGGTTGAACTTGCTGCTCAATCTCGTTACTTCTTTGAAGATTTTGCTGAGTTTGATGCTGATGCGGCGAAAAAACACTTGCGCGGTGTGGCGAAAGAGCCGCTAGCACTTGCTTTAAGCAAATTAGAAGCATTGAGTGACTGGACAACGGAAAACCTGCACGCTGTCATCGCTCAAGTGTGTGAAGAGCTTGAAATCGGTATGGGTAAAATAGGCATGCCGCTGCGCGTTGCTGTCACTGGCGGTGGTCAATCGCCATCGGTTGATGCTGTTATGCAACTGATCGGCAAAGAGCGTGTCATTGCTCGTATCAATATGGCATTGGCCTTTATTGTTGAGCGTGAAGCGAACGCTCAATAAGTCAATCATACGAACAACGCTTTGAACCGCAGCTTATGCTGCGGTTTTTCTTTATATCGGCTTTGTTAAATCCTTTGGTGTAGAGCACTGACAATATTTCACAAAACGATGACAGAGAATAAACTAATGCGCTATTTAAGCTTTCTTTACATACAGTATAGTGGTTCCGAGTTATGTAGGTATGTGTGTAGGCGAAAAGTAAACCGTTTTTTGGGTACCGCAACCGCATTATGATAACGATAAATAGGAAAGGAAAAAGTATGAAAAAGTTAGCAGCAGCAGTTTCAATGGCGCTTGTTTTTGCATCTTCTGCCGCAATGGCTGAAGTATACGTAGGTGCTAAAGTTGGTAAATCTTGGCTTGATGACGCTTGTCGTGCTGGAGATGTGTGTGAAGATGAATCTTCTACCGTCGGTGCTTACCTTGGTTACCAAGCGTTTAATTGGCTTTCATTAGAGGCCGGTTACGATTACTTGGGCAAATTTAGTGGTGCGGGGCTGAATGATGAAAAAGTAACGGCCATTACACTCGCACCGAAAGTCAGCCTTCCTTTGACTGATGCCATTGCCTTATATGCTAAAGTCGGCGGTGCTTATGTTGATTATGGCAATAAAGATGATTACTCATATTTAGGTGCCGCTGGTATTGAGTTCAACACCGATAATAACGTCACTTTACGCTTGGAATATCAAAGCCTCACCGATATTAATAACGATCTTGTCCGAGCGGCAGGTAACTCGGCGACCTTAGGTGTTTCGTATAAATTTGGTGGAAGTAAAGCAGAACCTGCGCAAGTCATCGTGCAAGAGGTGTTTGTTGAAGAAGTTGTACAGCCAGTGGTTGAGCCAGTCGTTATTCCCCAAGAACCTGAAACGGTTGTTAAGCATGTGCCATTTCAACGTTTGGACAGCAGTAGCTTTGCCCATAACAGTACTAAGCTAACAGCAGAGAGTACTAACCAGCTCGATAAACTAGTGAAATATTTGCAAGCTTACCCACAAGCCGATGCTGAAATTATTGGTCATACTGACTCAACTGGCGCTGCGGCTTACAACCAGAAACTATCAGAAAAACGCGCACAAGTTGTTGCTGATGTTGTGATTGCTAAAGGTGTGGATGCGAACCGTCTTACCGTAAAAGGTGAAGGGGAAAATAGCCCAATCGCAT
Source organism: Vibrio sp. RM-69-4 (assembly GCF_024743775.1). Classification (NCBI taxonomy): domain Bacteria; kingdom Pseudomonadati; phylum Pseudomonadota; class Gammaproteobacteria; order Vibrionales; family Vibrionaceae; genus Vibrio; species Vibrio sp. RM-69-4. Next base: position 290,918 of record NZ_JAMQXI010000076.1, read on the forward strand.
CGAATGATACAGTCGAAGGTCGAAAGCAAAACCGTCGTGTTGATATCGTTATTCCAAGCTTTGATTATGAAGTGAAATAATAACGCTTAAGTATTAGAAAATAGAGAAAGCCCGTGAAAAACGCGGGCTTTCTTCTTGTAAAACAATGGATTTGAGCCTCTAACTGCTCCGGTATCACGCCACGTTATTTCAAATCAATGCTATTCAATCGGCCCATGTAGACAAGAATATCCAAGTCTTCTTTATAAGCCTCTAATAGCGCCTTTTTCGTTTTGGTATAAGCGGCAAGCTTGCCATGCTTGTTGATCGAACAAACGACGCTTTGAAATATACAGTTACCTTTTTCATCATAGTGTCTCCAAGCCGCGATATAACAAGGATCCCGAGCTTCCGGGTTATCGAGCGTTGGTCTGGGTTTGTATATGATTTTAGGTTCTAAACTGTGTGGTAGACGAGTCATCAAATAGGGATCTTTGAGCAGACGACGCCAATGTTTGCCCCACATCTCTGAACCTAATTCATTACGCAGCTTTATCGCCTTTTTAAGCCCTTTTTTCTCACCAATACGGATATAGCCGACAGAACGGTGCAGCACCGTATCATCCGGCGTATGGATATGAATTTTATAGGCGGTCTTTGCTTTAGAGATAAAGCGGTGACCAGTATTCGTGATTAGATTGCTCTTTTTCATGATCTTATCTATCGATAAATCTGTTAATACTAATTCTAGATTATTTGACATAGAACTTACAGTAATCACTGTATATGAATAGTAGTGGCTCAAATCAATATTAGGTCAATTTTTCGTCAGAAAAAAAAGCCTCAATACCGGTTGGGTGTTGAGGCTTTATCAAAATGGCGCTCCCGACAGGAGTCGAACCTGTGGCCTGCCCCTTAGGAGGGGGCCGCTCTATCCTACTGAGCTACGGGAGCAAGGTGGGCTAGTTTACTCAATAATTTTGTGAAGTTAACTAGTTAAAACGAAAATTAAAGCTGTTTGTGCATAACATCGCCAATTTGTATGCTAGAGGCGAGATTTTCTTGATCAACACTCAGCTCTGCTTCGTTTTCATAGACGCGAGTAACCGTAAGGGTAATATCACTTTGAGTCACTTTATTTCGTGGTAGCCCTTTCTGATCAATGAATGAACCTGTATGCCACAACTGCAATTGGTCACCGGTTTTAACGCCATGCACACGTCCTAAATCTATCGTGATGGTATTACCATATTTAGCCACAACCTCGGGGAGAGTTATTTTACATGAAAGCTCCGATTCAAGATCGAGCATGATATTTCGGCTGACGCGCAGCATCATGCTGCCAAAGGTTGAAGCCCAAAAACGAGCACTGCGCGTATCTATCTGACTGGTTTTGGCGAAGGGCCATTTAGCGACTTCTCTATAATGTCTAGTCATGACTTCTTGGCCTGTTTTGCCATCAAACACTTGGATTTGCATAGCAAATTGACGGTTAATCACATCATCGGCGAGTAATTTTTGCTCTATCGTGGCAGTTAAATCGGTGATGGTTCCCCCCAAAATGTACTGTGCCCCCGTGTCCTCTGCAATCATGGTTAAGCGTTCTGGGTGCTGTTTTTCAATTGCATAATCTGTGGTGCCAACCGACACAAAACTGCGAGATTCTTGATCGAGTTGGCGGTTGAGTACCTGTGCAAAATCATCTCCCACACTGTAAATTTGCCCCATAACCGCCTGTTGTGGCGATGCAAGATCAATGTTACCCACTAAAAACGTTTTCTTATATTGGCTAACGTGGCAACCTGTTGCCGAAGGATAAATATCAATTCGAGCTTTAACATACATCACTCCCCGACGTGTTTTATTCTCTTCGACTAACACATAGCGTACTTCATGGTTAGTAAACTGGTACTCTTTACGGTCTGATTCCAGCAGTGGTCGCAAGTTACTGATACTACCGATGTCTGCCCCGGCAAAGTTTACCGCCTTATAGATGGCATCTTCCAATGCATTGAGGCGAGCGACTTCCTCTGAGGAAACAATGGCTGACGATCCGGTCACTTCATACCAAGCAGCATTAACGGCCTGAGAAAAGGTAATGGTGCAACATATTGAAAATAAAACAGAAATAATTTTTTTCATTGTTATTTACCAGTTGGGTATAAATTTTGCTTTTAAAATCTTAGCTGATGTAGGCAGTGCGTTTTGAAAGTGTAACAAGTTTTGAAAAGCAAAGAGTGTTCCAAGTTTTTTAATCTGAAGTTTGGAATCAAGATTGCCTCAGTATATCTGGAGATAAGAGAATGAAAAAATGGCTTTCGATAGTGCCAGCAGTTTTGTTAACTGCTTGTGCCTACGCCCCGATTTATAACGGTAAAGAGCCATACAATGGTTCACAGTTTATGCTAATGGAGAGCCCACGTCACACGTTGGACTTCTTTGTTGAAAGCATGACAGAAGATTTGATGGTGTCCAATACTAGTGTTTCTGCTCGCACTCCTATTGCTGTAACATCGTTTGTGGACCTGCAAAGTATGGACGCGACTAACTGGTTGGGTAACTCGGTTTCTGAAGGATTTATCCATCAGTTTCAGCGTCGAGGATTTAAGGTGGTTGATTTCAAAACCACAGGCTCGATTCAGGTAACGCAGCAAGGTGATTTTGCTTTCAGTCGTGACTGGAAAGACCTCGCTCAAGAGCAAGAAATCCAATATATACTGACAGGGACAATGCTTCGTCAAGAAGGCGGTGTATTAGTCAATGCCCGTGTTGTGGGAATGCAGTCTCGTGTTGTGGTTGCTACCGCACAAGGCTTTTTACCTGCTGATCGTATTGGTCGTGATCTTGATACGCTTAACAGTATCCGTACACAAGATGGTGTGTTAATTCGCTCTGACCCTACGATTAAGCAGCCGTATACGGTTATCTTGCGTCCATAGGAGAGACCAATGAAAAAATGGCTATTACTTCTAGTGACTATCATGATGGTGGGTTGCCAGCCATTGCAAACCATGCGCGCTGATGAATGGTTGACGGCGGTAGGTTATGCCAATATCAGTGAGCAAACTGGGCGTAGTGTGGATGAAAAGCAAGTCCGTGCAATGCGTGCCTCTAAAATCGATGCTTATCGCGAACTGGCAGAGCAAGTCTATGGAATGCGAGTGAGTGGTCGTGCTGAATTACAAGATCAGCGATTGGGCACAGAGCTGACGTCGGGAGCGGTTGATGGTGTTATCCGCGGAGCAGAAGTGGTCCGCAGTTATAAGGTGGGTGACAGTTATGTCACTGAGTTACGTCTCGATATCCGTAAGATGGATAAACTGCGTGACTACGGCGAAGTTCAGCAAGTACCAGAAAAACGTCAACAAACACTCTTCTAAATCTTCCTTCTCTCCAGATCGAAAAAGCGGCAAAGTTTGCCGCTTTTCTGTTTAATTCGTTTCAGCTTAAAAGTTTAGTAGCTCAGCTGCATGTTGATTACGCTTTAATATTGGTCCCTAAAGTGGACACAGTGTGGGTTTGCCCACCAGCGTTATACGTCATGCCAATTTTTCCGTGGCTTTGCTGCATCAAATTATTGAGTTTATTAAAACTGAGTTGTGCACGTTGTAGCGCTTCACCATTAACAAGGTTTGCTTGCTGGCAATCGTGAACAATGGAACGAATCTGATCAACGATTTGCGACAGGAGTACATCTTCAGCCAGGCTCACGACATGGGGATGTTTCGCAATTCGGAGGTCAGTTTGTTGAAGTTGTCCAACTAAGGTCATCTTTTGTTTGGCAATAGCTTCGATTTCACTTGATGAACGGCTCGTAATGGCTAACTTTTCTTGTTCAAGTAGCGAAGAGAGTTCTAGTGCATTTTTCAATTGGAAATCGACTAAGTCTTTTAATACAGCCATTGTATGTTGCCTTAATTAGTCAAAAGTAGGGCTAGTTAAAACCACCCAACTCTTTTTCAAATTTAATCATATTATCAGCCAACTTTTCTGGGTCGACTCTATATGAGCCATTGGCTATCGCATCTTTAATTGCAGCGACTTTGGCACTATCAAAACTTGGCTGAGATACCATTTGGTTGTGCATTTCACCAATGGCCTTACCTTGGGTACTAAGTGATACCGCATCTTGATTTTGAGGTGAACGAGTGACCGAGCCGGATGTCGATGGAGATGCATTCGATTCAGTACGAGCATTACTACGATTTGTCGTCGTTAATGTTTGCCCCGAACGTATGTTATCAATACCTGCCATATGTGAGCCTTATTAATAATAATGGAAACCTGTACAGTCAATATCGACGGTGCTTGTGATTACTTTAGCTTTTTTTTCTGTTTCACTTTCTTAACAACGTAAACACATTTAGAAGTGTAATGAAAGCGTTAAAATTGAACCGTGACTTCGCCAATACCGGTTACTTGTGCATCTATTATACGGTTTGATTTATCATTTTTCACTTTTATCTGCTCACCAAAAATACCATCACTTAAAGCGGTTCCTTTGGTTGTGATGATCATTCCCTGCTTGACTGCTTGAATCATAACGTTTTCATTACGACATACGACGCATATATCATCTTGCTCAACTACATCGCCAATACGCATGTTTTTTTTCACTTTAGCTCCGACGATACGATTTATATCGGAAAAACCTTGTCGTCTAAAGCGGTGTAAGTCTACCATTGTAATCAAGACATCTTGCTGCGTAATTTGCTGTCCACGAGAAATGGGTACGGCAACGGTGACAAGTGGCAGTGAAATGGTCAGTCTTACAGGAACATAAATTTTCCAGTTATCTTCAATGCATTCAACCAGAACTGTGATATTACTTGCAGAACCATTACTGGATGAGGAAGAGGTCGATAACGGTGTGGGGCAGTCGGTGGCATAAATTCGGTCATCAACATTTGCCGCTTTTACGTTTAACTCCCCGCTGGGAGGCCACTCAATAGTTTCTAAAACATGTTGTTCCGCAGCTTGTTGAATGGCTTCAACTTGCGGCAAAGTGGCAGAATGAAGAGAAAAATTAAAGAAAAACAATAAAAAGCCGATAGAGAGATAAAAATTTCTATAGAAAGCTCTACACTTAGTTATGGAAAGTAGATGTAAACATATTTTTGTATGCATCATTCTGTTTCTCTGGTTTCTTCATAGCCTGTAGTAGACTACCACTTTTTTGCATAAAAGTTTGAGATGGAGATGAGCTTATGACGGGTATTCTTGATTCTGTGAATCAGCGTACGCAACTCGTTGGTCAAAACCGATTAGAACTCTTAACGTTTCGTCTAATGGGACGGCAACGTTATGGTATCAACGTATTTAAAGTTAAAGAGGTGCTCCAGTGCCCTAAGTTAACTTTGATGCCCAATTTACATCGCCTAGTCAAAGGTGTTGCTCATATTCGTGGTCAAACCGTTTCTGTCATTGATTTGAGTTTGGCCGTGGGTGGACGTCCCACCGCGGACCTTGATAAGTGTTTTGTGGTCATTGCTGAATTCAACCGATCTATCCAAGCTTTCTTGGTCAGCTCGGTGGATCGAATTGTAAACATGCACTGGGAAGCCATTCTTCCTCCACCAGATGGCTCAGGCAAAGATAACTACTTAACCGCAGTCACCAATATTGATAACGAATTGGTAGAAATTCTCGATGTAGAGAAAATTTTGGCAGAGATTTCTCCGGTTAATGAGACAATGGATTCATCGATTGGTGAATCGATCGCCCAAGTAGAAACAGAAAAAGAGATCATCCGTCGAATTTTAATTGCCGATGACTCAACCGTTGCGCGTAAACAGGTTCAAAGAGCAGTAGAATCGATAGGTTTTGAAGTCGTTGCTGTTAAAGATGGTAAAGAGGCGTATGAAAAATTGATCGAGATGGCAGCAGAAGGGCCAATTTACAATCAAATATCTTTAGTGATCTCTGATATTGAAATGCCTGAAATGGACGGCTATACATTAACAGCAGAGATACGTAGAAATTCAGATTTGAAAGATCTATACGTTATTCTTCACTCTTCACTGAGCGGCGTTTTTAACCAAGCCATGGTTGAGCGAGTGGGTGCAAACTCATTCATTGCTAAATTCAACCCTGATGAGCTTGGGAATGCGGTGAAAGCTGCACTAGTTAACTAAAGAGAAATTAATGACTGCTATAACTATAAGCGATCAAGAATATCGCGATTTCAGCCGTTTTTTGGAATCTCAGTGCGGGATTGTACTTGGAGATAGCAAACAGTACTTAGTGAGAAGTCGCTTAAGCCCACTGGTTGCTAAATTCAAGTTAACCTCTCTTTCTGACTTGTTACGTGATGTGGTTACGGGGCGAAACCGTGAGCTACGAGTTGCAGCGGTCGATGCCATGACCACCAACGAAACACTGTGGTTCCGTGATGCTTACCCATTCACTGTTTTAGCGGAACGTCTATTACCCGAGGTCGCTGCAAATAAACGCCCTATAAAAATTTGGTCAGCGGCAAGCTCTTCAGGTCAAGAGCCTTACTCAATGGCGATGACGGTGCTCGAAACTCAACAGCGCAAGCCGGGTATGTTGCCGAGCGTAGCCATCACCGCGACGGATATTTCTGCCAGCATGCTGGATATGTGTAAAGCGGGGATTTATGACAATTTAGCACTTGGCAGAGGGTTATCACCGGAGCGTCGTAAAATCTTTTTTGAGGATGCTGGTGATGGCCGAATGAAAATCAAAGATAACGTTAAGCGTTTAGTTAACTTCCGTCCTCAGAACTTAATGGAGAGCTATGCCTTATTGGGTAAATTCGATATTATTTTCTGTCGTAACGTTTTGATTTATTTCTCACCTGATATGAAGTCGAAAGTATTAAATCAAATGGCTAGTAGCTTAAACCCCGGTGGCTACTTATTGCTCGGCGCATCGGAGTCACTGACAGGATTGACCGATAAGTTTGAAATGGTTCGTTGTAACCCTGGCATCATTTATAAACTCAAATAGCCACATTCTTACGTTGAGTTACTTGCCCAGCTTTTGCTGGGCTTTTTCTTTCCCCTAATTTCGTTTTGATTGGTGAGATTTACTGAAGTTGTGGGCGACAAGTGGATAAAGTGGCGTATATTTTGCTTACATTTCGACGGATTCTTATTTAGATAAAATTGTTTTAAACACGGTTCGTTTTTTTAAGTTGGTACGTTAATTGCTTTTAATATGAGTAGTAACAGTCAGTTTTTAGTGTAGAGGCAAACATGGCTATTTCTTTTGATAACGCATTAGGTATTCACCAACACACGGTTGGTGTACGTGAGCGCAATGCTGAGGTGATTTCCACCAATATTGCACAGGCGAACACACCGGGCTTTAAAGCAAAAGGAATGGACTTTCAAAAAGCATTGCAGGCGGCAAGTTCAGGGGCAAGCATTGGTCTTAGCCGTACGGATGGTCGGCATATATCTGCCTCCACGAAAGTAACTGGCGAGAGTCTCTATCGAATTCCGACTCAACCTGATACGGGTGATGGCAACACGGTGGACGTAGATTTAGAGCGTAACTTGTTTATGCAAAACCAGATCAGACACCAAGCCTCACTGGACTTCTTAGGAAGTAAATTCAAGAACTTAACGAAAGCAATCAAAGGGGAATAAGTAGATGAGCTTATTTAATGTGTTCAATGTGACTGGTTCTGCAATGAGTGCTGAATCTGTTCGTCTAAATACGACCTCAAGTAACTTAGCCAATGCGGATAGTGTGAGTAGTTCGGCGAAAGATACTTACAAAGCGCGTCACGCGGTGTTTGGTGCAGAGTTAAGTAAAGCGCGTTATAACCGTGATCATAATGTACCTGTAAAAGTATTAGGTATTGTTGAAAGCGATAAACCGCTTAACGCAGAATATAACCCAGATCACCCACTTGCCAACGATGAAGGCTATATTTACAAGCCTAATGTCAATGTGATGGAAGAGATGGCTAACATGATTTCGGCTTCTCGTTCTTATCAAACGAACGTGCAGGTGGCTGATGCAAGTAAACAAATGCTGCTGCGCACGCTGCAGATGGGTCAATAGGATAAGGAGGTAGCGTATGGCCGGAATAAATAACATTGGTCAAAGCGGCTTGTCTTATATTGACCAGCTGAAAAGTCTTCAAGACCAAAAGAAAACAGAAGAGACAACGGGGAAGCAAGATCTTAAACAAGAAGACTTCCTATCGTTACTCACCAAACAACTGGCTCAGCAAGATCCTTTTAAACCGGTCAGTAATGACCAGATGATCGCCCAAATGGCGTCATTTGCCACAGTTGATGGTATCGGCAAAATGAACACTCAGTTTGAGAGTCTCAACTCGTCGATGACATCCAACCAAGCTCTACAGGCTTCATCACTGGTTGGCCGTGATGTGTTAGTACCGGGAGCGGCAGGGATCAAAAAAGAGGGTGCTGGGATGGCTGCGATGGTCAAACTTCCTCAAAGTTTAGAGAACTTGTTTGTCCGAATAGAGAATGAAGCTGGACAATTGGTTCGTACCTTTGATGTCGGGGCTAAATCAGCCGGTGATAATCGCGTTGAATGGGACGGTAACGATCAAAACGGTAATCCATTGCCGGGCGGCAAATACCAAGTGAAAGCTTCGGGTTTGCTCGATGGAGAAAGCAAGGAGTTTGCGGTATCGACTTACGCAAACGTCAATAGCGTTCTGCTGGGTAAAGGTGATGGTAACGTACTGCTCAATCTGGCTGGATTTACATCGCCAGTTAAACTTGCTGAAGTACTAGAAGTTGGCAAAGCGTAACTCTTTATAGAGTAGATATGCTAGCTAGATAGGAGATTTTGGAATGTCGTATATATCATTAAGCGGTTTATCCGCAGCTCAGTTAGATCTGAACACCACCAGTAACAACATTGCTAACGCGAATACCTTTGGTTTTAAAGAGTCGCGTGCTGAGTTTGGTGATGTTTACTCAACCTCATTGTTTACCAACTCCAAAACGACTCCTGGTCAAGGTGTTCAGGCGAACAAAGTGGCACAACAATTTCACGAAGGTTCCAGTATTTATACTAATAATCCGATGGACTTGCGCGTTGCGGGAACGGGGTTCTTTGCGGTTGCGAAAGATAAGCTGACGCCTCAACAAAATGAGTTGACCAGAAATGGTGCTTTCCACCTCGATAAAAATGATTACATGGTAACGTCAAATGACGAGTTTTTGCTTGGCTATGATGTTAACCCTGATACTGGTGATGTTCTTTCGTATGAGCCAAAACCTATCAATATTCCTGCTCAGTTTGGTAAACCTAAACAGACAGCCAATGTTGAACTTGGCGCGAACTTGCCAGCTAATGGTAAGTTAAAAGACCCAACCTTATTTGATATTACTGATCCTGAGACGTACAACCGTACCACCTCATCTACGATCTACGATTCGATGGGTCAGCCTTATAAGTTGACATCCTATTACCTCAAAGATCAGACGCAAGCTAACACATGGCAAACCTATTACACCGTGACGGATAAAACTGGAGAGAAACCAATCAATGTAGTTGGTGGTGATGCTACTACGCCGACGGGTCATATTGGGCATACCATGAAGTTTAATAATGATGGTACGCTAGCCAGCATGAATAATGGTCAGCAAATTGTAACCGAGCCTTTAGGTTTGGGGGCAAACCCAGTTGAACTCAACGGTGCGGATGCTAACCAAACATTGTCGTTCAGTCTCGATTCGGCTACGCAATTTGCCGCTCCATTTGAGTTGACTAAATTTGTACAAGATGGCGCAACCACGGGCTTTTTGACGAAGATCGATTTCGATGAAAATGGCAGTGTGCTAGCCACTTACTCAAATGGTCAAAATACCATTCTAGGACGTGTGGGGCTTGTCCGCGTAGCCAATGAACAGGGCTTAGATAAAAAAGGCGGTACGCAGTGGGATTCGACTCAATTCTCAGGTGATAAAATTTGGGGTGAATCAAACAAAGGCTCATTTGGTACCATCAGCAATGGTGTTATTGAACAATCCAACATTGATATGACTCAAGAGCTGGTGGATCTTATCTCTGCTCAGCGCAACTTCCAAGCGAACTCGCGTGCGCTTGAAGTTCACAACCAGCTACAACAAAACATACTGCAGATCCGTTAATTCTTTTAACGTCATCCAATGGCAATACCAAGTTAGCGGCAATGTTAGCTTGGTATTGTTGCCATCTGTTCGCGGCAATCTTCGTTATATCCTCCCTATTTTTTGTGCAATTACATTTAACCTATTGATTTTTAATTTAAATATAAGTTGGCACGTCAATTGCTTTTAATGATCGAACGATGATTATTGGAGCAGATTATGGATCGCGCACTGTTTCTCGCCATGAGTGGCGCAAAGCAAAACATGCAAGCCATGCAATTGAGAGCGAACAATTTAGCAAACGTCAGTACCACGGGGTTCCGTGCTGATTTGGCGCAAGCTCGCTCAATGCAAGCTTATGGCGAAGGGTTACCGAGCCGCGTGTTTAGCATGACAGAACGTCCTGGACATAATTTTGCTCAAGGCAGTGTCATTACCACAGGGCGCGATCTCGATATCACCATTCAAGGTGACGGTTGGATTTCCATGATGGATAAAACCGGCAAAGAGGGGTTAACCCGCAGTGGCAACCTAAGCATTGACCAAAATGGCATGCTCATAAATGGCAGCGGCCATCTAGTGCTAGATGGAACGGGCGCGCCAATCACTCTACCTATTCCATTGAGTAAAGTAGAAATCGGTAATGACGGTACTATTTCCGTTCGTCCGCAAGGCGCTCCAGCCGATGCGATGGAAGTGGTAGGCCGAATTAAACTGGTTCGCCCCAATAATCAATCCCTATACAAAGATACGAATGGTTTATTCCGTGCTAAAGATCCTAATGCAGCATTCGAAGCAGATGCTAGCGTAAAGCTATTAAAAGGTGCGCTGGAAGGCAGTAATGTCAATGCGGTGGGTGAGATGACTAGCTTGATTGAGCTACAACGTCAGTTTGAAATGCAAGTCAAAATGATGAGCACCGCAGAAGAGATGGACAAATCGTCCGATTCATTACTTCGTATGAGCTGATAAGCGTTAAAGGAGATTACTATGCAACCTGCATTATGGGTAAGTAAAACCGGGCTTGATGCCCAACAAACCAATATTGCCACTATCTCAAACAACCTAGCGAACGCTTCGACTATTGGTTTTAAAAAGGGTCGTGCGGTATTTGAAGATCTGTTTTATCAAAATATTAATCAACCGGGCGGTCAATCTTCGCAAAATACCAAACTGCCAAGCGGTTTGATGCTTGGTGCGGGTTCTAAAGTCGTGGCAACACAAAAAGTGCATACCCACGGCAACGTACAAACCACGACCAATAGCCTCGATATGATGATTGAAGGTGACGGCTTTTTCCAAATCCTGATGCCAGATGGCAATATCGCTTATAGCCGAAATGGTCAATTTACCCTCAATGATGAAGGGGCAATTGTGACGTCCGGTGCTGGATATAATTTAGAGCCTGAAATTGTTATTCCACCTGATGCAATCTCTATTACTGTCGGTAATGATGGTGAAGTGTCAGTTAGGCTTCGTGGCCAGCAAAATAACCAAGTGGTTGGACAAATTACCACGGTTGATTTTATCAACCCAGGCGGTCTAGAGCCGATTGGTCAAAACTTGTATCTACCGACCGGTGCTAGTGGTGATCCACAAGAAGGGGTGCCAGGGCTTGACGGCCTCGGTGATGTTCGTCAATCCATGCTTGAAACCTCTAACGTGAACGTCACAGAAGAGTTGGTCAACATGATTGAAGCGCAACGCGTTTACGAAATGAACTCAAAAGTCATCTCAGCAGTCGATAAGATGATGAGTTTTGTGAACCAACAACTCTAATCATTAACTAAGAGAATGCTGCGATGAAACGTCTATTGAGTCTTGTATTGGTTACTGCTTTGTCTGGTTGCTCGTTAATGCCGCCACCCGTCGATACTCCTGAAGTGGTTCAAGGTACAACCGTGGTGGACGCGGTTGAAGGGGATAAGTCTGCAGAAGAAGGTTCTGGTTTACTGGACTCAATGCGTAAGCGTTCCGATCCCGTAGCTGGTGATCCCGCATGGGCCCCCATTCATCCAAAACAGAAACCGGAACATTATGCCGCGGAAACTGGCTCACTGTTTAATTTGGCACAAATGAACAGTCTTTATGATGATTCAAAACCGCGTGGCATTGGCGATATTATTACCGTCAATCTTGATGAAAGTACTAAAGCGGCCAAGAGTGCTGATGCTGACCTGTCTAAATCCAATGATGCGTCTATGGACCCACTGGCTGTCGGTGGTCAAGATCTCACGATTGGTGATTACAACTTCTCTTATGCGCTGAAAAATGACAATAAGTTCAATGGCAGCTCTGCAGCAAACCAAAGTAACAGTATTTCTGGTTCTATTACCGTTGAGGTAATAGAAGTGCTCGCTAATGGCAACTTAGTCATCCGTGGTGAAAAATGGCTCACACTGAACACTGGCGATGAATATATTCGCTTAAGCGGTACCATTCGTCCCGATGATATCGATTTTGACAACACCATTGCTTCGACTCGTATTTCTAATGCACGCATCCAATATTCAGGCACAGGCACCAATCAAGATATGCAAGAACCTGGATTCTTGGCACGATTCTTTAATGTCTCTCTGTAACGCCGGAGTTCTGGCGTAAAGAAACGTAGAAATTAAGGTACTAGACCATGAGAAAATTCACCCTGCTTGTTTTAAGTCTGTTGCTCATCGCAACCCACGCGCAAGCGGCCCGCATTAAAGATATCTCTCAAGTTGCGGGCGTGCGGAGTAACCAATTGGTGGGTTATGGTCTAGTGACTGGGCTACCGGGAACGGGCGAATCGACACCGTTCACCGACCAAAGTTTTAATGCCATGTTGCAAAATTTCGGCATTCAATTGCCGCCGGGCACCAAACCGAAAACAAAGAACGTTGCCGCCGTGATTGTTACGGCTGAATTGCCGGCGTTTTCCAAGCAAGGTCAAAGTGTCGATGTCACCGTTTCTTCGATCGGTTCTGCTAAAAGTTTACGTGGCGGCACTCTAATGCAAACCTTCCTTAAGGGATTGGATGGTCAAATTTACGCCGTGGCCCAAGGCAACTTAGTGGTCAGTGGTTTTAGTGCCACCGGTGCTGATGGTTCTAAAATTGTCGGCAATAACCCAACGGTTGGTCTGATTTCAGGCGGTGCTATGGTGGAACGTGAAGTACCAACACCTTTTAGCCGTGGCGATTTTATTACCTTCAATTTGCTTGAATCTGACTTCACCACGGCGCAACGTATGGCAGATGCAGTGAATAACTTCCTAGGCCCAGAGATGGCGACCGCGGTTGATGCAACGTCAGTACGTATCCGTGCACCACGAGATGTTGGGCAGCGCGTCGCGTTTCTTTCTGCAATCGAAAATGTTGAGTTTGATCCAGCGGATGGCTCAGCCAAAATTATCGTCAATTCCCGAACGGGAACCATTGTTGTCGGCCAGCATGTGCGCTTAAAACCTGCTGCGGTGACGCACGGTGGTATGACTGTTGCCATTAAAGAGAATTTGAATGTCAGTCAGCCCAATGCGTTAGCGGGTGGTCAGACAGCTGTGGTGCCTAATAGCCAAATAGAAGTGTCTGAAGCACAAGGTAAAATGTTTAAATTTGAACCGGGTTTGACCTTGGATGATTTAGTGCGCGCGGTCAACGAAGTGGGCGCAGCCCCTTCAGATTTGATGGCGATTCTGCAAGCATTGAAACAAGCAGGCGCGATTGAAGGCCAACTGATCATTATCTAGGAGAGGAAGATGATTAATAATCCCAATGATATTGGCTTTATTCATGATATTGCTAGCTTAGATAAGCTACGTCAGCAAGCAAAAACCGGTGATAAAGAAGGCGAGTCAGCGGCGCTCAAGGCCGCAGCCAAACAGTTTGAAGCGATTTTTACCTCAATGTTGTTCAAATCGATGCGCGACGCCAATGCCGATTTTAAATCGGAGATGTTCAACAGCCAAAACGAAGATTTCTATCGACAAATGCTTGATGAACAAATGTCGAGCGAGCTCAGTGCCTCCGGTTCTTTAGGGCTTGCCGATATGATTGTGGCGCAGCTCAGTCAGGCTAACGGCACCTCGAAAAACGATCCATCAATAACCGACCCGACGCAAGATGGTTTCCAAGAAGCCATGCGCCGTATAGAACGCAGTAACAACCGCCGCCTCTCAACGCAAGAAACGATCGAACCTAGCAAGGTCGAATCGAGTCGATTTGATTCGCCGCAAGCGTTTGTGGCTTCAATGAAACCTTATGCTGAAAAAGCAGCGCGGGCATTAGGTGTTGACTCTTCACTGCTACTTGCTCAAGCGGCATTAGAAACCGGATGGGGACAAAAAGTTGTTCAAAATGCTCGTGGTAGCAGTAATAACTTATTCAACATCAAAGCGGATAAAAGTTGGTTAGGTGAGAAAGTGGCGACGCAAACTCTTGAATATCATGATAATACACCCGTGATGGAAAAAGCTGCGTTCCGTTCTTATGGAAATTATCAAGACAGTTTTAATGACTATGTTCGTTTTCTCAATGACAATCCGCGCTACACTGTGGCGCTGAACCATAATGGCAGCGATGAGTCTTTCATTCGTGGCCTGCACGCTGCTGGTTACGCGACGGACCCATACTATGCTGAAAAAGTGCTGAGAGTAAAATCTCAAATTGAAGCAATGGAATAACCCCTCTAAAGCCAGCCTTGCTGGCTTTTATCTTTCCTTTATTTTGTCTAATCTCTTCTTTGAAACTCCTTTGGCATACATATTGCAATTACTAACTTAGATATTCAGTAACCACTGATTTGATTAGGTTTTCGGGGGCAGTATGGCGTCGGATCTTCTGAATCTAGGTACCCAAAGTGTACTTACCGCTCAGAGACAACTCAGCACCACAGGTCATAACATTTCTAATGTTAATACAGAAGGTTACAGCCGTCAGTCTGTGATCCAAGGGACCAATACGCCTCGCCAATACGGTGGTGAAACCTACGGTATGGGCGTACATGTGGAAAAAGTTCGCCGCTCATGGGATCAATTTGCCGTTAATGAATTAAACCTATCTACCACCAGCTTTTCCTTTAAGCGTGACGACGAAGAAAATTTAGACATGCTCTCAAAGTTATTGTCGTCAGTGGCCTCGAAAAAAATCCCTGAAAACTTAAACGAATGGTTTGATGCGATCAAAACCCTCGCCGACAGCCCGAATGATGTAGGTGCGCGTAAAGTTGTACTTGAGAAAGCGGATCTGATCACTCAAAACATGAATGATTTTCACGAGAACATTCGCCGCCAATCTGATGCGACCAACAAAGGGCTAGATGTTGCCGTTGAGCGTATTAACCAATTGGCGCTTGAGCTGCGAGATTTACAACGCTTAATGATGCGTACTCCTGGTCCTCACAATGACTTAATGGACCAGCATGAAAAATTGGTGGCTGAGTTGTCTGAATACACCAAGGTCACTGTGACGCCACGTAAAAATGCTGAAGGGTTTAACATCCATATCGGGAGCGGGCACACGCTCGTCTCAGGTACAGAAGCCAGCCAAATGAAGATGGTTGATGGTTATCCTGATGTGAGTCAGCGCCGCTTGGCCATGATTGAAGGCAAAGGGATCAAGACCATTACCACTGAGGATATTGGCGGTAAGTTAAGTGCGCTGTTTACGATGCGAGATAAGCACATTCCTTACTTAATGGATGAACTTGGCCGCATGGCAACATCTTTCTCTTATGAAGTTAACAAATTGCAATCACAAGGCTTGGACTTACGTGGCAATGTAGGAAGAGCGTTGTTTACGGATGTGAACTCTGAAGTCAATGCCCGCTCGCGAGCGATCATCGCTGGCAATTCAAAAGCCGATATGGCGGTCTATATCGAAGATACTTCAGCGTTGAAAAGTGGTGAATACTCCCTACAGTACAACGGCAGCAATTATACCGTATTAAAGCCAACGGGCGAGCGGGTTAACGTTCCGGTCGTTGGCAGCAGTTTATTTTTAGATGGAATGCGAGTTGAGATTCGCAACGCCCCTCAAGCAGGGGAGCGCATATTGCTGCGTCCAACGCGTAATGGTGCCGCTATTATGAAAATGGCGACCAACGATCCGACAGCCATTGCCGCACAAAGTTATGAAGCCTCCACCACTTTTGCCCAAGGGCAGGCAAAATTTAATATTTTATCGGCAGGTGGGTTGCGTGAATTTGAAGTGGTGATCTCACCAACGGGCGATCAATTTGCGGTCACGGATACCAAAGGCAACGTGCTGCTAGAACCACAGGCCTACCCACCATCGAATTCGATTACTGTGCTTGGTACAACGTTTGAATTGACGGTTGGCGCGCTACCCAATGATAAATTTACGGCAAACCTTGTCCCCTCAGAAGGTGACAACGGCAATTTGCGTAAGATGCAGCACATTCAAACAGAGAAAAAACTCAATGGCGGTGAAACGACCGTGCTCGGGGTTTATCACGATCTCAATACTGATTTTGGTTTGCAGCTGGCCACCGCGTCACGCTTAAGTGACGTGGCCAGGCTTGAAAAAGAGTCAGCGCAGGAGCGCATTGCGTCCATTTCCGGAGTCAACCTTGATGAGGAAGCTGCGAACATGATGAAATTCCAACAAGCTTATATGGCTTCCTCACGCATCATGCAGGTGGCTAATGATACTTTCAACACGATTTTGCAGCTGAGATAGGAGGCGATAAATGTTAACCAGAATATCGAGCTTCCATAACTATCAATCGGTGCAAAACGATATGCGCCGTCAAGAATCAAAGATCCATCATAACCAAGCGCAGCTAGCGTCGGGTAAGAAGTTGCTTTCGGCCAGTGATAGTCCATTAGCCACTCATTACATCCAAAAAGTAGGGCAGCAAGAAGAGCAATTACGCCAATATCTTGATGCAATCGTGCTGGTTCGAAACCGCTTAGAGCATCAAGAAGTAATCATTGCCAATGCGGAAAGCTCGACCGATGAGGCAAAGCGTACTGTCATGGAAATGATTAACGGCTCATTCTCTCCAGAAGATAGAGAAGCGAAAGCGCGTGAGCTGCAAGAGATGTTCAACAACTTAATTGAACTAGCAAATACGCAAGATGAGTCCGGTAACTACATGTTTGCCGGCACCAAGCCGAAGAATCAGCCATTTTTTAGAGATAATGCCAGTAACGTGACTTATTCCGGCGATGATTATCAGCGCAAAATGCGCATCTCCAACAGCTTAGAGATCCCGTTCAATAATCCGGGTAATAAAGTGTTTATGGAGATTGATAACCCGTTTGGTAACTACGAACCAAACTATCAATTAAACGAAGGTTCAGAGTTACTGCTCGAGCGTGCAACCAATTTAGACTCGAATGATACATCACGCTATACCGTGACGTTTGTTGATATGGCTAACGGCAAATATGGTTACCAATTAGAGAAAGATGGCAGCGTGGTACAGGCCGATGAGTTTGATCCACAAAAAGGCATTCGATATCAAGATCTGACGGTGCACGTAAAAGGGCAAATTTCGAAAGGTGATGTGTTAAGCCTAGAGCCGCGTTCAACCTTTACCTTATTTGATAGCTATAAAGACGCGATTGAGCTCTCGCAGGGCTCGGTATCGGATGCGTCGACGACAGCGAAACTGCACCAAATTACGGAAGAGTTTCATGCCGCCTTTATTCATCTCAATAAAGTGCGTACTGATGTCGGTGCACGCTTGAGCACTTTAGATATTCAACAAGAACAGCATGAAGATTTCAAAATCAGTTTAGCGAAATCAAAAAGTAACTTTGAAGATCTCGATTACGCAGAAGCGGTGATTGAATTTAATGAGAATTCACGTGCGTTGCAGGCTTCACAACTGGCTTTTGGTAAAACGAAAGATTTGACCCTTTTCAACTATATCTAATCTTCAATGCCTTATGTGCTAAGCCATATGCGCGAAGAGTGGAATGTGTTGAAAAATTGGCCTGGAAATTGCTCATCTATTATCGAGAGATAAAGAGGCAATAGAGCGGCAAACGAAAGTGGCAACTCTGTTGCTAACGAGAAAAAACTGGATGCTCACTCACAAAGATAGAATGAATGAATTTCTTCTAAGTGATTAAAAAACAAAGAATATTAATTTTAATATCAGATGTTTTAAAAGTTGGCATACTAATTGAATTGTCTATATCAGAGTTGATACAACAAGTTTTTAAATCGGCAAATAGCGGATTTAGCAAGTTCACGGTCAGTGCTTCCAAATGAGAGTAAAGCTGGCCGCTTCGCAAAAAGCTTGCGAACTCACTAGGAGAGCAAACTATGACCATTACAGTAAATACTAACGTCTCAGCAATGACTGCTCAGCGTTACCTTAATAAAGCGACGGGTGAATTAAATACCTCGATGGAACGTTTATCATCAGGTAATAAAATCAACAGCGCTAAAGATGATGCGGCAGGCTTACAAATTTCAAACCGCTTAACCGCTCAGTCTCGTGGCCTAGATGTGGCAATGCGTAATGCCAACGACGGTATTTCGATTGCTCAGACCGCGGAAGGGGCAATGAATGAGTCGACCAGTATCTTGCAACGTATGCGTGATCTTGCTCTTCAATCAGCAAACGGCACCAACTCGGCGTCAGAGCGACAAGCTTTGGATGAAGAGTCGACCGCATTGCAAGATGAGTTAAACCGTATTGCAGAAACGACCTCATTCGGTGGACGTAAACTGCTCAACGGTTCGTTTGGTGAAGCATCATTCCAGATTGGTGCGAGCTCAGGTGAGGCGATCATTATGGGGCTTACCAGCATACGTGCTGATGACTTCCGTATGGGCGGCCAATCGTTCCTTGCAGAGCAAGGAAAGGACAAGGATTGGGGAGTGCCAGCGGGCGCACGTGATTTGAAATTTGAATTCACCACCCAGGCAGGTGAGCTTGTTACTCTCGATGTGTTAGCCAAAGATGGCGATGATATTGAAGAGCTAGCGACTTACATTAATGGTCAAACCGACAAGCTTAAAGCATCGGTTGATCAAGACGGTAAACTGCAAATTTTTGCCGCAGAACCGAATTTACAAGGTGACCTTGCCATCTCTGGTGGTTTGGCAACCGAACTTGGCCTAAACGGCGGACCGGGCGTTAAGACGACGGTTCAAGATATTGATATCACCTCAGTTGGTGGTTCTCAAAATGCAGTGGGCGTTCTGGATGCTGCGTTGAGATATGTGGATTCACAACGGGCAGAGCTCGGTGCGAAGCAAAACCGTTTAAGCCATAGCATCAACAACTTGGCCAATATCCAAGAGAATGTTGAAGCATCCAACAGTCGAATTAAAGATACAGATTTTGCAAAAGAAACCACGCAAATGACGAAAGCACAGATTCTGCAACAAGCGGGTACCTCGATTCTCGCTCAAGCAAAACAGTTGCCAAATTCTGCAATGTCACTATTGCAGTAATGTTAGGACCCTTCATCCAACAGCTCAGACGTGGGTTAGGTGAAGGAATCCTTGGCAAAGTATGATTATGGCCGAATATAAAGCTCTCTCAAGATGTACCCTGCTTTATAGTCATAGATAATCATGCGCCCCGGTCAGTCGGTAATGTGTTCATTTCTCTGATCTCCACATTGGCTCTGGCTACCAACTAGCCCCGGTTCTCTCAAAGGAAAAGGGGCTTTTCTTTATCTATAACTTCTTGCTCTCATCAATGCTCCTCAATCGCCCGTGAAGCCGACCAATCACGTCAAATCTTTAATGCTATTTTTGTATTTCAGCCAGTTTTGCAGCGTTTATCCCACTTTTAATCGATATTGGTTATTTTTTACGAAATCGTCGTTTTCCCGTTAAAGGATTCCTAACCGCAGTCGCTAATAATAGTACTTTGAGAGAACTACTTGGTTTTCCGAGACGTCGGAAACCGTTTGTCTATGACGCTAAGTCGGAAAATCAATAGGAGAACCACTATGGCGGTTAATGTAAACACTAACGTTTCAGCTATGACAGCACAACGCTACCTAAACAGTGCTAGCAATGCGCAACAGTTATCAATGGAACGTTTATCATCAGGCTTCAAAATTAATAACGCAAAAGATGACGCAGCAGGTTTGCAAATCTCTAACCGTTTGAACGTTCAAAGCAGAGGCTTAGATGTTGCCGTGCGCAACGCAAATGATGGCATTTCAATTGCGCAGACAGCTGAAGGTGCAATGAACGAAACTACCAACATTTTGCAACGTATGCGTGACTTATCTCTACAATCGTCAAATGGTTCGAACTCGAAAGCCGACCGCGTAGCGATTCAAGAAGAGATCACCGCGCTGAATGACGAACTCAACCGTATTGCTGAAACTACATCGTTTGGTGGTAATAAGTTGCTCAATGGTACTTTTGAGACGAAATCATTCCAAATCGGTGCGGATAACGGTGAAGCGGTCATGCTAAGCCTAAATAATATGCGCAGCGACAACGCAATGATGGGCGGTAAGAGTTACCAAGCGGCAAATGGACAAGATAAAGATTGGACCGTTAAAGCGGGTGCTAATGACCTTACCATTACGTTGACTGACAAACGTACTGGCGAGCAAACCATCAACCTAAGTGCAAAAGATGGCGATGACATCGAAGAGTTGGCCACTTACATCAATGGTCAAACCGACATGTTAAAAGCTTCTGTTGACGATGAAGGCAAACTGCAAATCTTTACTGATAGCAACCGTATTGATGGCGTAGCAACCTTTGGTGGCAGCTTAGCGGGTGAACTGAGTTTCCAAGCGGCAAAAGATGTGACAGTCGATACCATTGATGTCACCTCTGTAGGTGGTTCGCAAGAATCAGTTGCCATTGTTGATGCGGCACTGCAATTTGTAGACAGCCATCGTGCTCAACTGGGTGCATTCCAAAACCGTTTCAACCATGCGATTAACAACTTAGATAACATCAACGAAAACGTAAATGCTTCTAAGAGCCGAATCAAAGACACTGATTTTGCGAAAGAAACCACTGCCTTGACTAAATCGCAGATCCTTTCTCAAGCATCAAGCTCAGTGTTGGCACAAGCTAAACAAGCGCCTAATGCTGCTCTTGGTTTGCTTGGTTAAGTCGTTAACTTTTAAATTAAAAATCCAGCTTCGGCTGGATTTTTTTATGCCTCACTTTTCACGTGATCAAAGAATGGATCTGAAAAATGAATCAACGGTTAAACGGGAGGAAAGGATATATTGTTATGAGGCTAATAAAACAAAACCCAGCCTAAGCTGGGTTTGAATTGATGGTGCGGAAGGAGAGACTTGAACTCTCACACCTTGCGGCGCCAGAACCTAAATCTGGTGCGTCTACCAATTTCGCCACTTCCGCAACTTGTACTGTAGATAGATTGACATTGGTTATTCAAACTATCGTTGTAAATGGTGGCTACGACGGGATTCGAACCTGTGACCCCATCATTATGAGTGATGTGCTCTAACCAACTGAGCTACGTAGCCATTTGACAATCTTAAATCATGGTGCGGAAAGAGAGACTTGAACTCTCACACCTTGCGGCGCCAGAACCTAAATCTGGTGCGTCTACCAATTTCGCCATTTCCGCAGCGTATTCTTTAAATAAACCGAATGTTATTGATTCAGCTTATCTTTTTACGGTCAGCTTATCGCTAATCCTACAAATAATGGCAGGGCTACCTGGATTCGAACCAGGGGATGGCGGCATCAAAAGCCGCTGCCTTACCGCTTGGCGATAGCCCTACAAGATGATTGCTCATCTAAATAATGGTGCGGAAGGAGAGACTTGAACTCTCACACCTTACGGCGCCAGAACCTAAATCTGGTGCGTCTACCAATTTCGCCACTTCCGCAACTTATGCTGTAGATAAAATGAGGATTGGTTACTCAATTTATCGTTGTTATGGGTAGCTTATCGCTAACCATATGAAATATGGCAGGGCTACCTGGATTCGAACCAGGGAATGGCGGCATCAAAAGCCGCTGCCTTACCGCTTGGCGATAGCCCTACGAGATGATTGCTCATCTAAATAATGGTGCGGAAGGAGAGACTTGAACTCTCACACCTTACGGCGCCAGAACCTAAATCTGGTGCGTCTACCAATTTCGCCACTTCCGCAATTTAATTTTTCGATTCAACGAATCTTTTTCACAACAAGCGCTTGGCTTATCGTGTCAATAATGGCAGGGCTACCTGGATTCGAACCAGGGAATGGCGGCATCAAAAGCCGCTGCCTTACCGCTTGGCGATAGCCCTACACGATGATTGCTCATCTAAATATGGTGCGGAAAGAGAGACTTGAACTCTCACACCTTGCGGCGCCAGAACCTAAATCTGGTGCGTCTACCAATTTCGCCATTTCCGCAAATTTTTAGTTATCGAGATGGTGCGGAAGGAGAGACTTGAACTCTCACACCTTACGGCGCCAGAACCTAAATCTGGTGCGTCTACCAATTTCGCCACTTCCGCAGCTCGATATCTATGTGTTGCCAACTTTCGCTAACAACTAAATTATGGTGGCTACGACGGGATTTGAACCTGTGACCCCATCATTATGAGTGATGTGCTCTAACCAGCTGAGCTACGTAGCCATCTTTTTGAGCGAGACAATATAATACAATCCACACTCATGTGCCAATGGTTTTTTAAACACTGACCCATTTGAATAATGGCAGGGCTACCTGGATTCGAACCAGGGGATGGCGGCATCAAAAGCCGCTGCCTTACCGCTTGGCGATAGCCCTACAAGATGATTGCTCATCTAAATAATGGTGCGGAAGGAGAGACTTGAACTCTCACACCTTGCGGCGCCAGAACCTAAATCTGGTGCGTCTACCAATTTCGCCACTTCCGCAACTTAACCTGTAGATTCAGTGAATATTGGTATTCATTGAATCGTTGTTATGACCAGTTTATTCGCTAGTCATCTCAATATTGGCAGGGCTACCTGGATTCGAACCAGGGGATGGCGGCATCAAAAGCCGCTGCCTTACCGCTTGGCGATAGCCCTACAAGATGATTGCTCATCTAAATAATGGTGCGGAAAGAGAGACTTGAACTCTCACACCTTGCGGCGCCAGAACCTAAATCTGGTGCGTCTACCAATTTCGCCATTTCCGCAACTTTCCTAAATATTTTTATAAGAAAAACACTTAGGAAATGGTGGCTACGACGGGATTCGAACCTGTGACCCCATCATTATGAGTGATGTGCTCTAACCAACTGAGCTACGTAGCCATTTTTATTCTCTCTTTAAGTTTGCCTTAATGTCGAGAACGGAGCGCATTATGCGGATATGGCTCTAGAGCGTCAATAGTTTTTTTGAATAAATTCTTTGAAACCAACCGTTCGAACTTTTTTTGAACAAAGAGACGTGTTTGTGATCAAAAACGGTTAATAAATCATTAAGCTTATTGATTTTTCCTTGCTTGTCGCTAAGGTTGACTTTGAGAAAAAAACAAAAAAGCCAACAGAATCTGTCGGCTTTAATGGTGTATTAATGGCTGATTAACGAGTTATTTACACGTTGAAGCGGAAGTGGATAACATCGCCATCTTTTACGATGTATTCTTTACCTTCCAAGCGCCATTTGCCCGCTTCTTTGGCTCCATTTTCGCCGCGATATTGAATGAAATCATCATAACCCACAACTTCAGCGCGAATGAAACCACGTTCAAAGTCGGTATGGATTTTACCCGCCGCTTGCGGAGCCGTCGCACCGACCGGAATCGTCCAGGCACGCACTTCTTTTACGCCTGCGGTGAAGTAGGTTTGCAGCGTTAGCAGTTCGTAACCGGTACGAATCACGCGGTTTAGACCGGGTTCTTCAATGCCTAAATCGGCTAAAAACTCGGCGCGATCTTCTTCTTCAAGTTCAGATAGTTCAGCTTCAATGGCTGCGCAAACAGCAACCACAGAATTGTTCTCTTTTTCTGCAAACTCTCTGACAGCATCAAGGTACGGGTTATTTTCAAAGCCATCTTCGCTCACGTTGGCGATATACATGGTTGGTTTCAACGTTAAGAAGTTGAGATAATCTACGGCGGCTAGCTCTTCTTTTGAGAGTTCAACCGTGCGAGCCATACCACCTTCCGTTAATACAGGGAGTAGCTTCTCTAATACGGTGATTTCAAATTTAGCGTCTTTATCGCCACCTTTGGCACGTTTTGCTTGACGTTGAATGGCGCGTTCACAGCTATCAAGGTCGGCAAGGGCAAGCTCTAGATTGATTACTTCAATATCTTCAATTGGCGATACTTTGCCTGCTACGTGAACGATATTTTCGTTCTCGAAGCAGCGAACAACGTGACCAATCGCATCTGTTTCACGGATATTTGCAAGGAATTTGTTGCCTAAACCTTCACCTTTTGACGCGCCAGCCACTAGGCCTGCGATATCGACAAATTCCATTGTCGTCGGAAGGATACGTTGAGGGTTTACAATTTCTGCTAACGCATCGAGACGAAGGTCTGGAACAGGAACCACACCCGTGTTTGGTTCGATAGTGCAAAACGGGAAGTTTGCTGCTTCGATGCCCGCTTTAGTTAGTGCATTAAATAATGTCGATTTACCCACATTTGGTAAACCCACGATGCCACATTTAAAACCCATGACTGTAACCTTATTCAGCTTTGAACGTATGTAAGCGATTTTGTGCTTTAGTTAGACCATCTTTTAGTAAAATGTCGAAGCAACGAACCGATTCGTCAACCGCGGCATCTAGGCACTCTTGCTCTTTGGCGGGTGCTTTACCTAAAACATAGCCTGCTACTTTATCTTTGTGCCCCGGATGGCCGATACCAATCCGCAGGCGGTAGAATTCTTTGTTATTGCCGAGTTTGCTGATGGTGTCTTTAAGGCCATTATGCCCGCCATGACCACCGCCCATTTTGAACTTAGCGACCCCGGGAGGTAAGTCTAGTTCATCATGTGCCACCATGATCTCTTCTGGTTTTATCTGGTAAAACTTGGCGATGGCCGCCACGGCTTTACCGGATAAATTCATAAAAGTTGTTGGGATCAATAAACGCAGATCTTCACCATTAACCACGATACGTCCGGTGAAACCGAAGAATTTGGCTTCGTTTTTCAAGGTGACGTTATGAACTCGGGCTAATTCTTCTACTACCCAAGCGCCGGCATTGTGCCTCGTTTTGGCGTATTCAGGGCCAGGATTTGCTAGCCCGACAAGAAGTTTGATTGGTTGGCTCAAGGTTAGGATCTCTTTGCAATATCAAAAGCGCGGTATGATAGCACACAAAAGGGAAAGGGTGCGAGGCGCTAAAATAACAAAGGAAAAAGCACTTCATTTTTCAATGAAGTGCTTTAAAAGCATTTAAAAATCAGTAAATAAACTGAGTTTTAATTAAACATGGCAGAAATAGACTCTTCGTTGCTAATGCGACGAATCGCTTCAGCAAGCATGCTAGACAAGGTTAATTGTGTCACTTTGCCGGTTGCCGCCATCTCTTTAGATAGGGTGATCGAGTCTGTGACGATAACTTGGTCTAGTACTGAGTTTTTGATATTTTTTGCTGCGTTACCTGAGAATACCGCGTGCGTTGCGTAAGCAAATACACGTTTTGCACCACGTTCTTTCAGCGCTTCAGCGGCTTTACACAAAGTGCCGCCAGTGTCGATCATGTCATCCACGATCACACAATCGCGCCCATCAACATCGCCAATCAGGTTCATAACTTCAGACACGTTGGCGCGTGGACGACGTTTATCAACGATTGCGATGTCGATATCACCTAATGCTTTTGCAGTCGCTCGAGCACGAACCACGCCACCAAGGTCAGGTGAAACCACAACAGGATCTTCTAACCCACGCGCTTTCATATCTTCAAGCAACACCGGCGTACCAAAGATGTTATCTACTGGGACGTCAAAGAAGCCTTGGATTTGTTCTGCGTGAAGGTCGATGGTCAAAACGCGGTCAACACCAACGTTTGAAAGGAAATCTGCAACAACTTTTGCAGTAATCGGTACACGAGCAGAGCGCACTCGGCGGTCTTGACGGGCATAACCAAAATATGGGATGACAGCAGTAATACGGCCTGCTGAAGCACGGCGCATTGCATCAATCATCACTACTAATTCCATTAAGTTGTCATTAGTAGGAGCACAAGTAGATTGAATAATAAATACATCGCTACCACGAACATTTTCGTTGATTTGCACTGCAACTTCACCGTCGGAGAAACGAGAAACAGTAGCATCACCAAGAGAGATGTATAGACGTTCAGCAATACGTTGGGCTAGTTCAGGTGTGGCGTTACCAGCAAATAGCTTCATATCAGGCACGGTGGAAACCTCAGGGTTGCGTCCAGTTTTTAAATAGGTCGGGTGTTGGCGAATTGGTATTCAGCCAGAGTCTTTTTCAGTGGCGAAATGTTACACCCTAAGGCGACAAACGCGAAGACTGTGTCAGGGAGCTTGGCAAGGACAGCTTCCGCTTCTACTTTGCTAGAAAATTCGGCAAAAACGCAAGATCCCGTCCCAGTCAATCTTGACGGCGCGTATTGTAGCAGCCATGAAAGTTGCTTATCAACCTCTGGGTACAGCATTCGGACAATTTTTTCGCAATCGTTTTCGTAAGGGTGTTCGAGAAGCGTTGCTAGCGCTCGTTTTGGCGTGTTCCTTATCAATTGGGGATGAGTAAAAATATCTTTCGTTGCAATGCTCACATTAGGCCGAACCACCAAATACCATTTTTGCTTTGGTTCGGTTTGGGTCAGTTTTTCACCTACGCCTTCAGCAAATGCGGCAAAGCCATGGACAAAAACGGGAACATCCGCCCCGAGTGTTAAACCGAGCGTAGCGAGTTCTTGCTGTGATAAATTGGTTTGCCATAAGTAGTTCAGTGCAACAAGCACGGTTGCAGCATTGGAAGAGCCGCCACCGATGCCACCGCCCATTGGCAAAACTTTATTTAATTCAATGCTCGCGCCATAGCGGCATCCACTTGCCTTTTGTAAGGCGATGGCCGCTTTCCAAATCAAGTTGTCTTGTAGCGCAACGCCAGTAATGTCTGGTGTGAGAGTTATTTCGCCAGACTGATTGGCGGTAATGGTTAACTCATCACCAAAATCGAGAAATTGAAACAGTGTCTGTAATTCATGATATCCGTCGGTTCTTTTCCCGGTGATGTACAGAAACAGGTTGAGCTTAGCGGGTGATGGCCAGTGGGTTGGGGTGCAAATCATGGCGTTAGGGTCCACTTTGAAATGACGAGGTTTAATGAAACTTGATCTTGAGTCAGCTTCAGTTTGGCCGGAAGTGGCACTGAAGTGGAAGAAGCGGATGTTGAGACGAAGGGATAAGCTTGGTAGTTCAAATATTCCAAGTGCCAGCGGCTAAGCCCTAGCTGTTTATCTAACGATGCCAACAAATTATTTTGATTCAATTGAAAACCATCCGCCTCGGTTGGCAGCCCAAGCAGCCAATCTTGTAGCTGCTCAATGGGGATCGATAACCCAGTTAACTCGTAAACTAAAGCATCCGCATTCTGCGCATCGATGATTTGATCATCATACGTTTTGACCTGGGCGCCCTGCGGCGAGATGGAGAGATTTAAAACCGTCTGCCCTAAAAAGGTTGAGAGACGAAGCTGGCTATGGTCGGCGTTTTTTTGCCAATGAAAATTGAGGGATTGGCGCTGTTGTGGTGATATATAGCCGAGTTTTCCGCTGGCTTGGTACTCGCGGATCGTTTGCAATTGCTGTTGGTGTTGCTGCCAGCCGACGCTCTCGACCCTTGTTGGGGGTAAATTTGTACAACCAAAGAGTGTCAGCAGAGCGATGAGAGTTAAAATTAGTCTGTTTGCGCGTGTCATATCTGCCCATTATTTACACAGTGAAGGCCGTAAAAACGCCTCACTATATCATTGATATCACGAAGTCGGGAAAACAAATCCCTGTTGCCCTTTCATTAAAACAGGGCATCAAGTAAAATTCGGCTCCTATTTACATTTCCTGAACCGAGAAACCTCTATAGATGTCCTTGCTTGCTATTGGAATAAATCACAATACAGCGTCGGTAGAACTGCGAGAGAAAGTGGCGTTTGGTCCTGATAAATTATCAGAAGCCTTGCGACAACTTGCGTCCAGTTCCAGCGTTCAAGGTAGCGTTATTGTCTCTACCTGTAATCGCACGGAAATTTATTGTGATGTAAAATCGTCGAGCAAAAGTAAGTTAATCGATTGGTTGTCTCAGTTCCATCATGTGAATCCTGAAGATCTTAAACCGAGTTTGTATGTACATGAAGAACAAGCCGCTATTCGTCATTTGATGCGAGTGGCTTGTGGGCTGGATTCACTGGTATTGGGTGAGCCGCAGATTTTAGGGCAGGTGAAGCAAGCCTATGCGGATGCTCGCGAGCATAACGCGGCTGATTCAGCGATTGAAAAACTATTTCAAAAAGCATTCTCGGTAGCTAAACGTGTGCGCACCGAAACCGAAATAGGCGGCAGTGCGGTATCTGTGGCTTATGCTGCTTGTACGTTGGCAAAGCAAATCTTTGAATCACTCTCTGATTCAACGGTAATGTTGGTTGGAGCGGGTGAAACCATCGAACTGGTTGCGAAGCATTTAGCCAGCCATCAATGTAAACGCATGATAGTCGCCAACCGAACCCGCGAGCGAGCGATGGGGCTTGCACAGCAGTTTGACGCTGAAGTGATTGCACTCAATGAGATACCTGACTATCTCGCTCACGCGGATATCGTCATCAGTTCAACCGCCAGCCCACTGCCGATTATTGGCAAAGGGATGGTAGAAAGTGCGATTAAAGTGCGCCGCCATCAACCCATGTTACTGATTGATATTGCCGTGCCTCGTGATATTGAATCGCAGGTCGGGGATTTAAACGATGCCTATCTGTATACGGTTGATGATCTACAGTCGATTGTAGACAGCAATATGGAACAGCGTAAAGTTGAAGCCATTCAAGCTGAAGCGATTGTCAGTGAAGAGAGCGCTGCCTTTATGAGCTGGATGCGCTCCTTGCAAGCAGTAGACAGCATCCGAGAATACCGTCAATCGGCCAACGAAATTCGTCAAGAATTGCTCAGCAAAAGCTTGCAGGCACTGGCTGCAGGGGGCGATCCTGAAAAAGTGTTACTTGAGTTAAGTAACAAACTCACCAATCGATTGATCCACACACCAACCCGAGCATTGCAAAGCGCTGCCGAGTTAGGTGAACCGGCTAAATTGGCCGTGATTAGACAAAGTTTGGGTCTTGACGACCCTCGATAATATCCGTCACTCCGAATTAAAGAAGAAACTATGAAAGCGTCGATTTTAGTTAAGCTTGAATCCCTTGTTGAGCGTTACGAAGAGGTTCAGCGCCTGCTTGGCGAGCCTACCGTAATTAGTGATCAAAATAAATTCCGTACTTTGTCAAAAGAGTACTCTCAGCTTGAGGAAGTCACTAAATGCTTCCAAGCTTACCAACAAGCGCAAGAGGATTTGGTTGCCGCGGAAGAGATGACCAAAGACGAAGACGCTGAAATGCGAGAGATGGCTCAAGAGGAAATAAAAGCGGCCAAAGCGACAATTGAATGTCTCACTGATGAATTGCAAATTCTGCTGCTACCAAAAGATCCGAACGATGATCGCAACTGCTTCTTAGAAATTCGTGCAGGGGCGGGCGGTGATGAGGCGGGTATTTTTGCTGGCGATCTGTTCCGTATGTACAGCCGTTATGCTGAGAAAATGAGCTGGCGTATCGAAATTATGTCCGCTAGTTATGCTGAGCATGGCGGCTATAAAGAAGTGATTGCTAAAGTGAGTGGTGATGGCGCTTACGGTGTGCTTAAGTTTGAATCAGGCGGTCACCGCGTACAGCGTGTACCGGCCACGGAATCTCAAGGTCGTGTGCATACTTCCGCTTGTACCGTCGCGATCATG
Source organism: Vibrio sp. RM-69-4 (assembly GCF_024743775.1). Taxonomy (NCBI): domain Bacteria; kingdom Pseudomonadati; phylum Pseudomonadota; class Gammaproteobacteria; order Vibrionales; family Vibrionaceae; genus Vibrio; species Vibrio sp. RM-69-4. The sequence continues at coordinate 320,848 of NZ_JAMQXI010000076.1, forward strand.
CCCGAAATTCCTGAAGCCGAAATTCCAGAAATTAAAGCTAGCGATCTGAAAATTGACACTTTCCGCTCATCGGGCGCGGGTGGTCAGCACGTAAACACCACCGACTCTGCGATCCGTATTACCCACTTACCAACAGGCACGGTAGTTGAGTGTCAGGACGAGCGTTCACAGCACAAAAACAAAGCCAAAGCGATGGCCGTATTGGCCGCTCGTATTGCACAAGCGGAAGAAGCGAAGCGCGCAGCCGAAGTGTCCGATACTCGTCGTAACCTACTGGGTTCTGGTGATCGTAGCGACCGTATTCGTACTTACAACTATCCGCAAGGTCGCGTTTCCGATCATCGTATTAACTTAACCATCTATCGTCTTAATGAAGTGATGGAAGGGGATCTGCAAAGCTTGATTGATCCAATCATTCAAGAATATCAAGCAGACCAACTTGCCGCTCTTGCCGATCAACACTGATCCCATGACGTTATCTCGTATTGATGATGCGTTGAAAGCCGCGATTGCTCAACTCCAAGAAGGCGGCAGTGATTCGCCTTCTGTGGATGCAGCGGTGCTGCTTTGCCATGTACTGGATAAACCACGTTCTTATCTGCTGACTTGGCCTGAAAAGACCTTAAGCGAAACGCAGTCGCGGCAATTTTGCTCGCTGATTACGCGTCGAGTGACGGGGGAGCCTGTGGCCTATTTGGTCGGGGAACGTGAGTTTTGGTCGCTGCCACTGAAAGTTTCGCCTTCGACATTAATTCCTCGGCCGGATACTGAACGTTTGGTTGAAATTGCGTTAGAAAAAAGCCAGCAGACGCAAGGGGATATTTTGGACTTAGGCACAGGAACTGGCGCGATAGCATTAGCGCTAGCGTCCGAGCTACCTGAACGTCATGTGGTTGGTATCGACTTACGCCCAGAAGCGCAAGCCTTAGCGTTGGAAAACGCGCAGCGTTTAACTGTTACCAATGTCACATTTTTACAAGGCAGTTGGTTTGAACCTTTAAAGCTCGGTACAAAGTTTGCTTTAATTGTCTCCAATCCACCGTATATTGAAGAGAATGATCCCCATCTTACGCAAGGGGATGTACGTTTTGAGCCTTTAAGTGCGCTGGTGGCCAAAGATAAAGGCTTGGCTGACATTAAACACATTGCAGAGAATGCGCGTCACTATTTGCAGCAACAAGGCTGGCTGCTGTTTGAACATGGTTATGATCAAGGGGCGGCAGTCAGAGCGTTATTTGAGTCACTCGGCTATCACCATGTAGTGACAGAAAAGGATTATGCGGGTAATGACCGAGTGACACTGGGTCAATATTCGCACTCAGAAGAGAGAGCATCATGTACGAAGGATTAAAACATTTTCATCTACTGACCATTGCGATCAGTGCACTATTGTTGTCGGTACGTTATGCCTTGATGATGATGGATTCCAAATGGCTGCAACACCCTTTTTTGAAACGTTTTCCTCATATTAACGATTCGCTGTTGTTGTTATCGGGTATTGCGTTGATTGTGATGTCTGGTTTTATCCCATTTACCCCAGCCGCACCTTGGTTAACTGAGAAGCTGACCTGTGTGATGGCGTACATTGCGCTGGGCTTCTTTGCGCTCAAACTGGGTCGGAATAAGCTGTTGCGTACCTTTGCTTTTTTGGGCGCATTAGGTTGGCTTGCTATGGCGGGAAAAATCGCCATCGTAAAAACGGCTATGTTTTTAGGCTAACAGCATCCGAGCGGCATTATGTTTGAATGGTTCGATGAAGATTTTGATGCAATGGAATTGGTGGAAGGGGCGCTGATCTTAAACAAGGCCGTCAATCCTGAAACTGAGGATGAATGGGCACGCCAAGAGTTGGCCCGTTTGCTTACACAAGCAAAACACGAGTTAGCTAATGAACAGGATGAAAAACAGCGTTTTGAAGCGTTGTTGCATCTGTTTTACCAACAATGGGGTTTTCGCGGTGACAGAGAGGCTTATTTTGATTCACGTAATGCCTTCATCGATAAAGTATTGCAGCACCGCAAAGGTATTCCCGTCAGTTTAGGTGCGCTGTTGCTCTATTTTGCGCGCAAGCTAGGCTTTCCTTTACAAGGTATTACCTTTCCCACACAGTTTTTATTGCAGTTGCATTGGTGCGATGAATCACCGATTTATATTAACCCTTTTACTGGTGAAACCGTCTCATTACATATACTACAAGCGTGGTTAGTTGGGCATAAAGGGGTCTTGTCTAAGCTGAAATCGAGTCATTTGGAAGTGACAGATAATCCGACGGTGATCGGTCGTTGGCTGGCACTACTAAAGAGCGCACTATTAAGAGAAGAGCGTTATACCTTAGCGCTGCGTTGTACTGATTTAGCGCTGACTTTTGTTCCTGATGATCCGTATGAGATCCGCGATCGCGGCTTTATCTATCAGCAACTGGATTGTCACCAAATTGCCTTATCCGATTATCAATACTTTATTGATCATTGTCCGAATGATCCGGCGGCTGAGTTATTAAAAAATCAAGTTAATGCATTAAGCTTTGAAGCTATTACGCTGCATTAACCGCTAAATGAGAGAGAATAAAATGGAACAAAAAATCGTCCACGTGGGTGATATTCCCGTTGCTAACGACAAACCGTTTACTCTGTTTGCTGGAATGAACGTCCTTGAATCCCGTGATTTAGCGATGCAAATCTGTGAGCATTACGTGAAAGTGACCGATAAACTCGGCATCCCTTATGTGTTTAAAGCTTCTTTTGATAAAGCCAACCGCAGCTCTGTTCACTCTTATCGTGGCCCCGGCTTGGAAGAGGGAATGAAAATTTTCCAAGAGCTAAAAGAGACCTTTGGCGTCAAAATCATCACTGACGTGCACACAGAAGCTCAAGCTCAGCCTGTGTCTGAGGTGGTAGATGTGATTCAACTGCCAGCGTTTCTTGCTCGTCAAACTGACCTTGTCGAAGCGATGGCGAAAACAGGTGCAGTGATCAACGTGAAAAAACCACAATTTATGAGCCCTGGCCAAGTGGGCAATATCGTGGAAAAATTTGCAGAGTGCGGCAACGACAAAGTGATTTTGTGTGAACGTGGTGCTTGCCATGGCTATGATAATCTGGTCGTTGATATGTTGGGTTTTGGTGTGATGAAAAAAGTATCAAACGGCAGCCCAATTATTTTTGATGTGACCCATTCACTGCAAATGCGCGACCCTTCTGGCGCAGCTTCTGGTGGGCGTCGTGAACAGACAGTTGAGTTAGCAAAATCAGGTCTTGCTGCCGGGATTGCGGGCCTTTTTATTGAAGCGCATCCAAACCCAGATAAAGCGCGTTGCGATGGTCCATCGGCACTGCCTTTGGATAAACTTGAACCTTTCCTTGCACAAATGAAAGCGTTAGATGATTTGATCAAGAGCTTTGCTCATATCGATATCCGCTGATTTTTTGTTGGATCTACCACTCATAATTTGGCCACCGCAAGGTGGTCAAATTTTATCGAATGTTTCCCAAACCTGTTTATCTTGTCTAAGTGCTCACTTTTCCTTATTTTTCCGTGTTTAGGAAAGAAAACGATTGCCTGTGATCCATTAAAATTTCACGTGTAACCTGTGGCAACCGTTACATTTTTGAATTGATTTTATAGTGATCAATTCTACATAAATATGAAATCAATCTGTCACCTTTGAGATGTTAATTTAAACTGGGTCAAGTTTATTGGTATGGCTTGATTTTGTGTTTGCAACGTTGACCATAGCCTCCCCCTCACAAGCAGTGGATTTTTCAAGTTCAAAGGTATGATAATGAAACAACGTCTTATTCTAAAAACAGCGCTCAGCGCGGCCATTCTTACAGCCCTTGTGGGTTGCGCAACTCAACCCACTCATGAGTGGAAAGAAGATACGACTTATAAACTCACCGTGTTACACACTAATGACCACCACGGTCGTTTCTGGCAAAACAAATATGGTGAGTATGGTATGGCGGCACGTAAAACGCTGATCGACGATCTTCGCTCTGATATTGAAGCTGAAGGCGGCAGCGTACTGCTTCTTTCTGGTGGCGATATTAATACCGGAGTTCCTGAATCTGATCTGCAAGATGCAGAGCCTGATTTTAAAGGCATGAGCAAGATTGGTTATGATGCGATGGCGTTAGGTAACCATGAATTCGATAACCCGCTCGAGGTGCTGTTTAAGCAAAAAGAGTGGGCGAATTTCCCAATGCTGTCGGCCAACATTTACGATAAAGCGACCGGAAAACGTCTATTCCAAGCCTACCAAATGTTTGATAAACAGGGCGTGAAAATAGCGGTTATCGGTTTAACGACTGAAGATACCGCTAAAATCGGCAACCCTGAATATATTGGTGGTATTGAGTTTAGAGATCCAAAAGAAGAAGCGAAAAAACTGATCGCAGAAATTGAGAAAACGGAAAAGCCGGACCTTATTTTTGCCGTTACCCACATGGGCCATTATGAAAATGGTCAACGTGGTGTGAATGCACCGGGTGATGTTGCGCTTGCACGATACTTGGATGAAGGTTCTCTCGATATGATCGTCGGCGGCCACTCTCAAGAGCCTGTCTGCATGGAAGGCCCTAATGTGGTGAAGAAAAACTTCCATCCGGGAGATGAATGTAAGCCTGATATGCAAAACGGTACTTACATAGTGCAAGCGCATGAATGGGGTAAGTATGTTGGCCGTGCGGATTACGAATTCCGTAATGGTCAACTGAACATGGTGAGCTACAACCTGATCCCCGTAAACTTGAAGAAAAAAGTGAACGTGAATGGCGAGAGTAAGCGCGTACTGATTCAAGAGCAAATTGCTGAAGATCCAGAAATGCTTAACTTTTTGCGCCCATATCAAGAACAAGGTCAAGAGAAACTGAATGTGGTCATTGCACAAAGTAATGGCAAGTTAGAAGGGGATCGCAACGTTGTGCGTTTCCAACAAACCAATTTAGGTCGTTTGATTGCACTTTCTCATATGGAACGCGCAAAAGCCGACTTTGCGGTGATGAATTCTGGCGGCGTGCGTGATTCGATTGATGCAGGAAAAATCACTTATAAAGATGTGCTCAAAGTACAACCTTTTGCCAATATTCTCACTTATACCGATATGACCGGGGCTGAAGTGTTGGATTACCTCAATGAAGTGGCGACCAAACCTGTTGATTCTGGCGCTTATGTACAATTCGCGGGGATTTCGATGACAGTGGCCAATGGTAAGGTATCGAACGTCTTTATTGGTGATAAGCAGCTCCGTTTGGACGAAACGTATCGCTTCACCGTGCCTAGTTACAATGCAGCAGGTGGTGATGGTTATCCAAAAATCTCCGATCATCCAGGTTATGTGAATACGGGGTTTGTGGACGCGGAAGTATTAAAAGATTACCTCGAAGCACACAGTCCAATTGATGTGAACCAATATGCACCAGCAGGCGAAATTGTCTATAAGTGATAGCGCGATAAAGAGTTTGACTCATTGTGAGCAATCATTTTAACTAAAGGCGGTGCTTAGGCATCGCTTTTTTATCGGCACTAATGGTTATTTTGAGATAAGCACGATGACACCTGCGATTGATTTGGCGAAAAAGAAAAAAATTCCTCACACTCTCCATCAATATCAACATGATCCTAATCACAGCAGTTATGGTTTAGAAGCGGCTGAGGTTTTGGGACAAGATCCGAAAAAAGTGTTTAAAACACTGCTGTTTTGCTTAAATGGCGAGCCGAAAAATCTCGCTGTCGCGATTATTCCTGTTGATCAAAAATTAAACTTAAAGCGTGCGGCCAAAGCGGCTAAGTCGAAAAAAGCGGAAATGGCTAATCCAGACATAGCGCAAAAAACCACAGGTTATGTGGTCGGTGGTATTAGCCCGCTTGGGCAGAAAAAAGCACTACCGACCTTCATTCATCTCAGCGCAGAAGATCAATCGACCATCTGTGTCAGTGCAGGTAAGCGCGGTTTAGAGATTGAATTGGCACCGAGCGATCTTGCGTTATTAACACGAGGTGAGTTTGTTGAATTGTGTCAAGAATAGAGAATGAAAATCCGGCCTCGATTGAGGCCGGATTGACTGGCAAAATTAGTTCTTTAGTTTGATCTCTTCTTCCATCTGGGCGTTATCCACCACATGGTTTTCTCCTAAGTCATTAGGAAGGATCAAGTTTAGAATAATGGCTACGATACCGCATAAGCTGACACCTTGTAGGCTAAACTCTCCGATACCAAAGGCCATGCCGCCGATACCAAACACTAATGTCACTGCCACAATCACTAAGTTACGAGACTTGTGAAGATCGACATGATTTTTAATCAGTGTGTTTAGGCCAACCGTTGCAATTGAACCGAACAGCAAAATCATAATGCCGCCCATTACGGGAATTGGAATGGTTTGTAGTAGCGCGCCCAGCTTACCAACCAATGCTAATACAATCGCGGTGATCGCAGCCCAAGTCATGATTACTGGATTAAAGGCTTTCGTCAGCATTACGGCACCCGTCACTTCGCTGTACGTAGTGTTTGGTGGCGCACCCAGCATCGAGGCTGCGATGGTGGCAACACCGTCACCCGCAATGGTGCGATGTAGCCCAGGTTTCTTGATGTAATCTTTTCCAGTGACGTTTGAGATCGCGAGCATATCGCCCACGTGTTCGACTGCCGGAGCAATTGCAACTGGGATCATGAACAAGATCGCGTTGATGTTGAACTCAGGGAAAGTGAAGTTCGGCATTGACAGCCAAGCCGCTTGCGTAACAGGAGTAAAATCCACTACACCAAAATAGAGGCCCAAAAGATAGCCTGCAAAAATACCGCCGCAGATCGGCAATAGTTTGAGAAAACCTTTGGCAAAAACGCTAATCGTGATGGTGGTTAACAGTGAAACGCAAGAGATCCACATCGCTACATCTGAGCTAATCAGTTGTACTGAACCATCTCCGGTTTTACCTAGCGCCATGTTTACAGCAACAGGCGCAAGGCCTAGGCCAATCACCATGATCACCGGGCCAACGACCACAGGAGGTAAAATTTTGTGGATGATTTCGACGCCACGGACTTTGATGATCGCTCCCAGTAGTATGTAGACAAAACCAGCGGCCACTAAACCGCCCATCGTCGAGGCGACGCCCCAAGTTTGGATGCCAAACATAATCGGTGCAATAAAGGCAAAGGAAGAAGCAAGAAAGATGGGGACAGAGCGGCGAGTAATAAGTTGGAATAAAAGGGTACCGACACCGGCGCCAAATAGTGCAACGTTAGGATCAAGCCCAGTTAACAGCGGGACAAGAACCAGCGCACCAAATGCGACGAAGAGCATCTGTGCGCCTTGGATGGCATTTTTCATCATGATTTCCCTGAAGCAAAATAAAAATTCGCGGGATTCTATCACTTTTGCAAACGATTGCCATTGAAACTAGATCAAATAAAGTCACAAATGTTGATGAAATTATCACCGAACTCTGCCGTGGATTCCTTGCCGCGGACCGGATAGTTGCTTATCATCGACGTTCACAAAACAGATCATAGGAACAGTATGCGCTATTTAGCTATGTTGGTGATGAGCTTACTCACTCTCCCTGCTTATGCCTTAACCAAGGTCGACTTATACCATACCGAAGTCGTGATTGATCAACAGCAAGACAATGCCGACGCGAATGCTCGTATCAAAGGGATGAGCGAAGTGATTGTTCGAGCTTCGGGTGATAGGAATGCGGTGAACAATGAGGTGATTAAAAAAGCCTTAAGGCAGAATTCGCAATATTTAGCGCAAATCAGTTATGGTCAAAATGGGGCGCAATCTTCGATTGTTATGGGGTTTAGCGCACCGCATATCCGCACATTATTAACTCAAGCTCAATTACCATTTTGGCCTGAAAACCGAGCTAATGTTTTAGTCTGGTTGATTGAAGAGTCAGGTTATGACCGCAGTATCGCTTGGGAGCATTCTGACACGAGTACGTTAAAACAGCTTAAAGGCGCGACTCAAACTCGCGGTTTGCCTATCACAGTACCTGTGGGTGATTTTGATGATATTACCGGTGTGGAAGTATCGGATTTGTGGGGCGGTTTCGTGCAGCCTATCAGCATGGCTAGCCAACGTTATCCAACCGATGCTGTATTGGTGGTCAGAGTGCAAAGTAATGGTGTGCGTTGGAGTTTGTATGATCAACCTGCCGTTCAAATCACACAAGCGACGAAAGCGCCACTGTCTGGTCAAGCGTCTGGTGACGATGCTATTGAACAAATGGTCGATCAATTGAGTGATTACTATGCAAGAAAGAGCTCGGTTATCGTGGCCAGTGAATCCTCTTCTTCGCTGCTTGCTCGTTTTAGCCCGATTGATGATGCAATGGATTTCTTTACCTTGGAGAATAAGTTGAAGCGCTTAAGTTCTGTTGCTTCTTTGGACATTCTCAAGATTCAAGGTGAGGAAATCACTTTCGAAGTGCATTTGTTGGCTTCAGAGTCCGAGTTTGAGCAAGAAGTGCTACGCATGGGCAAAGTCGCTAAAATTGACGACCCACAGCCAGAGAGTGTGCCAACACAGCTTACCCCAGCAGCAGAGGTTGATGATTCTGCTGTGGAGTCAGGCTCTTTGCAAGTCACACCTGAACCGTCATTATCTCAGGCCATCACTGAACCAGTGAAGCGAGTGCTCTCTTTTGAGTGGCAAGCGTAAAGTACTCAGTCACCCCTTGAACAAATGCTGAGATAATCAAAAAGAGCCCATCAGGGCTCTTTTTGCATGAGAAGAATAGGCAATCCTGTCATGGATTGACTCTATGGTTGATTATCGTGGGTAAAATTGGCTTTCTCTTGCTTTTCGACTTCAGATAGACGCTTGAGTTTCAGTCCGAGCTCTTTACCGCGATGGCGAGCATACAAGGTATTACCGACAAAAGCGGCAAATGTCAGTAGCAGTTCTACTACCGCTAACCAGCGCTCCCCTCCATCAACATAAATCAGCGTTAACGCGTGTAGAAAGTAGAGCATTAAAACAAAGTTGGCCCAGGCGTGAGTGTAGGGTTTTCCGGCCAAAATTCCCGGTAATGGTAAAAGCAGCGGGATAACCCATGCAATGGCCAATGCAACATGATTAAGATGAGGGTGAGGAGAGAGCGAGAATTGCCATAAAACCACCCATATAATTAGGGATAAGTTACTCAGTAAAGCTAGCCATCGGTACTGCTTGGTGCTTGGCATCATTTCTGCCGTCATAATCTGTCCTTTAATCGGCTGGCTAGCATTGCCAGCCGTTTTCCTAAATTTTTAGCCAGTTCACTTTCGTGCGTAGTGAGTTGTGGCGAGTGTGTTGCGACATGGCTTGCACCATATGGCGTGCCTCCAGAGGTTGTGGTATGCAGTGCAGGCTCTGAATAAGGGATGCCAACGATTAACATGCCATGATGCATCAGTGGCAGCATCATACTCTGTTGCGTACTCTCTTGGCCGCCATGCAAAGAGGATGAAGAAGTAAACACGCAAGCGGGTTTATCAATTAATGCACCGCTAATCCATAAAGGGGTCGTTTGGTCCCAAAAGTGCTTCAGTGGCGCGGCCATATTGCCAAACCAGACTGGGCTGCCAAAAGCCAAACCATCACATTGCTTTAACTCATCCAGAGTCAGGTAGGGATCGGTCGTTTGCTCTGCATGATTGTCTAGCGCCGGAACGGTGCGCAAGAGCGCTGTCGCGCCTTGTGCTTCAATTCCGCGTGCGATTTGCCGTGCCAGAGCTTGCGTTGAACCGTGCCTGCTGTAATAAAGTACGACGACTTTAATACTCATAAAATCTCAAGTACTTGCTCTGGTGGACGGCCGTGGCGCGCTTTACCATTGGCGACAACAATGGGACGCTCAATCAACTTAGGGTGCGCGGCCATGGCTGAAAATAGTTGATCATCAGTAAGTGCATCATCACTTAGGCCAAGTTCTTTATAGAGATCTTCTTTGGTGCGCATCATATCACGAACCTGTTGTAGCCCGAGTTGAGCGTACAAGGTTTTCAACTGTTCGATGGTTGGCGCTTGGTCTAAATATTTGATGATCTGTGGCTTTAACTGGCGGTCTTCTAGCAGTGCCAGAGTTTCACGACTTTTTGAGCATTTAGGGTTGTGATAAATCACGACTGACATAACTTCTCCTCGTTGTATTGTGATTATTGGAGTGATAAGAATCGGTCTCGTTGCACCATCAATTGGTCAATACGTGCATCGTAGCGAGCTTGTTCTAAGCTGCCAAGTTCGGCGAGTTGACTTGCTTGAGTGTAATATTGAATCGCTTTATTCCAATTAGCTTTGAGCGCTAGAAGCTCCGCCCGCGCGGCGAGATCTTCTTGGCTATTGCCAATGCCGATATTCGCTTCTGATAGCAAATGCCAGCCGTTGGTATCATTAGGGTTGTCATGGGTGTAGCGCTGCAATACCCGAATGGCATCAGACAATTTATCTTGTTTTAACAAGCTGTTGGCGTAGTTAATTGTTAAGGTTGGATTGTTCGGTTTCTGTTTGAGCGCCTTCTCGAGCAAGGTTTGGGCTTTGGCCGCTTGATTTAGAGCGATATCGAGATCGGCCATCGCATCAAGATAGAAATTGTTTGTTGGGTCTTGTGCAACCAGCTTTAATAAAATCGCCTCTGATTTATCAAATTGCTTGCTATCGAGATAAACCAAGGCTTTGCCATATTGGAAGGCTGGCACGAGAGTCGCACTCTCTTTTTTCTCCGCACGCTTAAACCAATCAAGAGCGGCTTCATTATCAATTCCAGCATAGCGAGCAACAATTCGCGAGCGTGCTAAATGGTAATCCAATGAAGGTTGAAGGCGCATAGGCGGGTAGTGTTGGGCGCGCTCACGGCTGTCGGTAATACGATCTTCTGGCAGCGGATGGGTTAGTAACATCGGTGGCGGTTTACTAGCGTAACGATATTCATCAGCGAGGCGGCCAAAAAACCTTGGCATGGCTTGGGCATCAAACCCCGCTTTGGCTAGCGTTGCAATACCAAATCGGTCAGCCTCTTTCTCATTACTGCGCGTATAGTTTATTTGGCTTTGCATACTGCCTGCAGTGGTGGCGGTAATGGCGGCAATGCCTACTTCAGGTGCCGCAATAGCCAGTAACAAAGAGCCTGCCAATGCGGCGATTGTTGCTGGTGAGCGTCTGGCTTGGTCTTCCATACTGCGTGCTAAATGGCGCTGCGTGACGTGGGCAATTTCGTGCGAAAGAACCGAAGCGAGTTCGCTTTCTGTTTGTGCATGCAAAAACAGCCCAGAGTGCAACGCAACATAACCGCCAAAGAAGGCAAACGCATTGATGTTGCGATCGCGGATCATAAAAAAGGTGAACGGCGTTTTTACATCGTTGGCATTGGCAACCAATTTATGCCCTAGGCTATCGATGTACTCGTTTATCACCGGATCATTGACGATAGGCTGGCTGTTACGCAGCATGCGCATATAAGCATCACCATAAATAAGCTCTTGATCAATCGTCAAGGTCGAACCTGCTACTGTCCCAATATCCGGTAGCTCTATGGTGTCGGCATAGCTCAAGGAAGGGGCGTTTATCGCCACAGTAATACAGAGGCAAAGTAAGGATCGAGCGCGTTTAAACTTCATATTTGTCAGTGATATTCCGTGATCTTCTTGTCTGTATGACATTGAATGTGTGAATTGGTTTCCAACTCAAAATAACGGCCAAAAATTGTAGAGAGAGAAGAGTAAGCCAGCCGGTATTTGAGTATCGATAAACACTGGCATGCCAGTCAAAACTCGATACAATGGCAGGCCTATATTAAGCATTGAGCAGAAGAATGGAACCAAATATTCTGGATTTACGCCAGCAGCGTTGTCCGATGGCTTTATTACTTGCGAAGCGTCACACTGTTCAATTGGTTTTGGGTGAGGTATTAGACATTTGGCTTAACGACGTCAGCTCAGGACAGGATATAGAAAAATATTTGTCTACTCATGGCTTTCGTTGCCAGTGGAACACGTCACCCGACTATTTTTGGCTAAAAGTAATTAAGGAACTCGATTAAATGTTTGAAATGGTAACTCGTTGGTATCAAAGACGCTTTTCTGATCCTCATGCCGTTAGTCTGGTTGCTATTCTGTTTTTTGGTTTTGTAACGATATATTTCTTCGGTCATTTGATTGCGCCACTGCTTGTGGCCATTGTGCTGGCGTATTTACTTGAGTGGCCAGTAATGCAATTGCGCCGTTTTGGGCTTCCTAGGTCCGTTTCCGTAATTTTGGTGATTTTGCTGTTTGTCGGTTTGATGCTGCTGGCTATCTTTGGTTTAGTACCAACCATTTGGAAACAGGTTGGTAATTTAATCAATGACATTCCTAACATGTATGCAGGGTTGCAAAGCTTCATTTTGAGTATTCCTGAACGTTACCCTGAACTCGATAACTTACAGATTGTTGAGTCGGTGATAAGCAATGCGAAGAACCAGGCTTTAGGTATGGGGGAAAGTGTCGTTAAAGGGTCACTTGCTTCTCTTGTGAGTTTGGCCACCTTGGGTGTCTATCTCATTTTAGTGCCGTTGCTGGTCTTCTTTTTATTGAAAGATAAGAATGAAATGCTGCGAATGACCAGTGGGTTATTGCCACGTAACCGTAAACTCGCGGCTAAAGTATGGCAAGAGATGAACCAACAAATCTCAAACTACATCCGTGGAAAAGTGTTAGAAATACTGATTGTTGGTAGTATCAGTTACGTCACTTTCGCCATTCTTGATTTACGTTATTCGGTGTTGCTTGCTGTGGCTGTAGGTCTATCGGTTTTGATCCCTTATATTGGCGCGGCCGCTGTGACGGTGCCAGTTGCCATCGTCGGTCTCTTCCAATGGGGCATGACTCCACCATTTTACACATTATTAATTGCTTATGGCATCATCCAAGCTTTGGATGGCAACGTATTGGTTCCCGTTCTATTTTCTGAAGCCGTTAATCTACATCCCGTTGCTATCATTGTCGCGGTGTTAGTCTTTGGTGGGCTATGGGGGTTTTGGGGCGTATTTTTTGCAATTCCTCTTGCCACTCTAGTAAAAGCAGTATGGCATGCTTTGCCCAGCACTGATGAACCTGTTGTTGAGGCTGAATCACCCTAAAATCACTGAATTATAAATAAAAAATAGAGAGTAAACAGAATCTCTAAGGAAGCCTAAACCGTAATCGTTTTAGGCTTTTTTTTGCCAAATAGTAAATATTGATTAGACTGAACTAAGTGGATGTGTAAAAAAGCTATAGATTTTTTGTAACTTGGCGATAACTAACTATAACCACAAAAATGATAATTAATTTGGCATCAATGAGGGATACTTATGAAGTTTAGCCAAAAAATAGTTGCAGCTTCTTCTGCACTTCTGCTTGTTACCGTCTCGCTTATTTCTATTCAGCAACTGAGCATTGTGCGCTCGGAAATAGAATCCCTAGTTACAAAAAGTCTGAATGAAATGGAAGCAGGGGTTAAAAACACCATTGTTTCTGAAATGGAAAGCAAAAAATCCTTAGCTCAGTCAATGACTGAGGTGATTGAGCTTGATCCGCTCAACCGGGATTACGTTAAAAACATTCTTGAAAAACCGAAGTTGAAAAAAAGCTTTTTAGCCATAGGGTTAGGGTATGAATCCGATGGTAAAGTGGTGGAGAATGATGACGGTTGGGAGCCAAGCGCTGATTACGATCCTCGCAAGCGCCCTTGGTTTGTGGATGCTAAAGCATCGAAAAAACTTATCGTTACAGCGCCGTATGTCGATATTTCTACCAAAAATGTGATCATTTCTATTGGTACGCCTATTTACGATCAAGGTCGATTCTCTGGTGCCATGTTCTACGATATGGAATTGACGGGTTTAGCTGAATTGGTGAACTCTATTAATTTATTCGATGCGGGTTACCTCTTTATCGTTTCAGGTGACGGAGCGACGATTGCTCACCCTGATACCAAAAATAATGGTGAGAAGTTATCGACTTATTTACCGCAAGTGACTCTGAAAGAGGGGGACCAACAGATTGAAATTGATGGTACCCGTTATCTCGTCAGCTTCACTCATATTCCAAGTGAGAACTGGTACATCGGTGCGATTGTTGATGAATCCATCGCTTTCAATGCGATTGGCGTATTACGCAATAGCTCTATTATCTATACGTTAATTGGGCTTGTGTTGAGTGTGATTGGCTTGACGCTACTGATTAAAGTGTTAATGCGTCCATTAGGTGTGCTCAATGAAGCGATTCAAGATGTCGCCTCAGGGCAGGGGGATTTAACTAAACGCTTGGATACCAATACGGACCAAGAGTTTGCTCAACTCGCATCAGGGTTTAATACCTTTACTGAGACGCTGCAAAAGCAGATCACGCAATCAAAAGCGATTGGTGAAGAGATCATGCGTGGCACAGAGCTCACGGTGCAAGGTGCTCATGAGTCAGCAGAAGCGATGCGCACCCAGTTACAAGAGTTAGAGCAACTAGCCACTGCAATGCACGAAATGGCAGTGACATCGACAGAAGTTGCCAATAATGCGCAAGGTGCAGCAGCAGCGGCGAAAGAAGCCGATGAAGCAACGCAAGATGGTTCCAGTGTGGTCAGTGAAACGACATTGTCGATCGACAATTTATCGGCCCGCATTGACCAAGCGGTGGAAGAGGTGAAAGGCCTAGAGTCCGCGACGGCGAATATTGAAACTATTTTGAAAGTGATTAATGACATTGCTGATCAAACTAACTTGCTTGCCTTAAACGCGGCGATTGAAGCGGCTCGAGCGGGTGAATCTGGCCGTGGTTTTGCCGTTGTTGCTGATGAAGTGCGTACACTAGCTCAGCGCACTCAGCAATCGACTACCGAAATTCGCAGTATGATTGAGCAATTACAAGCAGGAGCGAGTTCCGTCTCTTCAGCTATGAATGAAAGTAAAACGACGGCTGTTGATGCGGTAAATAAAGCGAAAACGGCAAATTCGGCACTGAACCGTATTCGTGATGCGATACAAGTGATTTCGGACATGAATATCCAAATTGCATCTGCGGCAGAAGAGCAAAGCCTTGTGGCTGAAGAGATCAACACCAATACAGTGAAGATTAAAGATTTGTCGACGCAAGTGGCACAATCTGCTGAAGAAGCCAATATCGCAATGCAGGTTCAAACGGAAAACGTTCGTGAGCAAGATGCCCTGCTCAATAAGTTCATTGTGTAATTACACATCAACTTTTGATTAGTCGCGTTACAAAAATGCCAGTATTAAGAACTGGCATTTTTTATTTCAGTCGAGTTTTGATTATTGGGCGTTTAGATAATCAAGTACCACTTCATGGTGATCTTTGGTTTTGAATTTATCAAAAACCTGTTCAATGATACCTTGCTCGTTAATTAAAAAGCTAATCCGGTGTAGACCATCATAAACTTTGCCCATGAACTTCTTCTCACCCCATACGCCGAACTGCTCAGCAACCACGTGGTCTTCATCGGATAATAAAGTGAAGTTTAAGTGATCACGTTCAATGAACTTACCTAAACGCTTCACGGGATCGGTGCTGACTCCGAGTACCACTACGTTGTGAGCATCGAGTTCCGCTTTTACATCTCGAAGGCCTTGAGCCTGAACAGTACAACCTGGTGTCATGGCTTTAGGATAAAAGTAGAACAACACCTTTTTCCCTGAGAAATCAGCAAGGGAAACGGTATTTCCATCTTGATCTAAAAGTGAAAAAGCAGGTGCTGGCGTGCCTGCAGTAAGCGTTTTCATTATTCTTCCTTTTTTATTGACTGTTTTTTATAAAGTTGAGCGAACCTTGTACATCCAGTGTCTTGCATAAACTGTCAAATTCTTCTTGTAGTTGCATTAAGTTACACCCTGAATCGACACTGGCGGTAATGGCAATATGAAATTGGTCGTGATCAAGATGTAACTTCGATTTATGAATCGTCTGCGCACTCAGTGAAGCCATACCAATATTACGATTGGCAAAAAATTGAGTGAATTTCTCTGTTAGGCCAATTTTGTCTTCAGACTCAACAAACACTTCAACCGTATAGGCATTATCTTGATAATCATGAGGTGATGTACGTTTCATTATGGTGATGAGATCATGTTGTTGGCCTAATAAAGGTAAGGTTGTCTCTACTCGGGTGATGTGGTTTGTATTGCCAGAGACCAGCATGATGAGCGTGAACTCTTTGCCAAACAAAGCAATTCGGCTATCGATGATATTGCAGCCTGATTGCGTAACTAAACGTACCACTTCATTACAGATACCAGGGCGGTCTGTCCCTACAGCAGTGATCACTAGATGCTGAGTCATAATATCGCTTCACTTTTATCGTTTTGGGCATGTTATCACAGTTAAATTATAGAGGAACGGTGGTGGAATAGCTTTTTAAGAACTCCGTCTTGAAAATAACGTGTTGTTGACATCGACATATTCAGATCCGCTATAAAGTTTGCCCTCAATTGATGTTGTTTGTTAAACCTCTAACATCTGATAAATATTCATCCAAATGGGCTGATTAAGCGAATTTAATCCCTTGTGTTTTTCAATCGCCTTACAGTACCATGCAGAAAGTAACAAATTAGGGAGATGGACATGTTTTCAGGAAGTATCGTAGCGCTCATTACACCGTTTAATCATGATGGTGAGGTTGATTTTGTTAGTTTGAAGAAGCTGGTGGACTTTCACGTGACAGCCGGAACTGACGCCATTGTTGCCGTCGGAACAACGGGTGAATCTGCCACGCTTACCGTTGAAGAGCATGTCAAAGTTGTCGCAAAAACCGTCGAGTTTGCCGAAGGACGTATTCCTGTGATTGCGGGAACGGGTGCGAATGCTACTCATGAAGCGGTAACGTTTAGTCGTTTATTAAATAACACAGGTATTGCTGGCTGTTTAAGTGTGACTCCTTATTACAATAAACCAACCCAAGAAGGTTTATTCCAACACTACAAAGCAATTTCTCAAGAGACTGATATCCCTCAGATTCTCTATAATGTACCAGGCCGTACAGCGGTGGATTTGCGTCCTGAAACGGTCGCTCGCCTTGCTGAAATTAAAACGATTGTCGCTTTGAAAGATGCAACAGGTGATTTGGGCCGAGTGGCTCTGCATCGTGAGCTTTGTGGAAAAGACTTTATTTTATTAAGTGGCGATGACGCGACGGGTTTGGAGTTCGTTAAATTAGGTGGACAAGGTGTTATTTCGGTGACGAATAATATTGCCGCTAAAGATATGGCGCAGATGATGCACTTAGCATTAGAAGGCCGATTCGACGAGGCTGAGCTTATTAATCAACGTTTAATGCCTTTGCATAAAGGTCTGTTTGTTGAGTCGAGCCCGATCCCAGTGAAATGGGCTGCTCACAAAATGGGATTGATTACAAATGGTGATCTACGTCTACCTTTGACTGAACTGTCTGAACCTGTACGTTCAACGGTTGCCCAAGCCATGACCGAAGCTTGTATCTTCTAAATCGATTCAATATTGTGCCGAGGCTTTTTCCTCGGCAGTCTAGGAGTTTGAATGAAATTTACTCATCAGCTAGTTATCAGTTCACTAGCTGTTTTTGTTTTAAGCGCATGTGCTGGTAACGCTTCTCAGCGTCGCCAAGCAAAAGATGATTTTGCTTATTTAGAAACCCCGGCTCTAAAAGAGTGGCAACTTCCTGAAGGAGCAACTCCGCAGTTTTACCCTAATTACCAGATCCCTGAAGGTGACTTCCAAGGTGGCATTGGCCGTACTGTGGATATTCGTCCTCCTCAACAAGTCTTAGAATTGATCCCTGGCGCGCGTGCCGAGCGCCAAAATGGCGAAGTGACATTATGGATGATCAAGCAAGATGAAGCCGATAAGGTGTGGCAAACCGCGTTAGCCATGCTTAAAGAGCGAAACATTGGTATCGCTGCACAAAGTGAAAACCAGATTGATACTGATTGGGTGACTTGGGTTTCCGAAGATGAAGAAGTTGAGATTGGTAGCCGCTACCAAATCTCACGGGTGATGGCGAATAATCGTTTTGGCTTTAAGATTTCATTGACTGGTTGGCGTGAAGGTGGCAAAGAGATGCCAGTGAGTGCTACCAATAAAGAGCGTTATAATGCGTTCATGACCAATTTGGTCACGGCTCGTTACGATACCGATCTACGTCAAGAAGCAGCACGTAAAGCTCAACAGTTGGTTAAACAGATCCCCATTACGATGGGCAGTGACCGTAGTGGTTTCCCTGTAATTATTGCTCGTACCTCTTACGATGTTCTGTGGCAACGTTTGCCTAATCTTATGCCGCAGTTCGGTTTTACGCTCGAAGAGCGCAACCAATCTCAAGGTACAATAAAAGCGAAATACTCCGCGCCAGATGACGCTTTTTGGCAAGACATTGGCGTGAAACCTATCTCGCTGAAAAGTGGAACTTACACCTTCTTATTAGGTGATTTAGGTAACCGTACCTCGATCAACGTGACCAATTCAGCAGGCAAGCCGGTGGAAGAGGAGCTATTGAAAGATATGGTGCCTGTACTGTCGGCGATTGCCGAGCGTCAGTAATTGTGATGACGAATCCATGAAAAATAAAGGGACGAAAGTCCCTTTATTTTTGCTCTGAATCTGAGTCTTCGTGCTTATCAAGTTCGTTGAGTTTATCTAGATCACTCTTCTTCCCTTTCAAGCCAAATTTCATGTTAGCCGTGTATTTCAGCGCGGCAATATTACCGATAAACACCGCTAAGATTACAATAGTGATAACCCAAGGGTTGGTAATGAATTCCATATCAGGACTCCGGTTGGCTGATGTTAACAATGTGCTGAGTGTAGATCCGATCTAAGTTCTCTTGTACCGTCGACACACCTAGGAGCGGCATGTTTTCAAGCTGTGTCGCCAATACGCTTGGCGTCAACAGGTTAAGACAGTCTTTAGCCGCTGTTTTGTGGCTAATATGCCAAGGTTCAAACGCAACACCGCCTTTCTTTCCTTGGTAGGGGAAGAAAAACCCAAACTTAGGTAAATGCTCTTTCATCCATTGATAAAAAGGAGCTTGGTGGCCTGAGAGATATTCCCAAGGTTCAAGCTTGAGCGTGACACCTGTCGGTAATGCTTTGCGATCAAAAACATCAAAGTCACACCCCCAATGGTGGCGGCTGCTACCGGGCAGCGCTGACCAGCGCAAAATCGTGAATATCTTTTGTTCTTCGCTTAACTGAGCAGGGTTTATCGGTTGACTGTTATTATCAAGTAATTCGGCTTGCCCTGACATTTTCCGATTCCAGATGTTCAACTGGCGTTCAAAATCACGAAACCCACTGGCGATATGGAAATCAAAACCAGCGTCGTCAGCCGCTTGCTTTAGATCGAGCAAATCTTGGATCACCCCGGGGTGAACCAAGAAAGATTTCTGCCCAATCAGCACTGATGTTAAATGGGAGTCGGTTTGTCCGGTCAACTGCTCTGGAGTCATGGGTTACACCAATAAATTCTCTAGGGTTTTTTGGTACATATCCGTCAGTTTCTCTAAATCGGCAATCTTAACGCACTCGTTAACTTTATGAATTGTCGCGTTAACAGGACCAAGTTCGACCACTTGTGCGCCCATCTGGGCAATAAAGCGTCCATCAGATGTGCCCCCTGTCGTCAATAGCTCTGGGGATTTGTGGTTCACCTCATCGACGGCTTTAACGACGGCAGTCAGTAATGAGCCCGTATCGGTCAAGAAAGGTTGGCCGCTTAATGTCCAGCGTAATTCATAATCCAATCCATGGGCATCTAAGATAGAATGCACGCGGCGCTTGATCTCTTCATCGGTTAACTCGGTACTGAAACGGAAGTTAAACTGCACGTCAAACTCACCGGGGATAACGTTTGATGCTCCCGTGCCAGCTTGCAAGTTTGGAATTTGGAAGCTGGTCGGTGGGAAATAAGCGTTCCCTTCATCCCATTTTATTGCCGCAAGTTCGGCTAACGCAGGCAAGGCTTGGTGAATCGGGTTATTGGCAAGGTGAGGATAAGCAACGTGTCCTTGAATCCCTTTTATCTGTAGATCGCCTGTAATTGAGCCACGACGGCCATTTTTTATCACATCGCCCACATTTAATGTACTCGATGGCTCACCGACGATACACATATCAATTGGCTCATTACGCGCCATTAACGCATCGACTACGCGAGTGGTACCATTGATAAATGGCCCTTCTTCATCTGAAGTGATCAAAAAGGCAATCGAACCTTGATGGTTAGGGTGCTGTTCAATAAAGCGCTCGACAGCGACAACCATGCAAGCAAGCGAGCCTTTCATATCTGCCGCCCCGCGCCCATGTAAATAACCATCAATTACAGTCGGTTCAAACGGCGCTGTATGCCACTGCGCTAAAGGACCCGCGGGAACCACAT
This sequence comes from Vibrio sp. RM-69-4, assembly GCF_024743775.1. NCBI lineage: Bacteria > Pseudomonadati > Pseudomonadota > Gammaproteobacteria > Vibrionales > Vibrionaceae > Vibrio > Vibrio sp. RM-69-4. The sequence goes on from NZ_JAMQXI010000076.1 coordinate 341,208, forward strand.
CCGTATGGCCAGCAAAGGCAAAAAGAGGCGATTGAGTGCCGCGACGAGCCCAAAAATTAGTGGTATCTTCAAAGACCATTGTTTCCACTTCAAACCCTAGCGCTTGTAAGCGTTTAATCATCAGGTCCTGGCAACCTGCATCCTCAGGAGTTACTGATTGGCGACTAATGAGATCTTTTGCGAGCGCCAGTACAGGGCTGTCTGTCATCCTTGAAATCCTTGTATTAAGAGAAAATAGTAGCGTATTGCTGAGCATTAAAACCGAGATGGTAATGGGTGTCGACCAATAAAATAGGTCGTTTGATCATAGCAGGCTGTTCAACCAGCAAGGTCACTGCATTGTGAGCATCTAACGACTCTTTTTGTGAGGGCGTGAGCTGACGAAAAGTTGTACCGCGTTTATTGAGTACATTTTCCCAACCAAGTGCTTGGCAAAACTGAGCCACGAGCTCGGCATCAATACCTTGTTTGCGGTAGTCATGAAATTGGTAATCCACCCCCGCAGCTTCCAACCATTTCCGTGCTTTTTTAATGGTGTCGCAGTTGGGAATGCCATACATGGTGATCGTCATAAAAATCCTTGTTGAGGCGTATTATTTTTTTAATGGTCAAATCCTATCAGGAAGCGCTGTGGCTTACAAAATAGAGATGCTTTTATTTCGTTGTTTAAAAAAAATGTGTTTCAGTTGCTTACGATTGGAAAGTTATTGATCGAACGCAACACTCTAAATGTGAAAACAGAAATAATGAAGCGGCACAGTAATAGGAGGTGTCAATGGAACTGAGTCCTGTTTTTGCAAGGCGACTGTATTTAGCTTTGTTAGTAGAAAGCCTTGAAAGACCAAACGTGCCCAAACTCATCGAAAAAACGGGGTGGCCTCGCCGTACGATTCAGGATGTCCTGAAAGCACTGCCAGGAATAGGGATTGAACTGATGTTTGTTCAAGATGGAAGGCGTCACAATGATGGTTACTACCAACTCTCTGATTGGGGGCCATTTGATAGTCAATGGGTATTGGATCGTCGCTGTGATATTGCGACTAGCCTTGGATTTAGTGCATAAGCCAGCATTTGCTGGCTTTTTTTATGGTGTTTTCATATCCACATTGGGTAAGCAACGATAAACAGTACCGAAAATCGTGACAGAGGTTTTGAAATAATTGGAGTAGTCGAGCGTTACTGTATCGCCTCCCAGTTGATGAGCGTGAGTTTTTAGCTCGTTTACTGCCCTTCGAATTAATTTGTCATTGGGAATGAGCCAAGAGCTGAACCAGTAACCTTCACTGCCTGTCACATCCCCTAACCAGTCACACTGACCAGCATCAAATCCGGCATCAGTACGAATTTGGATGCGATCTGCATCGTTTGGGAGTGGGCTGTGTGATGAGCTACAGCCTATCATTAGCGCTGCCAGCAATAATATAGACAGTATTTTCATCAGTTTAACCTTTCAGAACTAGATAAGAGATAAAACCAAGCCAGCTCACGATCAGCAGTGCCCAAGGTAACCATGAGGTCGATACCAAGCTGGATGAAGTTTCAATGTGTGCGGGTTCTTCTTCCGTATTTTGTGCGGTTTTCTTTAGCTGCAATGCTCTTTTTTTGGCTTTATCTGCCTGTCGGCTTTTCTCTTTTTGCTGCTTTTTATACAAGGCTATGCCTTTCTCAATGCCTTGAGCGATCAGCTTGGTTTGTTCTTTCGTTTGCCCTTGCTTTTGAGTGGCTAAGGCGACTTTCATGGCTTGTTGCTGAGTTTGTTCTGAGGGAATAATCGTTTTATTCATAACGTTTACAAGCGGCTATAGACAGGCGCTCACCCTATCACGTATCGTCATCCTTCACTATTGAGATTGATCACTATGCGTGATGTTCAAGTTAGAAACTGGTCAAGAGCAAAAGATCTGGCTAGCTATTTGAAATCGATTCGCTAAAGTAAAAACGTTTTTTTAAAAGAGCGAAGGTATTGATGCGTTATGCGTTAGAGCGATACGACCAACATGGTTTTCTTAAAGCCCCTAAACTTATCTGGCTTGGTTGGTTATTTTTGGCAAAAGCTTGGATTGTTTTCGTGGTGGCAGGAGCAAGCCGAGATAATGGCACGACGATTTTAACCATTGTTTACCCAGACCATTCGATGCTTTATTTGGGGTTGATTATGGGGTTGCCAAGTATCATTCTGATGTGGCTTATCAGCTTACGTGCTCCTGAACGATCGTGGCTAAACCGCATCGTCAGCATGGGAAAACCGCTGACGTTACTTATGGTTATCTTGCAATTTATACAAACGCTTTATCATATCTATTTAGAGCACGGCGTTTTTAATTGGGCCAATGCAAGCACACTGTTGGTGCTGTTATGGTTTGGTCTATATCTACTGAAGAGTAAAAGTGTGCGTGATTGTTTTTCTATCCCGCTCATAGACAAGGCGTGATCCCAATCAAGGTCGCCCCCAAAAACTGAATTACACTGAGCAAAAATAAGTAAGTGAGGATATTTTATGACACAACCTCAAACCGCGATTCTGCCTGAAGCAGGTCCGTTTGCACTGTTTAGCCTTTTAAAAGTAAAGCAAAATCCGGCGCATGTTTTAGCGCAATTGAAAGCATTGCCCGCTTTAGTCAATGAGATAAATCAACATCAACCCGGCGCTGAATTAACCGTGTCGGTCGCATTTACTCGCACCTTTTGGCAGCGTTTAAACCAAAGCATACCACAAGAGCTGATTGATTTTCCTGAGCTTGGTAAAGGCGAAACCATAGCACCAAGTACCGAGGTGGATGTGTTGATTCACTGCCATTCTCATCGTCATGACTTGCTGTTTTATGTGTTGCGTAAATGGATGGAACCTGTGGCTGAGTTGGTTGAAATGGTAGATGAAACCTACTCATTTCGTTACTTAGATGCGCGAGATATGACGGACTTTATCGATGGCACTGAAAACCCTAAAGCCGAAAAACGTCAAGAAGTGGCACTGATTGCTGATGGTGAATTTGCTGGCGGCAGCTATGTGATGTTGCAGCGTTTTGTGCATAACCTTCCAGCTTGGAATCGCTTAAATGTGGCGGCGCAAGAAAAAGTGATTGGGCGTACTAAGCCTGATTCGATTGAGCTTGATAATGTACCTGCAGCGTCTCACGTTGGCCGTGTTGATATCAAAGAAGAGGGGAAAGGGCTAAAAATTGTTCGTCATAGCTTACCTTACGGTACGGTGAGTGGTGAGCACGGTTTACTATTCATTGCTTATTGCCATACGCTGCATAACTTTAAAGTGATGTTGGAAAGTATGTATGGTGTGGCGGATGGTAAAACAGACCAACTGCTGCGCTTTACCAAAGCCGTGACGGGCGCGTACTTTTTTGCCCCTTCAGCTGAGATGCTGCAACATCTTGAACTAAAGTAAGTCTCAACATTGCCCTATCATCGGACCGAGCCTTGTGCTCGGTTTTTCTTTTTAAGCATTTTATGTAAAGAAAAGCGTTTACTGTCCGATAAAGAGATCATTCATTCATTCTATGGCATGGGTCTGTTATGGCAATTACCGTTAATACCAATGTTTCCGCTTTGATTGCGCAGCGCCACTTAGGCTCAGCAAGCGAAATGTTGAATCAATCTTTGGAGCGTCTTGCTTCCGGGAAGCGTATTAATCGTGCCAAAGATGATGCTGCAGGTTTACAAATTTCGAATCGCCTTGAGTCGCAAATGAGGGGCTTAGATGTCGCTGTACGCAATGCTAATGATGGCATTTCAATCATGCAGACTGCTGAAGGTGCAATGCAAGAGACCACCAGCCTGCTTCAGCGTATGCGAGATCTCTCTTTGCAGTCGGCGAATGGCGCGAACAGTAAAGCGGATAGGCAAGCTTTACAGGAAGAAATGAGCGCCTTGAACGATGAATTAAACCGAATTGCTGAAACCACCTCTTTTGGTGGTCGTAAGTTACTGAACGGTTCGTTTGGTCAATCCTCATTTCAGATAGGGGCGAGCTCTGGCGAAGCAGTGCAAGTTTCGTTAAAAAACATGCGTTCAGACAGTTTGGATATGGGGGGCTTTAGCTATGTTGCGGCAGGCATGGCGGGTAGCCAGTGGCAGGTGACACAAGATAATCGGCAGCTCACCATGAGCTATACCGACGCCAAGGAAAAACAGCACAACATTCAAATCCAAGCAAAAGTAGGGGACGATATTGAAGAGTTGGCAACCTACATCAATGGGCAAACCGATAAAGTATCGGCGTCAGTCAACGACAAAGGACAGCTACAGCTGTTCATGGCGGGTAAAGAAACCTCTGGGACTATTGATTTTAAAGGTAGCTTAGCCAATCAGTTGCAAATGAATGTGACGGGATATGAAGCAGTAGACACTCTTGATATTACCGAAGTCGGTGGTGCGCAGCGGGCGGTTGCCGTCATTGATACCGCAATGCAGTACGTTGATAGCCATCGCTCTGAGTTAGGCGCGTTGCAAAACCGTTTTAACCACGCCATCAACAACCTCGACAACGTACATGAAAACCTCGCTTCTTCAAACAGTCGAATTAAAGATACGGACTATGCGAAAGAGACCACCCAAATGGTAAAACAGCAAATCCTACAACAAGTCAGTACCTCTATTCTTGCGCAAGCGAAAAAACAGCCAAACCTAGCATTGGCCTTACTTCGCTAGCGATAAAAAGCAACACTTATCGACTTTTACTAACAAATCTTTAGCGAAATTATTACCTTTTTGGTGGGTTTTTGACCTCTCGTCCTGTTTTTTACACTAAACACATTTTTTTTAAGAAAATTGAAAAAAAATCCTCAAGCTTTGGAAAATACCGCCGTTATAAAAAGTAACTTTGAGAGAACTATTTGGTTTTCCGAGACGTCGGAAACCGGAAACATCGGAAAATCAATTGGAGTAATCACCATGGCAGTTAATGTAAATACCAACGTATCAGCGATGACAGCACAGCGTTACCTAAACGGCGCTAGCAATGCACAACAAACATCAATGGAACGCCTATCTTCTGGCTTTAAAATCAACAGCGCAAAAGATGATGCGGCAGGCCTACAAATCTCTAACCGTTTGAATGTTCAGAGCCGCGGTCTTGACGTAGCAGTACGTAATGCGAATGACGGTATTTCTATTGCACAAACCGCTGAGGGTGCGATGAATGAAACGACCAACATTTTGCAACGTATGCGTGACTTGTCACTACAATCAGCTAACGGCTCAAACTCAAAAGCAGACCGTGTAGCGATTCAAGAAGAAGTCACCGCTCTGAATGACGAGTTAAACCGTATTGCAGAAACCACATCATTTGGTGGTAACAAATTACTTAACGGTACTTTTGAAACTAAGTCATTCCAAATCGGTGCGGATAACGGTGAAGCCGTCATGCTTAGCCTAAACAACATGCGTAGTGACAATGCTATGATGGGCGGCACAAGCTACCAAGCGGCGAACGGCAAAGATAAAGATTGGTCAGTTCAAGCCGGCAGCAACGATCTACAAATCACACTGAAAGATACTTCAGGTACAGATCAGACTATCAATATCTCAGCTAAAGAAGGCGATGATATTGAAGAGTTGGCGACTTACATCAACGGCCAAACTGATATGGTGAAAGCATCAGTTGATGATGAAGGAAAACTACAAGTCTTCGCTGGCAGTAATAAAGTAGAAGGCCCTGTAACATTCGCAGGCGGTCTTGCTGGTGAGCTCGGCATACAAGCTGGTCAAGCTGTTACCGTAGATGTCATTGATGTGACCTCTGTGGGGGGAGCTCAAGAATCGGTTGCCATTGTTGATGCTGCACTGCAATTTGTAGATAGCCATCGCGCACAATTAGGTGCATTCCAAAATCGCTTTAGCCATGCAATCAGCAACTTAGATAACATTAACGAAAACGTGAGTGCTTCTAAGAGCCGTATTAAAGATACTGACTTTGCCAAAGAAACAACAGCGCTTACTAAGTCGCAAATTCTTTCTCAAGCATCAAGCTCAGTGCTGGCTCAAGCAAAACAAGCGCCACAAGCGGCACTTAGCTTACTTGGCTAAAAGAGCCCAATAGCTCAAGAGTTATTCTTAATGAAAATCCAGCCTCGGCTGGATTTTTTTTGCTTAGTGGCAAAGTGGAAAAAGTGTTAGTCGATGCAGCATTATCTTTCTTACTTTTTGACGCTAATCACATTTCTCATGCTCGCTGCATAAATTTTAAAAAAAGGCTTATTTTTTTCTAAAGGATATAAATCTTTCGCCGTTAAAGGATACGAGAGAAATGAGGTGTACCGACGTGAGGTGAGAGACACGGAAGTACATCAACACAATGCCTAAGGAGATCAATATGGCAATTAATGTAAGCACTAACGTGTCTGCAATGACCGCACAGCGTTATTTAAATAACGCCGCTGATGGTACGCAGAAATCGATGGAGCGTCTGTCATCGGGCTATAAAATCAATAGCGCGCGTGATGATGCAGCGGGTCTACAAATCTCAAACCGTTTAACGTCACAAAGCCGTGGCTTAGATATGGCGGTAAGAAACGCAAATGATGGTATTTCCATTGCACAAACCGCAGAGGGTGCAATGAATGAAACCACCAACATCTTGCAACGTATGCGAGATCTTTCTTTGCAATCAGCAAACGGTTCTAACTCAAGTTCAGAACGCCAAGCGATCCAAGAGGAAGTCTCAGCACTCAATGATGAATTAAACCGTATTGCTGAAACAACCTCGTTTGGTGGTAATAAACTGCTAAATGGTTCGTTTGGTAATAAGTCTTTCCAAATTGGTGCCGATTCTGGTGAAGCTGTGATGCTTTCCATGAGCGACATGCGTTCTGACACAAAAGCGATGGGCGGTAAGAGTTATGTCGCGACAAATGGCAAAGCGCCTGACTGGTCAGTCACCAATGCGACGGATCTGACTCTGAGCTATACTGATAAACAAGGAGAAGCTCGCGAAGTCACCATTAACGCTAAAGCGGGTGATGACTTAGAAGAGGTCGCTACTTACATTAATGGTCAAAATGGTGACATCAAAGCTTCAGTCGGTGATGAAGGTAAACTGCAACTGTTTGCCGCCAATCAAAAAGTCTCAAGCGATGTCACTATTGGTGGTGGACTGGGTACTGAAATTGGTTTTGCTGCAGGTAAAGACGTAACCGTCAAAGACATCAATGTCACAACGGTTGGCGGCTCTCAGGAAGCTGTAGCTTTGATTGATGGTGCACTAAAGGCCGTTGATAGCCAACGCGCCTCGTTAGGTGCATTCCAGAACCGTTTCGGTCATGCCATCAGTAACCTTGATAACATCAACGAGAACGTCAACGCTTCTCGTAGTCGAATTAAGGATACTGATTATGCCCGTGAAACAACCCAAATGACGAAGTCGCAGATTTTGCAGCAAGCGAGTACGTCAGTTTTGGCACAGGCGAAGCAGTCACCATCTGCAGCTCTTAGTCTATTGGGTTAACCGATAGGCGAATGGAGCTTTGTGGGGAAAGCAGTGTTTTCACTGCCAACCTATGAGGTGGAAGGGAGATTGTTATGGAAATACCATCCTACACATCGAACATCCAGCCTTACGGCTCGCAAAGTGGCATTAAATTTGCTTCAGAAAACGATGGCGCGACACGCGCTTCCTCGAAACAAAATGAGGTGAATCGTACTGAACAGTTAAGAAATAGGCAAAACCAAAGCGTTGAAGCGGCAATCGAGCTTGCACAGCAACGAGAGCAGATCAACAAATCGGAAAGAGCCAAGATGGTAGAGCAGATGAATGAATTTATCTCATCTATCAACAAAGACTTAGCGTTTAGAGTCGATGAAGAATCAGGACGGGATGTTGTGACGATTTATGAAGCCAGTACTGGTGACATTATTCGTCAGATCCCGAACGAGGAAATGCTAGAGGTTTTGCGACGCCTTGCCAGACAAAAAGACCACAGTACAGGTTTATTGGTTGCTAAGGTGTAATCGTAGTTTTTGAGGTGATTTAATGAGCTTAGGCCCGATGGGTATGAATACTGGCATGGATATCAATTCCTTGGTCAGCAAAATTGTCAATGCAGAGCGCGTTCCTAAGCAGCAACGTATTGATAATGAGCTTGGCCAAATTGATGCCAGTATCAGTGCCTACGGCCGGCTCAAAGAGTCGCTGGATACGATGAAAAATCTTATGACGAATTTTCGTCAGGAGAAGGCTTTCGCTTTGCGAAAAGTCGATACTACTGATGAAAACGTCGTCTCCGCGACAGCCACCACTGACGCAATAGCAGGTAAATATGCTATCGATGTGTTGCAGCTTGCACAGAGCCATAAAGTTGCCTCGGATGTTTTAGATAAAGAGGCAAAGTTTGGTCCTGGTAAGCTGCAGATTTCACTTGGTGATCAGAAGTTTGATGTTGATGTCCAAGCCAATTCAAAATTGATTGATATCGTTCGCGGTATCAACAGCACTAAAACCAATCCCGGAGTTCGTGCTTCGGTAATCAATGATGTTGAAGGACCACGTTTGATTGTGGCCTCTAATCTATCTGGAAAAGATCATGACATTAAAATTAATGCTCAGTCTGATGCCGGAAATCCGCTCAAAAATCTAGAATACAAAACGCTGGAAGAGCGCGTTAAAGATTTAGAAAAAGCACGCGCTGCGGCGCAACAAATCATTGCACCACTCACGCCAGCTCAACAAGCTATCGCTGCAAAGGTCGCCGAGAAAATAGGTGCGGCGGCACGCGAAGTTGACCAAAGTATGGCGAGTGGTGTTCAAGAAGTCGCCGGGCAAGTAGCTGCCGACGGTAAAGTTGCTAATGCTGCCGGTGAATTAACCGACGCCGCTGTCAAAGCTGCTGCTGCCGCCGGTGTTGCTGCCAATAAATATCTGAAACCGCAAGATCGTATTCCAGGGTGGACTGAAACCGCCTCTGGCACCTTGCTCGATTCCTACTATGAACCTGAGCCAGAGCTTGATGCAACCGCGTTAGAAAAAGCGCCAGATGTGCCCGGTTGGACCAATACTGCTTCTGGTACTTTGGTTGACTCCTATGTCACCCCCAAAGAAGCGCAAGCCAAGCTTGAACAGCAATTAGCAGCTGAAAAAGCCGCGGTTGCGGCGGCGGTGCGTAGTGGTGAACTGACGCCAGAGCAAGCCAAGCAGAAAGAGCGTGAAAAGCTTGACCCGCAAGAGCGTGAGTATTTAGATAAAGTGGACAAAGCAGATGCTGAACTTAGAGCGGCACAAGCATCGTTTGACGCCTATCAAGGTATGACTCAAGTACAAGCAGGCCAAGATTCCGTGGTGGTTTTGGACGGTGTGGCGACCCTTTCTAGCAACAACAACGTGATTGAAGATGCGATTGAAGGGGTTGATTTGACCCTTAAAGGGCAAACGGCCAAAGGCAAACCACCGGCTGAAATTGGCATCGAATATGACCGCAAAACTGTGCGCGATGATATTGAACAATTTGTCGCGGCGTATAATCAGTTTTATCAGGTCTCTAAAGAACTTGGAGGCGTTGACCCTCGGACTGGCCAAGCTGGGCCACTGGCGGGTGACAGTATTGTGCGCAGTGCAGACTCTCGCCTACGTAGTGTTTTTTCGACTAGAATTGAGCAGGCTCCAGAAGAGATCAAAAGTCTGATTGAGTTTGGTATTACCACCACACGACAAGGGACACTTGAAATTAACTACGACATGCTAGATCGCCAACTCAATAACAACTTTAATAAGCTAGGTGAGTTCTTTGGTGGAAACCAAGGATTTGCCAAACGGGTTGAAGATGCTATTCAGAGCATGACGGGGGTGACAGGGTCGATTCGCACACGCGAAAAAAGCTTAGTAGAACGCAACTACCGTGTGGCGGACGACCAAGCGGCACTTGATCGCCGCATGGACAGTTTGGAGAAGCGAACGCATTCTAAGTTTTCAGCAATGCAAGACGCGACCAGTAAAATGCAGAACCAATTAGCTGGTATGATGAATGCGTTAGGCGGCTGATATGGAACAGCAACTCGACCTTTTAAGTGATCTAGATCACCAAATAAGAGCAATGCTTGTCATTGATGAAATTAATACTGAAGAAATCAATCATCTTGTCGATAAAAGGGAACGGATATTGCAAAACTTACTGACGCATGCGTCAGTAAATCCACAGTTTGCAATGTCGAGCCAATGGCGAGAGGCTATTGATGAAACTAAACATCTTGTTGAACTGATGCAGTCAAAAACGGTCGAGATCGGTAGAACGCTCCAAAAATACCGACACGGTAATAAATCCGTTCAGCAATACAAAAAGTTTTTATAAGAGGAAGACTATGCGCGGTTCTTTACAGGCATACAAAAAGGTATCAGTGGATAGCCAGCTCAGTGCGGCCTCGCCGCATAAAGTCGTACAAATGTTGATGGCGGGTGCCATTGAACGCCTTATTCAAGCAAAAGCAGCAATGCTACAGGGCAATATTCCAAGTAAGGGTGAACGCCTTGGTAAAGCATTGGATATCATTATTAGCTTACGCAGTTGCTTATCGATGAGTGATGGCGGGGATATTGCAAAAAATTTAGATCAGCTTTATGAATTTATGATCACTCAGATCACCGAAGCGAATCATCAAAATGACCCGCAACCACTGGATGATGTGATCGACATCATTCGAGAAATTAAATCAGCATGGGATCAAATCCCTCCTGAATACCACAATCTAACGGCAAGCGAAGTGGGCATATAAGTTATTTATAAAACTTTAGGCACTTATTTTTTAAAGTTTTAACTGATGTCACACCAGCTCATTGCTTGGTTGCCTTATTTTTTTTATTCCATAGAATAGAAGCCATTACTAGCCTAATGGCTTTTTTTGTTGCTGAATTCCACAAATTGTCTATCGTTTAATCAAGTGATTATAGAAAAACAAAACTGAATAACGATTTTCAGAAGTGCGGCCACAATTTCTCTGATTTAAGGCAAATATTCTCACCTATGCAAGGTTTAGCAAAACTGCTTGTGATAGAAGACGATCCGCAGATCCGTCTCAATCTAAGTAACATTTTAGAATTTGTTGGAGAGCACTGCGAGGCGATCGAGTCATCCCAAATCAAGGATATTGATTGTTCAAGATTGTGGGGGGGCTGCATTATTGGATCGCTAAAAAGTGAGCAGTTAACTGATGAGATAGCTCAGTGGTTGACTAAGGCCAATTATATTCCACTTCTAATGGCAAACAAGCAGCCATATTCATTGGAAGAATTTACTCAATACGTCGGTGAACTTGAGTCACCTCTTAATTACCCTCAACTGAGTGACGCATTACGACATTGCAAAGAATTTTTAGGACGCAAAGGCGTGCAAGTTCCCTCTACATCGCGTAAGAATACCTTATTTCGTAGCCTTGTAGGCCAAAGTCATGGTATCCAAGAAGTTCGCCATTTGATTGAGCAAGTCTCAGGCACAGAAGCTAATGTGTTGATCTTAGGTGAATCTGGAACGGGCAAAGAAGTGGTTGCGCGTAACATCCATTATCATTCTGCACGCCGCAACGGTCCGTTTGTGCCGATTAACTGTGGTGCGATTCCGGCTGATTTACTTGAAAGTGAATTATTTGGTCATGAAAAAGGGGCGTTTACCGGAGCGATAACCGCGCGTAAAGGTCGTTTTGAGCTTGCCGAAGGCGGTACTTTATTTCTCGATGAGATCGGTGATATGCCGATGTCGATGCAGGTAAAGTTGTTGCGTGTGTTACAAGAACGCTGCTTTGAACGTGTGGGCGGTAACACCACCATTAAAGTGAATGTGCGTGTGGTGTCAGCGACTCACCGCAATTTAGAAAACATGATTGATGATGAATCATTTCGTGAAGATCTTTACTATCGACTCAATGTTTTCCCAATTGAAATGCCAGCGCTAAAAGATCGCAAAGACGACATCCCATTGCTGTTACAAGAACTCATGACACGTATGGAAGCGGAAGGTGGACAGCCATTTTGTTTTACCCCGCGAGCAGTCAATTCGTTAATGGAACATAATTGGCCGGGCAATGTTCGTGAGCTAGCGAATTTAGTTGAGCGGATGATCATTCTCTATCCAAATAGTCTCGTCGACGTCAATCATTTACCAACTAAATACCGCTATAGTGATATTCCAGAATTCCAACCAGAGCACAGCTCTTATGGTTCTGTTGAAGACCAAGAACGTGATGTGCTGGCGGGTATTTTCTCTGAAAACTTCAGTTTTGAAGACGTCGAAGAGATGCACGAAAATCTCAACGCACCGCAGTCATTGCCTCCTGAAGGCGTGAATTTGAAAGAGCTATTGGCGGACTTGGAAGTCAATATGATCAACCAAGCCCTTGAAGCTCAAGGCGGAGTGGTAGCGCGTGCCGCTGATATGCTGGGTATGCGCCGTACGACCTTGGTTGAAAAAATGCGTAAATACAATATGCAACGGTGATTCAAAAACAGCATGGGTAAAGTTTAGTCAATATATTGGCAATGGATTAATTCTTTGATTTTAAAGAAAAATAGCCTGGCATGTATTTTGCGTGTTAGGCTATTGTTGTTTTATAGGTAGAATTTCGACATGCAGTCTCCTGACACACCCATTAATCAATCTCACTTGGATTCTGTAGAGGATCAAGTTGAGCGCTATAAACAGGTTCTTGATGTGATGCCTGCTGGCGTCATTTTGCTCGATACTCAAGGCGTAGTCAGAGAAGCTAACCCTGAAGCTCAGCGGTTATTGCAAGTCCCATTGGCGGGTGAAAAATGGTATTCCGTCATTCAAAGTGCTTTTGCGCCGAGAGAAGATGATGGGCATGAAATCTCGCTGCGCAATGGTCGTAAAGTGAGATTAGCCATTTCAGCATCAGCAACAGGCCAATTGATATTAATCACCGATTTAACCGAAACTCGGTTACTTCAATCACGCATCAGTGATTTACAGCGCTTATCCTCACTCGGTCGAATGGTGGCGTCTTTGGCACACCAAGTTCGCACACCGTTATCCAGTGCCATGCTCTATGCCTCAAATTTAGGTGCGCCTAACTTGCCAAACGCTACAAGAGAGCGTTTTCAGTCTAAGCTGATGGATAGGCTTCATGATCTTGAAAAACAAGTCAATGATATGTTGTTGTTTGCCAAAGGTGGTGACAATAAAGTCATTCAGCCGTTTACAGTGACAGACTTGGTCAGCGAATTTGTTCCCATGGTGGAAACGGCATTAAAAAATAGCGCAATTGATTATCATCAGGAAGTGGAACAAGAAGGGACTGTGGTGTTAGGTAATGCAAATGCCATTGCCTCTGCACTGAGTAACTTAGTGATGAACGCAATACAAATTGCGGGTAAGGCGTCGCAAATTGATGTCTTTTTTCGCCCGGTAAATGGTGAGCTGAAAATCTCGGTACAAGACAGTGGCCCGGGAGTCCCTGCTGCGCTGCAAAGTAAAATTATGGAACCGTTTTTTACCACTCGCTCACAAGGAACGGGGTTAGGGTTAGCGGTGGTACAAATGGTCTGCCGCGCCCATGATGGGCGATTGGAATTAATTTCAGAAGAAGGGGAGGGTGCTTGCTTTACTATGTGCATTCCACTCGAGCGTCATGCCCCTTCTTCACCAACAGAGACTGGAGAAGGATGATGGCTCAAAGCAAAGTCTTAATCGTTGAAGATGATGAAGGTCTACGCGAAGCGTTAGTCGATACTTTGGCGCTGGCCGGTTATGAATGGCTGGAAGCTGATTGCGCCGAAGATGCACTGATTAAACTCAAAGCACATCCTGTTGATATTGTTGTCTCTGACGTTCAAATGGCTGGCATGGGTGGCCTTGCACTGCTGCGCAACATCAAACAGCATTGGCCTAATTTACCCGTGTTGCTGATGACGGCGTACGCCAATATTGAAGATGCGGTCTCGGCGATGAAAGAGGGCGCCATTGATTACATGGCAAAACCCTTTGCCCCCGAAGTGCTGCTCAACATGGTTAGCCGTTACGCGCCAGTGAAATCGGATGATAACGGTGATGCGGTTGTTGCCGATGAGAAAAGCCTGCGCTTATTGTCACTTGCCGACAAAGTGGCAAAAACCGATGCTAACGTCATGATTTTGGGCCCAAGTGGCTCAGGAAAAGAGGTCATGTCTCGCTACATTCATAACTCATCTCCGCGTAAAGATGGGCCATTTGTGGCGATCAACTGCGCCGCCATTCCAGACAACATGCTCGAAGCCACCTTATTTGGTTATGAAAAAGGGGCATTTACAGGAGCGGTACAAGCTTGTCCGGGCAAATTTGAACAAGCACAAGGTGGCACCATTTTACTCGATGAGATCAGCGAGATGGATCTGAACCTACAAGCAAAACTGCTGCGTGTACTCCAAGAGCGTGAAGTGGAACGCTTGGGGGGGCGTAAAAGCATTAAGCTTGATGTCCGCGTATTGGCGACCAGCAACCGCGACCTAAAGCAGTATGTGCAGGAAGGCAATTTCCGTGATGATTTATATTATCGCCTCAACGTCTTCCCAATCTCATGGCCAGCGCTACGTGACCGCAAAGGGGATATTGAACCGCTGGCTCACCACCTTGTAGAGCGTCACTGCACTAAGCTTGGTTTACCTGTGCCTCGTATCGCGCCGCAAGCCATTAACAAGTTGCTTAGTTACGCTTGGCCGGGCAACGTCCGTGAACTTGATAACGTCGTGCAACGCGCGCTGATCTTGAGCGAGCAAGGAGACATTGCAAGTGAACATATCTTGTTGGAAGGGGTTGATTGGCAAGATGCTAGCAGCCTGCAACAAGTCGTAGAGCGCAGCGATATTGCCACACCAGAGATTAAGCCTGTAGCACAAGCCGAAGTGAACAAGCTGTTTAATAACAATGGCGCTGCATTGGGTGATGAGCTGAGAGATCAAGAGTACACCATTATCATGGATACTTTAGTCGAGTGCCAAGGCCGCCGTAAAGAGATGGCTGACAAGCTCGGAATTAGCCCTAGGACACTGCGTTATAAATTAGCGAAAATGCGTGATGCAGGAATTGATATCCCGAATTAACCCCAAAGTGGGTGATGGCATATAAATTGCTGCATCACAGAAAGAAGCAGCACAGCAGTCAAAGATTTGGCGTTAGAGGTAGCAATGAGACTTGATGGTTTAAACAGCGAAATGCAAACAATGATGTTGGAAGCAACCAATGCTCGTCCTACGGCAACTGGACAAAGTGTGAGTGCTGATTTTGGCGACATGCTTTCCAAAGCCATTAATAACGTGAACAGTTTGCAAAAGACCTCAGGTAATTTACAAACCCGCTTTGATCGGGGAGATGAAAATGTCTCACTATCGGATGTGATGATTGCTCGTAATAAGTCGAGTGTAGCCTTTGAAGCGACGATTCAAGTTCGAAATAAACTTGTCGACGCCTACAAAGAACTCATGAATATGCCCGTATAAATTAGGTAGCCGCCGTGGCAGAAGATAAGCAAACAACCGATCTTACCGTGACCAGTGGTTCTGACCACGCTTTAATGGCGAGCTCAGATCTAGACATGGACACGCAAAACCCAGATCTTGAAGAGAAGAGTTCATCCAAAAGTGATTTTGCGATGGGCGACTTGGACTTGTTGCGCCAGGTGGTGTTAGTCCTCTCTATTTCCATCTGTGTGGCACTGATTGTCATGTTGTTCTTTTGGGTTCGAGAACCTGAAATGCGCCCGCTTGGCGCTTATGAAACCGAAGAACTTATTCCTGTCCTCGATTATCTTGATCAGCAGAAACTGACCTACAAATTAGATGGTAATACTATCTTAGTGCCATCCAGTGAATACAACAGCTTAAAACTCAACCTCGTCCGTGCAGGGTTAAATCAAAACAAGCAAGCGGGCGATGAAATCTTGATGCAAGACATGGGCTTTGGTGTTTCTCAGCGCCTTGAGCAAGAGCGCCTTAAACTTAGCCGTGAACGTCAGCTTGCCAAAGCGATTGAAGAGATGAAGCTCGTCAACAAAGCTCGTGTGTTATTGGCACTGCCTAAGCAAAGCGTATTTGTTCGTCATAACCAAGATGCTTCTGCCTCCGTATTTCTTACCTTGCGAACTGGTGCTAACCTCAAACAAGAAGAGGTCGACTCTATTGTCGATATGGTCGCCAGTGCCGTGCCAGGGATGAAACCCAATCGAATTACCGTGACTGATCAACATGGTCGGCTGCTCAGCTCAGGCTCTCAAGATCCTGTGTCGTCAGCCCGTCGTAAAGAACAAGAACTTGAACGCAAGCAAGAAGAGGCGCTGCGTGACAAAATTGATTCGGTATTAATCCCAATTCTAGGCTTTGGTAATTACACCGCCCAAGTGGATATCCAACTGGATTTCAGTGCCATTGAACAAACGCGTAAACGCTTTGACCCGAATACGCCAGCGACACGCAGCGAATATACGCTTGAAGACTATAACAACGGCAATGTGGTGGCTGGCGTTCCAGGTGCATTAAGTAATCAGCCACCTGCGGATGCTTCTATCCCACAAGACGTTGCGCAGATGAAAGATGGCTCGGTACTTGGGCAAGGTTCGGTCCATAAAGAAGCCACGCGCAATTTTGAACTCGATACCACCATCAGTCATGAACGCAAACAATCGGGTGTGGTGAATCGCCAAACCGTTGCGGTGGCGATTAAAAACCGACCATCGGTTAACCCAGAGACTGGCGAAGTCACCTATACTCCCCTGAGCGAAAGTGAAATTAGCGCCGTGCGACAAGTATTGATTGGGACGGTTGGCTTTGATGAAAACCGTGGCGATTTGTTGAATGTCTTGAGCATGCAATTTGCCGTGCCTGAAGTTGAGTCAATGGTTGATGTCCCTATTTGGGAGCATCCAAACTTCAACGATTGGGTACGCTGGTTTGCTAGTGCCTTGGTTATTGTGGTTGTGGTGCTGGTGCTGGTTCGCCCTGCGCTGAAAAAACTGCTCAACCCTGCTGCGGATGATGATGATCCAATGTACGGACCTGATGGTTTACCGATTGGTGCTGATGGTGAAACCAGTTTAATTGGCAGTGGTATTGACGGCGGTGATCTCTTTGAGTTTGGTTCCGGTATTGATTTGCCAAACTTACACAAGGATGAGGATGTACTGAAAGCGGTGCGTGCTCTAGTGGCCAATGAGCCTGAACTTGCGGCTCAAGTAGTGAAGAATTGGATGCAAAATGCCTGATAATAAAAATAAGAGTGGAACAGAAGTGACAGAATCATCGGTTGATATTTCAACAATTTCTGGCGATGAAAAAGCGGCTATTTTGTTGTTGAGCTTAAACGAAGAGGACGCCGCTGGCATCATCCGCCATCTTGAACCTAAACAGGTACAACGAGTCGGTAGCGCGATGGCGAAAGCGAAAGAGCTTAGCCAAGAGAAAGTCGGCGCGGTGCATCGTGCTTTCCTCGAAGATATTCAGAAATACACCAATATCGGTATGGGCAGCGAAGACTTTATGCGTAACGCGCTTATCGCTGCATTAGGTGCCGATAAAGCCAATAACTTGGTCGATCAAATTTTGCTTGGCACGGGTTCAAAAGGGTTGGATTCATTGAAATGGATGGACCCACGACAAGTGGCGAGCATCATTGTTAATGAACACCCACAAATCCAAACCATTGTTTTATCGTATTTAGAACCGGATCAAT
This sequence comes from Vibrio sp. RM-69-4, assembly GCF_024743775.1. NCBI lineage: Bacteria > Pseudomonadati > Pseudomonadota > Gammaproteobacteria > Vibrionales > Vibrionaceae > Vibrio > Vibrio sp. RM-69-4. Next base: position 358,850 of record NZ_JAMQXI010000076.1, read on the forward strand.
CGGCTGAAATTTTGGCACAGTTTGCTGAACGTGACCGTTTAGACTTATTGATGCGCATTGCCAACCTTGAAGAAGTACAACCTTCGGCATTGGCTGAGTTGAATGAAATCATGGAGAAACAATTTGCCGGTCAAGCGGGCGCGCAAGCGGCGAAAATTGGTGGCTTGAAAGCCGCGGCTGATATCATGAACTACCTTGATAACAATATCGAAGGCATCCTCATGGATCAGATGCGTGAGCAAGATGAAGACATGGCAACGCAGATCCAAGATCTGATGTTCGTGTTCGAGAACTTAGTCGAAGTGGACGACCAAGGTATTCAAAAATTGCTGCGTGATGTACCGCAAGATGTACTGCAAAAAGCACTTAAAGGTGCTGATGACGCATTGCGCGAGAAGATCTTCAAAAACATGTCAAAACGTGCAGCTGAGATGATGAAAGATGATCTGGAAGCCATGCCTCCGATTAAAGTATCAGATGTCGAAGCGGCGCAAAAAGAGATTCTGGCGATTGCACGTCGTATGGCCGACAGTGGCGAAATTATGCTGTCTGGCGGCGCAGACGAATTCTTATAATCTAACCCTGACTCAACAATAGGTAGCATTATGTCTGGAGAAAGAAAACGCGGCTTTTTACGTTTAGATGCAGACGCTAATATTGAACAAGCCAAAAAGTGGGGGTTGCCGGACTACGGCGCAGAGATCAATAAAAAAGCCAAAGAAACGGCAATGAACTACGACCCCGGTTGGATGCCAAGTTTTGATGAGCCTGTGGTTGAAGAGCCGCTGCAACTCAGCGAAGAAGAGATTGGCCAGATCAAACAAGGGGCTTATCAAGAAGGTTTGCACCAAGGCCAAGAAGCCGGATTCAAACAAGGTTATGAAAAAGGCAAAGAAGAAGGGCTGATTGCAGGACACCAAGAAGGTGTTGAGCAAGGCAAAACCGAGGGTGTCGCTGAAGGGCAAACCCTCATCCAGCAGCAGGTTGATATTTTCGTTGGTCTTGCCAATCAATTTGCTCAACCGCTAGAGTTGATGAATGCCCAAGTCGAAAAGCAGCTGGTCGATATGGTTTTAACCTTGGTCAAAGAAGTCGTTCACGTTGAGGTACAAACCAACCCGCAAGTGATCTTAGATACCGTCAAATCGTCGGTTGAGTCCCTGCCTGTATCTGGTCATGCCATCACATTAAAACTCCATCCAGAAGATGTTGAAGTGATTCATTCTGCTTATGGCGAAAAAGAGCTGGATTTCCGAAACTGGACATTGGTCAAAGAGCCGGCATTAAATCGCGGTGACGTCCAGATTGAAGCAGGTGAATCGAGTGTGAATTATCGAATGGAAGATCGCATTCGTAGCGTGTTGAAAAGTTTTTGTGGCACCAATCGTCACCAACAAGGTGAGCAATAGTGTTGTCTCTTGCCGATCGCCTTAGTCAATACAAAACCGAAGGGTTAACCTGCCGCCCAATGGCATCTGGCAAACTGGTCCGTGTGGTTGGTTTAACCCTTGAGGCTACCGGTTGTAAAGCCCCTATTGGTAGCTTATGTAAAGTAGAAACCATGTCCGGAGAAATGGAAGCGGAAGTGGTTGGCTTTTCTGGCGATAACCTCTATCTGATGCCCAGCGAACAGATAACAGGCGTACTGCCCGGAGCTAAAGTTACTCCAATGACAGGGGATGCGGGGCTACCAGTCGGGATGGAACTGCTTGGACGGGTGATTGATGGTGTCGGTAATCCACTCGATGGGCTGGGGCCTATTTATACCGAAAAGCGCGCATCGTTTAATGCTGACCCCATCAATCCATTAGCTCGCAAACCCATAACAGAACCTCTGGACGTTGGCCTAAAAGCGATCAACGGTTTACTGACGGTGGGTAAAGGGCAGCGGATTGGTTTATTTGCCGGTTCTGGTGTCGGTAAGTCGGTGACGCTTGGCATGATGACTCGTGGCACAACCGCTCAAGTGGTGGTGGTGGGGCTGATTGGTGAACGTGGCCGCGAAGTAAAAGAGTTTATAGAAGAGATTTTAGGCGTTGATGGACGTCAACGTTCAGTGGTGGTAGCCGCGCCTGCGGACTCCTCACCGCTGATGCGTTTAAAAGGCTGTCAAACCGCGTTAGCGATTGCGGAATATTTTCGTGATCAAGGGTTAGATGTATTGCTACTCATGGACTCGTTGACTCGTTTTGCCCAAGCGCAACGTGAAATTGCGTTATCTGTGGGTGAGCCGCCAGCCACAAAAGGTTATCCGCCGTCGGTGTTTGCTAAACTGCCCGCCTTGGTTGAACGAGCGGGAAATGGCGGTCCTCACCAAGGATCGATTACCGCTTTCTTTACCGTGCTCACCGAAGGGGATGATCTACAAGACCCGATCGCTGATGCATCGCGAGCCATTCTTGATGGTCACATTGTTTTATCACGTGAAATGGCCGATGCCGGACATTACCCAGCGATTGATGTAGAGAAATCGGTCAGCCGTGTCATGCCACAAATCACCACTGATGAACATCTGTTGATGTCGAAAGCGGTGCGTCAAATACTCTCCATCTGCCGGAAAAATCAAGATCTCGTCTCTATCGGTGCTTACAAGCCGGGGACGGACCCTGCGATTGACAGTGCATTTACGCTAAAACCTAGGCTGGATGAATATTTGCAGCAAGGGATGAAGGATTCGGTTCCTTACGACATGTGCGTCAATATGCTCAAGCACGTTTTGCAAGTGGGGTAATCGATGGATAACGCACTCGAGTTTTTGCTTGATCAAGCCAAAGACAAAGAAGAAAAAGCCGTGATGGCGTTATCTAAATCGCGTGATGAGCTAGAGAGCTATTACAAGCAGTTGGCGCAGATTGAACAATATCGACTGGATTATTGTCAGCAGCTTATGGAGCGCGGCATGTCAGGTTTGACGGCGAGCCAATATGGACACTTAAACCGATTTCTTACCCAGTTAGATGAAACCCTTGTCAAACAAAGAGATGCAGAACAACACTTCAAAAATCAGGTAGAGAACTGCCAAGAGCATTGGATGGAAGTGAGAAAACAGCGACGCTCTTACGAATGGCTCATTGAAAAAAAACAGATAGAAGCGCAACGTCTGCAAGATAAACGAGAGCAGAAGCAGATGGATGAGTTTTCTACACTGCTCTTTAGTCGGCAACGTTCTAATCAACACAAGTTTTAAGCAACATAAGTTTTAATCAAAATAAGTTTTAAGTCACTGACGCCTCAAGTCGCCAACGTGTCCAATAAGATGGGTGTCATACTTTCTTATCGATATTGAAGGCTTGGCTCATTTCTTGCTTCTGACTAATCACGGAGTTCATTAGGTTAATCCACTGCGCCATCGTCAAAAAATGATGAAACATGGCTTACTGGCCAATAATGAATCCGCGTCATCCTCTGTTTTTAGTGCGAGCATCATGGATATGAATGTAAATATTACAACACCATCCGACACCTCTAAAATGGCCAGCGTGAGTAAAGCGGGCTCTGATGCGGTGAGTGAAGGTTCTGAATCTCAAGGTTTTTTTGAAAAACTGACCGCCCTCATTATGGGTCGTAGCACTGAATCTTCGGCAGAAACCGACTTTAAGGCGCTGGATGAGGGAGCTGTGCTCACCGATGACGTGGCAGCCCAAAGTAGCGATGCCTTGTTAGATAAAGAACTTGGTGAGGCATTGAGTGAAGAGGCTGATCTTACTACCGTGCAAACAAAATCACCCCCTTCAGCAGAGGTTGATGACTCCGCTCTTCAGCAGAAAACAGCACAAGTGATGAGCGATGGCGATGAAATCCTTGGCCGTTTAAATAGCGCCAATCAAGCACTTGCTGACCAAAACGGCAAAACCTTGCCACAAAACACTCATCCGGTAGACGTGCAAATCGACGACAACGCAGGTGACTCCTCGGATCAAGTGGAGAAAAAAGCGCCAGCGGCTGCGCAAATATCAGCACAGGATGCATTCGCTAAACCCACTACTGAACCAGTAGCACCGACGTCAGTGAATGAGCAAGCTCCATTATCTGATCAGCACATCACGGAACAAGATGCAGAGCGTGTGCTGCCTATTCAGCAGGGCAAAGAGCGTTTGATCGCTGCGGAAGGTTCACCTACGGCATCAAGCTTAAACGCAGAGACCGAAGAGAATGGTGAACTCATCCTGCCGGAATCAGTCCGAAAATTCATTCAGCCGCCTCAAGATACAAAGTCAGTGCAAGCAAGCGCTTTGTCGCAAGCGATAGAAGATGAGGCCATTTTACTTGCCACAACTGAAGTTGGCGATGCAGCAGTTAACGCGGTGGCAAAAAGTGACAACACCATGCCCATAGAGCCATCACCTTTGGTTGAAGCGCAAGCACTTGATTCACAATTGACAACAAATTTAGCAGAGGGCAAGTTGCCACTCTCTCCATCTACGAATACACCTCAAACCGATTCGGAAAATGATCTGCAAGGACTGCCCACAGAGGCGTTATTGACTGCCGCTGCCATTCCTTGGGCGAACACAGTTATTGCCGAAGGGCAAGCATTACCTCTAGATGTGGCACAAAGTGAAACGGTCCTCAAGGGTAAAAATACGCCGGTTTCATTAGCCCATTCTGTTCAGCAAGCCTTAGCTCAGCAACAATCTCAAACCATGCAGGCTGCCGTGGCGGCAGACAAAGCCGCACTAGCATCGTCACCTCTTGTGACAGCAAGCAATGAGTTATCCAATGTACAAATACAACAGTTAGCGAATGCGGCCGCGATACCAGCTGCAACCCATGCAGAATTGCCACTCAACCCCGCGCTATTCAAAGCCGGATTAGGCGCGAAAGCGTTATCGGGTGTGAATGATGCAGGGTCGGCTCAAGAGTCAAAAGAGGGCACATTAGCGCAGCAGCTTTCGAGTGCTTTGGGGCAACATGGTTTGAACGCGACGCAGAGCCGTGCTGACAACTTGCAAGCCGCGCAACAGCCTCCTTTGTTGCTTAACCGAGAAATGGCCAGTGAGCAAATGGCGGAACGGCTGCAAATGATGATGTCGAAAAACCTTAAACATGTCGATATTCGCTTAGATCCACCGGAATTGGGGCGTTTACAAATTCGTATGAATATGAATGGTGATCATACGACGGTTCATTTTACGGTCGCTAACCATCAAGCACGTGATGTGATTGAACAATCTATGCCAAGGCTACGAGAAATGTTGGCACAACAAGGTGTGCAGTTGGGTGAGACCTCTGTCCAACAACAGAGCGCTGGTCAGCAACAAGCGCGCTACACTGCCGACGGGGATGCCCAATCTGGTCAATTGACGCGCAACGGAAGCTATTTAGACGAAGAAAACCTTGATACAGACGTCAAACTTGATTTGAATGTCGCATCAAAGCGTGATGGAATCAGTTATTACGCTTAAACTAATATTAAAAATAACGACATAGAGAACATTATGGCCGATGAAGAGTTAGGCGCGGAAGCCCCCAAAGGGAAGAAAAAACTGCTGATTATCATTATTGCTGCCGTAGTGTTACTGCTTGGTGGTGGTGCAGCTTTCTTTTTGATGAGCGGAGATGAGGGTGAAGCCACGAGTGAGCAAGCCCCCGCAGCGCAGCAAGCTTTGCCAACGGATCCTGTGGCTTACGTTAATATTGCACAGCCGTTTGTGTTTAACGTCACGGGTGATAAGAAAGATCGTTTGGTGCAAATCAAAGTACAGTTGATGGTGCGGGGTTCTGAAAATGAAAGCCTTGCACGTTACCATTCACCTTTAGTGGAAAGCTCTTTACTGGCCACTTTTGCGTCTGCCACTGTGGAACAGCTTCGTAGCCCTACCGGGCGAATTGAGCTGAGAGATAAGGCGACCGATGACATTAAAGCGGCACTCACTAAAGCGGTTGGGCAACCTGTGATCGAAAAAGTGTTGTTTACTGATTTTGTAATGCAGTAGGTGAGAAGTGACTGATTTATTAAGCCAAGACGAAATTGATGCCCTGCTTCATGGTGTAGACAGTGTTGATGAGGCGGAAGACGATGACGATGTTGCCGATAAATCGGCGATTAACTTTGACTTCTCTTCACAAGACCGTATCGTCCGTGGGCGCATGCCTACGCTGGAGCTTATCAACGAACGTTTTGCTCGTCACATGCGTATTAGTTTGTTCAACATGCTGCGTAAAACGGCTGAAGTGTCGATCAACGGCGTACAGATGATGAAGTTTGGTGAATACCAAAATACGCTTTATGTTCCGACTAGTTTGAACATGGTGCGTTTTCGTCCGTTAAAAGGGACCGCGTTGGTCACGATGGAAGCGCGTTTAGTCTTCATTTTGGTGGAAAACTTTTTTGGTGGCGATGGACGTTTCCACGCTCGAATTGAAGGGCGCGAATTTACGCCAACAGAACGACGTGTCATTCAATTACTGTTAAAAATTGTTTTCGGTGACTACAAAGAAGCTTGGTCACCGGTGATGGGCGTTGAGTTTGAATATTTGGATTCAGAAGTGAACCCAAGTATGGCTAACATCGTCAGCCCAACGGAAGTGATCGTAGTGAGCTCGTTTCATATCGAAGTCGATGGCGGAGGCGGCGATTTCCACGTGGTCATGCCTTATTCGATGGTTGAACCCATTCGTGAGTTACTCGATGCGGGTGTCCAGTCGGATAAAATGGAAACCGATGTGCGTTGGAGTTCTGCACTGCGCGAAGAGATCATGGATGTACCCGTCAATTTCCGAGTCAATTTATTAGAACAAGACATTTCATTGCGTGACTTAATGGATCTACAAGTAGGCGATATCATCCCAATTAAAATGCCCAAAAACGCAACGATGTTTGTTGAAGAGCTGCCTACTTACCGAGTGAAAATGGGCCGCTCTGGTGAAAAACTGGCGGTTCAAGTCTCTGAAAAAATTAAACGCCCTGATGTAGTAAAAACGGATCTCGCCTTTTTAGGCAAAGACATCATGTCTGAATTTGAAGATGATGACGAAGAAGATAACGAAGAATAATAGAGTAGGTAACGAAGATGGAACCAAGTGACGACCAAAGATTGGCAGACGAATGGGCAGCCGCATTAGGGGAAGACCCATCCGCGCCTAGTATTGATGTAGATGAAATTCTGGCCGCGCCTCTTGATGAATTGAAAGACACTTCACCACCGATCACCGAAGATGAGCGCCGCAAACTTGATACGATCATGGACATTCCGGTGACCATTTCGATGGAAGTGGGGCGTTCGAAGATCAGCATTCGTAACTTACTGCAATTGAACCAAGGCTCGGTGGTTGAGCTTGATCGCATCGCGGGTGAGTCATTGGATGTGATGGTGAACGGCACCTTGATTGCTCATGGAGAAGTGGTAGTGGTTAACGATAAATTCGGTATTCGTTTAACCGATGTAATCAGCCAGACTGAGCGTATTAAAAAGCTGCGTTAGCATAACGTCAGCTTACGAAAAAGAAGTATTTGGATGAAAAAACTGATCGGTTTATTGCTCTGTTCAAGCCAAGCGATGGCAGCGCCGAATGATCACTTAGATTTAGCGACCACTTTCGGGTCGCTTTTGTTCGTTATTGCGCTAATTCTCTTTTTGGCTTGGGTGTTAAAACGCATGCGAGTGCCCACGTTCGGTAATCAAAAAGGGTTGAGCATTGTACGTCAACTGCCAGTGGGTACTAAAGAGCGTATCGTTATTGTGCAAGCGGGAGAAGAACAATTTCTCGTCGGAGTCACGTCACAATCCGTCCAATTGATCGCAAAATTAGATGCCCCACTCAAACAGGAGGAGGCTGAGGTCAGTCCGTTTGCCGGTCAACTGACTCAGCTGCTAAAGAAAAATGACAAGAAATAGTCGCACGGCCTCATTGGGTTACCTTGCTCATCTATGGCATCTTTCTATGTTGCTGGTGGCATTATTGTTTACCCCGTTTGCGTTTTCAGAGCAAGAGTTAGCCACACCAATTCCTTCCAGCGCCGTAGGCGCAGAAACGGTGACAGTAACGGCGATGAATAAAGACAGTGGCGCCTCTAAAACGATAGCCGCTGGTAGCGTCAGTGGTGGTGGCGGTATTCCAGCATTTACCATGACGACCAATTCAGATGGCAGTCAAGATTACTCGATCAATCTACAAATTTTAGCCTTGATGACCATGTTGGGTTTTTTGCCTGCCATGGTCATTTTGATGACTTCCTTTACACGTATCGTGATTGTGATGTCGATCTTGCGCCAGGCAATGGGCCTGCAACAAACGCCGTCAAACCAAGTAATTATCGGCATCGCTATTTTTCTCACTTTTTTCATTATGTCACCAGTCATCAACGCCATTAATGAGCAAGCTGTGCAGCCATATCTCAATGAGCAGATGACGGCGCGTCAAGCGTTTGATACGGCTCAAGAGCCACTAAAAGCCTTCATGATGAAACAGACGCGAGTCAAAGATTTAGAAACCTTTGTTGAGATATCGGGCTCTGACGCAACCAATCCTGAAGAGGTCTCGATGGCGGTGCTGATCCCTGCGTTCATCACCTCGGAGCTAAAAACGGCGTTTCAAATCGGCTTTATGCTATTTTTACCCTTTTTAATCATTGATTTAGTGGTGGCGTCTGTTTTGATGGCGATGGGTATGATGATGCTTTCGCCGATGATCGTCTCGCTGCCTTTTAAACTCATGCTGTTTGTACTAGTGGATGGATGGAACTTGATCCTCTCAACGCTAGCCGGCAGTTTTGCTTTATAGCGGGGGCGCGAATGACTCCTGAAGTCTTTGTTGAGCTGTTTCGAGACGCGCTGTGGATGGTGCTTATCATGGTGTGCGCCATCATCATCCCGAGTTTGTTGATTGGCTTAGTGGTCGCCATTTTCCAAGCCGCGACCTCAATTAACGAACAGACGTTGAGCTTTTTACCGCGTCTCATTGTGACGTTACTGGCACTGATGTTCTTTGCCCATTGGATGACGCAGATGTTGATGGAGTATTTCTTCTCTATCGTTGAACGGCTACCACAGGTACTGTACTAGGAGCTTGAATGGAGTACCCAACAAGCCTCGTTTTAGAGTGGATTGCTAGCTATTTTTGGCCCTACACTCGTATTTCCGCCATGCTGATGGTGATGTCAGTCACTGGGGCCCGCTTTGTTCCGACCCGAGTGCGGCTCTACTTAGGTTTGGCTATTACCTTCGCCGTGATGCCCGCGATTCCTGTCGTTTCAGAGACCGTTGAACTACTTTCATTTAAAGGTTTTTTGACCACCTTTGAGCAGATTATTATTGGCGTTGCAATGGGCATGATCACCCAGTTTATAATCCAAACCTTTGTTATGCTTGGCCAAATATTGGGTATGCAAGCCAGCTTAGGTTTTGCTTCAATGGTCGACCCCGTAAACGGGCAGAACACCCCTTTGCTTGGTCAATTGTTTATGTTTTTAGCGACCTTGTTCTTCTTAGCAACCGATGGTCATTTAAAGATGATCCAACTGGTGGTATTCAGTTTCAAAACCTTGCCTATTGGCGATGGGGCATTAACGACCGTGGATTTTCGTGAGCTCGCATTGTGGCTGGGAATTATGTTTAAAGTGGCGCTGAGTATGTCTCTTTCTGGCATCATTGCGCTATTAACCGTCAACTTATCATTTGGTGTGATGACTCGTGCAGCCCCTCAGCTCAACATTTTCTCGTTGGGTTTTGCGTTTGCGCTTTTGGTCGGCTTGTTACTCTGTTGGTATATTTTAGGCGGTCTGTATAGTCACTACGAACTATTCTGGTTAGAAGGCGAGCAACAAATTTGTCGCCTTATCCGTATTAACTGTTAGGAGGCGCGTTTGGCAGAGTCAGACGGTCAAGAACGTACCGAAGACGCCACGCCCAAGCGATTGGACGAGGCGCGAAAAAAAGGTCAAGTCGCTCGTTCAAAAGAGTTAGCGTCCGTTTCGGTACTGGTGGTGGGTGCGATTGCATTGATGTGGTTTGGCGAATCGTTAGCCCGAGCCTTGTACGCTTTGATGGGTCGAATCTTCAACTTAAGCCGAGAAGAAGTGTTTGATCTCGGAAAGTTGTTTGATATTGCGGCTGGTTCTCTTGCGACCCTGGTATTGCCACTCTCGCTTATCTTAATTACGTTATTTATTGCTGCATTAATTGGCGCAGCTGGCATTGGTGGAATTAACTTTTCTGTCGAAGCTGCGATGCCAAAGCCCTCCAAAATGAACCCGCTCAGTGGCTTAAAACGTATGTTCGGTTTGCAAAGTTGGGTTGAGTTATTTAAGTCCATTTTAAAAGTACTGCTTGTTTCTGGCGTTGCTTTTTATCTGATCAATGCATCGAAAGAAGATCTATTTCAACTGAGCATGGATGTCTATCCACAAAATATTTTCCATGCGCTCGATATTTTGCTCAACTTTGTGTTGCTGATCAGTTGTTCTTTATTGGTCGTGGTCGCCATCGATATCCCATTCCAAATCTGGCAGCACGCTGACCAATTAAAAATGACCAAGCAAGAAGTAAAAGACGAATACAAAGATACGGAAGGAAAACCTGAGGTTAAAGGTCGAATTCGGATGTTGCAGCGTGAAGCGGCTCAGCGGCGGATGATGGCGGAAGTGCCACAAGCGGATGTAATCATCACCAACCCAGAACACTTTTCAGTTGCGCTGCGCTATAAACAAAATACGGATAAAGCACCGATTGTGGTGGCTAAAGGCGTCGATCACATGGCGATGAAAATTCGTGAAGTAGCACGTGCGCATGATATACACATCATCCCCGCACCGCCTTTGGCTCGAGCGCTTTATCACACAACCGATCTTGAGCAGGAGATCCCCGACGGGCTTTTCGTGGCGGTTGCGCAGGTACTGGCTTATGTCTTTCAGCTTAAGCAGTATCGTAAACGCGGTGGTCAAAGACCCAAACTCGATGAAAATAACATGCCGATTCCACCGGATTTACGACATTAATCCTCATCGTTATGCTGGAGCAAAAGCGTTAATGCTGAAGTTAGCGTCAGTTTAAATCACTTATCAGGAATAGAAAGCAGCACCAACACCGCGCCATGCCCGCCAAATTCAAGAGGGGCTTGATGAAACGCCATCACATCAGGATGTTGAGCGAGCCAGAGAGGAACTTTTTGTTTGAGAATGTGTTTACCAATCCCATGTTGGACACAAGCGCAGTGAATATTTTCCTTCACACAATAAGCAACCATCGCCCCTAGTTCTCGTTTCGCTTCTTGCTGCGTCATGCCGTGCATATCCAAAAATACATCTGGCACATAGACGCCACGTCTTAACCGTTTAACTTCATATTTCGACACATCATCACGAGCATAGCGCGTCGGGCCTTCATCGCTGAGTTTTGGTATAAACTCATCGGAAAAATAAAATTCGGTATCGCTGGCTTCCCGCGCAATACGGCGGATTTCTTTTTGTTTGGGGTTTCTGTTTGGCGGCTGGATTATGGTATCCTGTCGCAACTTTTTAACGCCCTTTACTGCATCCCGAAACAAGTCGAAAGCGTCATCGTGTTCGGTCTCTTTTTGGCTCATTGGGTTTGGTCATTTTCTAACAGATCGATATTGGCAGTATTGTAGCGCTTTTCGGAGGCAATTTTGGATAAGATTTTTGTAGAAGAGGCGGTTTCTGAACTTCACACGCTTCAAGATATGATTCGTTGGACGGTCAGCCGTTTTAATGCCGCCAACTTATTTTATGGTCATGGGACCGATAATGCGTGGGATGAAGCCGTTCAGCTAATCCTACCGACACTCTATCTTCCGATTGATGTTCCTCCGCATGTACTGAATTCTCGTTTAACAGGCAGCGAACGTCTGCGTATTGTTGAACGGGTGATTAAGCGCATTAATGAACGTACTCCTATCGCCTATTTAACCAATAAAGCCTGGTTCTGTGGCCTTGAGTTTTATGTGGATGAGCGAGTACTGGTGCCACGTTCACCGATTGGCGAATTGATTGAAGCGCAGTTCCAACCTTGGTTGATCGACGAGCCTGTACGCATTATGGATTTGTGTACTGGCAGCGGTTGCATCGCCATTGCGTGCGCCCACGCGTTCCCTGATGCTGAAGTGGATGCGATTGATATCTCAACCGACGCACTGCAAGTGGCAGAGCAAAATATTCAAGATCACGGTATGGAGCAACAAGTTTTCCCGATCCGTTCCGATCTATTCCGTGATTTGCCAAAAGAGAAATATGACCTAATCGTGTCGAATCCACCGTATGTGGATCAAGAAGATATGAATAGTTTGCCCAAAGAGTTCAAACACGAACCAGAACTCGGCTTAGCCGCCGGTACCGATGGTTTGAAATTGGTGCGTCGTATTTTGGCCAATGCGGCGGGGTACCTCACTGATAACGGTATTTTGATTTGTGAAGTGGGCAATTCGATGGTGCATATGATGAACCAATACGACCACATTCCGTTTACTTGGCTTGAGTTTGAAAATGGCGGGCATGGCGTATTCATGCTGACTCGCCAGCAGTTGGTTGATTGCGCTAGCGACTTTGCGCTTTATATCGACTAATGCCGTACGCATAGAAAAAACGCCAGCCACAGTGCTGGCGTTTTTTTATCCATTAGAAAAATACACATTGCTTTATTTTGGGGCTTTACATCATTTCGTAATAAAGCCACTATGAATCCACGAACAATAGAATGAAGCGGTGATAGGGAGCATGTCGCTCTGTGTCATCAATATTGAGGAAGTAATGGCAGGAAACAGTATCGGACAACATTTTCGAGTGATGACATTCGGAGAAAGTCACGGTATCGCACTAGGATGTATCGTCGACGGATGCCCTCCGGGCTTAGAAATTACAGAAGCTGACTTACAGATAGACCTAGATCGTCGCCGTCCTGGCACATCTCGCTATACAACGCAGCGCCGTGAAGCGGATGAAGTCAAAATTCTTTCTGGTGTATTTGAGGGGAAAACCACAGGTACATCGATTGGTCTATTAATTGAAAATACCGACCAACGCTCAACCGATTATTCAGACATTAAAGACAAGTTTCGCCCCGGTCATGCCGACTATACCTACCATCAAAAATATGGCATTCGCGACTATCGTGGTGGTGGCCGTTCATCAGCACGTGAGACAGCGATGCGAGTGGCAGCGGGAGCCATTGCGAAGAAATATCTCAAACAAGAATTTGGGGTTGAAATTCGCGCTTACTTGTCACAAATGGGTGATGTTTGTATCGATAAAGTGGATTGGAATGAAATTGAGAATAATGCCTTTTTCTGTCCAGATGCAGACAAAGTGGCGGCATTCGACCAACTGATCCGTGATTTGAAAAAAGAAGGTGATTCGATCGGTGCAAAGATTCAAGTTGTCGCGACCAACCTGCCTGTTGGTTTAGGTGAGCCGGTATTTGATCGTCTAGATGCGGATATTGCGCATGCTTTGATGAGCATTAATGCGGTGAAAGGGGTAGAGATTGGTGACGGTTTTGATGTCGTGCAGCAAAAAGGCAGCCAGCATCGAGATCCTCTAACACCGAACGGCTTTCGCTCAAATCATGCTGGCGGTATTTTAGGCGGTATTTCGACTGGACAAGATATTGTTGCCAGTATTGCACTTAAACCCACGTCAAGTATTACAGTACCTGGCGATACCATTACTCGCACGGGTGAACCCACACAACTTATCACGAAAGGTCGCCATGATCCTTGCGTTGGTATTCGCGCCGTGCCCATTGCCGAAGCAATGCTGGCGATTGTGTTGATGGACCACTTACTTCGTCATCGCGGGCAGAATTTTGCGGTTCAAACAGAAACGCCTAAAATCTAATCCAGCATAACCGAATTAAAATGAAAAGCGCCCTTCTTGTTAGGGCGCTTTTGTTTTAAGCAATTTTCTGTTTGGCCAATTTCCGCGGCTGAATGAATTTTTTATCGAAACAAGTCAGCTAACTAACTAAATATCTAACATCGGAATATCTAACATCGGAATATCTAACATCGGAATATCTAACATCGGATTGTGGCTAATGAATCTGATTTTCAGCATCAAGCTGGAAAGAAGGCAAACGCCATTTAAAACGCACTGCCGCCATACGCAATAAATAACCCACAATAAGCGTTACTATCGTGCTGGTGACATCATTGATGCCGAATGCGAGCAAGGTTAAATAAAGCCCTGAAGCGACTAATGAAACCGAAGCGTAGAGTTCTTCATGCAGTACCAGTGGCGTTTGTCTGCAGATTAAATCGCGTAATAACCCACCAAACACCCCAGTGACCAATGCAGAAACCATACAAATGCCGGGATGCAAACCCATGCCCATTGCGACTTTTGTGCCTATGATACTGAACACAATTAGCCCCAATGCATCTAAACGAATGAACAACCCTTTGAGTTTGATTACCCATTTAGCTAAGCCTGTGGTGAGAACGCCTGCGATACAGGTAATGGCTAAAAACTCCGGATTCTTCACCCAACCTAGCGGATAATGGCCGAGTAAAATATCCCTCACCGTACCGCCTCCAATCGCAGTGGCACTCGCTACTAACATCACACCGAACCAATCCATTTTTCGACGGCCTGCACTCAATGCGCCAGTCATCGCTTCGGCAGTAATACCAATAATATATAAAACACTGAGCAACATAATGCGGTACTCCGACAGCACTTCCTTAGGTATATAAGAACCGAGAAAGCGGTTGAACTTAAAAATGGAGGCGCAAGTGTAGTAGTAAAGTCAGGCGATGGCGAATGAGATTTTATGCCAAGAAACCGTTTGACCGATTAATAAAACTAATGAAGTGGGGCGATTGAATGGCTTTACCTGACTACAGAAAAATAAGAGAATGCGTTGAGAAATTTTTGCCTGCATGACTGAGTGATGATACATCAATACCAAGACTTGATCTCCCTGTTCAATGACACTTTTTTTGAGCCATTCAATACGCGTTTAGAGCTCGGTGGTGATGAGCCGATTTACTTGCCTGCTGATGCACAAATCAATCATCACCGCATCATTTTCGCACGAGGCTTCTTTGCCTCGGCACTGCACGAAATCGCGCATTGGTGCGTCGCCGGCCCTGAACGGCGATTGATGGAAGATTTTGGCTATTGGTATCAACCAGACGGGCGAACCGCGCAAGTCCAAGCCGAATTTGAAAAAGTAGAGGTTCGCCCTCAAGCGTATGAGTGGATTTTATCGGTCAGTGCTGGCTTTCCTTTTACTGTGAGTTGTGACAACCTACACGGCGATTTTGAACCAGACCGTATCGCCTTTATGACTCAGGTACATCGTGAGGTAGTCGCTATCTTACAGGTTGGGCTTCCACCCCGAGTGAAGATGCTGTCAGATGCATTACGTGCTTTTTATGGTACGACAGAATTAAGGCTAGAGCACTTCACTATCAGGTAACTGGCTAAATAATAAGAGAAAATGAGAGTTGTATGATTATTGGATTTGAAGAAAAACTGCTGGAAATGATTGATGCACGTATTGCGACGGCATCGGACGATGAATTGTTTGCGGGTGGTTATTTGCGAGGTCATATTTCTTTGTCTGCAGCCGCGTGTGAAGATGAAGGAATTGACGATCTATCTCTGTTTAAAGCACGAATTGAGCAGAGCCTAGAGCAAGCGCGCACAGAGCTGACGCCTGCCGACCGCGTGATTGTGTTCGATTTATGGACAGAACTTCACAACCAAGTTCACAACCAAGCTTAAGGTGACCACATTTAACTCATTCGAATTCTTTGAATGAGTCCGTAAAATTTTTATGGTTGTTGTTAATTTGTGCGCTCGCTATGCTTAAGCCATATTCGAACACACAAGGGCAACACCATGAAAGTCATCGCATTTGGAGCATCAAACAGCTCAACTTCAATCAATAAAGCATTGGCCACTTACACCGCTCACCTCATCGAAGGTGCAGACGTGGTGGTGCTTGATATTAACAACTATACCGTTCCTATGTTTAGCGAAGATCTTGAAAAAGAGCTTGGTCAAGCCGAAGGCGCTCAAGCTTTTCTGCGTGATCTTGCTCAAGCGGATGCGTTTGTTATCTCTTTTGCTGAGCATAATGGTCACTACCCAGCGGCGTACAAAAATTTATTTGACTGGGCAACACGCATTGACCGTGAACTATTCAAAGGTAAACCTGCTGTTTACCTAGCCAGCTCTCCAGGTCCTGGTGGCGCGCAATCGGTTTTGGCGGCGGCAAATAATTCTGCTCCTTATTTTGGTGGTAATGTAAAAGCGTCTGTCTCGGTACCGAGTTTTTATGACAATTTTGACTTGGCTACGGGTCAAGTGACTAACCCAGAAGTGGCAGCACAATTGAAAGACGCGATTGCGAAGCTCGTATAGCTTTCTTGTCTCGTTTTAAGTTCGTCTCACGTTAAGTTTCACGCCTTTTCGCGTGAAAAAGTGAGCATTAAAAAGCCTTGCTGGATAAGTAAGGCTTTTTTCTATGACGGGTTTTATCGAGGAGTACGTTCGGTGATGGCTTTGCCTTTTTTGAGTTTTCTCACCCACATTCGACTTGGATGAAGCGTTTCGAGAATATCAACAGCAAGCGGAAGTGGATCGCCACTCATTTGTGAAGCCAGCAACTCAGCCATTAATGGCGCAGAACTTAGCCCTCGCGATCCTAGCCCGAGCATGCAGTACAAATGAGGATAGTGAGCCACAGATGGAGTCTGTTGCGGATCTTGGGGCGTTAACGGCTGGTAGTCGAGCTTGATCTGTTCAAAGTTGCCCACATTCCCGACAAACGGCAAATGATCGCGGCTGACACAGCGAACGCCTTGGCGAGATTGATTGCTAGATGTATCGACTTGCTGTGTCCAGTTTTGGTCGTTAATACAACGGGTTAAGCGTTGTCCATTCTCTTGCTGCGCCGCCGCATCGAATGCTTGGTTGATTTGACTTCGGTCATAGCTTGCGCCAATGCAGTGCTGTTGAGTGTTGGGGTTGTGCGGTGTCATATAGCCGTCGTAACACAACACGCTGCTCAGCTTTTGCAATGTTTTTGAGGTTGGAATGTGGCTTACTTGTCCTTTCACTTTGCCAAGTGGCAACGCTTGTGTTTGCTCGAAATGGTCAAATTGATGACCGTTTGCAATGACCACACACTGATGGTGCTTTTCGCTACCATTAACACTTAATGTCCACTGCCGCTGTATTTCATCCCAGCGCAAAGACTCCACCTCGTGATTGAAATAGGCGTTGAATCGCTCACTTTGGCTTAATTGGTCAAACAGGCCTTGTGTCAGTTGAGCAGGGCAAAGCCATCCTCCGAGTGGGTAATGTAAGCTGACCATGTCAGTCGGTAAGCCGACGTTTTGTAACGTTGCTTGTTGATCGCAGTAGTGCATTAGCTGAGGGTTAAATTTCCCTTCAAGCATCGCCATCTGTTTTTGGGTCGATTTTTCATCCCACATCAATTGGGTCACACCACACCAATCATGATCAAAAGGGACGGTTTGCGCCATTTGCTCAACAAATTGCCGAGCAAACAGAAAAGCGGGCGCAAAAACACGCGATACACCACTGTGGTTTTTATTCAGCAGTGGGTAAACCGCACCTTGTCGGTTACCTGAAGCACCTTGAGCGGCTTTATCATCAGCGCAATACAGGCTGACATTGATACCGCGGCGATTGAGCATTTTAGCTAATGTGGCACTAGCAATGCCGCCGCCGATGATCGCCACGTCGGTAATATTGGTTGTCGGCGCAATCGCAAACCAAGGTTTTATATTGCTGTACGGCGTTTTGTGTTCCAGTTGACCAGCAATCATCTCTCTTTTGGTGCCAAAGCCTTTCACTTTTTTCATCGAAAAGCCTGCTTCTATCAATCCGCGTCGTACAAAACCTGCGGCGGTAAAAGTGGCGCACGTGGCTTTGTGTTTCGCCAGTTTGGCCATATTCTCAAACAGCGTTTGATTCCACATTTCAGGGTTTTTACTGGGAGCAAAACCATCCAAAAACCATGCGTCTACCACGCCTTGCTCGGTTGTTGGAACTTGCGGCATACACTCTTTGATATCACCGAACCAAAGATCAAGGGTAATGGCGCCATCATCAAGAACAATGCGATGACATTCTGGTACTGCAATCGGGTAGTGTTGTTGAAGCTTTTTCGCATAAGTCGCTAATTCAGGCCACGATTGGTGCGCTGTTATCAAGTCGTGTTTATTGAGCGGATATTTTTCAAAACTGATAAAATGCAGCGCTTGCAATGGCGCATTTGGGTTTTGTTGCCTAAACGCATCAAATTCTTGCCATACAGCGAGAAAATTTAACCCAGTGCCAAACCCCGTTTCGGCAATGACGAATCGTTTTTGGTCATATTGGTGCCATCTTTGTGGTATATGATTTTGGGAAAGAAACACGTAACGCGTCTCTTCTAGGCCGTTAACGTTGGAAAAGTAAACGTCATCGAATTGGTCGGAAACGGGTGTGCCCGCTTCATTCCAACCCAGTGTTGCGTTGGTTATGCTGGTCATAATGGTGTAATTCTGTGAAATCGGGCGATATATAGCTCGAGATTGTACGAATTTCTGGGAAAGCTGACCACTTTTGTTATTCTTCTTAGTTATTATCTAAGCGAATTTTGAATTATAGGAATGTCACATGAAACGAGTCGTAATCACCGGTATGGGTATTGTTTCAAGTATCGGTAACAACGTCGAAGAAGTTTTAGCGTCTCTAAAAGCAGGAAAATCAGGTATTACCGCTTCTGAGCAGTTCAAAGAGAACGGTTTACGCTCTCAAGTGTGGGGTAGCCTGAAAATGAACCCTGCTGACCATATTGATCGCAAACAGATGCGTTTTATGGGTGATGCGGCCGCGTTTGCATACCTATCAATGGAACAAGCGATTGCCGATTCAGGTTTAGCACCAGAGCAGGTCTCTAATGACCGCACTGGTATTGTGGCTGGTTCTGGCGGTGCGTCGTCGTATAACCAAGTTATTGCTGTCGACACATTGCGCACAAAAGGCGTGAAGCGCGTTGGTCCTTACATGGTTCCACGTACTATGTCTTCGACTGTTTCAGCCTGTCTTGCTACGCCATTTAAAATCCGTGGCGTCAACTACACCATGAGCTCCGCTTGTGCGACGTCGGCTCACTGTATTGGTCACGCAATGGAACTTATCCAATTGGGTAAGCAAGATATTGTGTTTGCAGGTGGTGGTGAAGAGCTCGATTGGTCTTTAACTATGATGTTTGATGCAATGGGTGCGTTGTCAACTAAGTACAACGAAACACCAGAAAAAGCGTCACGTACTTACGATGCTGACCGCGATGGTTTCGTGATTTCAGGCGGCGGCGGCATGGTTGTGGTTGAAGAGCTTGAGCATGCACTGGCTCGCGGCGCAAAAATTTACGGTGAAATCGTCGGTTACGGTGCGACATCCGATGGCTACGACATGGTGGCTCCATCAGGTGAAGGCGCTGTGCGTTGCATGAAGATGGCAATGCAAGCGGTAGATAGTGTGGATTATGTCAATACACATGGTACTTCCACACCTGTCGGTGATGTAAAAGAGTTGGGTGCCATTCAAGAAGTGTTCGCTGGCAACAGCCCAGCTATCTCGGCAACAAAAGCAATGACTGGCCACGCATTGGGTGCGGCAGGTGTGCATGAAGCCATCTACTCTACCTTGATGCTTCACCACGGCTTTATCGCGCCAAGCATCAACATTGACAATTTAGATCCAGCGGCTGATGGCCTTGATATTGTGACCGAAATGCGCGAGCAAGAGCTAACCAGTGTGATGTCTAACAGTTTTGGTTTTGGCGGTACGAACGCGACGCTAGTGATCAAAAAGTATCAAGGCTAATGCGCCTACACACCTCTAATAAAAAGGTTTCCAGAGCGGGTCAGCTTAGCTGATCGAACAGACGCAGACTCTGTCCCATGGAGAGCGGGACGGGATCCTTTTGTTCTGGGTTTTTGCCCGGTTTCCGTGAGGAGCCGGGCATTTTTATGGAAAGCGGGATTTCTTCTCGACAGTCTGTGCGCTTTTCTGCACAATTCCTTCAATTTCGAAAATTGTGAACTCCGCTATGAAAATCCTTATTGATGAAAACATGCCTTATGCTGAATCGTTATTTAGCCAGCTTGGTGAGGTGGTGTTGAAACCCGGTAGAAGCTTAACGGCTGATGATCTTATCGACGTTGACGCCTTGATGATTCGTTCTGTTACGAAAGTAAATCAAGCATTATTAGCGAAAGCCAATAAATTAAAGTTTGTTGGTACGGCGACGGCAGGTATGGACCACGTTGATCAAGCGCTTTTGGCTGAAAGAGGCATCTTTTTTACTGCCGCACCGGGGTGTAATAAGGTGGGAGTGGCTGAGTATGTTTTCAGTGTATTGATGGTGCTAGCGCAGCAGCATGGTTTTTCTGCCTTAGAGAAAACCGTTGGCATTATTGGTGCTGGTCAAGTCGGCAGCTATTTAGCCGAGTGTTTAGCGGGGATTGGCATTAATGTGCTGCTCAACGATCCCCCAAAACAAGCACAAGGTGATTGCCGCGAGTTTACTCATCTTGATGTTTTACTTGATAAAGCGGATGTCATTACGCTGCATACACCCATTACTAAAAGTGGTGAATCGCCGACTCATCACTTGATTGATGAAGTTCGACTTGCCCAGTTGCGCAGTGATCAGATCTTGATCAACGCGGCTCGTGGCCCTGTGGTGGATAACCAAGCGCTGAAACAACGCCTACAGAAAAATGATGGTTTTATTGCCGCTTTAGACGTGTTTGAATTTGAACCTGAAGTGGATATGGAACTGCTGCCTTTGCTCGCCTTTGCGACGCCGCATGTGGCTGGCTATGGGTTAGAAGGTAAAGCCCGAGGCACGACCATGATTTTTAATAGTTTTTGTGAGTATCTTGGCGATGACCATTGCGCGAATGCCAGTAGTTTATTACCCGAGACTCCCATTGCCAAAGTGTATTTATCACGCGGTTGGGATGAGGAAACATTACACAGTTTAACCCAATTGATTTATGACGTACGCAAAGATGACGCCTTGTTTCGCCGTGAAATTGGCAAACCAGGTGCTTTTGATCAAATGCGTAAACTTTATTGGGATAGAAGAGAATATAGCGCGATGACTGTCGTCGGTAGTGAGTCGTGTGATCTCACTCCCTTAGCTAAATTAGGTTTTAAAACAGAGGTAACAAATGAGCCAAGAATTTAATATCGCTATTTTAGGAGCAACCGGCGCGGTTGGTGAAACCATGCTTGAAGTGCTCAAAGATCGCAAATTCCCCGTTGGTGAACTTTACCTACTTGCCAGTGAGCGTAGTGAAGGTAAATTCTACCGCTTCAATGGTAAGACCATACAAGTACAAAATGTTGAAGATTTCGATTGGTCACAAGTTCAGATTGCACTGTTTTCCGCTGGTGGTGAATTGTCCGCAAAATGGGCACCTATTGCCACAGAAGAAGGCGTGGTAGTCATCGATAACACCTCACATTTCCGCTATGAGTACGATATCCCACTTGTTGTGCCTGAAGTGAACCCTGAAGCGATTGCGGATTTTCGTAACCGCAATATTATTGCGAACCCAAACTGCTCAACCATCCAAATGTTGGTGGCGTTAAAGCCGATTCACGATGCTGTGGGTATCGAGCGAATTAACGTATCAACTTATCAGTCCGTTTCAGGAGCTGGGAAGTCAGGCATTGATGAGTTGGCGGGACAAACCGCAAGGCTATTAAATGGTGTTTCGGCCGATCCTGATGTGTTTAGCCAGCAAATTGCGTTTAACTGCATCCCACAAATCGACCAGTTTATGGATAATGGTTACACCAAGGAAGAGATGAAAATGGTGTGGGAAACGCAAAAAATATTCAATGACTCAACCATTATGGTCAACCCAACTTGTGTACGCGTGCCGGTTTTTTACGGCCATGCTGAGTCACTGCATATTGAAACACGCTTACCGATTGATGCTGAGCAAGTTATTGAGTTATTAGAGAAAACTGAAGGTATTGAAGTATTCAGCGGGAATGATTTCCCCACGCAAGTTCGCGATGCGGGAGGGAAGGATACGGTTCTTGTAGGGCGTATTCGCAACGATATCAGTCACCACAGTGGCATTAACATGTGGGTAGTGGCAGATAACGTGAGAAAAGGCGCTGCAACAAATGCGGTACAAATTGCGGAAGTGTTGATTCGAGATTATTTCTAATTAATACCTAGTAAAAAGGAGTGGCTTACCACTCCTTTCTCTTTACACAAAAAAGCCGAGTGATTGATTCACCCGGCTTTTTTATTATCGTCCAGCTCAAGGCTGAGAATGATGGCTATCTTTTTGACTTGTGCGCGTTAGGGTTCTGCTTGCAACTGCCGTCGGCACATTTACCATATAGATAAAGGCTGTGATTGGTGAGCTGTACATTATATTGCTCAGCAATCTCTCTTTGGCGTTGTTCGATCACCTCATCTGAAAACTCAATCACTTCACCACAATCTAAGCACACTAAGTGGTCGTGGTGGTGTTGTGTTGAAAGTTCAAAAACGGATTTTCCACCTTCAAAATGGTGACGAGTGACAATACCCGCATCATCAAATTGGTTTAATACTCGATAAACAGTCGCAAGACCGATTTCTTCACCAAGATCAATCAATTTCTTATACAGTTCTTCAGCGCTGATATGTTGGCATTCAGGCTGCTGTAGCACTTCTAAAATTTTTAGCCTAGGAAGGGTAACTTTAAGACCTGCATCCTTGAGCGCTTGGTTATTATCTGACATACACTTTCCTGTTGATGATCTGCAGCAGTTAACAGAATTCATAATTGCGATCATTATAGGGGAGTCACTGCTAACAATAAACCACGAAGTTCAAAGGGTTACTTTATATTTGTCACAAAGCCGCGCAATATCACTGATATAACAGCTCTTACCAGTTACAATTGCGTAACATTTATTAGTGATTGAGTCGATAGGTTTAAAAGGTGAGCACGGAATGAATCACTCTTTAGCAAGATTTTATAAGCCAAATATTGTTAAGTGGGCGTTAAATAGCTGGCCTCCTTTTTGGGGCGCTGGTATCCACATTGATGAAATTAGTAGCGACTTCCGTCAGGTGAAAATGCGCTTAAAGCTGCGGTGGTGGAACAAAAATGCCAATCGCACTCAGTATGGTGGCAGCATTTTCTCTCTTACTGACCCTGTTTACTCTTTGATGTTAATGGGGATTTTGGGTGAGCAATATTATGTATGGGACAAAGAGGCCAGCATCAACTTTATCAAACCGGGCCATTCTGATTTGTATGCGGAGTTTCTGATAACGCAAGACCAACTGGATTCAATCTTAGTGAGCACGGCCAATGGGGATAAATGCTTTCCGGAATTTGTTATCCATGTTAAGGATACCAAAGGCGAAGTGGTCTCTGAAGTGCAACGTAAATTGTACGTGCGCAAAAAACCTAAATACAGAGAAGAGAGTGATGCAGACAAAATGGTTACTTTTTGTGACCGCTAAGGCTGTTCATTCTGCATTTGGCACAGCTCAATCCAAGCTTCGGCGGTGCGAGAAACGTACCGTTCCGCGTGCCATATTAATCCTAAGTGCCAATCAATACTGGGTGTCATCGGTTTGACTAAGACGCCTTCTCCTTGAATTCGTCGACAAAGTGGTTCGGGTAGAAAAGCAACGCCTACGCCACTTTTGACCAACGCGACTAAAAAATCCCATTGGCTACTGCGCGCTGCAACTTGTGGTGTAAATCCGTGTTGTAGGCAGAGTGAGTGGATGTAGTCACTCAGCGTAAAATCATGGGTATAGAGGTAAAATGGCTCATTTTGTAGTTGCTCCCAACCGATGGCTTCTTGCTGCTTCCAAGGAGATGAATCGGGGAGTACGGCACAAATGGGGTAACTGTCTAAGGAGAGTGACCGCAGATTGTCAATCGGATGAGGCGAAAGCATGGTGACGGCGACGTCAATTTCGCCATTGAGAATAGCTTGCTCTATTTTACGTCCGCCATACTCAACGATGGTGAGCTCTACATTAGGGTAGGTTTGGCGGTATTGGCGGATCAGACCTGCGTAAAGGTGTCCAACCATTGGTGGAATTCCGAGATGCAGTTGTCCCTGCTTTACCTGATTGAGATCGACCAATTCGGCTTCTAACTGAGACATCTGCGCTAAGATCTCTAGCGCTCTTTGATAGACAACTTCTCCTGCATCGGTAAGCCAGAAACGTCGACCTTCACGATGTAATAGTGGCTGTTCAATTTCCTGCTCTAAACTGCGGATCATCTTACTGATAGTGGGCTGGGTGACGAACAGTTGCTCGGATGCGCGGGTAAAGCTTTGTTGATTGACCAATTCAACAAAATAGCGCAGTGCTTTAATATCCATAATATCTCCTTTTATCATTCCATTTTGGCATGAAAATGATAATAAAAAGTCATTTTACGATGGTTTTATGGCTTAATATAATGTGACTAATTTCACAAAACGGCATTAGTCTCATCATGCAAAGAATAAGAAACAGCCAAAGAGTAAAAAACAATCTGCAAACAGTGGTACAAGTTGTTGCGCTATCAATGATCTGGTTTTTGGCGGATTTTCTAGTCAGCACTTTTCATATTCCTTTACCAGCAAATTTAACGGGCATGCTATTGCTGTTAACTTTAGTGATTATGAGAGTTGTAAAAGTTGATTGGCTGCGCAAGGGAGCAACTTGGTTATTGGCGGAAATGCTGTTGTTCTTTGTACCAGCGGTCATTGCGGTCGTTAACTATCAAGAGTTAATGCAACAGCAAGGGTTACGAATTATGGCGGTACTTGTCATCAGTACCATCATGGTCATTGCTATTACTGCTTGGACCGTTGATAAAATGTATCGTTTAGAGCTGATATTAGCGCGTAGAAAAAGCAACCGGGCAATACGCCTAACCAAAGTGGAGCGTTCATCATGAGCTCACTACTTACCTCAACGCTGCTTGGTGTATTTTGCTTGCTGCTAACCTTGGCTTTTTACTATGGCAGCAAGTGCCTTTATCAACGTAAACGTTCTATTTTCTTAATGCCGCTGCTATTGGCCCCTATATTGTTAGTGGCTGTTGTGATGATCTTTCACATCCCTTACCAAACCTATATGGCAGAATCTCATTGGTTATTGTGGCTACTTGGTCCGGCGACAGTGGCTTTTGCTATTCCTGTCTATGACAACCGATTGTTGATCAAGCGCCACTGGCTCTCTCTATCCGTGGGAGTGATCGTATCGGTTGTGGTGGCTGTGGGGAGCACGGTTTTGTTGGCTCGTTGGTTTGAATTACCCGATATGCTTCAGCGCAGTTTAGCGATGCGCTCGATTACCACGCCTTTTGCTGTTGAGGCGACGAAGTCAATTGGTGGGCAAAGTGATCTGACTGCTCTGTTTGTGGTACTTACTGGGGTGATAGGCATGGCGGTAGGTGAAGTGGTGTTAGCGTTATTATCCATTCGCTCTGGGCTTGGTAAAGGAGCCAGTCTTGGCGCTTCCGCGCACGGTGCAGGAACGGCAAAAGCGTATCAAATTGGCAATGCTGAAGGGGTAGTGTCGAGTGTGG
The DNA here is from genome assembly GCF_024743775.1 of Vibrio sp. RM-69-4. Taxonomy (NCBI): domain Bacteria; kingdom Pseudomonadati; phylum Pseudomonadota; class Gammaproteobacteria; order Vibrionales; family Vibrionaceae; genus Vibrio; species Vibrio sp. RM-69-4. The sequence goes on from NZ_JAMQXI010000076.1 coordinate 384,398, forward strand.
TGATGATGATTGCGGGCATGGTCACTGTGTTGCTTGCTCCATTTATCGGCCGTCTACTTTGGTAAAGAAAAGAGTGCTGTTGTATACGGGTCAATAAAAAATCCCCTCGCAAGGGGATTTTTTATGTTTAAGAGATTAGCCTTCAAGTTCAGCTAAACACATCTCTTCATAAATCTGCTTAACCCATGTGCTGACGCGCTGTTCAGTCAACTCTGGTTGACGATCTTCATCGATGCATAAACCAATAAAGTGGCTATTGTCACCTGCAACCAAGGCTTTAGAGGCTTCGAATTCATAACCTTCAGTTGGCCAGTGGCCAATAATCGTTGCACCTTTGCTTTCGATAATGTCACGCACTGTACCCATCGCGTCACAGAAGTATTCAGCGTAGTCTTCTTGATCGCCGCAACCGAAAATAGCAACTAATTTCGTCGAGAAGTCGATCGCTTCTAACTCTGGGAAAAAATCATCCCAATCACACTGCGCTTCACCGTAGTACCAAGTAGGGATACCCAGTAACAATAAGTCAAAATTATCAATGTCTTCTTTGCTGCTTTTCGCAATATCTTGAACGTGAACGAGCTGCTTACCCAGTTGCTTTTGAATCATTTTCGCAACGGCTTCAGTATTACCGGTATCGCTACCAAAGAAGAGGCCTACACTTGCCATAGAATCATTACCTTTAATTTGTCATTTTCTGGCGGATGAGCGTGTTCTTTACCCCAGTCCGGTGCCTTCCCAACTGAGTTGGATAAGTCCTTTAAGGATAAAGCCAGCACAACCTAAAAACAGAACTAGCCATACAATACGGCGCCCAAATGGCGGTACATTACCTTGCTTAAGGACATCTTTTATTGCCATACCGATAAGGAAAAATATAGACGCAAAAAGAAGATCGAGTCCAATCGACTCAAGCATGTTCATGTAGTCGTACAGCATGGGTATCCTTTATGCCAATTTGCTTGAGCGCACTATAACACTGTTATTCGTCAAAGTTAATGCGCGCATTGGTACCTATTTCACACTTGTTGTTTCACAGTAAAGCAGCTAGCTGCCAATGAACTTCCTGATCGCTCGTAAAACTTCAACGGGCTTTTCTGCGTGTAGCCAGTGCCCTGTGTTGGCGATGACGTGCGCTTTCGCTTGGCTAAACTGCTGCTGGATCATTTCTTGGTGTTCCGCTAGTAGATAGTCAGAGTTGCTGCCTTTAACCAATAAGGTTGGAACAGAGCTGCAAGGGATTGGTTCCCAGCCTAAAATATTCCAGTAATTTTTTTCAATGGCGGGAACATTAAAACGCCAGCTCATTACACCATCTTCTCGTTTAAATAACGATTTACTGAGAAATTGTCGTACGCCTTCTAGCTCAATATGTTGCGCTAAAATGGCCATGACCTCTGCTCGCGAGGTAGGCTGCTGCGCAATAACCGCGTTGAGCCCCGCCAGTACGTTATCATGTTTCCGATGCTGATAGCTGACGGGTGCCATATCTAAAACCACCAGTTTGGCGACTTTGGATGAGGCGATGTCAGCCAGCTTCATGGCAACTTTACCGCCCATTGAATGACCAATCAGAGTGACTGAATCACAAGCTAACTCTTCGAGTAAACTAGCAACATCGAATGCCATGCTCGCGTAATCATGTTCCTCACTGTGAAATGATTGACCGTGATTACGCAAGTCAATACTCAATACTTGGTGATCGGCTTTTAGGTCTCTTGCAAGTAAACCTAGGTTGTCTAAATTGCCGAATAAACCATGGATCAAAACAACGGTGTGACCTTCACCTTCGAGTTTGTAATTAAGAAGTGCTGACATTTTATCTTATTAGTGATTGGTTTAACGTAGAGTATCAGTGAAGATCTCGCTATAATCCCTCAGAGTTTAAACATTGAGATTGTGAAAAGCGAATGAAAACAATTGAGGTTGATGAGGATCTATACCGTTATATTGCCAGCCAAACCCAACATATTGGAGAAAGCGCGTCGGATATTTTACGCCGTTTGCTCAATGTTGACGGTAAAGTGTCTGCAGCAGCGGTCGTGACGCAAGTAAGTACCGAGCCCAAGGGCATTGTTGTGAGTAAAGATGCCGTACAAGAGATACAGATTGATAGCGTAAAAGAGATGCGTTCTTTGCTCATTTCTGATGAATTTGCGGCTTTGAAAAAAGCAATTGATCGTTTTATGTTGGTGCTTTCAACCTTATACCGTATCGATCCAGTAAGTTTTGCTGAAGCGACCTTAGTGAAAGGACGTAAGCGTGTGTATTTTGCTGACAACGAGCAAACCTTGCTTGCTAGTGGGCAGACAACCAAGCCAAGAGCGATTCCAAACACACCATTTTGGGTCATTACCAATAACAATACTAGCCGCAAACAACAGATGATCGAGCAGCTGATGGTATTGATGAATTTCCCGAGTGACATTATTGAGAAAGTGACGCACTCAATCTGATTTGTGCCCATTCATAGATAAAAATCTGATTCAAGCCTCATACTGCGGACCACTAAGTCCGTATCATGAGGCTTTTTATTTCGTTGTTATTTTAAGAAAGGATGTCAAAAATGGCTATGCACCCACGCGCCGGACAAAAAGCACGGCAGGAAGACTTACATAATATCCCTGCGCTCGTTGCAAACTACTTTTTACTTCAACCTGATGCGGCTAACCCAGACCATAAAGTGCAATTTGGTACTTCGGGGCATCGTGGTTGCGCGGATAAATCGACATTTAACGAAAACCACATTCTTGCTATTGCTCAAGCGGTAGCAGAAGTGCGCGCTCAGCAAGGAACCACTGGGCCGATTTTTGTCGGAAAAGACACGCACGCACTCTCTGAGCCTGCTTTTTCTAGTGTACTTGAAGTACTGATCGCTAATGGAATTGAAGTGATCGTTCAACAGGATAATGGCTATACGCCAACGCCGGGTATTTCACACGCAATCTTGACTCATAACTTGAAGCACGCGCAAAAAGCTGATGGCATTGTGATCACGCCTTCTCATAATCCACCACAAGATGGCGGTATTAAATACAATCCTACCCATGGCGGCCCTGCTGAAGGGGAAATCACCCAAGCGATTGAAAACCGCGCCAATGAGATCATTGCAGAAGGCATGCAAGGCGTGAAGCGTCTGCCTATTATGTCGGCAAAGCAATCGCCGCTGTTTAAACAAGTTGATCTTGTGAAACCTTATATTGATGACTTAGTGAATGTGATTGATATGGAGGCCATCCAAAAAGCTAATCTAAAACTGGGTGTTGATCCACTCGGTGGCAGTGGTATTGACTACTGGCGTCAAATTGGCAAAGCGTATCAGCTTGATTTAACACTGGTGAGCGAAGCGGTGGATCCGACATTCCAATTTATGTCACTCGATAAAGATGGTGTAGTGCGTATGGACTGTTCTTCTCCTTATGCAATGGCGGGGTTATTAGCGTTAAAAGATCAGTATGATCTCGCGTTTGGTAATGACCCTGACTACGACCGCCACGGCATTGTCACTCCGAAAGGTTTGATGAATCCAAACCATTTCTTAGCCGTATGCATCGATTATCTGTATCGTCACCGCAAACAATGGCGCAAAGAAGTGGCTGTTGGTAAAACGTTAGTATCAAGTGCATTGATTGACCGTGTGGTCGCCGATCTTGGCCGTGAGCTGTGTGAAGTACCTGTCGGCTTTAAGTGGTTTGTTGATGGCTTATACAGTGGTCACTTCGGTTTTGGTGGTGAAGAGAGCGCAGGTGCGTCATTCCTGCGTAAAGACGGAACGCCTTGGTCAACGGATAAAGACGGTATTATCCTTTGCTTACTGGCGGCGGAAATCACCGCTGTCACAGGTAAAAATCCGCAGCAATATTATGAAGATCTGGCCGCGAAACATGGAGAGTCTAAATATAGTCGTATTCAAGCTGTCGCAAATGGCCCACAAAAAGCAGTGCTGAGCAAATTGTCACCAGAGATGGTCTCTGCGCAAACATTAGCGGGAGATGAGATCACAGCCCGCTTGACGCATGCTCCCGGCAATGGCGCAGCCATCGGTGGATTAAAAGTGACCACTGATTATGGCTGGTTTGCTGCTCGTCCATCAGGCACAGAAGATATTTATAAGATCTATTGTGAAAGTTTTAAGGGCGATGAGCACCTCAAGCAAATCGAAGCGGAAGCGCAACAGATTGTTAATCAAGTCTTTGCCGACGCTGGTTTGTAAGCAAACTTATCAATTAAAATAGGCGGCCAGAGGCCGCCTATTTTATATTTAGTCGTCTATTATCTTGGTTAAAGCTGAGGCCAACTGTCGGGAACGATGAACCAGAACTTTCCGCTGTCACTTTGGCAATGCACAAAACCATGCTCTTCATTTGCTGTGTAACGCGTGCAGTTTTTACCTTTCCCGCTAATCCATTGAGGCTTTTCCAGTAAGAATAACGCTTCATCTATTTGATGTGACTGGCTTTGATAACACCAAAAACCAGCAATTTGTGACGGATTGAGTTTATAACCTAGGCATTCACTAGGAACAGGCTCATCGTGAAAAGGGTTTACATATAAGCGCCCTTGCATCAGTAAATGACGGCTAACGTCACGCCAAAGTGGGTAAGCCGCACTAAATTGGGCTGATTGGGAAAGGGTCAATTGGTGGTTCAGCATATGTTCAAGTTTGAGATCTAATCGATCTTGAGCATTGGGACCATACCACAGCCCTTGATGTAGCAGGTAAAACTTCACTGCGACTTCCCAATGCTCATAACGCTGACTGCGTTTATTTTTGATGACAAAATCTAGCGAACCTAGTGTACTTCCTGCTTCGTTCAATTGAATTTCTTCAGAAACGGCGGAATAAGTGGGGTTTAGCGTAAACAATAAAGAACATAAATGCTGGTAGAGAAAGCCTAATCTAGGGTTCCCTCTGTATTCTTCTTTCAATATCGGAACATTGGGTAAAAAAGGAGTACGCGCCGCGACTACACCCTCTCCTTGAAAAAGAGTAGGGGTTGTCGACACCCAGTGTGCCAGTGTGTTGAGGTCCATTGTCATTAATTGTTCTCGTCCTTATTTTTCGACATTCTAGCTTGAAATTGTTATAACCACGCTAATGATAAAACTCAATTTTGGAATGAAAGATGGATAATTTAAAACTTGAAGCTCTGCTCAATCAAAAGCTTAATCCTCAATTGATTAAAGACTATTGCCCTAATGGATTGCAAGTTGAAGGTCGCACTGAAATCAAAAAGATTGTGACGGGTGTGACGGCCTCGCAAGCGCTGATTGAACAAGCAATTGAACGAAATGCTGACGCTTTATTAGTGCATCATGGTTATTTTTGGAAAAGTGAGCCTGAGTCCATCCGTGGAATGAAAGGCCACCGGATCCGAGCTTTGATACGAAATGATATAAATTTATACGCATATCACTTGCCGTTAGACATCCATCCAGAATTAGGCAATAACAAATTGCTAGCTGATTTGTTGGGGATTCATGTTGATGGCGGATTAGAAGGGCATCCTCAGTCGGTCGCCATGTTCGGCCATTTTGAACAAGCGTTGACAGCCGATGAGCTCAGTCAACGAATCGAGCAAGCTTTGCAACGACAGTCACTGCACGTAGCTCCGAGCTCAAACAGAATCATCAAAACGGTGGGTTGGTGTACTGGTGGTGGGCAAGATTACGTCGATCTAGCGGCGCAGCATGGATTAGATGCGTTCATCTCTGGTGAAATATCAGAGCGGACTACCTACTCAGCAAGAGAGCAAAATATTCATTATTTTTCTGCAGGGCACCATGCCACAGAACGTTATGGCGTTAAGGCTCTGGGAGAATGGTTAGCGAGCGAATATGGCTTTGAGGTTGAGTTTATCGATATCAATAACCCTGTGTAGCGGGTTTGTTTCTGATCAATGTATCCAATGAAAAAAGAGCGAGTGGGAACTCGCTCTTTTCTATTAGGTATTATGACTGGGTTTGCTATTCGCGTTCGTGTAACGGTTTAAAGTTGCGCATTTTTTGACCAGTGTAAAGTTGGCGAGGACGGCCAATTTTATTATCTGGATCACTGTGCATTTCATTCCAGTGGGCAATCCAACCGATAGTGCGAGACATTGCGAAGATAACGGTAAACATAGAGATTGGAATACCGATAGCCTTCAGAATAATGCCTGAGTAGAAATCAACGTTAGGGTAGAGTTTTTTCTCAACAAAGTATTCGTCAGAAAGCGCGATGCGCTCAAGTTCCATCGCCACATCTAACAGTGGGTCTTGAATATTTAGCTCTTTGAGCACTTCATGGCAAGCCTCACGCATTACCGTCGCTCTTGGGTCGTAGTTTTTATAAACTCGGTGACCAAAACCCATCAAGCGGAATGGATCATCCTTATCTTTTGCTCTGACGACATACTCAGGAATGTTATCAACGTTGCCTATCTCTTCTAGCATACGCAGACAGGCTTCGTTAGCACCCCCATGAGCAGGCCCCCACAACGAGGCAATGCCAGCCGCAATACAGGCAAACGGGTTAGCACCAGAAGAACCGGCAAGGCGAACCGTTGAGGTTGACGCGTTTTGTTCATGATCGGCATGCAGTGTGAAAATTTTATCCATCGCGCGTGCAACCACAGGATTCACTTCATACTCTTCACACGGCGTTGCAAACATCATGTGTAGGAAGTTCTCGGCATAGCTTAAGTCATTACGCGGGTAGATAAATGGTTGGCCGACAGAATACTTGTAGCACATCGCCGCCAATGTTGGCATTTTTGAGAGTAGGCGGTAAGCCGCTATTTCTCGGTGTATATCATTATTAATATCAAGTGAATCATGGTAGAACGCAGCAAGCGCTCCAACCACACCACACATTACAGCCATTGGGTGAGCGTCACGGCGGAAACCGTGGAAGAAACTTGCGATTTGCTCATGAACCATAGTGTGACGCGTCACCGTATGTTTAAACTCTTCATATTGCTTACGATTAGGGGCTTCACCGTAAAGAAGAATATAACAAACTTCCAAGTAATCAGCGTTATTGGCTAATTGATCAATAGGGAAGCCGCGGTGCAGTAACACCCCTTTTTCGCCATCGATATAAGTGATTTGAGATTCACAAGATGCAGTGGCAAGAAAACCAGGGTCAAAAGTGAAGTATCCGTTGGCTCCTAGTTTACGAACGTCGATTACTTGTGGGCCTACAGTCCCATCCATAATCGGCAGCTCGATTGGCGCTTTACCTTCAATATGAAGGGTCGCTTTCTTATCTGCCATAACAATCTCCTTTGTTTATTATTTAATCCGTCCAGGATGTTTGTGTGACATTTTTTTACGTGTGTTCTTAATTAAAGTCAATTTTTCTCGTCTGATGTGTGCACTTGTTTTGATTTTTTATACATATAAAGTTAAAAATCTGTTCTGTGTAGCAAAAATTGTTACATCAATTGTATTAGAATGTTGCGAGCCGTATAGTGGCACTGAAAATTTTGGTGAACACCTTATAAATAAAAGGCTAGAAACTGTATTTCAGTATTGCATTCTGTCTTTGTTGTTAACGGAATTATTACATTTAACTGCGCGATATCGGGCTCTTTATGTTAAAATAATGTTAACTTTTGTGGGTTTTACAACCAAAATTCATTTATAACTATAAATGCTCAATGGAGCTGAGTGAGCAAGCCCGTGAAAGAAAGAAAGTCAAGACCTGTTAATTTAGATTTACAGACCATTCACTTTCCGATCAGTGCGATTGCATCCATCCTACACCGAGTGTCTGGGGTGATGATGTTCGTTGCGGTCGGAATTTTGCTGTGGTTACTCTCCCTCTCGTTAAGTTCTCCGGTAGGTTTTATGGAAGCCAGCAACATTGTTAATGGCTTTTTCGCAAAATTTATTTTATGGGGAATTTTAACAGCGCTGTCTTACCACATTGCAGGTGGTATACGCCATTTGCTGATGGACCTGGGCCACTTTGAAGAGTTGGAGTCAGGGGCTATGAGTGCCAAAGTCGCCTTCATCGCAACAGCAGTGCTTTCAGTTTTAGCGGGAGTATTGGTATGGTAAAACATGTTTCTTCTTTTGGTCGTAACGGAGTGCATGATTATCTGCTGATCCGTGCTTCTGCGATCATTATGACTCTTTATACTATCTACCTAGTCAGCTTCTGTGCTTTCTCTGGTGATATCTCCTATGTTTCATGGACACAGTTTTTTGGTGGAACCTTTACCAAAGTCTTCACAATGCTGGCGTTAGTCTCTGTCCTTATCCATGGTTGGATCGGTTTATGGCAAGTATTAACGGATTACATTAAGTGTTCTAAATTGCGTGGTGGCCTGCAATTGGTCGTTATTGCAGTGCTCTTTGGATACTTCTTCTCTGGCTTATTTGTATTGTGGGGTGCGTAAGTGACTATTCCAGTTCGTGAATTTGATGCCGTAGTGATCGGCGCTGGTGGTGCCGGCATGCGTGCAGCACTGCAAATTTCAGAGCAAGGTTTATCCTGTGCTCTGCTTTCTAAAGTTTTTCCAACACGTTCTCACACGGTTTCGGCTCAAGGCGGTATTACCGTTGCCTTAGGCAACGCGCATGAGGACCACTGGGAACAACATATGTATGACACGGTAAAGGGCTCCGATTATATCGGTGATCAAGATGCTATCGAGTACATGTGTAAGAATGGTCCAGAGTCGGTGATTGAACTAGAAAAAATGGGTTTGCCTTTTTCTCGTTTTGACAATGGCACCATTTATCAGCGCCCATTTGGTGGGCAATCCAAAAATTTTGGCGGTGAACAAGCGGCTCGAACCGCTGCTGCCGCTGACCGTACTGGTCACGCACTACTTCATACCTTGTATCAACAAAACATTAAATATAAGACCACTATTTTCTCTGAGTGGTACGCACTTGATTTAGTGAAAAATGAAGAGGGTGCAGTACTTGGCTGTACCGCCTTGTGTATGGAAACAGGCGAAGTTTGTTATTTCAAATCTAAAGCCACAGTATTAGCGACTGGCGGAGCTGGCCGTATCTATGCTTCAACCACCAACGCGCACATCAATACGGGTGATGGCGTGGGCATGGCTATCCGCGCTGGCGTCCCGATGCAAGATATCGAAATGTGGCAATTCCACCCAACAGGGATTGCTGGTGCTGGCGTTCTTGTGACGGAAGGGTGTCGTGGTGAAGGTGGTTATCTTTTAAATAAAGATGGCGAACGTTTCATGGAACGTTATGCACCAAACGCGAAGGATTTGGCTGGTCGCGATGTAGTAGCCCGCTCAATGATGATTGAGATCCGTGAAGGTCGTGGTTGCGATGGTCCATGGGGTCCACACATCAAGCTTAAACTGGATCACCTTGGCAAAGAAACTCTGGAATCTCGTCTGCCGGGCGTATGTGAGTTGTCACGTACGTTTGCTCATGTCGATCCAGTTAAAGAACCGATTCCAGTGATCCCAACCTGCCACTACATGATGGGAGGAGTACCGACTCAAGTTTCAGGTCAGGCGATTAAGCAAGATGCTAAAGGCGCTGATGTGGAAGTTCAAGGTTTGTTTGCGTGTGGTGAAATTGCATCAGTATCGGTGCATGGCGCGAACCGTTTGGGTGGTAACTCTCTACTGGATTTAGTGGTCTTTGGCCGAGCAACAGGCTTGCATTTGGGCGAAACGTTGAAAAAGCAAGCGGACGCAAAACCTGCCACAGAAGCGGACATTGAAAAATCGCTAGAACGTTACAACCGCTGGGAAAACAGTACAGGTGGTGAAGATCCCGCGCAAATTCGTAAAGATCTGCAACGTTGTATGCAAAATAACTTCTCGGTGTTCCGTGAGGGTGAAGCGATGGCTAAAGGTCTTGAAGAGCTTAAAGTGATTCGTGAACGCTTGAAGAACGCACATCTTTCAGACAAGTCAACCGAGTTCAACACTCAACGGATCGAGTGTTTAGAGCTGGAAAACTTGATGGAAACAGCATTTGCTACCGCGGTTGCTGCAAATTATCGTACCGAAAGCCGTGGAGCCCACGCTCGCTTTGACTATCCTGAACGCGATGATGCTAATTGGTTATGCCATTCAATTTACAACCCTGAGACTGAAAGCATGTCGAAGCGTAGCGTAAATATGGAACCCATTTATCGTGAAGCGTTTCCGCCTAAAGCGCGCACATACTAAGGAGAAGGCACTATTATGAAATTGAAATTCTCTTTGTATCGCTATAATCCGGATGTCGATCAAAAGCCTTACATGAAGGATTATCTGCTTGAAGTCGAAGAGGGCTCTGACATGATGTTGTTGGATGCGCTCATTTTGCTGAAAGAGCAAGACCCCACCATTGCTTTTCGTCGCTCGTGCCGTGAAGGAGTGTGTGGATCTGACGGTTTGAACATGAACGGTAAAAATGGATTAGCGTGTATCACTCCATTATCCGCGCTTTTGGCCAAAGGCACGATTGTTATTCGACCTCTGCCGGGGCTACCAGTCGTCCGTGATTTAATTGTCGATATGGCCCAGTTTTATGAAAATTACGAGAAGGTTAAACCTTACCTTGTGACTGACGGAAACTTGCCTCCGGCTCGTGAGAACTTGCAATCACCAGAAGAGCGAGCGCATTTAGACGGTTTATATGAGTGCATTATGTGCGCTTGCTGCACAACTTCATGCCCTTCTTTCTGGTGGAACCCGGATAAGTTTATCGGCCCAGCAGGTTTGTTGGCGGCTTATCGTTGGCTAATTGACAGCCGAGATACCGCAACAGATGAACGTTTATCTAATCTTGATGATGCTTTTAGCGTTTTTCGTTGCCATGGCATCATGAATTGTGTAAGTGTTTGTCCTAAGGGATTAAATCCGACGAAAGCCATTGGACATATCAAATCAATGCTTGTGAACCGTTCGGTTTAAAATGAATAAAAATTGCAGGTCTTCGGACCTGCCTTTTATAGCTCGGCATAGACCGAAGCAAACGTGAAAACTACTGGTTAAGGGAAAATATGCACAACGGCGTGATGAAGGCATGGCTCGAGTCTTCACACTTGGCTGGCGCCAATGCAACTTACGTAGAGGACCTCTACGAACTGTATCTAAGTGATCCTGATCTGGTAAGTGAGGAGTGGAAACGTGTTTTTGATGGCTTGCCTGCGCAAGCTGACAATGTGGTTGAACAGCCACATTCACGTGTCCGTGACTACTTCCGACGACTCGCGAAAGAAACAAAGCATTACAATGTCCAAGTTAGTGATCCAGATGTCGATGCTAAGCAAGTAAGAGTCTTGCAGCTGATTAATGCTTACCGTTTTCGCGGTCATGAAGCGGCTCAACTCGACCCCCTAGGTTTATGGCAACGCCCATTAGTGGCAGAATTAGACCCAACGTTCCACAATCTTAACGAAGGTGACTTCGAAGAAACTTTCAATGTCGGCTCTTTTGCTATCGGGCAAGAGACAATGAAATTGAAAGACATTTATCAAGCCCTCAACAAAACCTATTGCGGTTCCATCGGTGCAGAATACATGCACATTATCGACACTGAACAAAAGCGTTGGATACAACAACGTCTTGAATCAGTCGTTGGACAACCTTCTTTCAGCAAAGAAGAAAAACGAATTTTCCTCGAAGAATTGACAGCCGCAGAAGGCCTTGAGCGTTATTTAGGCGCGAAATTCCCTGGTGCGAAACGCTTTTCTTTAGAAGGTGGCGACGCACTCATCCCAATGATGAAAGAGTTGATCCGTCATGCTGGTAGCACAGGTATGCGTGAAGTTGTGATTGGTATGGCGCACCGTGGTCGTCTTAACATGCTCGTCAACGTCTTAGGTAAAAAACCTCAAGATCTGTTCGACGAGTTTGCGGGTAAGCATGGTGAAAGCTGGGGAACGGGTGATGTTAAATATCACCAAGGTTTCTCTGCTGACTTTGCGACACCCGGCGGTGATGTGCATCTAGCCTTAGCATTTAACCCTTCGCATCTTGAAATTGTTAACCCAGTCGTGATTGGTTCAGTTCGTGCTCGACAAGATCGATTGGGAGATGAAGACGGTTCGACAGTGCTACCTATTTCGATTCATGGTGACTCTGCTATCGCTGGCCAAGGTGTCGTTGCCGAGACATTTAACATGTCTCAAGCGCGCGGCTATTGCGTGGGAGGGACGGTACGTATTGTTATTAACAACCAAGTTGGTTTTACCACGTCAAACCCTCGTGATACACGCTCGACTATGTATTGTACTGACATCGCTAAGATGGTTCAGGCACCCATTTTCCACGTCAATTCTGATGATCCAGAAGCAGTTGCTTTCGTCACCCGCATTGCACTCGATTATCGTAATGAATTTAAGCGTGATGTCGTCATTGATCTGGTTTGTTATCGCCGTCACGGCCATAACGAAGCCGACGAGCCAAACGCAACTCAACCGCTGATGTATCAAAAGATCAAAAAGCATCCTACGCCGCGTAAGCTTTATGCCGATGTTTTGATAGAGCGTGGTGAGTTTGATATCGAGATTGCCACACAGTTAGTCAACGAATATCGTGATGCTCTGGATCATGGTGAAGTCGTGGTGAAAGAGTGGCGTCCAATGGCACTGCATTCTGTTGATTGGTCACCGTATATTGGCCATGAATGGGATATGCCATGGAATAGTAAAGTTGACCTTGAGCGTTTAAAAGAGCTGGGTAACCGAATTTGTCAGTATCCAGAAAGCCATAAACTGCAAAGTCGTGTGGATAAAATCTATACCGACCGACAAGCGATGGTTAATGGAGAGAAGCTTCTCGATTGGGGTATGGCTGAAACGCTGGCTTATGCAACCTTAGTTGATGATGGAAAGCGAATCCGCATCTCGGGGCAAGACTCTGGGCGTGGAACCTTCTTCCACCGTCACTCGGTATTGCATAACCAAAGTGACGCAAGTACCTATATTCCATTGGCGAATGTCCATGATAAACAGGGTCCTTTTGAAGTATTGGATTCGGTTTTGTCGGAAGAAGCAGTGCTAGCTTTTGAATATGGCTACGCGACAGCGGAGCCGAGTGGTTTGACGATTTGGGAAGCTCAGTTTGGTGATTTCGCCAATGGAGCTCAAGTCGTGATTGACCAGTTCATCTCTTCCGGTGAACAAAAATGGGCGCGTTTGTGTGGTTTAACCATGCTGCTACCTCATGGTTATGAAGGGCAAGGCCCGGAACACTCATCAGCACGCCTAGAGCGTTATTTGCAACTGTGCGCCGAGCAAAACATGCAAGTGGTGGTTCCCTCTACACCAGCGCAGGTATACCACATGTTGCGTCGTCAGGTTGTTCGTCCAATGCGTCGACCATTGATCGTTATGTCACCAAAATCGTTGCTGCGTCATCCGCTATGTACATCAACGCTTGAAGATTTAGCCGAAGGTTCATTCTTACCAGCAATTGGTGAAATTGATAACCTTGATGCAGCTAAAGTGAAACGTGTGGTGTTCTGTTCAGGTAAAGTTTACTACGACTTACTTGAGCAACGTCGTAACAACGAACAAGATGATGTTGCGATCGTCCGTATTGAACAGCTATATCCATTCCCGAAAGAAGAAGTGGAAGCGGTTATCGCTCAATACACTAATGTTGTTGACTATGTATGGTGCCAAGAAGAGCCTCAAAACCAAGGTGCTTGGTACAGTAGTCAACACAACTTCCGTTCTGCCATTCCAGTCGGTGCTGATCTGAAATACGCAGGTCGCCCTGCATCAGCATCACCAGCCGTTGGTTATATGTCGGTACACTTGAAACAACAAAAAGCGTTGGTTGAAGACGCTCTGACCCTAGCTTAACGAACTAGAAGTAAAAGGAAGACACAGATTATGACAATTGAAATTCTGGTTCCAGATCTACCTGAATCAGTGGCTGATGCAACAGTCGCGACATGGCATAAAAAGCCAGGTGAAGCCGTCGCTCGTGATGAAGTACTCGTTGAGATTGAAACTGATAAAGTCATTCTTGAAGTGCCAGCGCCTGAGGCGGGTGTTCTCGAAGCCATTATCGAGCAAGAAGGTGCGACGGTGCTTTCGAAACAGTTATTGGCGAAATTGAAACCCGGTGCCGTTGCCGGTGAACCGACGAAAGACACCACCAACGATACAGAGCCGTCTCCTGATAAACGTCACAAAGCCACATTGACAGACGAAACGAATGATGCGCTTAGCCCTGCGGTACGCCGTTTACTCGCCGAGCATGGTTTGGAAGCCAGCCAAGTGAAAGGCTCTGGTGTGGGTGGACGTATCACGCGTGAAGATATTGATGCTCATCTAGCGGCTGCAAAATCAGCGTCAGCAGTTGCTTCAAGTCAACCTGAGCCTGTCGTTGCGATGGCGCGCAGTGAAAAACGTGTACCGATGACGCGTTTGCGTAAACGTGTTGCGGAGCGTCTGCTTGAGGCAAAAAATAGCACGGCGATGTTGACGACGTTTAATGAAGTTAACATGAAGCCTATCATGGATCTGCGTAAGCAATATCAAGGTCTGTTTGAAGAGAAACACGGTATTCGTTTAGGCTTTATGTCTTTCTACGTAAAAGCGGTAACAGAAGCGTTAAAACGTTACCCAGAAGTGAATGCATCTATTGATGGCCAAGATATTGTGTATCACAGCTATTTTGATATTAGCATGGCAGTTTCAACGCCTCGTGGCTTAGTGACTCCGGTTCTTAAAGATTGCGATACGCTAAGCCTTGCCGAAATTGAGAAGGGCATCAAAGAGCTTGCACTCAAAGGAAGAGATGGCAAATTGACGGTTGAAGAACTGACTGGCGGTAATTTCACGATTACGAATGGCGGTGTGTTTGGATCGTTAATGTCAACACCGATCATTAATCCGCCGCAAGCGGCCATATTGGGTATGCACAAAATCCAAGACCGCCCAATGGCTGTGGATGGCAAAGTGGAAATTTTACCAATGATGTACCTAGCACTTTCTTACGACCACCGTTTGGTGGATGGCCGTGAGTCAGTTGGTTTCCTTGTGACAGTAAAAGAGCTACTTGAAGATCCAGCACGTCTGCTACTGGACGTGTAACCTCACTGAACGTTGTTCAGTGAATTTAAGGCTAGGCAGGCTCACGTCTAGCCTTCATTTAAGCAAAAGGCTACAAGCTATCCTCTTGGATAAATTGCAGCCGCTTAATTTGAGAAGCACCCTACAGATATATGGCGCAGCATAGCTGCCGCTTTATGGAAATAATAAATCCCCTAAGGGATAAACAAACGGAAGAACATAATGAATTTGCATGAATATCAAGCCAAACAGCTGTTTGCAGAATTCGGTTTGCCTGTACCGGAAGGTTATGCCTGTGATACTCCACAAGAAGCTTTTGAAGCGGCGGGTCGGATTAGCACAGTGAAGAAAGTTGTTAAGTGTCAAGTGCATGCAGGTGGTCGCGGTAAAGCGGGTGGTGTTGAGTTGCACGACACTAAAGATGGTGTCAAAGAGTTTGCTCAAAAATGGCTAGGTAAAAATCTGGTTACTTATCAAACGGACGCAAATGGTCAGCCAGTATCAAAAATTTTGGTCGAGGAAGCTTCTAATATCGCGAATGAGCTATACTTAGGCGCTGTTGTTGACCGTGCGACTCGTCGTGTCGTGTTCATGGCCTCAACAGAAGGCGGCGTGGAAATTGAAAAAGTAGCGGAGGAGACTCCGGAGCTGATTCATAAAGCCGCGATTGATCCTTTGGTTGGTCCGCAAGCCTACCAAGGCCGAGAACTTGCTTTCAAACTTGGCTTGGAAGGCGACCAAATTAAGCAATTTGTGAAGATCTTTCTAGGTCTTGGCGCTATGTTTACCCAGTATGATCTTGCATTGCTAGAAATCAACCCATTAGTTGTCACCGCTGAAGGGAACTTGTTGTGCCTTGATGGCAAGATCAACATCGACTCAAACGCACTTTATCGTCAACCTAAACTTCGCGAAATGCACGATCTCTCACAAGAAGATGAGCGCGAAGCTCATGCTGCTCAGTGGGAACTGAACTATGTTGCTCTTGATGGCAATGTTGGCTGCATGGTGAACGGTGCTGGCCTTGCAATGGGCACTATGGATATTGTTAACCTTCATGGCGGAAAACCTGCAAACTTCCTTGATGTTGGTGGTGGTGCAACCAAAGAGCGTGTTGCTGAAGCGTTCAAAATCATTTTGTCTGATGACAACGTGAAAGCCGTATTGGTGAATATTTTCGGCGGTATCGTACGTTGCGATATGATTGCAGAGGGCATTATCGGTGCGGTGAAAGAAGTTGGTGTAACGGTTCCCGTAGTCGTGCGTTTGGAAGGTACAAATGCGGAATTAGGACGCGGAGTACTTGCAAATTCTGGTCTTGATATCATTGCAGCTGAGTCGTTAACGGACGCAGCTCAGAAAGTTGTTGCTGCGGCGGAGGGTAAATAATGTCGGTACTTATTAATAAAGACACCAAAGTAATCTGCCAAGGTTTCACTGGTGGTCAGGGAACTTTCCACTCCGAACAGGCGATTGCCTACGGTACACAAATGGTCGGTGGGGTTTCCCCGGGTAAAGGTGGTCAAACTCACCTTGGTCTGCCTGTATTTAATACGGTGCGTGACGCAGTGAAAGCAACGGGTGCAACGGCAACCGTTATTTATGTACCTGCACCATTTTGTAAAGACGCTATTTTAGAAGCAATTGACGCTGGTATTGAACTTATTGTGACGATCACTGAAGGTATACCGACTACCGATATGATTGACGTAAAAGTGAAGCTCGAAGAGACTGGTGTGCGTATGATTGGCCCGAACTGTCCGGGTGTGATTACACCTGATGCGTGTAAGATCGGCATCATGCCAGGCCACATTCATAAGAAAGGAAAAGTGGGTATTGTTTCACGTTCAGGAACGCTAACTTATGAAGCCGTTAAGCAAACAACAGATGAGGGCTTTGGTCAGTCAACGTGTGTTGGTATCGGCGGTGACCCAATCCCAGGCTCTAACTTCATTGATATCTTGAAACTATTCCAAGACGATCCTGAAACTGAAGCGATTGTGATGATTGGCGAGATCGGTGGTACAGCCGAAGAAGAAGCCGCAGCATTCATTAAAGAGAATGTCACGAAACCGGTGGTGTCTTATATTGCTGGTGTGACCGCGCCTCCGGGTAAACGGATGGGTCATGCTGGCGCTATCATTTCTGGTGGTAAAGGGACAGCTGATGAGAAATTTGCAGCGCTTGAAGCCGCAGGTGTTAAAACTGTCAAAAGCCTTGCTGATATCGGAAAAGCATTGCGTGAAGTGACGGGTTGGTAATCACGCCACCCTCAGTTTGAAGACAAACCCCGAACCTTGTTTCGGGGTTTTTACTTTAGATTCAATAGGTTTTGATACTAGCGTTTTACAAGTTGACTGCACATAAACATCGTTGTAGCCGTCACGACAACCGAAGGGCCTGCAGGTGTGTCAAAATGCCACGAGAGGATTAGCCCGCCCAGCACAGCTAAAGCGCCAACCAAAGAAGCCAATATTGCCATTTGCTCTGGGGTTTTTGTGAGTCGCCTAGCGGTCGCCGCGGGAATAATCAGCAGCGATGTCATAATCAGAGCACCAACAAATTTCATTCCTAGTGCAATTACCACCCCAATCAATAGCATCAGCAGTAAACGCATTAAATCAACGTTGATACCCTCAACAAACGCAAGCTCTTCGTTCACTGTAGTTGAAAGTAATGGCCGCCAAAAAAGAAATAGCAGTGCACTTACTGCAATCGCTCCCCCCCAAATGAAGGCTAAATCGGTAAAGTTCACTGCCAATAAATCGCCAAAGAGATAGCTCATTAAATCGATGCGAACGTTATCAAGGAAGCTTACTGCAATGAGACCAATAGATAACGAGCTGTGAGCGAGAATGCCGAGCAAAGTGTCTGTCGCCACAAGCTGCTGTTTCTGCATAGTAACCAAAATGATTGCAAGCCCAAGACAGCAAACGAGCAACGCAAGATAAAGGTTGATATCAAGCAAAAAACCTAGCGCCAATCCCATCAGCGAGGCGTGTGCGAGGGTATCGCCAAAATAAGCCATTTTTCGCCAAACCACGAATGACCCAAGGGGACCTGCGATAACGGCAATACCAAGGCCTGCTAATATTGATGGAAGAAGAAATTCAATCATGGTGGTGACCGTGTGAATGATTTGAACAGCAAGTTGCATCTCCTTTCACAGGTTGGCCTGCTAAGTCGTGATGATGCTGATGTTTGTGATGGTAAAAAGCTAAGGCTTCGCGATTGCGAGTACCAAATAATGCGATATAGCTTGGGTGTTGAGTAATCGTTGCCGGTGAACCGAAACAGCAAACATGGTGATGAAGACAGATAACATCATCCGTTTTTGCCATCACCAGATGCAAATCGTGAGAGACCATGAAGACACCACAACCGAAACGATGTCGTATGGCATCGATAAGATCATACAGATCAATTTGCCCTTGCACGTCAACACCTTGGGCTGGTTCATCAAGAATTAGAATACCTGGGCGCTGTAGCAATGCACGGGCGATAAGAATCCGTTGCGTTTCACCACCGGACAGCTTATGCATATCATAATCAAGAAGATGCTCGGCCCCGACTAGTCTGAGTGCGTCTAGCAACTCTTGTTGACTAAAACGTCCGGCTAAACTTAAAAATCGTTTAACGGGGAGTGGTAACGCGTCATTAAGTTTTAACTTTTGAGGAACATAACCAATTTTAAGGTTTTTTACGCGCGTCATCGTTCCGCTATGGACGGGCTGTAGCCCGAGCAATACTTTAACGAGCGTCGACTTGCCCGCACCATTAGGACCTATCAGTGTAGTAATCTTCCCTTTTTCTAGGTTGATACTGACATTGTCCAAAACACGGCGGTTGTTGAATTCGACACAAATGCCTTGCAGCTGAATTAAGTTGGACATGAATGGAACTTATTTGCAATTCGGAAGTGTTATAATGTAACATTTCGTTCCCTTTAACGCTATATACCGAATGGAAAAACCATCATGTTGCGTCAGATTATGCTCCTTCTTTGCTTAATAACATTATCGCCTTTGGCGTGGTCTACGGTCATTTTGACCAGCATTAAGCCGATTCAGATGATTACATATGAATTGACTCTCGATGTGAATGAACCAGAAGTACTACTGGGGGCAAATACCTCACCGCATGACTATGCGTTGCGCCCTTCTGATGTTAAAAAAGTCAGAGCGGCGGATTTAGTGATTTGGTATGGAAAAGACCTTGAGCCATTCTTAAGTAAGACATTAGCGAGTCACCACAACGTTTTGACCATCAGCCAAATTGATGGCCTGACACTGAGAGAGCTCAGTGGCGAACAACACGATCATGATGGGCATCACCATGGTATGTATGACCCACATTTTTGGCTTGGAACCGATCAAGCCAAGCAAGTGGCAGCGGCGATTACCGCAAGTTTAGTGAAAAGTGATAGCGCTAATGCCGAGCAGTATAAAGTAAACTTAGTCCGCTTTTTAGCTCAATTAGATTCGACCCATCAAGCAATCACGCAGAAGATGAGCAAAATTAGTGATAAAGGATATTATGTTTTTCATGATGCATACGGCTATTTTGAACAGCAATACCATTTGAATAACCTCGGCCATTTTACCGTTAGTCCTGACAGAAAGCCGGGTGCTAAAACGCTCATCACCATTAAAAATTCCATTATTAATAATGAAGCAAAGTGTGTCTTTTCAGAACCTCAGTTTACCCCGGCGGTGATTGATACTGTGACTCGTGGCACTAAGGTCAAAACGGGAGTACTTGATCCATTAGGCGCAGATATCAAAGTGAAAAGTGGCAGCTATTTTGAGCTGTTAAATCAGCTGAGCAACAACTTTTACACTTGTTTGTCTCAATAGATGTACGCTGTATTGTATGTTGTACGATCTGCACTGAAATCTAGGATAAAGATTCACAGATTGTCGCTTTCTTAGCTTCAAAAAGCCTTATCTTTGGTTAGAATGTTTTGATAATTATCGCCACGAAAAAACAGGTTACAATGTGGCGTGCTATTGATTGAGGCTCAGTCTGTTGAAAGGAAAGAATGACTATTTTAAAGCTTTGTTCTGGATCTTGGGTTTCCTGACGCTTTTATTAGCGCAGGGGACACAAGCTCTAGACAAAGCACCTTCCATCTTCTATCCATTGCCAGCTCAGGCTCAAGGGAAAATTTTTGCCGCACAAAATTTGTTTTTAGGTGAAGAAGGGGGAATTTGGATACACGATGTGCATGGCAAAGTGGTTTTCTTTGATGGACAAAACATCCTTCCCCGACGTGGCTCAGTGCTTTCACAAGAGAGCGAAAATATTACCTATCTTAATAACGCTTTTTGGACGTTCATTGATAATGAACTTTATCGAACTTATCCCGCACAAGATCGCGAATTAGTATTTAGCTTAACGCCTGGAATCATCATAAAAAAAATAGGTTCGTCAGGTAATTTCATCTGGTTAGCCGATGAGACGCACTTTTATACATACCATGCGCAAACCCACAAGTTAGTTACTTATTCTTTTAAAGAAATGTATCAATTAAATCAAGCAAGTCGATTAATCGTTAATGATGCGAAGTTTGTGCTTTCTAAATGGGTATTAGCCACTAATGCTGGAGTCTATCTATCAGATGGAGAGAGTTTTTCTCACGTGCTCAGCTCTGGTAAAAACTTCATTGAGAAACTCTATTTTTCCGAGAAACGTAGAGAGCTTGTGATTGGAATGCTCAATGGTGGGCTGATTATTGATGTCGAGGACCCAAAGCGCCAGCAAAAGTTGGTTGGAGATTCCCATGTATTATCTGTTGCTGAGACAGATCAAGAGTATTGGATTGGTACTGAAGATGGATTATTTGTTCATTCGTTTTTGACAGGTAAAACCGTCAAGTTAGAAAGTAATGACCAAGACAATAATGGGTTACCAGGCAATAAAATTTATTCATTGGTCAATGACTTACAAGGTGGGATTTGGATCGCAACGGATAAAGGTATTCGTTACTTTTCTCTGTTTGGACAAAAATTTAAGCGCCATTCCATTGCACCGCTCAACAATAATCCCATAACAAAAATTGTGACAAGGTCAGATAATAAAGGGTATTTGTTTTTAACTCGACAAGGGTTATACCAAGTCGATGCTGAAAATTGGCAAGAGCCTAAACTTATTTTCCCAGGAGAAGTGCATGATTTCGCTCAAATAGATGATCATTCTCTATGGATAGCTACACATACAGGCATTGTTATTTATCACTTGCAGACAAAAAAGATGATAGAAACGAGCATGTTACCTATTAAGCTGCGTTCGAATGATACTAAACACCTTGAATTTGATCATGAAGGACTGTTATGGGGAGCAACAGGTAACCATTTGTGGTCATATCAGTTGGCCGATAACTCGCTCACCGATTTCGGTTCGGTATGGTTTGTTGATGCATTTTTGCCTGCAAAAATAATAAAACTTAAGTCAACTCGGCGAGGGGTATTTATCGGCACTGACCATGGTGTTTATCTTTTTGACAAAGGCAAAATTGTTTTTCTCCGAGCGACTAGTCATTATGGACAAAGCATTGATATATTTGAGAGTAGCAAGGGTGATGTTTGGTTTGCGAGTGCTTATGGCGTCTTTGTTTTGGCACATGATCGTAGTGATATTCGATCTATTGATATGGTTGAAGAGAATATTAGCCCCAAATGTTTAACTGAAACGGGCAACGGTATTTGGCTGACTTCCTCACAAGGAATCTCGCTCTACAATCCTATGGGTGAGATGGTAAAGCATTTTGGTGATCCACACGGATTGATGAATAATGAATTTAAAAGTGGAGTCTGCGAATCAAGTATTATCAATAGCCAGCAGCAGTTGCTGTTAGGTTCCCGTTTTGGTTTAGTGACAGCATGGTCCTCTGAACTCACGGTTGCTACCCCTCCTAATACCAATATTATCTTTAGCCAAGTGAATGTCGATCACATTCCTGTCATGTTCGGTCGTGGTCGTTTTCAGACACTAGAATTGGAATATGGAAGTTCGATAAGCTTTTTGTTTGGTGCATTGCCAGAATCGATAGCCTTATCATTGGAGTATCGTATTGCAGGGGATAAGGAGTGGCAGAGATTAGAAAGCGCTCAGTTGACACTTGATCACCTGTTACCTGGACACTATCGTTTGCTAGTGAGAAATTACAGCCCACATCCGCAAAACAGTATGATAAACAGTCTATCATTTATTGTGGATAACCCGTGGTATTGGTCTTCATGGGCTATTGTTCTTTACCTTTGCCTTTCTATAGGCCTTATTGCTTTTGCTTCATGGTGGCGTTCTCGTTGGGTTACCAAAGTAAACCGAAAGTTAAAAGCTCAGGTGGCCTTGAAAACGGATCAACTACGGCATCAAAGCAAAATTGTTTTGACTAATAACCAGCAGTTGCGCAAGCAATTACAAATTCGCCATATCGTTGTTGAACAGATGTTAGATTCTATTACTCCTACCTTAAATCAGCTGATTTATCGCTCCCAACTCCATCAACTCGCGCGACTTGAGTCTTTAGCTTTAAAAGTAAAACGTGAACTGGCGTTACTTCGTAACGTAAGAAATGATAAAACAGCGACTCAGTTGCTCTACGACCTATCGATAATCTTGAACTCTTGTGTGGACGGATGGCGTGAAGAGTTCGCGAAAGCGAATATTTCGTTGGCGGTGAACAATGAGCTTAAACAAGCTTATATTGAATCTGCCCATTTTAACCTAGACATCATTTTCAATACGCTACTGTCTGATGCGGTAAAACGTCTTTATAGAAATCAAGAGCTACAAATTCATTGTTATGAAAGGGAGAAAAGACTGTTTATTGTGATGATTGACTGTGGCGATCAGGTGCAATCCATCAATAGTGATAAGCGTATCTCTGGTTTTGAACTAGAGGAGATGCAACTGTTAGTACAGCGCAGTGGTGGGGAAATACATATTTTTTCATCGCCAGAACGAAATTTAGTTGAGCTTTCTTGGCCATCAGTTGAGCTTGTGAGTGATGCACCTGAAATGATCGTCGTAGAGGAGCATTCAGAGGACAAGTTTATTGATGTAACGGAAAAAGAGTGGCTTAAAAAAGTAGAAAAATTGGTACACAATTACTATTCAGATCCTGAATTTAGTACCTCTAGTGCGGCTAAATCACTCTTCGTATCGGAGCGTAGTTTGCAGCGTCGTTTTAAAGCGATCACCAATAAAACATTCAAAGAGTATCTAAATGAGATCCGACTAGAGAAAGCGTGCCAATATTTGCTTGCAGGAGGAAAAGTCGCCCAAGTCGCTTTTGATTGTGGGTTTAATGATCCGTCTTATTTCAGCCAAAGATTTAAACATCACTTCGGTTTATCGCCAACCCAATTTGTTGATGATAACGAGTAATACCGCCCCTGATAAATAGTGATAACTTTCCCACTTGAAGACTTGAAGACTTGAAGCTGCAGCGATGTTAGCGACATTCAGTCACCCTAATCATAAAGCTTATTCAGGTGTGTGGAGATGAACTCACTTTCCGCCGACCTGCAATCAAGCTGTATCTCCCTTCTTGATTAGATTGGCTGCTGTGTTAGTTGCGCATATTTGTCTATGTTTGCGTAGATACACTCATTAATACTCAAAGTCGTAATATCAATTTATTTTGGGAATAGCACTTACTCAATAAACAGGCTGGGTCGGTGATTGTGTTGCAGTAAAGATGAGATGAGATGAGTAGAAAAAAAGATCGTGGTATAGCCGGGGGGACTATACCACGGGTGTCAATGACACCTTCGCTTGCTGCCGGAGTGATACGAGTAACACCCGTACCACCTCTGGAATTTGTATCTAAGGAGTAATTCCTTTCGATGGATTTACTATATGACAAAGGACTTATTTCATTTATAAAATTAACGACAACCTAGTATAAGAAAAACGACAAAATACATAATTAACCATAACTTATTGATTTTAATGGTTTATTTTTATTTTATCTGTTTTTGTTTATTTTTTTATGTTGAGCTCATTTGTACCTGATAATTTTTTAACGTTTTTAACGTCAGTTTATTTACCGAAAACAACGTGATGGATTTATGCAATCTTTGATTTCACGCAATAAAATAGAGGGTTAGCGCGTGTATTATTCGCCTGTTAATAAAAATATTTCTCATTACCACTACCATTGAGAGCAAGATAGATGAAATTATCTCAATTAAATGAAGGGGATAGCGCGAGCATTGTCGCGTTCAATCAACTTCCAAATGACATTCGTAAAAAATTGATGGTGATGGGCTTGCTGCCTCTAACTACTGTTACGTTAATCAGAAGAGCTCCTATGGGAGATCCACTTCAACTTGAAGTGAGAGGCGTCTCTTTAGCGGTACGTGAAAATATAGCCGCTTGTATTGAAGTGGAGAGAGCGTAGTGCGATATCAAATTCTAACCGTTGGTAACCCTAATAGTGGCAAAACAACGTTATTTAATGGGCTGACTGGTTCTAAGCAGCAAGTCGGTAACTGGGCTGGTGTTACAGTTGAGAAAAAAACGGGCCGCTACACTCATTCTGGAGATGAATTCATACTAACGGATTTGCCGGGCATCTACGCACTTGACAGCGGGAATGACAGTAACAGCATTGACGAATCCATTGCCTCTAGAGCGGTTCTTACACATCCTGCCGATTTAATCATTAACGTTGTGGACGTGACGTGTTTGGAGCGCAGCCTCTATATGACGCTTCAATTGAGAGAGCTCGGGCGTCCAATGATTGTGGTTTTGAATAAAATGGACGCTTTAAAAAGAGAGCGTCAAAGCCTAGACATTCAACAACTTGAGAAAGTTCTAGGTTGCCCCGTTTTTATGCTTTCTGCTACCAGTAAAGAGCAGGTGAGTCGATTCAAAGAAAAGCTGCATAAAGTACTGCTGCAAGGCGTAGCTCTTAAAGAACTGCTATTGGATTACGGCAGTGCATTTGAACAATCGATCGGAAAATTAGCCACTATTTTTCAACATAAGCAAGTGGCACCTCGCGCATTAGCTATTCGTGCCTTAGAAAATGATCTTTTGGTGATTAATGGATTACCAGAAGTGCAGCGTGAGCTTATCCAGAAAGAGCAATTGCAAAGTGGTTTGGATATTGATCTGCATGTCGCTGATACCAAATACACATTTTTGCATGAACAATGCCAGCAGATCCGCAAAACCGAAGGGAAACTAAGCCACAGTTTTACACAAAAAGCAGATAAGCTGATTTTAAATAAATGGGTGGGTGTACCGTTTTTCTTTGTGGTTATGTACTTAATGTTTATGTTCTCGATCAATATTGGGAGCGCTTTCATTGATTTCTTCGACATTGGCGTCGGGGCGTTATTGGTTGATGGCGGGCACTACTTACTGGATGATCATTTGCCTATTTGGCTAGTGACATTATTAGCCGATGGCCTTGGCGGAGGTATTCAAACCGTCGCCACATTTATCCCAGTTATCGCTTGTTTGTACTTATTTTTAGCTGTACTCGAAAGTTCTGGCTATATGTCTCGCGCGGCTTTTGTTTTAGATAAAGTGATGCAGAAGATAGGCCTACCGGGTAAAGCGTTTGTTCCACTTGTTTTAGGATTTGGTTGTAACGTTCCCGCGATTATGGCGACCAGAACTCTAGATCAAGAACGTGAACGTAAATTAGCGGCATCGATGGCACCCTTTATGTCATGTGGTGCACGTTTGCCCGTGTATGCGCTATTTGCTGCGGCGTTTTTCCCTGAAAGCGGTCAAAATGTAGTTTTTGCTCTTTATTTGTTGGGCATTTTAGCCGCAGTGTTCACTGGTTTGGTTTTGAAGCATACGATCTATCCGGGTTCAAGCGACAGCCTAGTCATGGAGATGCCAGATTACGAGATCCCAACGGTACAAAACGTCATGATCAAAACATGGCAGAAATTAAAACGTTTTGTTCTCGGTGCAGGGAAAACGATTGTCATCGTTGTTATGATCTTAAGCTTCCTCAATTCAGTTGGTACTGATGGCAGCTTTGGTAATGAAGATAGTGACAACTCCGTGTTATCAAAAGTGGCTCAAGTGGTTACGCCGGTATTTGCTCCTATTGGTATCAATCAAGATAACTGGCCAGCGACAGTGGGTATCATCACGGGTATTTTTGCAAAAGAAGCGGTAGTCGGAACATTAAACAATTTATATACCTCTGCTGAAGGTGATGAAAGTGAATATGACCTAATGGCGAGCCTACAAGAAGCGGTTATGTCTATTCCAGAAAACCTAACGGGATTAAGCTTCTCTGATCCGCTCGGTATCGAAGTCGGAGACTTGACAGACAGTAGCGCAGTGGCTGAAGAGCAAGCCGTAGATGCCTCAATCTTTGGTAATTTGAAACAGCACTTTGTCACTGGTCATGCCGCATTTGCCTACCTTATCTTCATTTTGCTTTACACGCCTTGTGTTGCAGCCATGGGGGCTTATGTTCGTGAGTTTGGTGCGAATTACGCTCGTTTTATCGCAGTATGGACGATGGGGCTTGCGTATGGTGGCGCTGCGCTTTATTACCAAGCGACAAGGATCACCGAAACCCCTGTCGAAAGTTTAACGTGGATTATTGCCATTGTTATGGCGAGTTTGTTGACCTTTAAAATGCTTAAGCGAAAAGGACTCCAGCAGAAAACGGTGCTTGAGGTACAAGTGGCATGATATTAAATGAGCTAAAGCGCTACATTGAAGAGAATGGGATCGTTAGCCGCTCGGCGATTGCGAAAAAGTTTTCGCTCAGTGAGGACGGCGTTGACGCTATGTTAGCCGTGTGGATAAGAAAAGGTGTGTTGTCGCGCACTATCGATACCAACAAGGCTAACCGCGTAACAAGAGTGCGTTATGGGCTTAACCGAAATAACGGGCTGTCTTTGACTGTCGTACTTTAGTCATAATTGATGCTAGGCATTCTGTCTGATAAACGAAAGCCGCTGATGTCAGCGGCTTTCAAACTTTTACCCAATCTATCTTTTACCTAATATATGGTGTGAGAGACGACGTTTATCCTTTTCTAAAAATAGAACTCAGTGATAGAACATTTTGGATTCTGGTTAAGATCGCTTGCTGTTCTTGTTCGGCTCTCACTATCCCTTGAGTATTGCCCCAGATAGGCCCTGGCCATGCTACGTCATTTTTAAATCGAGCAACATGGTGAATATGGAGCTGAGGCACCATGTTACCCAGCGCACCTAAATTGAGTTTATCTGGACAAAACGTGGCTTCAAGAGCTTGGCTAACGGCTTGAGATTCGCATAAAAATTGTTGCTGTTCCTGCATTGGTAGATGATGCAACTCTTTCAAATTGGCACGTTTAGGCACCAGAATAATCCAAGGCACGGCATTATCTTTATGGAGTAAGGCTAAGCAAAGAGGAAATTCACCAATGACGGAAGTGTCTTTGGCCAGTTGTGGGTGGAGTTCAAAATTCATGTCAATCTCACTTGCACGGATGTTATCACCGATAAAAGAAAAGGCTGACCATGGTCAACCCTTTCATTCACTCATAGTTGTCGTTACATACGTTCTAATGTATTAATACCGAGTAGAGACAGACCTTGCTTGATGGTTTTTGCTGTCAACGCAGCCAGTTTTAGGCGGCTTTGTTTCACACTTTCATCTTCAGCGACTAAGATAGGGCATGCTTCATAGAAGCTAGAGAATTGGCCAGCTAATTCAAATAGGTAGCTACACATAATGTGAGGTTGGCCTTCGCGGGCAACGGCTTGTACCGCTTCTTCAAACTGCAGAAGTTTCGCAATCAAAGCTTTTTCTTTCTCTTGTGTGACTTTAATTTCACCCGTCAGGTTATCCATCGATACGCCTGCTTTAGCAAAAATTGACGCAACACGTGTGTAGGCATACTGCATGTAAGGTGCAGTGTTACCTTCAAATGCCAACATGTTGTCCCAGTCAAACACATAATCGGTAGTACGGTGCTTAGAAAGATCAGCGTATTTCACTGCGGCCATCGCGACAGTATTGGCAATGTTCGCTTTTTCTGCGGCGTCTAAATCAGGGTTTTTGGATTCAATTAATTTAGCGGCACGCTCTTGCGCTTCATCGAGAAGATCGGCCAGACGAACAGTACCGCCAGCACGAGTTTTGAACGGGCGGCCATCTTTGCCTAGCATCATACCAAAGGCGTGGTGTTCAAGAGTCACTTCTTCAGGTACATAGCCCGCTTTGCGGACAATCGTCCATGCTTGCATTAGGTGTTGATGTTGACGCGAGTCGATAAAGTACAGCACACGGTCCGCACCCAAGGTTTCATAACGGTATTTTGCACACGCGATATCGGTTGTGGTGTATAAGAAGCCGCCATCACGTTTTTGGATGATAACGCCCATCGGCTCGCCATCTTTATTTTTGTATTCTTCAAGAAAAACGACTTGTGCGCCATCATCTTCTTGCGCCAAACCTTTTTCTTTTAAATCGGCTACGATGCCGGGCAACATGTCGTTGTACATGCTTTCGCCCATCACATCATCGCGCGTGAGCGAAACATTCAAACGATCATAGTTACGCTGGTTTTGGATCATGGTGATGTCCACCAATTTTTTCCACATTTGAGCGCAGAATTCGTCACCGCTTTGTAGTTTGACCACATAATTTCGTGCTTTAGCGGCAAACACTTCATCTTCGTCGTAGAGTTTTTTTGACTCACGATAGAAAGCTTCAAGATCGGAAAGTTCCATTGAAACTTCGTTACCAGATTCTTGCTGCACACGTTCAAGGTTGGCTATCAACATACCAAATTGCGTGCCCCAGTCACCGATGTGGTTGGCGCGGATCACTTTATGGCCTAAAAATTCCAAGGTACGTACAACGGCGTCACCAATGATGGTTGAGCGTAAGTGGCCTACATGCATCTCTTTAGCAACGTTAGGCGCTGAGTAGTCTGCGACGATCGTCTTCTGCGCTTCTTTGGTTACGCCAAGGTGCTCATCTGCTAGGGCGATATCCGCTTGTTTAGCAAGAAACGCTTCACTGAGGAAAATGTTGATGAAACCTGGGCCTGCAATTTCCATTTTGCTCGCAATACCATCGAGGTCCAGAACATCCAATACTTTTTGAGCAAATTCTCGCGGGTTGGTACCCAGTTGCTTAGCTACGCCCATAATGCCATTGGCTTGATAGTCACCAAATTGCGCTTTGGCCGATTGGCGAACAGCAGCAGGACTGCCAGCTGGTGCGCCTGCGGCTTCAAGAGCCTGAGATACTTTGTCATTAATCAGTGCTTGGATATTCACACGCGTTTCCTTTAATTCTTGGAATTGCAAAGGTATGCATTTTATTCACCATTTAGTGCCAATACATATCTTAATTTTGTTCATCATTTGGCGCACATAATACCAATTTTATTGAGGCGCTTATAGGGACTAAATTAGGAAATTTTCTACTTTTCGAAGAGTTGTTGGTACTATTAGACGATAATCATCATTTTGGACCATTTAAATGCTTGAACCATTAAAGAATGCAGCGCTTCATCCTGAACAGCTTAAGCAGAATTTAGATAAATTTATGCATAAAATTCAAGAATTAACCAAAATTTTGCATATTGATTTATCCACAAATCAAGCTGACCACATTGCACTGCGCATTAATGATCGTAAATTAGCGTCATTAGCACATGCGGCATGGCTGGAGGAAGGACGAGAAATATCGAGTGCTCAGATAAATGGCCGTCCTATCATTGTGATTGAATTTTCGGTGCCGCTATCGGCTTATGGTTGGTCAATAGAATGTTTGGAATTGCCTTACCCTGCCGAGGGAAAAATTTACCCAGAGCAGAGCTGGGAGCATGTGGAATTTGTGGTGCCATCTGAGGCACAAACCGCGCAAGCCTATTTGCAGGATATACTGTCGGTTTACCCACGATTAAAAGAATGCTGGACAACATTAGACACTCAAGGTGTTCAAGTTAAATTGTCCAGTCCAAAAGGGGAAGGGGAGCGATTACATAACCCGACGGTTGCATTTAAGTGGCAAGGCGTGTGTATTAAACTGCATCCCCACTCTTTAAAAGAGATCGTAAAATCAGAGCAAAGATAAATTGCTCTGATGGCGATGAAGTACTGTTATCCTAAGTTATAGCTTTTGGGCCGAAGCTGGAACGCTTCAATTGAGCCAATTTCTTGCCCTAAACTGAGTTTCTGAACCGTTTGGTGTGCGTTTCCTTGGCTGTGCATGATCAGTCGATTGGCGGTCCTTGGTTTTAGCTCATTGACCACAAAGCGAATCATATCACTGCGGCTGAGTGATTTCAGTTCACTCAAAACCTGCTCTCTTTGATCAAAGCCGGCATCTTTATTGCCGATAGCAACCCAAAGTCTTTGCGCACGGCTGCGAAGGGTGGGGTCGGGGGTTGAAATTTGATTCCATAAACCGCGTTTACTGCTGTGCCACTGGTATTCGTTGAGCTCCAGCAGCACCATGTAAAAAGCATTTAAAAATTCATCTACAGCGCTAATCAGCTCATAAGGGGCAGCATTCGGTGACTGAACGTAGAGTACGATACCTGGGTGACGGTTTAATGGCATGTTGCCCGTTCCGACCATATAACCAAGTTGCTGCTTAGTGCGAATTTCATGAAAAAATGTAGCGGACATCAAGTGATTAGCTAATGAATATAAGGCGATGCTGCGCGGTGCGGCATCATTGCACTGATAATAGACCACCACAGCAGAATCTTCTTGATCGCAGTGAACCTCTTTTTGAAAAGTCCCACTCTCTCCGAGCATGACGAGTGGTCTTAATGATTCCTCGTACTGTTGATCTTTGACTCGTAATGCATTTTTAAGCGTATCTGCCATCGCTTGTGCATCACTTCTTAACCAGTCGCCATAGACAAACATCTCAACATGAAGTTGCGCTAATATTTGTTCAACGAAATCACTGAGCTCATCGACTTCTATCTGTTTTAAGGCACCAAGTAGCGTTTCATAAGGAGGGTTGTTGGGTTGTAAAATACCCGTCATTGCATTGAAAAGCTGCGAAATTGGACGATCTTTAGTGGTATTTTGCCAGTTACGAAGCAGTTGTTGCTTGATGGTGTTAAAGCGTTTTAGGCTAAAATCACGTTTAGCAAAGCGTGCGAGAATCATCTCCATTAACTGTGGTTGTTTTTCGCTAAAACCAGAAAGCATCAGGGTGACGCCGCCTTGATGAGCGTACATGTTGTAACTCATCCCAGCAATTTCTGCTTGGTAAGTTTCCGTGGCCAGCGAGTCTAAAAACATTTCCACACAGAGACGGGTTTTAACAATATTTCGAGCAGTGGCTACCGAGATGGGGCTATCAATCGCGATGTAAATTACCCCTTTAGGCACTCTAAATTCATGGTCTTGTAGATGCCATAAACGAAAGCCTGGTAACTCTTCAATGATTTCCTGGTGTAAAGGCGTTGAAGGCTCTAACGGTTTTGGGTCTAAGTCGTAACAGATAAAAGGATTGAGTGGCGGTAAGTTTGTTTCAATGTCGCAAGGGGTTGCGAATGTTGCAAGTTGTGACGCCGATAATGGAGTAATTGAATAGGGTGTAAAATACCATTTCGCTTTCTTATCGTAATACCCATCTTTAGCAATTAACGTGGCGCGTAGGTTTTCAGGAGTCAAATAATGAAGAGCTTGCTTAAGTAGCGATTCGTTGTAGCCCGCCATCATATAATCGCCATAGATAGTGTCTTGCGGCTGATAGTGCTGCATATTAACCACTAAATGGCTGACCATGTCTAATGGCCTTGTCGTTTCTTGAAAGCGAAAAGCCGATTCAAGCACCGCTCTTTTCTCAAGGTAACGCCATTCGTTCAGCCCCTGCTCTGCGATTAATTTAATCTGAGTAAAGAGTGACTGGATGATGTTATCGACCTGTTTTACGCCTTCATGTGTCAGGCTAAAACTTATCGAAAACTCACGATAATTGCTGCCACTCGCGCCGCCTCCAGCCGATAAGGACGTGATCCAACCTTTCTCTTTTAATGCCAGCATTAAACTGCCTTCACCTTCGTAACCGATGAGATGGGCGAAATAAGAGAGAGGTTTGACATGATAAAAGTCATCCGCGCTTGGGGCTGGGAAGCTTAAAATCAGTTTGCGGATCTCTTTTCGTGGCTCGATTTGAATCAAGACGCCTCGGTGCGCGTCTAAAACAAAAGGCACCTCTATTTTTTTCGGGCCGAGCTGTTTATTTGGGATGGAGGAAAATTCATCTCTTGCCCACTGCTCTAACTCATCAAGTGTCTGTGGGCCCGCTAGCGAGAGCGTCATCAAATCAGCCGAGTAATTTTCATGGTGAAAACGGACAATTTCTTCACGGATAGAGACACCATTTCTATCACACAGCGTTTCTAAATTACCCACTGAAAATTTAGCAAACGGGTGTTGCGGATTAATGGTTTCTTTTTGAACCTGATAGAGCCTTCTCGAATCATCATTCTGTTTGAGTTTAAATTCAGAATCCACCGCTTGGCGTTCTTTATCCAGGGCTTCTTCATTAAACAAGGGGGCACAAAAGAATTGGCTGAATCGGTCCAAGGCTTTTTCAAAATGATTTGGGCTTACATCAAAGAAAAAACAGGTGTGCTCTGTACCAGTCCATGCGTTATTGCTGCCACCATGTTGATTAATAAAACTTTGAAACTCACCAATTTTCGGGTACTTTTCTGTGCCTAAAAACAGCATGTGTTCCAGATAGTGGGCAAGACCTTCTCTGTCTTCAGGGTCATCAAAATGCCCCACATTAATCGCTAAAGCAGCGGCTGACTTTTGTGCATCATCCGCTTGAATAAGTAATGTTCTCAGACCATTAGTTAACGTAATGTAGCGGTATTGGTTGGTGTCGTTAGGGCTTAAATGCACAGTGACTCTCCACAGAAAAGGCTTTTTTAATTATGGCGTTGAAACGGTTAGGTGCAAATTTCAAGCAATGATTTTATGAGCGAAGTGCCATTTTAGTCCTTCAGGAGACTTTTTAATAGACTGTTAACAGTGTCGAAGTCTTTGCTTGGTTGCCTGATATAATCGAGAATAAAGCCGCCTAGACGGCATAGATAATAACCACTAGGAATGAGTAATGAAGATTTTTATTATGCGTCACGGAGAAGCTGAACATTATGCAGCGAGTGATGCACAAAGGGCCTTAACCGAAAGAGGTCTTCGTGAGTCTGTTGCTGTGGCTCGTGCTTGTGAAAAGCAAGATCTTCGCCATGTAGATAAAGTATTGGTAAGCCCTTACTTACGAGCGCAGCAAACTTGGGCTGCGATAGCCTCTTATTTTAATGCCGATGAGGTTGTGACCTGTGATGACATCACACCTTATGGGAAAGCGGAAGTGGTATTTGAGTATGTCTCTGCCTTGGCCGATGTCGAACAAATCGAATCAGTGCTGCTGGTGTCTCATTTACCGTTAGTTGGCTATCTCGCGGCTGAATTTGTTACCGATTTAGTCCCTCCAATGTTCCCCACATCCGGTCTGATTGGTATCGAATATGATAGAGAGTTGCGTAAAGGACAGCAGATCTGGAGTATTAATCCTTAAACCACGATTCAAAGTAAAAGAAGTTCACGTAATTTGAATAACTAGGCTACGTTAAGTGAAGGGTTATTGCCTTTACTAATGTAGCCATTATTTTGACTGTTTTACTGGACTAAAAATTGCATCGCCGAGTTAACGCATTGTCGCATTTATAGATATTTATCAACAGATTGCTTGCTAACCTATGAAATTTACTCTCCCATTTGCAGATAAATTGCCATCAATACCGCAGCGAAGTATGCCAGCAATCGGTGCGCCGGTTATGGTATTGGCCACGTTGGCTATGGTCGTTTTACCGATCCCGGCCTTCCTATTGGATCTGTTTTTCACTTTTAACATTGCCTTATCGATGGTTGTGTTACTCGTCACTGTCTATACCCGTAGACCGCTTGATTTTGCTGCTTTTCCTACGGTTTTGCTTATTGCAACCTTACTTCGACTAGCCTTGAACGTCGCTTCAACCCGTGTGGTTTTATTGTATGGTCATGAAGGCCCCGGGGCGGCTGGTAACGTCATTGAAGCGTTTGGTAGTGTGGTGATCGGTGGTAACTACGCCGTCGGTTTAGTGGTGTTTTTGATCTTGATGATCATCAACTTCATGGTAGTAACCAAAGGTGCGGGACGTATTTCTGAGGTGAGTGCTCGCTTTACCCTAGATGCCTTGCCGGGTAAGCAAATGGCCATAGATGCGGACTTAAATGCGGGTTTAATCGATCAAGACCAAGCGCGGCTACGACGTTTCGAAGTAACCAAAGAAGCGGATTTCTACGGTTCAATGGACGGTGCGTCAAAATTTGTTAAAGGGGATGCGATTGCTGGGATCTTAATTTTGTTCATCAACATTATTGGCGGCTTATCGATTGGTATGGCGCAATATGGGTTGGGTTTTAAAGAAGCGATCCAAATCTACACACTGCTGACCATTGGTGACGGCTTAGTGGCTCAGATCCCCTCATTGCTGCTTTCGATTGGCGCTGCCATGATGGTTACCCGTCAAAATACCGATGAAGATATGGGAGAGCAAGTCGTCTTCCAACTGTTTGACAACCCTAAAGCATTGATGATTACCGCTTGTATTCTCGGCATCATGGGCATTGTACCGGGTATGCCTCACTTTGCTTTTTTACTGCTAGCCGCGTTAGCGGGTGGTTGCGCGTATTGGATGATACGCAAACAGAAAAAAACCGCCGATGAAAAGAAACTGCCTGCAAAAGTGGACAACGAAGCACCCACTCAAAAAGAGCTCTCTTGGGATGATGTTCAACCCGTTGATGTGATTGGTTTAGAAGTGGGCTATCGATTGATACCGCTGGTGGACCGAGATCAAGGTGGAGAGCTGCTCGAACGCGTAAAAGGTGTTCGGAAAAAACTGTCGCAAGACTTTGGCTTTCTCATCCCCGCAGTGCATATTCGCGACAATTTAGAATTAACACCCAATAGTTATCGTATTACCTTAATGGGGGTTGCTGTTGGTGAAGCAGAGATCCGCCCAGATCAAGAACTGGCGATTAACCCTGGTCAAGTCTATGGTGTTATTGACGGTGAACGCACACTCGACCCTGCATTCGGCCTTGAAGCGGTTTGGATCCGTGAAGAACAACGTGAACACGCACAAGCTCTCGGTTACACAGTTGTGGACTCATCGACCGTACTCGCCACTCATTTGAGTCAGCTTCTCACTAATAACGCCTCGCAACTGATTGGTCATGAAGAGGTTCAAAACTTAATTGAAATGCTGGGTCGCTCAGCGCCAAGGCTAGTTGAAAACTTCGTTCCAGATCAACTGCCGTTGGGTACAGTCGTTAAGGTACTGCAAAACCTACTCAATGAAGCGATTCCAATCCGAGATATTCGAACCATAATACAAACCTTGGCGGAGTATTCTGGGCGGAGTCAAGAACCTGACATCCTAACGGCGGCCGTTCGAATCTCATTGAAGCGTTTAATCGTCCAAGAAATCAATGGTATAGAACCTGAACTACCAGTGATAACACTGATTCCTGAGCTGGAACAAATATTGCATCAAACCATGCAGGCGTCAGGAGGAGAATCGGCAGGTATTGAGCCAGGCTTAGCAGAGCGTCTACAAGCTGCACTGAGCCATGCAACGCAAGAACAAGAATTGAAAGGTGAGCCCGCCGTGTTACTCACGTCTGGTGTACTTCGTTCAACTTTGGCGAAGTTTGTGAAAAACACGATACCTAATTTGCGTGTGCTCTCTTATCAAGAAATACCTGACGAGAAACAAATTCGGATTGTTCAAGCCGTTGGTAACTAACGAAACTGCTGTTACCTAATCGGGCTTTAGCCATTTAAACACGGATATCTGCTTTGAAAATAAAACGATTTTTTGCCAAAGATATGCGAACAGCGCTGCTGCAAGTGAAAGAAGAGCTTGGTGCGGAAGCGGTGATCATGTCGAATAAAAAAGTCGCGGGTGGTGTGGAAATCGTTGCCGCTGTGGATGGTGAACAGCCCACCCAGCAAAACAGTGCCAAGCGCTATAATTCGCAGCCTAGACAACAAGGTTACACCCAAGTCACCCCGTCTTTGAACAAATCCTCTCGTGAGTTGGATGATGATCGAGTCAGCCTGCAAAACAGTGCAGACACTGGGCGTTCAATGACCAAACGTTTTGCAAATATGTTAAAGCAGTACAGCGCACCAAGTGGCTCAGATTCGGACTATCACGCCGAAAATGAAGATTCGCTCTCTGCATTATTGCAACGTCAATCAGGTTCATCTAACACCAACTCAGGACACGGTAATGCAGAGTTACGAGCCGATTCGCCATTAGCGAAGTTAATTGCAGAGGATAGAAGAGCGTCCACCCGTCAAACGCCGAAGCTAGATCCGTCGCGTTATGATCGTTACCCAACGCAAGAGGCGAGTGTTTCGAACCCAGAGCTGGAAAACATGCGTGAAGAGATGACCTCAATACGCCGCCTGTTAGAACATCAAGTTTCAGGATTAATGTGGCAAGAAGTTGAGCGTCGAGAACCTTTGCGTGCCATGCTCATTAAAAGACTTGAGCGCATGGGGGTTTCACAAGAACTGGCTGACCAGCTTGCGTGCTATATCCCAGAAGATACTGCTCCAACGAAAGCTTGGAAGGCACTGCTTGGCTTAGTGGCTGATCAAGTCCCTGTTTCCAAACAAGATATTCTGAAACGTGGTGGTGTGGTTGCGCTATTAGGCCCAACAGGGGTTGGTAAAACCACCACCATTGCTAAACTAGCCGCTCGCGCCGCTATGGAGTATGGCGCTGATAACGTCGCTCTAGTCACCACAGATACCTACCGTATCGGTGCTCATGAACAGCTCTCTATTTATGGCCGAATCATGGGTTGTCCAGTAAGAGTTGCTAAAGATTCCAGTGAGTTAGCCGATGTAATATATCAGCTAAGAAATCGGCGTTTAATTTTAGTTGATACCGCGGGGATGGGGCAGCGTGATGTTCGGTTATCAGAGCAGCTCGATACCCTGATGCAAGAGAGTGGCGAAATCATCCACAGTTACCTTGTTCTGCCTGCAACGGCACAAAGAAAAGTATTACAAGAAACAATCGAGCACTTTAGAAGGATCCCTCTTTCAGGGTGCATTATGACTAAGCTTGATGAGTCACTGAGCTTAGGGGAATTTGTGAGTGTCGTGGTTCAAAACGCACTGCCCGTTGCTTACATCGCGAATGGCCAGCGTGTACCAGAAGATATTGTGATTGCCCAGCCGAAGTACATGGTTGCAAAGGCAAACGAATTGCTAGAGAAGTCGACAGAGAATGAACCTCACTATTGGAGCAGCGACTCCGAGAGATTCTAGGCGGCGGACAAATATGGCGAATAATATGATATATGACCAAGCGAGCGGTTTACGCCGCTTAACTCAACCGTCACTGACCAAAGTCATATCTGTGACTGGTGGTAAAGGTGGTGTGGGTAAATCTCACGTGACACTCGGCATGGCGATCTGCATGGCTCGTCAAGGCAAAAAAGTCATGGTGTTGGATGCAGACTTAGGTTTAGCTAACGTGGATGTTATGCTTGGCATACGCCCGAAGCGAAACTTAGGGCATGTACTGGCTGGCGAGTGTGAACTGAAAGATGCCATCGTCGAGGGACCTTTTGGGATACGAATAATTCCAGCGACCTCGGGCACACAGTCGATGACAGAGTTGTCACACGCCCAACATGTTGGTTTAATACGCGCCTTTGGCAGTTTAGAAGATGAGATGGATATTCTGCTCATCGATACAGCCGCAGGTATTTCTGATATGGTCGTGAGCTTCTGTCGCGCCGCACAAGATGTAGTGATCGTGGTATGTGACGAACCGACATCCATCACCGACGCTTACGCGCTGATCAAGCTCTTAAGTCGTGAACACCAAGTGCAACGTTTTAAAATTGTGGCCAATATGGTGAGAAGTTATCGTGAAGGACGGGAATTATTTGCTAAATTAACTTTAGTGACAGAAAGATTCCTAAATGTGAGCCTTGAACTTGTTGCTTGCATACCTTTGGATGATAAAGTGCGACAAGCAGTAAAAAAACAAAAAATAGTGGTCGATGCGTTTCCACGGTCACCTGCGGCACTGGCAATCAGCTCGTTGGCAAGTAAAGCGTTAACGTGGCCAATTCCAAGAACGCCGACAGGCCATCTGGAATTTTTTGTCGAGCGTTTGCTAAATAGAACAGAAAGTGTAGGGGAACCATTCGGTGAATAAAGCGCTTACTTATGACCAACACGGAAACCTAAAGAGCCAACAAGCATTTTTAGAAAAATACTCTGTATTGGTTAAGCGTATTGCACACCATTTAGCAGGTCGCCTGCCACCAAACGTATTAGTCGAAGATCTAATACAAGCCGGTATGATAGGCCTACTTGAAGCACAAAAAAATTATGATGGGAGTAAAGGTGCAAGCTTTGAAACCTACGCAGGAATTCGAATTCGTGGAGCTATGCTCGACGATATTCGGCGTGGTGATTGGGTTCCACGCTCGGTTCATAAACACAACCGAGAGATAACCCATGCAATTTCAGTTCTAGAAGGTGAGCTAAACCGAAACCCAACTGATACAGAAGTTGCGAAGTATTTAGGCATGTCGCTGGATCAGTACCATACTGTATTAACTGACATTAATTGCTCACGGATTGTCGGAATCGAAGATTTAGGTATTTCTGATGATGCAATTTCTCCTCTGGATGACGATGAAGACAACTCGCCATTTAAGGGAGTCGCCGATGAATCGTTTCGTAAAGCATTGGTTGAATCAATAAAATCACTTCCAGAACGTGAAGCTTTGGTACTTTCGCTCTATTATGATGAAGAGCTAAACTTAAAAGAAATTGGTGAAGTTCTAGGTGTTAGCGAATCCCGCGTTAGCCAGATACTAAGCCAATCTATGCAGCGACTAAGAACGAAGTTAAGTTCTTGGACGCAAAATGACTAATATCACTGATTTCGAGCTCAGTGGAGGCAATTTTGAATAAAAACATGAAGATCCTTATTGTTGACGACTTTTCAACAATGCGCCGTATTGTTAAGAATCTACTTCGTGATTTGGGCTTCAATAATACCCAAGAAGCAGATGATGGCCTGACAGCGTTGCCTATGCTAAAGAAAGGTGATTTTGAGTTTGTGGTTACAGACTGGAATATGCCGGGCATGCAAGGCATCGATTTGTTGAAAAATATCCGAGCAGACGCAGAACTTAAGCATCTGCCTGTTCTGATGATCACCGCAGAAGCAAAACGCGAACAAATCATCGAGGCTGCTCAAGCAGGTGTGAATGGTTATATCGTAAAACCTTTTACTGCTGCTACGCTTAAAGAAAAACTGGATAAAATTTTCGAGCGTTTATAAAGCGTGTGGTCACAGACAAAAGGTGCTCTATTCATTTATGCGCGAAAAGGCTAATCGATGATTTCATTAGAACAAGCAAAAGAACTCGTTCAGCTACTGGAAAATGGACAGCAAGATCAGGCGAATCAACTCTTTAAAGAGACCTACGACAAAGCAAGCAATCCAATGCTGCAAGAAATAGGCACTTTGACAAGGGAACTGCATGAATCGCTCAAACAGTTCAACCTTGATGAACGGATGGCTGAGATTGCAAATGACGAAATTCCAGATGCAAGGGATCGTCTTCAATATGTAATTGATAAAACGGAAGTGGCTGCGAATAAAACAATGGATGCAGTGGATCGATGTATGCCGATCGCTGACAGCCTTCACGAAGGTTTGTTAAAAGTGCGTCCACAATGGAATGAGTTGATGCATGGGCGTATTGATCTCATTGAGTTTAAAGCACTTTGTCACCGTATTGATGATCTACTATCACAAGTTGAAGGCAACAGCAGCGAATTGCGAGGTCAGCTAACTGAGATATTGATGGCTCAAGACTTTCAAGATCTCACTGGCCAAATAATTCGGCGTGTTATTACGCTGGTTAATGAAGTTGAGAAACGCCTAGTTGAGATTCTCACTGCCTTTGGGGCTAACCAAATAGAACAAAAAACAGACAAGAAGAACCCATCTATCGAACCTGAAGGTCCTATTTTGAACCCTCATGAAAGAGCCGATGCGGTTTCATCTCAAGACGAAGTCGATGATTTGTTATCGAGTCTTGGTTTTTAGGGGTAACGTATGAGCTACGAATTAGACGACGACATTCTTCAGGACTTTTTGGTTGAAGCAGGTGAAATTCTCGAATTGCTCTCAGAGCAATTGGTTGAACTTGAGAACAACCCCGAAGACAGGGAGTTATTAAATGCGATTTTCCGCGGTTTCCATACCGTTAAAGGTGGGGCCGGGTTTCTTGCCCTCACCGAGCTGGTTGAGACGTGCCACGGTGCCGAGAACGTATTTGATATCTTACGCAATGGCCAAAGAAGTGTAACATCGAGCTTGATGGATACGATGTTACGAGCTTTAGACACCGTTAATGCACAGTTTCGCGCTGTTCAAGATCAAGAACCCTTAGAGCCTGCAGATCCCGCTCTACTCGATGAACTTCATAAATTGTGTCGTCCTGCTTCTGAAGATGAAATTGACGAAGTGGAGCCTGTTATTGCTGAAGTTGAAGTCGAGGAAGAGGCCGCTATCGAAGAGCCTGAACCGGAAGTCATTCAACCAGTGGCCTCAAAGGCTGTCGCGTCAAATTCTATCGATGAAATCACGCAAGATGAATTTGAAAAACTGTTAGACGAATTACATGGCAAGGGCACCGCGCCTAATGCTCATTCTGAAAATGCCGCACCAGCGGCCCCAGCGCCTAAAGCCCCAAGTGCATCAGTGGCTGCTAGTGGTGACATTACGGATGACGAATTTGAAAAGCTGCTTGATGAACTGCACGGCGTAGGCAAAGCTCCAACCGTTGAACCCGCTCCTGAGGTGACAGCGAAACCAACTACTCCGCCTAAATCAACAGCGGCACCTAAAGCTTCTGCTGGTGGTGGCGATGATTTGATGACGGACGAGGAGTTTGAAAAGCTTCTTGACGAACTGCATGGCTCAGGAAAAGGGCCATTGCCAGAAGAGTTGGAAATGGCAACCAGACCCGCTTCTGAAAATGTGAAGCCAGCAGAGCCTGTAAAACCAACAGAGACCGCAAAACCGAAAGCTGAAGCGGCGAAACCTACACCTGCTCCTCAGCCTAAAGTAACGGCTCCAGCCACCTCTTCCCCTGCGAAAGCTCCGGTTGCAGTGGCTGAGAAAAAAGAAGTATCAGCACCTGCTGTGGCTAAAAAAGCGCAAACTCAGCCGGAAACAACAGTCCGTGTTGATACATCAACGCTCGACATCATTATGAACATGATTGGCGAATTGGTGCTAGTGCGTAACCGCTTGCTGAGTTTAGGGCTTAATAGCAACGACGAAGAGATGGCAAAAGCGGTGGCTAACCTTGATGTAGTTACTGCGGATTTGCAAGGCGCTGTCATGAAAACGCGCATGCAACCGATTAAGAAAGTGTTCGGTCGTTTCCCTCGCGTGGTTCGAGACCTTGCACGTACCCTGAAAAAAGACATCGTGCTTGAAATGCGCGGTGAAGAAACAGACCTTGATAAAAACTTGGTCGAAGCGCTTGCAGACCCATTGATCCACTTAGTGCGTAACTCAGTTGACCACGGCATTGAAATGCCTGATGTGCGTAGCAAATCTGGAAAGCCAAGCACGGGTAAAATCATACTCTCAGCTTCGCAAGAAGGTGATCATATTGAGCTAGCTATCGTCGATGATGGCGGCGGTATGGACCCAGATAAGCTGCGTAGTATTGCGGTTAAACGAGGCATGATGGATGAAGATGCGGCGTCGCGTCTCTCCAATAAAGAGTGTTTTAACTTAATCTTTATGGCGGGATTCTCCAGTAAAGAGCAAATTTCAGACATTTCTGGTCGTGGTGTTGGGATGGATGTTGTAAAAACAGCCATCAATACACTCAATGGTTCAATTGACATCGATTCTGAGATGGGCAAAGGGACTAAGATTACGATCAAAGTGCCGCTAACACTCGCTATCTTACCGACATTGATGGTTGGGGTCGCAGGGCATCCATTTGCTCTACCGCTTGCGAGCGTGAATGAAATCTTCCACCTTGATCTTAGCCGGACGAACGTCGTTGATGGACAACTGACCATCATAGTACGTAAAAAATCGATACCACTCTTCTACTTACAGAATTGGCTAGCACCTAAAGCAGGTAAAATAGAACTGCGTAAAGGTCATGGACATGTTGTTATTGTTCAGATTGGTAGCCAGCGAGTTGGTTTTGTGGTTGATACCTTAATTGGCCAAGAAGAAGTGGTAATCAAACCACTAGATAAGCTTCTTCAAAAAACACCGGGTATGGCTGGGGCAACGATTACCAGCGATGGACATATTGCACTAATACTAGATGTGCCAGATTTGCTTAAGCAGTATGCTGCTGCTTCCCGCATTTAAATGAGCACACAATATAAGGACACCCATGGCGATTAGAGTATTAGTCGTTGATGATTCGAGCTTTTTTAGACGGCGTGTGAGTGAAATCATTAACTCTGACACCCGTCTAGAAGTGATTGATGTTGCAACTAACGGTAAAGAAGCCGTAGAAAAAGCGAGAATCTTAAAGCCTGATGTCATCACAATGGATATTGAGATGC
This sequence comes from Vibrio sp. RM-69-4, assembly GCF_024743775.1. NCBI lineage: Bacteria > Pseudomonadati > Pseudomonadota > Gammaproteobacteria > Vibrionales > Vibrionaceae > Vibrio > Vibrio sp. RM-69-4. The sequence continues at coordinate 427,089 of NZ_JAMQXI010000076.1, forward strand.
CAGTTATGGATGGCATTACTGCTGTCCGTGAAATTATGGCTGCGAACCCGATCCCGATCTTGATGTTCTCATCGCTGACTCATGATGGTGCCAAAGCAACGCTAGATGCTTTAGATGCTGGAGCGTTAGATTTCTTACCGAAAAAGTTTGAAGATATTGCTCGTAACCGTGATGAGGCTGTCGCTTTATTACAACAACGGGTTATTCAAATCGCGTCGAAAAAAGGGATGCTGAGAAGACCTTTGGTTTCACGCCCAGTGCCGAGCACATCGTCGCCGTTTGCTAATAGAACAGCAGCTACAACGGCGAGTTCCCCTGCGCCGAAATCAATGAGCACATTGGCTCGCTTTAAAGCTACAGGTAAAAAATATCAGTTGACCGCTATCGGTACCTCTACAGGGGGCCCGGTTGCGTTACAAAAAATATTGACGAAGTTACCTGCGAATTATCCGCATCCGATCGTACTCATTCAACACATGCCAGCCACTTTCACTGCTGCATTTGCAAACCGGCTCAACTCACTGTGTAAAATTGAAGTGAAAGAAGCAGAAGATGGTGATGCATTGCGCCCAGGTGTTGCCTATTTGGCTCCGGGTGGTAAACAGATGATGATTGAGGGCCGTCCGGGTAGTGCTAAATTGCGCATTATCGATGGTGGAGAACGTATGAACTATAAGCCGTGTGTTGATATAACATTCGGTTCTGCGGCGAAGATCTATGCAGATAAAGTGTTGTCAATGATATTGACTGGTATGGGAGCCGATGGTCGTGAAGGGGCTCGAATGTTACAAGCCGCAGGGGCAACCATTTGGGCTCAGGATGAAGAAAGTTGCGTGGTGTATGGCATGCCGCAAGCTGTCGCAAAAGCGGGGATCTCGTCTGAAGATTTACCGTTAGAGCGTATATCAGAACGAATGTTAGTTGAAGTTGGCCTCGCATAAAGGAAGTTCAATGATTGTATGGAGTATTGCAAACCAAAAAGGCGGTGTGGGTAAAACAACCACAACAATTACGCTTGCCGGTTTGCTAAGTCAGCAAGGCAAAAGAGTGCTGTTGGTCGATACTGACCCTCACGCCTCGCTTACTACATACTTAGGTTATGATTCTGATGGCGTGCCCGTCAGCCTGTTTGACCTATTTCAGCAACGTGAGTTAACAGAGCAAAGCGTTACCCCTCTTATCCTAAAAACCGATGTTGAAGGCATTGATCTCATCCCTGCCCATATGTCTCTAGCCACTTTAGATAGAGTCATGGGCAACCGCAGTGGGATGGGGCTGATTTTGAAACGTGCGCTTCTTGCATTGCGCCATAATTATGACTACGTATTGATCGACTGTCCTCCAATCTTAGGGGTAATGATGGTTAATGCATTGGCCGCCAGCGATCGTATCTTAATTCCAGTGCAGACTGAGTTTCTGGCTATGAAAGGGCTCGAAAGGATGATTCGCACCTTAGCCATCATGCAAAAATCTCGTAGCCGATCGTTCAAAGTGACTATCGTACCGACTATGTACGACAAGCGAACCCGGGCTTCTTTGCAAACGCTGAATCAACTTAAAAAAGATTACCCAGAGCAAGTTTGGAGCTCTGCTGTACCTATAGACACCAAGTTTCGTGACGCGAGTTTAAAGCGCTTGCCTGCTTCTCATTTTGCTGAAGGTAGCCGTGGTGTTTTTGCTTATAAACAGTTGCTGATTTATTTAGAGAGGCTAGCTATTGATGAGTAGTGGGCCATTTTTATCCAGTGAACAAGCACTCGATGACTACTTTACAGCGTTACTAGATGAAGAAGCGATTGAACTTGAGCTGAAAGCGGAAGAGCAAAAAGAATTGTCCCTTGCTGAACCTGAGTTAGCGCTTTCGACATCGGTGCAATCTGTACCGGAAAAAAGTTATTACCATGCTGAAGTGGTTGAGTTTGAGCTGCCGAATTTAGATGATGTGCAGCGCTTATTAAGCCAGCTAGAATCAAGTAATCCAGTGGCAGAGTTAGAGCTGGAAGAGATCATGGAGCAAAACACCGTTCAGATCGCTTTAAAAACTCAACCAGTGGCTGAAATTGTTGAAGAGATCCAAGAATGGGATATTCCCGCCGATACTTTGGAAACAGAACCTGAAGTTGAAATTCTGACTGCGGCAGACACTGTTGAAGAATTTGCTGTTGACGTGGAAGTGGTTGAGCAACCGACGGCTGAAGTCGAACTTGAAACGCAAGCGGGCTACTCTGGAATTGGTACATGGCAAAGCACTGCGAGAACACGAGATTTTCAAGTGCTCTATTTTGAAGTGAATGGCGTGACGTTTGCGGTGCCTCTTGATGAACTTGGGGGGATCCACCGTATGGCAACGCTCAATCATTTAATCGGTCGACCTGCTTGGTACCTTGGACTGCAAACGAATAAAGACAATCAGCTAGATGTTGTCGATACGGCAAAATGGGTAATGGCAGAAAAGCTCCATGATGATAGCTACAAAGAAGGTTATCAATACATCGTCATGCTTGGTGACAGTATGTGGGGGTTAGCAAGTACTCAGCTTATGGGTACAGAATTGCTAAGCTCAGAGAAGGTCCGCTGGCGAGAACAGGCAGGCAAAAGGCCGTGGCTTGCTGGAATGGTAAAAGAAAAAATGTGTGCTTTGATCCATGTTGAAGCATTGATAGCTATGCTTAATGCAGGGCTTGATGTAAAAGCACTAGAGAAATAATAATACATTGATGTCGGAATCGACTTAGAGAGGAAAAGGTATGTCTCAGACTAACGAAGTAGAAGTAAGAAAAGACAAGTCTAACGACGAAGTGCTTCAGTGGGTGACGTTCCAACTAGAAGAAGAAACATACGGAATTAATGTAATGCAGGTACGTGAAGTACTCCGCTATACAGAAATTGCACCGGTACCAGGTGCTCCTGATTATGTTCTTGGCATCATTAACCTACGTGGTAATGTTGTGACCGTCATTGATACACGATCTCGTTTTGGCTTAATGCAAGGTGAAATCACGGATAATACACGCATTATTGTGATTGAATCTGAGCGCCAAGTGATTGGTATTTTAGTCGATAGCGTTGCGGAAGTAGTTTACCTACGTTCTTCTGAAATCGATACTACACCAAGTGTTGGTACCGATGAGAGCGCTAAGTTTATCCAAGGCGTGAGCAACCGTGACGGTAAGCTATTGATCCTTGTTGACCTGAATAAACTGCTAACTGAAGACGAGTGGGACGAGATGGTCCACCTATAATGAGCGAAGCTATGTTGTTCAGTGCTCCTGTTATTCTTATAGGGAGCGCGGTTTTTGTTGTTGTATTTTTGTTGCTGGTGTTACTTCGTGTACGTCAGGGACTTGCCCAACAGATTGATCACCAAAGACAACAAGCCCGATCGTTAGATAAGGAGTTGCAAAAGGCGAATAGACAGCTGTTGGAAATACGCTCAGTTGCTATTGGTCTTGGCCAAAAAGTGACGGATCAGCAGGATCTCATCCAGCATTTAAACGAGCGAATTACTGAATTGGAACATGTTGATACGGATGGGCGTTTATACAGCCGAGCGACAAAAATGGTCCAACTCGGTGCTGACATCAATGAGCTTATTAAAGAGTGTGAGCTACCTAAAGCTGAAGCTGAGTTGATGATGTCCTTGCAGAAGAAAATTGCAGGGCATGAAAGCATCCCGCCACTGAGTAGTCACCCGGAAGGTCGCGAGCCGATGCAAAGTACGAGGCGACCTGCCAAAAAATAGTCGAAAGAGCGAAACTAGAGAGGGAAGCCAATGGCTTCCCTCTCTAGTTTTGAATGTGGCTAAATGTAGCCACAAAGTAGTAAATGAGACAGAAAATAATTAAAAATTAACAGTTTCTTACCTAGTTTCGTGACTGGTAATAGTCTTATTATGTTTTGTCTTAGGTGTGGTGTGCTAATATAGCGGCTCAAATTTCTCGATTTAGATGCACATGCTTGAAGTAAATAACCTGACCGCAATTCGTGATGAAAGAGTTCTGTTTGAAGCACTTAGCTTTGTGATTCATGCTGGCGAATTGGTGCAGATTGAAGGACGGAACGGCACAGGTAAAACGACCTTACTACGAATTATTACCGGGTTAGGTGATAGAGAGGATGGTTCTATTTTGTGGAATGGCATGAATATTGAGTCTAATCGTGATGATTACCACCAAGATTTACTGTTTCTTGGTCATCAAACTGGGGTTAAGAGCGATTTGACGGCATTCGAGAATCTTCATTTTTATCAATCAGTGCATAATGCAGAATCGTCTTCTCAAGAGATATATCAAGCCTTGGCTAAAGTGGGTTTAGCTGGCCGAGAAGACGTGGCTGCAGGCCAGCTTTCTGCCGGACAACAGCGCCGAGTTGCGCTGGCTCGTTTGTGGCTCAGTCAACAAAAGTTGTGGATTTTAGATGAACCGTTAACTGCGATTGATAAGCAAGGTGTCAAAGTGTTGGAAGCCTTATTTCTAGCGCATGCGCAACAAGGTGGCATTGTTGTATTGACCACACACCAAGATATGTTTGCTAACTATCCGCAATTGCGAAAAATTAAATTGGGGCATGAGTCATGATCGTGACCATGGGGATGATCATCCGTCGTGAATTATTGATCGCCTTTCGACGTCAAGCCGATATTTTTAATCCACTGTGGTTTTTTATCATAGTGATCACCCTATTCCCGCTGAGTATCGGCCCAGAGCCTGCTTTGCTCGCCCGTATCGCTGCAGGTATTGTTTGGGTTGCGGCGTTACTGTCGGCGCTACTATCACTTGAGCGTCTGTTTCGCGATGATTTTCAAGACGGGTCACTTGAACAAATGATGCTGATCCCAGTGCCATTACCCATAGTCGTTATTTCAAAAGTCGTGGCTCATTGGTTATTGACTGGACTGCCTTTAATTTTAATTAGCCCATTGTTAGCCGTATTATTGTCATTAGATTTTAATACGTGGCTTGCAGTTGTATTGACTTTGTTCATTGGCACGCCAACGTTGAGTTTTATCGGTGCTATTGGTGTTGCATTGACCGTAGGCTTGCAAAAAGGTGGCGTGTTGCTGAGCCTACTGGTCTTACCCTTGTATATCCCGATTTTAATCTTCGCTACATCAGCTATTGATGCAGCATCGCTTGGCATGCTCTACAACGGTCAATTGGCTGTTTTGGGGGCAATGTTTATGGGCGCGATAACATTAACTCCATTTGCTATTAGTGCAGCATTGAGAGTCAGCGTTAACTAAATTAAGTACGAACGATATTTTCAGCAATGCATTTGAGCGTTGCGTATCAACAACACAATAAACTGAGCAGACACATGCTCAGAAGCAATGAAGTAAGAGTGAGACAATACAATGTGGAAATGGCTCCATCCCTATGCAAAGCCTGAATCCGCCTATCGGCTATGTGGAAAGTTCCTGCCTTGGTTTGCAGGGCTCGCTATCTTATGCCTGGTAGTCGGTAATATCCTTGGTTTAGCTTATGCTCCGGCAGACTATCAACAAGGCGACAGCTTCAGAATCATTTACATTCATGTCCCTTCCGCCATTTGGTCAATGGGCATTTATATGTCGATGGCGATTGCGGCTTTCATTGGTCTAGTTTGGCAATTAAAACTGTCAGACATGGCCGCTGCTGCAATGGCGCCCATCGGTGCGGTATTTACGTTTATTGCGTTAATTACTGGAGCAATTTGGGGCAAACCGATGTGGGGTACCTGGTGGGTATGGGATGCTCGTCTGACGTCTGAGCTCATTTTACTGTTTCTCTATTTGGGAGTGATTGCGCTTTACCACGCTTTCGATGATCAAAAAACAGCCGCAAAAGCCGCAGGTCTGCTGGCCATCGTTGGTGTGATCAATCTACCTATCATTCATTTCTCCGTTGAGTGGTGGAATACCCTGCATCAAGGTGCCACGATTACTAAATTTGAAAAGCCTTCCATATCCAGTGACATGTTGTGGCCATTGCTGCTCAATATTTTTGGTTTTGCTTTCTTTTTTGCTGCGGTCACTATGGTCCGCTTACGCAATGAAATTATCAGTAAAGAGAGCCATCGCCCTTGGGTTATCGAATTGGCAACCCTTCAAACACAGAAAGGTAACTGATCATGCATTTTGACTCTTTGAGTGATTTCTTGGCGATGGGCGGTTACTCCGCCTATGTATGGAGTGCATTTGGCATTACCTTTTTATCCATGTTTATTTTACTGATGCTCAGCATCAAGCGTGGCAAAACCTTGTTGCAAGATGTGCAAGCAAAGGTTGAACGCCAAGCCAGAATTGATGCTGCAAAGCATATGGAGAACACCTTATGACCCCAAGACGTAAAAAAAGACTCACCATTATTTTGGCATTGATTATTGGGGCTGGTGCCACCATTGGTTTGATGTTGTATGCACTCAATCAAAATATGGACCTTTTCTATACGCCGACCGAGCTTGTACACGGTAAACCCGATGGGACAAAACCAGAAGTGGGTCAACGGCTACGCATTGGCGGCATGGTGGTGGTGGGCTCTGTGAAAAGAGATCCGGGTTCACTAAAAGTAAGATTTCAGCTCCACGATGTTGGTCCAAATGTGATGGTCGAATATGAAGGCATCTTACCCGACTTGTTTAGAGAAGGTCAGGGTATTGTTGCGCAAGGCGTATTGAAAGATGCCACCACAGTAGAAGCGTTTGAAGTGCTAGCCAAGCATGATGAAAACTATATGCCACCGGAAATTGCTGAAGCAATGAAGAAAACGCATGAGCCGTTAACCTATAGCTCGGAACAAAAACAAGGAAGTGCTCAATGATTGTTGAAATAGGACATTTTGCCCTTATTGTTTCACTTGGGCTTGCCATATTACTCAGCTTACTTCCACTTGTTGGTGCTTCTAAAAACAATACCATGCTGATGAATACTGCGCGGCCATTAGCATGGGGAATGTTTTCATTGCTATTGGTCTCATTTAGCATTTTGCTGTGGGCATTTTATGTCAATGACTTCACGGTACAATACGTGGCGAGTAATTCGAATAGTCAATTACCCTGGTATTACCGTCTAACAGCGGTGTGGGGGGCGCATGAAGGTTCATTATTGCTGTGGGTTTTAATTCAAGCGGGATGGACTGTGGCGGTGGCTACCTTTAGCCGTGGTATGCCTCAAGAATCTGTGGCGCGAGTCTTATCTGTTATGGGGCTGATCAGCGTTGGATTCTTGCTGTTTGTCATCGTGACTTCGAATCCATTTTTACGCACCTTGCCCTATTTCCCAATTGATGGTCGTGACTTAAACCCGCTGCTACAAGATCCTGGGCTAATCATTCACCCACCCATGTTATACATGGGATATGTTGGTTTTTCAGTCGCATTCTCATTTGCGATAGCCTCTTTGATGACTGGGCGTTTGGATACTGCATGGGCCCGTTGGTCTCGTCCTTGGACAACTGCGGCGTGGTTATTTTTGACATTAGGTATCGCGCTAGGTTCGTGGTGGGCTTACTACGAACTTGGCTGGGGTGGCTGGTGGTTCTGGGATCCAGTAGAAAACGCGTCGTTTATGCCATGGCTTGCGGGAACGGCATTGATGCACTCACTTGCTGTGACAGAAAAACGTGGCACATTCAAAGCTTGGACAGTGTTACTGGCAATTTCAGCATTTTCGCTCAGTTTACTGGGCACATTCTTAGTGCGATCTGGTATTTTGGTTTCGGTACACGCATTTGCATCCGATCCCGCTCGTGGCCTGTTTATTCTTGGGTTTTTGGTGTTTGTCATCGGTGGCTCACTGCTATTGTTTGCCGTTAAAGGTGCGGCAGTGCGCGTCCGTGGCAATGCTGAATTGATCTCGCGTGAAAATGCGCTGCTCTCCAACAACATCTTATTAATCGCGGCATTGGTGGTGGTGTTGGTTGGCACCTTGTTACCTTTAATCCACAAGCAGATTGGCCTTGGTTCCGTATCAATAGGAGCGCCTTTCTTCAACATGCTGTTTGCATGGCTAATGGTGCCATTTGCATTTTTGCTAGGGATCGGTCCACTGATCCGTTGGAAGCGCGATAATTTTTCCAAGCTTTTGAAACCGATGTTGATTTGTGGCCTGATGGCGTTGATTCTTTCGGCGGTTATGGTGTACCTGCTAGCTGAACGCTTTAGCTTGATGGCATTTATCGGCTGGGTCATGGCGTTTTGGATCATCTTGCTACACGTTGTCGAGTTGCACCAACGTGCGACACATCGTCATAGCTTTATGATAGGGGTGACTAAATTACAACGTAGCCACTGGGCCATGATGTTAGGCCATGTTGGTCTTGCCGTTACTGTGATTGGTATTGCGATGGTGCAAAACTACAGTATCGAGCGTGATGTTCGTCTAGCACCTGGGGAATCTTTTGAAATCCAACAATATAACTTTTATTTCAAAGGGTTGAGAGATAAAGATGGCCCGAACTATGATGGTTATATTGCCGATTTTGAAATTACGCAGGATGGGCAATACGTGAATACACTCCATGCGGAAAAACGCTTTTATCGTACTGCCAAGTCAATGATGACTGAAGCGGCCATCGATCGTGGCATCACTCGCGATTTGTACATTGCAATGGGTGAGCGATTAGAAGATGGTCGTTCATGGGCGATCCGAATTTATTACAAACCATTTGTACGTTGGATCTGGGCTGGTGCTTTATTGATGTCATTAGGTGGTGCGCTAGCTATCAGTGACAAACGCTACCGCTTTAGAAAAAGCTCCCAACAGGAGGCGTAGATGAACAAGAAAATTCTATTTATTCCATTGGTGGCTTTTCTTGGTCTAGTTGCCGTCTTTGTTACTCAGTTGGTCAAAAATACCGAAGGTGATGATCCCACAAAATTGGAGTCGGTTCTGATTGGTAAGTCTGTGCCTGAATTTCGTTTGGAAGATTTAGCCGAACCCGGCAAGCTGTATGACCAAGCGATATTTAAAGGGGAGCCTTTGCTGCTGAACGTCTGGGCAACTTGGTGCCCGACCTGCTATGCCGAACATCAATATCTCAATCGGTTGGCGGGTGATGGTGTAAAAATTATAGGCTTAAATTATAAAGATCAACGAGATAAAGCGGTTCAATGGTTAAATGAGCTAGGTAATCCTTACTTGATCAGCCTGTTCGATGGTAATGGTATGCTAGGGTTAGATCTCGGCGTTTACGGTGCGCCGGAAACCTTTCTCATTGATGCCAACGGCGTTATTCGTTACCGCCATGTGGGGGATGTTAATCCAACCAATTGGCAAACAACTTTGCAACCTATGTATCAGAAACTTCTAGAGGAAGCGAAGTAATGAAGCGTTTTATATTATCGATCATTGCTAGCTTTGCTTTGGTATTTTCTGTGCAATCTGCAATTGAAGTGTACGAGTTTGATAATCCACAGCAAGAGCAGCAATTCAAAGAGTTGAGCAATACATTGCGTTGTCCAAAGTGTCAAAACAATACTATTGCCGACTCAAATGCTGCATTAGCACAGGACTTACGTAATAAAGTCTATGAAATGACCAAACAAGGTAAGTCTGAACAAGACATTGTTGACTACATGATTGCACGTTACGGCAACTTTGTGACCTATAACCCACCGTTGACTTTGGCGACTTCCATCTTATGGCTAGGTCCTTTGAGTGTGGTGTTTCTGGGTTTTGGTTTTATTGTATTACGCAGCAAACGTCGTAAAGCATCAACCGCTCAAAATGGTGAAGTTTGGGATGCCGAAAAGGAAGAGCGATTAAATCAGTTGCTCGCCGAAGACGCGGTTGATGATGAGAAGCATGGAGACAAACAATAATGACGTTTTTTTGGTTATCTACCCTCATTCTGACCTTCTTTGGTTGTGTCTTCATTGCACTGCCGATCCTCAAAAACAGAGCGAACAACGATGCAGCGCTGCGTGATGAATTGAACAAAGCGATCTTTAAAAACCGCCTTGCAGAGTTACACGAAGAGACGCAAGAAGGGTTGGTTGACAGCGAACAAGAGCTGATTGCTGATCTGAAACAGTCGCTATTGGATGATATTCCTGCGCAATCGGTGCAAGGAAATTCTTCACATGTATCACCGATGGTTGTTTTGATCCCCTCGATTTTATTGGTCGTTATCTTAAGCTATGGCTTTTACCTAAAATTTGGCGCGGCTAGTCAAGTAGAGCAGTGGCAGCAAGTGAACGCTAACTTACCTGCACTCTCAAAAAAAATGATGTCACCAGAAGGAGCTGCCTTAAGTGATGATGAGATGAATGATCTCACACTGGCGCTGCGCACTCGTCTGCATTATCAGCCTCAAGATGCGACCGGGTGGTTGCTGCTTGGACGTATTGGACTTGCTAACAGAGATATAGAAACATCGATTGGCTCAATGAAGAAAGCGTATGCGTTAGATCCAAAAGATGCAGATGTGAAGTTGGGCTATGCGCAAGCATTAATGTTGTCACAAGATGAGCTTGACCAAAATCAAGCACGTGAAATTTTAACGGCATTAGTACAACAAGATTATGTTGATCTACGCGTGTTTTCACTACTTGCGTTTGATGCGTTTGAACGCCAGGATTACCCAGCGGCGATGAAGTATTGGCGATTAATGCAGCAGATGATTGGCCCTGAAGATAGCCGTTATGAGATGCTTTCGCGCAGTATTGAAAGAGCACAAAGCAAAATGCAGCCTAAAGCTATCGATGGGAAAATGGTTCCTGTCACCATCTCACTCGGTGATGGTGTGACTCTTGAACAAAATGCAGTACTCATAGTCTCTGTGCACAGTTCTGATGGTGCACCTATGCCTGTTGCCGCAGCGCGTTATCCACTGACTCAATTCCCTATTAAGGTTGTGTTAGATGATAGCAATAGCATGGTTCAAGGGCGGAAGTTATCCGACCTTGCACAGCTTATTGTTCGAGTACGCTTGGATACGGATGGCAATGTTTCAACTAAACAAGGTGATTGGTTTGGTGAAAGTGCTCCCATGAGCCTCGGTCAACCTGTTGAAGTTGTGATCAATAAGCAGTATTAATAGCACTTATATACAATTAACGTATTGATAGGCCGATGTCTCATCGGCCTTTATACATGGAAATAAATAATGATAAGCCGCCTATCCCGACTGATATGCCCTATGCTGTTCCTTTTCGTATTAGCAGGGTGTGCAAGCGCTCCGGATTCAACGTCAGCCGAATCAAATCAAACGCAGTCGGGCGATCCTTTTGAGGTTTTTAACCGATCAATGTGGACAATCAACTACGATTATATCGATCCATACTTGGTTCGCCCTGTTGCGATTGCCTACGTGGATTACATTCCACACCCCATTAGAAAAACGATCGCCAATGTTCTGTCAAACCTTGATGAACCTTCAAGCATTATCAACAACATACTGATGGGTAATGGCACGAAAGCCGTTGACCACTTTAACCGCTTTTGGATTAATAGCACCTTAGGCCTGTTTGGGATGATTGATATTGCGTCAGAAGCGGGCATCACCAAACACAATGAAAAAGCGTTTAGTGATGCGGTAGGTCATTATGGTGTTGGTAATGGTCCATATTTAATGATTCCTGGATACGGGCCCTACACGATTCGAGAAACCACAGATGTTGTGGATGGCTTGTATGTACCACTTTCTTATCTCAATGTCTGGGCTGGCCTAGGCAAATGGGCTCTGGAAGGATTGGAGACCCGAGCAAGGCTCGTTCCTCAAGAAGTGACGTTGGAAAACTCCCCAGATCCATATTCATTAACTCGCGATGTTTATTTACAACGCCAAGATTTTAAAGCAGAAATTGATACCCAAACGTATGATGAATCGGAAGAAGAGTATCTCGACGATTATCTGGAAGAAGGGTTTTAATCATACCCATGTAGGTCGGCCTTGTACTGCTAGCTAGGCCGACATCACACGTCCGCTAAAGTATTCGTTAGCGACGATGTATTCCGTATTGCGGATCAATTCATCTTGCAGCTCAGCCCAATGGGGCTTCTCATCTACATCACCTTTTGTGCTAGGCACTACGCCTCCGACCCTTATGTTGAAAGGGGTTAGTTCTTTTGCCCAACTCTGCGTGAAACCAGAAACCATAGAATTCGCATTTTCAATTCCCGCTAGGTCATACTCATCATTTTGAGAAATGACGTTCACAATCACACCTGGTTTGTTGTTAATACGCATTCGCTCAGCACTTGCTTGACCAAAAGTGAATAAAGTTGAGGCCATCATGGCGAGCTTCTGAAGAAAGACTTCAGCTCGTTGTTCACCTATCAAGGGGGGGAGGGATGTATTTGGCCAATTATTGACCAGTACATCCGGTGCCCCATGATAGGTTTGATCAATAAAATCGAACAGCCGATGGATCGTTTCTAAAGAGTAATCTGGTGTGTGGTAATAATGAACATCCTGAGAGATCGCTTTGCAACGAGCAAAGGTTTCCATTAACCCAAATTTGTCTTGGTCACACAAAATAATTTTTGCACCTAAATGTGCGAAATGAACGGCCAGCGTGCTACCAAGCATCGAACTTGCTGAAGTGATTAATATTATTGCACTTTTTATATCCATTGGGTGCCTCACCCTATTGTTTGTTTTATTGTTGTAGCGGGATTTAGTCTCAATAGGATGGTTGATTAACTGTGGGTAGGGTGTGAATAACATCAAATTACTCAGCCTAAGCGAGCGTGGTATGTGTTTTTTTTGGTCATACTCACATTCTGATCTAGAGAATGTCGTTTTGTGTTACATACAAGACATCAAACTTGGGTGCGGATCTGATCTCGCCGGTGGGCAACGGTGAGTTGAACCGACAGATCGGCAACTAAGAGCTCAACGTTTGAGGGGGAGGCAAGATGCCTTCGCTCATGTCCTGACAGATTAAGATATACCTCTTCGGGTAAATCATGCGTATCTTCAGGCAAATAGACGAGTACTTCAGGAGTCAAGTAGTGACTGAGTTTCGCACTGGCGAGCCCTCCGTGATGGAAAAGCTCGGCCTGTTTTGCTGAAACAGCGTAAGAGCTTTGGTCGGAACGCAGTGCTTGAGGCTCCGTAAGCTCAAATCGCTTACGTAACAATTCATCACTAGTGGGTGGGTTTTCAATACGTTCAACAGGAGTGTTGTCGCGTACATCGTTAGAAAACATCGACAGTATGAGTGCAAAGTCCGCACGGCGTCCTTGCTGGACAGCATGGCTTAGCCCCGAGCCAAATTGAAGCTCGTTTATAATACTGGCTTTATCTAATGTATGTACTTGCATTTGCCTCTCCAACCGATGCACTTTTAGCGGCGAGAAAGCAGATAACTTTAGATAAAATAACAAAAAAGCCTGCGATAAAGCAGGCTTTTCATATGACTAAATACCAATCCAAGGGGAAAAGGTTATTTTGCTAGGTTTTCTGCAACGAATGCCCAGTTAACCAGTGCCCAGAAACCATTCATGTAGTCAGGGCGTAGGTTACGGTAATCGATGTAGTAAGCATGTTCCCACAGATCAACCGTCAGTAGCGGAGTCACACCTTCGTGAGTCAGTGGTGTGGCTGCATTTGAAGTGTTGATGATCTCTAAAGAGCCATCCGCATTTTTCACCAACCAAGTCCAAGATGAACCAAAGTTATTGATCGCTGAGTCAGTGAATTTTGCTTTAAAAGCTTCAAAAGAACCAAATGCAGCGTTGATTGCGTCTGCAACGGCACCTGTTGGTTCGCCACCTGCATTTGGTGCAAGGCAGTGCCAATAGAAGGTGTGGTTCCAAATTTGAGCGGCGTTATTAAACACGCCACCAGTTGAAGTTTTGATGATCTCTTCGAGAGATTTACCTTCAAATTCAGTGCCAGGAATAAGGCCGTTAAGCTTCACAACGTAAGTGTTGTGGTGCTTACCGTGGTGGAAATCTAGTGTTTCGGCTGAAATGTGTGGTTCTAGAGCGTCTTTAGCGTAAGGCAAAGCTGGTAATTCGAATGACATTGCTCGATTCTCCGTTGTGTAGAAAGAGTGAAAGTCTCTTTCAGTAGCTTCCAGATATTATAATGATATTCGTCGATACGACTGACTTGAAGGTATTTTAGCAAGTTTTTACTTTATTAAAAGTCCTAATATTGAAAATTGTTGTATAGGCAGGATATCCATAAATAATATGTGCTTTTTATTCTCTATTAATGATTTAGAATGTCAGTAACAAACCGCACTATCCCCATTAAGAGGAAGCAATGGAAACTATTGATAAAATTAAACAGCAACTTGAAGAAAATGCCATTCTGCTATATATGAAAGGCTCTCCTAAGCTACCAAGTTGCGGATTTTCTTCTCAAGCTGCGCAGGCTTTGATGGCTTGCGGTGAGAAATTTGCTTATGTGGATATTCTGCAAAACCCAGATATCCGCGCTGAGCTGCCTGTATACGCACAGTGGCCTACTTTTCCACAATTGTGGATTGAAGGTGAGTTGATTGGTGGTTGTGACATCATTATCGAAATGTTCCAAAAAGGCGAACTGCAACCTTTAGTGAAAGAAGCCGCTGCACGTGCAGGCAATGAAGAGTAATACTGTATAAAATAACAGTTTTTCTTGATTTATTAAGGTCACATTGGTTAATGTGGCCTTATTTTTTTGCGTTGATTTGAGTTTATGACCCGTTTATTCATTGCTGAAAAGCCCAGCTTAGGGCGCGCCATAGCCGATGCTCTGCCGAAACCACACAAGAAAGATCAAGGTTTCATTCGCTGTGCGAATGGCGACATCGTTACTTGGTGTATTGGGCATTTACTCGAGCAAGTTGAGCCGGATGTTTATGATGAACGCTATAAAAAGTGGAATTTACTCGACTTACCTATCATTCCTTCACAGTGGCAGCTTAGACCGCGCAAAACATCGAGCAAACAGTTGACTGTGATTCGTCAGCTTTTGAAAGAAGCATCGCAAATTATCCATGCAGGAGACCCGGATCGCGCACTGTTACAATGTTTTTATGAAAAGACACTATTACATAAAAATAAGTGTGAAGATGTGAAAAACAGAAGGGTCACAGCATGTCCATCATCATTTGGGTAATACCAGAGTTTAAACTCACGTCGTATTTTGCGTCACAACCCAACAAGAAATTAGATGTCATTAATCCTGATAAGCCTCATGTATTGGGAAAAATGCCATTGTTATATCGAAGTAACGGCAACGCTATTGAGGTAGCTAACAATTGGCTCATTAATTTAAAAGCAAATCAATTTAAAAAAGATGTGCAAACTCAAGCTCAAGGTTTGTTGCATTATTTTAGTTTTTTAGAACAAATCGACTGTGAATGGTATTCAATGCCTTCCTCAGTAAGAAAACGTCCTACATATGCTTTTAAGCGACATCTAAGAGAAGCTTTTCAATCAGGGATCATAGCAAGAAGTACAGCTAACAGTTATATGCGAGTTGTCATAAAATTTTATAAGTTTTATCTGTCGAGAAAATATCTATTCGAGAACCCTCCTTTTAACTTTGAATTGGTAAAGGTCACAACAGCAGGTCAGTACAGTTACATGCGAAATACATTGCTGCATGTAGATTCTACAGATTTAAGGTTGAACTTACCGAGGGATGCACGGCATAACGGACTGTCTAGAAATCTAATCCCGTTGAGCGAGCATGAATGGCGAAGCATTGAATCTGCAATTTTATTTAATCCAAAGGGGTTACGAAAATCCACTAAGGGAAGTGTAAATATTCCTCTATCAACAGAATTTATATTGGCTGTTAAATTGGCAAGGTTTTCAGGTTTGAGAAGGTCTGAAATTCTAACACTTCGAGAACGACAAATTTATAGACCAACAGCAGAACAATTAAATAAAAAATATTTAATTCATGCTGAAGGTTTGTATTTAGCACCGAGTATGGGTGTTAATACAAAGGGAGGAACGAGTCGATACGCTGAAATCCCAACATTTTTAATGCTGGAGCTTCATTCTTACATTAATTCATCAAGATATATGGAAAGAAAAAGAAAATTTATAAGCTTGAATCCAATAGAAGCAAATAATCCATTCTTGTTTATTACCAGTCTTGGTAATAAATTTTCTGATAACACTATTAATGCAAGATGGGGTGAGTTACGAAATGAGATTCAAAATCAACATGACGATTTTAATCATAAATTCCATAACTTGAGAGCAACTTATGCGGTTTTTCGTTTGAAAGAGCTGTTGAACTACAAATTAAAAGAAGAAGATGCTTTAGATTACTTACAATCTACATTAGGACATCAACACCGCATTACCTTATTAGCATACTTACGATTTTGCGAGCAAGAAAACTGTGCAAATGCAACATACGAAGATGCTCTAGATATTATTTTAGAGAGGTAAGTTGATGTCATTTTTAGGAAGTAGTAAACGTAAGACTTTAACATCTAGTATTGCAAAGCCAGAAAACTTAATTGAGCTTTCTGCTCACGTCAGATTTATTACCGATGGTCATTCTATTGCTGATTTTGAAAGACTAAATTATAAGGGGTGCCCGGTTTTAGATTTGCCAATCCATAAGATTAAAGTTAATTCTAGTCGCATAGAAAAAATAGAAATGAACCGACGTTCGTTAGTTAATAAAATTACTACGACGGTGAACTTAATGGAAAGGACAACAAGGACAAAAATTAATACATTTTCAGTTTTGGTTGCGTTATTCAGGTTTTGTGATGAAAATAATATCGAAAATATTTTAACCGTTAGCACTATTGCAGAATATTTGAAAAAGTCAGTCGCTGAATATCACAAAGGAAAAAAAGGTAAAAATCTTGGACAAAAACAAGGTACATTAATTTCGTTTGTTAGAGAGTATGATTTCAAACTTCACCTTGACTTAAAACCGTTTATCTTTGCTTTTCCAAGAGATTCACAAAGTATAAAGCCCTATACAGATAGGGAGTTATCTGAACTCTATGCAGCATTAGATACAATTTATAGCATTTACGCTGATTGCGTAGAGAAAAAGGTGATCCCATGCGCTTTTCCTTTGATCACGAGCGAGGGAGAAGCTGTAAGGGCAGTAAAAGCTAACACAAATAGAGAACAGTGGAAATTTGATTTGACACGGTCAGCTTACTTTATTACCTGTTTGTATACTGGCATCAATGCAACGCCACTATTAGGTTTAAAACATTCAGATATAAGCGAAAAATCTTTCAAGACTGTATCTAGAGGGGTCTATAAGCTTGCTACAGTCAAGGGCCGACAAGGAAGTCGCCTTAATTATTTGGATGTTGGTTTTAACCGAAGAGCAAAAGAATTCATCCAACACTGGATCGGTATAAGTAAAGGTTTAGTAAATGACAACAATGAATTTGTATTTCCCAAAATTATAAATGGTATCGCCTTGCAAATGACTAGTTCAGAAACGACAGATCTGAATGTTGTTTTTCGAAAGCTGAATTTTCCAGATCTTAAAACTCAGAGGTTTAGGAAGACCAAAGCATCAATTATCATGCGCGCGACAGAAAGCATATTTGCAGTAGCTGATGGGCTCAACAACTTACCTGAGACCGTAAGTAAACACTATACAGATGGTAATCCCGAAACAATGGAGCTTTCACTTGCTTCGGCCTTAGCTATTAGGCAACAGACTTTACTAGGTGTTAGCTTAAAGGAAGCAAAAGAGCAAATTGCATATAATTTTAAAGATCCTATCCGAGAGAAATACTTACAGGGTAGTGGGATAAAAGCTTCCATCATTACAAATGGATTGAGATGTACGAGACCATTCGGCGATAAAGCAGAACAGTTGAAAAAAGCGCTTATACAAAATGCACTTGCGAATAATACCGACAAAATAGCATGTTTTAAGTTCCTAGATTGCTTTGATTGTCCTTATCATGCAGTTATTGCTGAGGTACAGGATGTTTGGTCATTACTATCGTTTAGAGATGCTATCTCTGAGGCTTTAAGTCGCCCTTCCGTAAATTCGATACCATCACAACATCTGAAAAAAGTAACCAACTCTATAGAGCATATCCTGCTTGTAATTCAAGAAAGATTTCCGATGGTTTACAAAAAGGCGTACGAGCAATATTTGGAGTCACCCCATCCACTATGGTCTGACGATGATGATCTTAAAATATTTATGGGGATTTACAAATGATAAAGCAGCAACAATGTCTTCTTCAGGTTACACGTGAAAATGACTTAAATGATCTCGTCGTTTCATATGATTCATCAAATAACCCTTATTCCTTTTACTCGGATAAACGTTGGGTGTTTTTCAATGAAAAAATAACCATTTCATTTAAATCACTATCAGGCGAATTCGAAAGGACGATAAAGGATATAGCACTTAAAATAATACAGTCTAGCATGTTGATGTCAAAGACTTCGATGTTGAAGAATTTAATTTTTGGTTCTGTAACCTTTCAAAATTTAATCTTGAGACAAGGTGGGAATTCTTATAAGGACCTAGATAACACTATTATTTATAGTGCCGTCATTGCTGATGCGAGGTTATTGAAATTGAAATACAAAACCTGGAAGAATAGCTTGATTTTTTTTCCAACTTTGACTCAAGAAGGATATATAACTCGTGATATAGGTAAAGCCGATGACTTAGCCTATTATCTAGCAGGTGACTCAAGATTTTCTAAGCAAACTATGGCGATGCCCGAGAACGTTGCAACTGTATATTTTGGTGAGGCAATTCGTATAGTGGAACATTTACATGAAGATCGTCACTTAATATCAAGGCTCTATAAGGAATTTATTAATCAAGTAAAGTTAAGAGGACGAAACGAAGAGAAAATAAAAGTTGCGACTAAGCAAACATATAAAAAAATTGGATATTTTCCTAACATTGAACTAGATCATACTGGTATTTGGTTAGCTAGTGTTAGAGGTGCTTGCTATACCGTTATTTTTGCTTTTAGCGGCTGTAGAGATGCGGAGTTAAGATCGTTTAATTTGAATTCATACCAAGAGAAAGAGTATGCTGGATTTTCAATTCCAATTTTAAATGGATTCGATACAAAGCCAAACAAAGGTGGTGTAAAAAGAGCAGTAAGTTGGGTCACAATTCCAGCCGCAAAAAAAGCTATCGAATTATTGTGGGAAAGTTATCAATTTGCTAGAGATTATTGGTTGGATAATTCTAAGAAAATAGTCCATGAAGACGAGAGGAATCTTTATCTTCAAGATATAAACTCAATACTTGTTAATTTTCCTGTCCCGTCAGCAATTAATCCAAAGGCTGGAAGGGAAGCTATAAATAATTCATTGAGGAACTTTGTTTATTCAGTGGGTTATAAATTAACGCCAGAAGACATTAAAGAGTTCAATCTTCTAAATCCGACTCGGCACAGTAAGTTGAATGTTGGTGAAATATTAATTCCTCATCCTCACTCATTTCGTCGTACTTTCGCTGTTTATCTTGTTAGAAATAAACTTGCTTCGTTATTGGATTTAAAATACCAGTTCAAACACATGAACATTGCGATGACGTTATGGTACTCAAATCAAGCAAGTGTAGCGTCTTACCTAGATATGATGATGGATGCCAGCTTGCAAGCAGAAATATCTTGTGAAAGTACAGCTTACATGACTGATACACTATATTACATATACAATGAAGCTGAAACCTTAGCGGGGCCAGAGGGTAAACGGATTCTGAGTTTGCGTGCTAATGCAAAGTCAACGATATATTTAAGTCGGGATGAAATAGCTCAACAAGTACAAGAAGGGCGTTTGTCAATTATTGAGCATCCAACAGGACATTGTACAAATCCAAGTTGTGATCGAATTTGTGATATGACTATTTGTCAATACAAGGTCGTCACGAAAGAAAAAGCGATAGAGCTTGAAAAAATGCGTGACAGATTAATAACAAAGTACACTAAGATGGATGAAGCTAAAGTTAATCAACCGAACATATTATCGAAATTCTATTCCGAAATACGGTCGATCGAAAAGGTATTGGATGAGCATAATTTACCATACGTTAAATTTTCAGCAGATATATCGGTGACATTGTTATGAATAAAATCGATATAAAGGAACGTTCAGAAATAACTCTTCAAAGGTTAGAGCTCGCTCTGAATCGTTTAATAGACGGAAAGCCAGAAAAAACTTCAAACGATGGAAAAATCAATCTAAAACGAATCAATGACGAAGCTGGTCTTAGTTCAGGCGGCATTTACTATTATAAAGAATTTGTAGAAAAAGCCAGAGTTGTAATTGCTAAGGCAGATGTTAAGCAAGTAAATAAATCATTTGTTAAACATAAAAGTAAAAATTTTCGCCATCAGTTGGAAGAAGAACGCCGTTTAAAAACTAAGTACAGAGAACAACGGGATCTGATTAAAAACTTTTGTGATCAGGTTGTGGCAAAGAGTGCAAACTTGGAGTTTGCACTCTTTGAAGCATTAGAGCGTATCCAGCAGTTAGAAGAAGAACTTCATGCTATTAAAGTGGTTGAAATGGTAAAAGGGCGAGATAGATGATTCTCTATATAGCTGAAAAGCCCAGTGTTGGTCGTGCTGTTGCAGATGTACTGCCTAAACCTCATCAGAAAGGGGACGGTTTCATTAAAGTCGCCAGCGGAGATGTAGTTACCTGGTGTATTGGACATTTGCTCGAACAGGCCGATCCTGAAGCCTATAATCCTGAATATAAAAAATGGCGAAGAGAACACTTACCTATAGTACCAAATGAATGGAAGCAGCAGGTAAAACGTGAAACAAGCAAGCAGTTCAATACTGTTAAAAAGCTAATAAAAGAAGCTGATTTACTGGTCAATATGGGCGACCCCGACAGAGTTGGGCAAATTTTAGTTGATGAAGTTATAAATTACACTGGAGTAAGCCAGGCTAAGCGAGACGCTACCATGCGTTGCTTGGTTAATGATATGAACCCTTCGGCTATTCAAAAGGCCCTCAGAAACTTAAAGTCAAACAGAGATTTTATTCCTTTAGCGACTTCGGCCTTGGCGAGATCAAGAGCTGATTGGCTATACGGGATCAATATGACACGCCTTTGTACCCTGCTTGGGCAAGAATCTGGTTATCAAGGGGTTTTATCAATTGGGCGAGTACAAACCCCCGTATTAGGATTAGTGGTCCATCGAGACCAAGAAATAGATAACTTTATTAGCAAGCCATTCTATGAAGTATTTGTCACATTACAAACTAATCAAGAGCAACAATTTATCGCTAAATGGAAGCCCAGTGCAGCGTGCGAGCTATACATGGATGAAGATGGGCGGGTGTTGGTGAAAAAGCTTGCTGAAACGGTCATCAATAAGGTTATGAATCAGAGGGGGCTAGTCACATCTGTTTCTAAAGACCAAAAAAAGCAGTATTCCCCCCTGCCGTACAGTTTATCGTCACTGCAAATCGATGCCTCTAAACGATTTAATATGAACGCCCAAAAAACTTTGGATGTCTGTCAGCAATTATATGAACGCCATAAGTTAATAACTTATCCAAGGTCAGACTGTCGCTACCTACCAGCAGGGCATTTTGACGAAAGAAAAGACGTAACTCAGGCTATTGCAAAAACTTTGCAGGTGTTAAGCCTTGCTGTATCGGGTTGTGATTTATCAATTAAAACTAAGGTATGGAATGACAGCCAAGTAGGTGCTCACCATGCGATCATTCCTA
Organism: Vibrio sp. RM-69-4; assembly: GCF_024743775.1. NCBI lineage: Bacteria > Pseudomonadati > Pseudomonadota > Gammaproteobacteria > Vibrionales > Vibrionaceae > Vibrio > Vibrio sp. RM-69-4. The sequence goes on from NZ_JAMQXI010000076.1 coordinate 448,686, forward strand.
CTTCAACAAGTGTGGGATCTTCAAGATTAACTCGTGAAGAACAACAAATTTATGAGTTAATTGCTAGACAATATCTCATGCAGTTTTACCCTCCTTTTGTTTATGCAGAGCACCAGATAGATGTTGAAATTTGTGGTGGTCAGTTTATTGCTCGCGAAAAATCAATTATCGAACAAGGATGGAAGGTGTTGTTATGTAATGACAGAAACATATCCGGTGACATAGAGTTTTCACCGAGTAAACTACCGATGCTGATAGAAGGAGACGGCGTAACCTGCATTGATGGGAAGCTTGATGAGAAACAGACGAGTCCACCAAAGCACTTTACTGATGCGACCTTATTAGCTGCCATGACAGGAATTGCCAGATATGTAGCTGACCCTGAAATTAAAAAAGTGTTAAGGGAGACGGACGGTCTCGGCACTGAAGCGACACGAGCCAGTATCATTGAGTTGTTGTTCAAACGGCAATTTTTAACGAAGCAAGGAAAAGAAATTCGCACTACGCCCATAGGTAAGCAATTAATTCAAAGCCTACCCGAACGAATGGTAGTACCGGATATGACCGCGCATTGGGAAGCACAGCTTGAGGCCATTTGTGAAAAAAAATTACGCTATCAAGATTTTATGAATCCATTAATGAACGGTTTATTGTTGTTGTTAAGTGAAATCGAATCCCACAAAGCGAGCTTTAAATCGCTAAGTGGTTTGGGTCAACAGCCAAGTTTTAAAAATCGCGCCAAGCGACGCTCTACTTCGTCAACTAAGCGGTCAACCGCAAAAGGTAGAACGTATAAGACCAAAGGTAAAAGTAGTGAATTAGAGTGAGGCAAATAGTATTCAAGGATTAAACGCCGACTTCAAGAAATTATCTATCCATTGAAATGGCTAGATAATTTAGCTACTTTAGCTAAATTATCTAGTTTCATCTTGCGTACAGGCTCAAAATGAACGAAATCGAGATTTACCAAAGCATTAAGCAGGCCTTGTCAGATGCCCCACGTAACCAATATACAGCTGAACTGCATCTTCAAATGCTCAAATACGCCGATGAGCTGAAGAGCATTACCGCCAAAGAGTTTTGTGAAGGAGTGGGCCTGCGAAGCAGTTTCGGTACAGAATTCAGCAAGATGCGCAACTTAACTCAGCGACTTAAAGCCGCAGGCCTCGATACCGCTAAGCTTTAATAACTCTCATTGACGCGTATCGGAAAGTCATTGCCGATAACGCAAACCGAATAAGTACTTAGGAATAACCATGGCCATTAAGAAAACCGAACTTTACTCTTCCCTTTGGGCCAGCTGCGACGAGCTTCGTGGCGGTATGGATGCCAGCCAGTACAAAGACTATGTGCTGACCATGCTATTTATGAAGTATGTCTCTGATAAGTACAAAGGCGACCCTTACGGCATGATTGTGGTGCCACAAGGAGCCAGTTTTGACGATATGGTTGCCCTGAAAGGCGACAAAGAGATCGGCGATAAAATCAACAAAGTCATTAGTGCGCTGGCCGAAGAAAACGACCTCAAAGGTGTGATCGACGTTGCCGACTTTAACGATGAAGACAAGCTTGGCAAGGGCAAAGAAATGGTTGACCGCCTGGGCAAGCTAGTCGGTATTTTTGAAGGGCTAAACCTCGCCGATAATCGTGCCGATGGCGATGACTTGTTGGGCGATGCCTACGAATACTTGATGCGCCACTTTGCTACCGAATCCGGTAAATCCAAAGGCCAGTTTTATACGCCCTCGGAAGTGTCGCGCATCCTCTCTAAAGTAATTGGTATTGATAGCAATACCTCGCAAGATGCCACCGTGTACGACCCAACCTGTGGTTCCGGCTCGCTATTGCTAAAAGCCAGTGATGAAGCGCCCCGTGGCTTGAGTATTTTTGGCCAAGAGATGGACAACGCGACCAGTGCATTGGCACGCATGAATATGATCCTGCACAACAACGCCACCGCTAAAATCTGGAAAGGCAACACCATTGCTGACCCACAGTGGAAAGAGGCAAATGGTCAGTTAAAAGCCTTTGATTTTGCTGTGGCCAACCCGCCGTTTTCCAACAAAAACTGGACCAGCGGCATCAACCCGAAAGAGGATGAATTTGGCCGTTTCAGTTGGGGCATTCCGCCGGAGAAAAACGGCGACTACACATTTTTGCTGCACATCATTAAAAGCCTAAAAAGTACGGGTAAAGGCGCAGTCATTCTGCCTCATGGTGTTTTGTTCCGTGGCAATGCCGAGGCGCGTATTCGTGAAAACCTGATTAAACAAGGTTATATCAAAGGCATTATTGGCTTACCGGCTAACCTGTTTTACGGCACCGGCATTCCTGCTTGTATTATTGTCATCGACAAAGAGCACGCGAACGCTCGCAGCGGCATTTTTATGGTCGATGCCAGCAAAGGCTTTGCCAAAGACGGGAATAAAAACCGCCTGCGCAGCCAAGATATTCACAAAGTCGTTGATGTTTTCAACAGGCAGTTAGAGCTACCACGCTACTCACGTATGGTGCCGCTTAGCGAAATTGCAAATGAGGTGAACAACTACAACCTCAACATACCGCGTTACATCGACTCCAGCGAACCGGAAGATCTGCACGATTTAAGTGCCCATCTGCAAGGCGGCATTCCAAACCGCGACATCGATGCCTTAGAGTGCTTCTGGCAAGTATTCCCCAGTATTCGAGCGACTTTGTTTGAACATGCCCGTGAAGGTTACAGCAAAGCCTTGGTTAAAGCCTCTGAAGTAAAAGGTACCATTTTGAATCATGCGGAGTTTAAAACTTTCGCGACAGAAAGTTTGCAGCATTTTCATGCATGGAGTGAAGCTATCGCGTTAGGGGAAATCGCTATCGGCGATCAACCCAAATCGCTTATTTTTGAAATCAGTGAAAGTTTATTGCATAGCTACGCGAACGTGGCGTTACTCAGCAAATACGACATCTACCAGATCCTGATGGATTACTGGGCGGAGTCAATGCAAGACGATGTGTACGTGCTAGTGCAAGACGGCTGGCAAGCCGGCAAGGTGCTGCGTGAGTTGGTCGCCCAAAAAGGTGAGAAGCTCAAAGAATCGCCCGATTTAGTGATTGGCAAAGCCAAATACAAAGCTGAACTTATCCCGCCAGCGTTAATCGTGGCGTGCTTTTTTGCTGCTGAACAAGCCAAAGTCGATACGCTGCAATCGCTATTGGATAGCGCCAGCCAAGAGCTTGAAACCTACCTTGAAGAAAACTCGGGTGAAGACGGTTTACTAAACGATGCGCTGAACGATAAAGATAAAGTCACCAAAGCCACGGTGACAGCACGTTTGAAACTCGCCACCGACTCGGATGAAAAAGCCGCGCTAAAACAAGCCAAAAAGCTCTTTGATGCCGAGGCCGAGGCCAAAAAAGCCCTAAAAGAAGCGCAAGAAGCCCTCGATTTAGCGGTGTTTAAGCAATACCCCAAACTCAGCATCGATGAGATCAAATCTCTGATTGTGGATGACAAATGGCTGGCAACGCTTGAAAGCAATATCGTTGCCGAAATCGAGCGCGTCACCCAGCAACTGGCTAATCGCGTGAAAGAGTTAGAAGAGCGCTATAGCGAGCCGCTTCCTGCACTTACCCAATCGGTAGAAAACCTCAGCGATAAAGTGTCGGGACACTTAAAAGCCATGGGCTTGGAGTGGGGGTTATGAGTGGAATTGCTGAAGTAAGTCCAAATTATCTAGCAGAGATGGCTTCGAATGCCATTGCGCTGGAGTATAAGCAGACTGAGGTAGGGATGATTCCAGAGGATTGGGAAGTCAAAAGTATTGGCGAAATATCCTCAGTATTTTCCGGTGGAACGCCCAACCGAAAGATCCCTGAATATTGGGATGGAGATATTCCGTGGGTTACTACTACTCTGATTGATGGTGCTGAAATTAGCACTGCTAAGGAGTTTATTACTCAAAGAGGCCTAGAAAACTCATCAACAAAGTGGTGCAAAGCTGGAACCATTCTTCTAGCAATGTATGGGCAGGGCAAGACTCGCGGTAAAGCTGCAATCTTGTCTATTGATGCGACGATAAATCAAGCTTGTGCAGCTATTGAATTGAAGGATGTCAATTCGAGCCATTATGTTCTGCACATTCTAAACTCAATGTATGAAGAAATTCGCGAGCTGAGTAATTCTGGTGGGCAAAAGAACCTAAGTGGCGGGATCATAAAGAGCATTCAAATTCCAGTACCCCCAAAGTCAGAACAAACCGCCATTGCCAATGCCCTATCCGATGTCGATGCGCTGATCGGCGAGCTGGAAAAACTGATCGCCAAAAAGCAGGCCATCAAAACCGCCACCATGCAACAACTCCTCACCGGCCGCACCCGCCTGCCGCAGTTTGCTTTGAGCGAAGATGGCACGCCAAAAGGGACTAAGGCCACTGAACTGAGGGAAATACCGGAGGATTGGGAGGTAATGAGACTTGGTCACTTGGCAAAATTCTTTAAAGGTTCTGGTCTGCCCAAAAGTGAGTTATCTGAAAGTGGGAAAATAAAATGTATCCATTATGGACAATTATTTACAACTTATGGGCCAAAAATTGACAGGGTCATATCGAGAACCAAAAACGTCGGGATTGTAACGTCACAAGAAAATGATGTGCTTATGCCTACATCGGATGTAACGCCAAATGGCTTAGCGACAGCTAGCTGTATAACTGAAACAGGAGTAACCCTCGGTGGTGATATCCTGATTATTCGATCTGATAAGCAAAAACTAAATGGTGTTTTCTTTTCGTATCTGGTTAATGTCTTACGCGATCAGGTTATGCAGTTAGTCACAGGCTCAACTGTTTATCATCTTTATGGTAGTGATATGGCTAAGTTTGAATTTGCATTTCCGTCAAAAGAAGAACAAACCGCCATCGCCACCATCCTGTCCGATATGGATGCAGAGATTCACGCATTAGAACAACGCCTTGGCAAAACCCGCCAAATCAAACAGGGAATGATGCAAGAGCTGCTGACGGGTAAAACGCGGTTGATACAAGGGAGCGAAGTCAGATGAGTATTCAAATAGATATTGTTCGGATATGCGGTTTTCGGGGCATATCCAATATCGAAATAGCCTTGCCGAGAGTCACTGTTCTGCTAGGACAAAACAATGCTGGCAAAACATCGGTTATCAAAGCATTGCAATTATCAATAGGTGATTACTCACGCTATTTGTCTGATGAAGACTTCCACATTAGTGAAGATGGTAAGCGCCAAGAAGCAATTACTGTCGATATTAGATTGATACCCGTTGCCGATAAAGCTAGAGCCAGTGAGTTTTCAGAGGAATGGCAGCAAGAGCTTGGTGCAAAAATCCAGGCAGAAGCAGACGGCAAACAGTATGTGGCAATTAGGACAATTGCTAAGCCTGATAGGGTAAAAGGCGGCTACATTATTGAGCGTTACGAGATGGAGTCATGGCCTGTATATACTGGATGGGAAAAGATTAACTTTAGGAAAAAGCTTGGCAAGCGACTTGAGTCTGTACCTTTTATTCCTATTGATGCTCAGCGAGATATTCATACTGAATTGAAAGAAAAGTCTTCTTTTGTGGGGCGCGTATTGTCGAGCGTTGAGTACGATGATACCGACGTTGCCGAGTTAGAGCGGATGGTGGCCGAAGTCAATAAAGAGGCAATCGAGAAGAGCGAGCCACTGAAGCGCTTGAAGACCCATCTGGACAATCTCAATCAATCATTTGAAGGCTCTGGCCAAACAGAGCTAACTCCGTTTCCAAAGAAGATTCGAGATCTGTCAAAGCGATTTAGTGTGAATTTTGGCGAATCAGATAAAAGCTCATTCTCAATGGAATATCACGGTATGGGTACGCGTAGTTGGGCGTCCATGTTGACTGTTAAAGCCTTTACCGAACTCTTAGCCAAGAATCACGAAGAGGAAGCAGAGCCTTTCTTCCCAATTATGGCCGCCGAAGAGCCTGAGGCTCACTTGCACCCGAATGCGCAAAGGACATTATACAGACAGCTCATAGATGTGCCTGGACAGGTGATTATTAGCACTCACTCGCCTTATATCGCGGGCTTGGCTGAACTTCATGAAATTAAGTACTTAAACAAGCCGGAGAATTCAGTTCAGGTATATCAGCTTAGAACTGAATTTGAAGATGACGATTTACGGAAATTGAAAAGAGAAGTCGTTCACTCAAGAGGTGAACTTTTGTTCTCCAAAGCAATAGTTTTATCCGAAGGTGAAACTGAGGAGCAAGCTCTGCCGGAATTGTTTGAGTCTTACACAGGCAAGCACCCATTCTCACTAGGAATAAATTTTGTCGGAGTTAATGGCTCTGGGGCTAAGTACCGCCCGTTTCTTATTTTGGCGAAAGATCTCAATATACCAGTATTCATCTTTAGTGATGGTGAGGCACAAACTGTTAAAGAACTTAAAAAGAATTATGAAAAAGTCTTTGGTGCCACGGATATCGAGAAAGCTCCCAATATCACCATCCTTGATGGGACTGACTTTGAAGGTTATCTGTTGAGCCAAGGCTATCAAGATCTTATCGAAAAAACTATTCAGCAAGTTGCTGGAAATGATGATGCAATCGGTAAATGGATTGAAAAGCGCAAAGGTACATTCCTAAAGCGAGTTAAGACAGATAAGCCAAACTGTATAACTTGTAAGCAACCTATTTTTGAAGATGTAAATAGAGATTATTCCGGTGAGCACGGGAGAGTTAGAGCGATTCTGGATATTCTTGATTCAAGTAAGCCACTTTATGCAAAAGCTATTACTGATAATCTGACTAAGTTGCCCAGAGAGCAACTTCCAGTGAAGGTTGTCGAGTTATTCAAACAAATTGAGTCTGGAGTCTGATATGAATTTATCGAATGCCCAGCGCCAGATAGTTGAAGCTCCTTTGGATATAGCAATTCAAGTGCTTGCCTCTGCTGGTTCTGGAAAAACACGAGTATTGACAGAACGTATCAGACATATTTTACAGACTAGGAAAAAAGAGGGGGTAATCGCTCTTACCTTCACCAATAAGGCAGCCGATGAGATGGGTGCACGCTTAGTTGATTCAGAGCAGGCGGAGGAGAGAGTTTGGATTGCCACGATTCATTCTATTGCACAGCGCATTTTAGAGAAATATGGTCATACCGTCGGCTTACCTTCGGAGTTACATATATATGATCGAGATAAAGACCGTATGGAAGTCTTTATGCACTCGTTGCGAGAAGATGGTATTGATATAGATACTTACCTGAGTATCTCTGACTCAAAAGAGTTAAAAAATAGAGAGCGAAATCTGCAATCTTATATGGATCTTTTCTCAAAGATTAAGCGAGAACTGCTTACAGAGTCAGAAGTTACTGAGTTATACCCAAATAGCAATATTTGGAAAATATATACAGATTATCAGGCGGCATTACTTGGTAGCGGCGGAATAGACTACGACGACATTTTGGTTTGTGCGCACAGAATACTGCTGGATCATGATTGGATCGCAAAAATATATCGGTCACAGTATAAGCATGTCTGCGTTGATGAGGCGCAAGACCTAAATAAGGCGCAGTATGAGTTCATCAAGGTGCTTTGTGGTGATGTGATAAAAAGTGTTTTGATGGTTGGCGACCCTAATCAAATGATTTATGGGTTCAATGGATCATCAAAAGACTACCTTTGCACTCATTTTGTTGAAGATTTCACGCCACAAAAATTTGAGCTGAAGGAGAATTATCGCAGTACCAAGGCGGTCATCCGTGCGGCAAACAAGTTACGGCCAGGCTCACAGACAGAAATGGATTACGCGTTAGAGGGCGGGATTAAGATTTCAGAGTTCGATTCGGAAGAAAATGAAGCGGCAGCGATTGTTGCCACGATTAAGAATCTTTTGGATCTAAAAGTTCACGATGAAATCGAAGGCGAAATATCGCTTGGCAATATGGTGGTGATTGGCCGTAATCGATTCGTTTTTTCAAAGCTTGAAAAATGTCTTCAGGATAATTCGATACCTTATTCACTAAGAAAGGGTGAAAGACAGCTTGAGCCATCAACTCGATTTGGCAAGGTTTTGGATTATGCCATACGGGTGAAACTGAACTCTAAAGATTGGGTCGATGGGAAGAAATTGTGTCAGGTGTTGGGCATTTCTGAGCCGGATAATTGGTCGAAAAATGTATTACAAAATTTGGCAGCGAAAATCGCATTATCCGCTGATGACTATTCTGAGATATTTCAAAAACTGCTTTCTGCGATTGATAACCTTGATGTCGATAACCCAAAGCTTCCCAAGCTAGTCAAAGATTTTAATGCTCTCCTTGCATCATTGGTTGAAAATCATAATGGCGCTTCGGACGAAAGAACAGAAGACGTTAAGCTTAGTCTGGAAGAGCTTGATGAATTCAATCGCACTTGGACGCGCTTCAAACGAAAAGGGCTTGGGGATTCCTTGGTTGCATTTCGTAATGCATTGGCCCTTGGCCAGCTTTCCGACAATGCCCTTGATGACGGGTTAACTTTGAGCACAGTTCATACTATGAAGGGGTTGGAAAAGGATATCGTATTTTTAATCGGTATGTGTGAAGGTGTTTTTCCAGACTACAGAGCAAATACTGTAAAGGAACTGGATGAAGAGAGGAATAACGCTTTTGTTGCTGTCACAAGAGCTAAGAGGTGGCTCTATGTCTCCTATCCTAGACAAAGAATGATGCCTTGGGGAGATATGAAGTTTCAGCGCAAGTCTCGCTTTGTTACGGAAATAGAGTCATGAGCAATGTAGGCCAGCGCGAGCGCGCTACCCAAAATCGTATCGTTCAGTTTTTTCAAACTGACTTAGGCTATCGCTATTTAGGCGATTGGCAAGATCGCGCTAATAATAAAAATATAGAAGTAAATATCCTGATTGATTGGCTAAAAAAGCGCGGTGTCAGCGAGGCGTTGATCAACCGTGCTATTCGCCAATTGGATACGGCAGCAGCGCTGGGCGAAGGTAAAAAGCTCTATTACGCCAACAAAGAGGTTTATCGCCTGCTGCGTTACGGCGTGAAAGATAAAGAAGGTGCTGGCCATCTTAATGAAACCGTGTGGTTGATTGACTGGAAAAACCCAGAAGCAAACGATTTTGCCATTGCCGAAGAAGTCTCTATCAAGGGTGAGAACAAAAAACGTCCAGACATAGTGCTTTATGTCAATGGTATCGCGCTTGGTGTAATTGAGCTGAAACGCTCTTCTGTGTCGGTTTCCGAAGGTATTCGCCAGAACCTCGATAATCAGAAGAAAGATTTTATCCGTAACTTCTTTACTACCATGCAACTGGTGATGGCGGGTAACGACACGCAAGGCCTGCGTTACGGTACCATTGAAACCCCTGAAAAACACTACCTTGAGTGGAAGGAAGAGGTTACCAATCCTTATGGTCACAAGCTCGATTTTCACCTGAGCCGCGTGTGCAACAAAGCGCGCTTTCTGCAAATTATCCACGATTTTATTGTTTTTGATGCCGGTATTAAAAAAACCTGCCGTCATAATCAATTCTTCGGTATAGAAGCCGCCAAGCCCCATATTGCCCGGTGTGAAGGTGGTATTATTTGGCACTCCCAAGGTTCTGGTAAAAGCTTAACTATGGTCTGGTTGGCTAAGTGGATACGGGAAAATGTCAAAGACGCCCGCGTGCTAATTGTCACTGACCGTACAGAGCTGGACGAACAGATTGAAAAAGTGTTCACCGGTGTTGAGGAAGACATTTATCGTACCAAAAGCGGTGCCGATTTGGTGGCGACGCTCAATCAACCCAACCCTTGGTTGGTGTGCTCTTTAGTACATAAATTTGGTCGGCAGTCTGATTCGGAAAACGATACCGCAACGGATGAATTTATTGCCGAGTTAAAGAAATCCCTACCATCGGACTTTAAAGCCAAAGGTGATGTGTTTGTGTTTGTGGACGAGTGTCACCGTACTCAATCGGGCAAGTTGCACGAGGCGATGAAATCTATCCTGCCCGAAGCCATGTTTGTTGGTTTCACCGGTACGCCGCTGATGAAAAAAGACAAAAAGAAATCGGTTGAGGTGTTTGGCCCTTACATTCACACCTATAAGTTTGATGAAGCCGTTGCCGATGGCGTCGTGCTCGATTTACGCTATGAAGCGCGGGACATCGACCAAAACGTCACTTCGCAGAAAAAGGTAGATGAATGGTTTGAGGCCAAAACTCGCGGCTTATCCCGATTAGCGAAAACCCAGTTGAAGCAGAAATGGGGCACCATGCAAAAGGTGCTGTCCAGTAAATCGCGTTTGCAGCAAATTGTGAATGATATTTTGCTGGATATAGACACCAAGCCACGCCTGATGGATGGCTACGGCAATGCCATGTTGGTCTGCTCTAGCGTCTATCAGGCTTGTAAAGCCTATGAGATGTTCAGCCAAACAGATTTAGCCGGTAAGGTGGCTATTGTCACCAGTTTTCAGCCGACTGCTGCAAGCATTAAAGGGGAAGAAACCGGTGAGGGTTTAACGGAAAAGCTCTTTAAATACGATATTTACCGCAAAATGCTTGCGGATTACTTCGAGCAACCGGAGGACAAGGCTGCAAACCGGGTTGAAGAGTTTGAAAAAGAAGTTAAAAAGCAATTTATTGATGAGCCAGGACAAATGCGTTTGCTCATCGTGGTCGATAAGTTGCTGACTGGCTTTGACGCCCCTTCCGCTACCTATTTGTATATCGACAAACAGATGGCTGATCACAATCTGTTTCAGGCCATTTGCCGCGTGAACCGCTTGGATGGCGATGATAAAGAATACGGTTACATCATTGATTACAAAGATCTGTTCCGCTCGTTGGATAAAGCGATTTCTGATTATACTCAAGGCGCATTTGATGGTTATGACAAGGAAGACGTTGCAGGGCTGCTGAAAGATCGTTTAGAGCAAGCCAAGCTCGATTTGGATAATGCGCTGGAAATGGTGCGCGCCTTGTGTGAGCCGGTAAAAGCGCCACGCAATACGGAAGACTACATTTATTATTTTTGTGGTAAGTCAGGTCTGAACCAAGACGAGCTCACCGAGAAAGAAGCACTGCGTTTAACGCTTTATCAGAACGTTGCCAAACTGCTGCGTGCGTTCGCCAATATCGCCAATGAAATGCCTGATGCAGGCTATTCTGCGCAAGATGTAGACTTGATAAGAGCAGAAGTTGCTCATTTTGAAAAAGTCCGTGACGAAGTAAAACTGGCCAGTGGCGATTTGGTAGAAATGAAACGCTTTGAGCCTGCGATGCGCCACTTGTTAGATATGTATATTCGTGCGGATGACAGCGAAGTGCTGATGGATTTTGAAGAGCTAGGGCTAATTGAGCTTATCGTTGAAAAAGGCGCTGATGCCGTGGAGGTTTTGCCTGAAAGTATTCGTAAGAATCAGGAAGCCATGGCCGAAACCATCGAAAATAACGTGCGTAAAACCATCGTTGATGAAAACCCGGTTAACCCCAAGTATTACGAGCAAATGTCGGTGTTATTGGATGAGCTGATCGAGCTTCGTCGCCAAAAAGCGATTGAATATCAAGAGTATCTGGAAAAAATCCGTGAGCTATCTCGTAAGGTTATACGTCCGGAGCAGACAGCGGCTAACTATCCGCTATCGATGGACACCAATCCCAAACGCGCGTTTTACGATAACTTTGGTCAGAATGAGCTACTGGCCATAAAAATTGATACGGCGATTCGCTATACCAAAAAAGCGGACTGGGTAGGGGATCGTTTCAAGGAGCGAGAAATTGCCAATGCTGTGCGAGAAGAAACGGATGGTTATGAGGTGGATATTCAGGGTGTAATGAAATTGGCAAAAGCGCAAAAAGAGTACCATTAATGCCTAGAATAGAAATTGGTTCTATTACGATCCAGTTAAATCGTAAGGCAATTAAAAACCTCCATATCAGCGTGTTGCCACCTGATGGGCGTGTGCGCGTTTCTGCTCCGGAATCTATGACAGAAACCGCAATCCGTATGGCAGTGATCAGTCGCATTCCTTGGATCAAGAAACAGCAGAGTGATTTTACCAAACAACCTCGCCAATCTGATCGAGAAATGGTTAGCGGTGAATGTCATTACCTGTGGGGCAGGCGTTATCGTCTGAATCTTATCGAGCGTTCAGGAAAGCATGAAATCAAGTTAGGTCGTGGTCGGTTGCATTTATATGCTAATACCGCAACAACGCTTGAGAACAAGGCTCTGATACTGAGTTCGTATTACCGATACGTACTTAAAGCGCGAATCGCTGAGTTATTGCCAGTTTGGGAGGACAAGATCGGCGTTACATCTGCCGATTGGGGAGTCAAAAAAATGAAAACCAAATGGGGGAGCTGCAATATTCAGACAAAGCGCATTTGGCTTAATTTAGAACTTGCTAAAAAGCCACCGGAGTGTTTGGAGTACATCCTGGTGCATGAATTGGTGCACTTGCTTGAGCGAAATCACAATGAACGCTTCAAAGGGTATATGGACAAGCTACTTCCCGATTGGCGAGAGCGTCGAGATTTGTTAAACCGAATGCCTTTAGCACACAACAGCTGGATTTATTAAGTGTGTGATTCATAGACATCCTTTTAACTATATAGGATGTCTATGGGCAGGGAAATTCAGTAAAAACAGCAGTGGGGAAAGATGTATGAGGGATGTGGTAGTGCAGGCCTCGTTTGTAGACGCTGAGGTATTTCTAGGTCAACACTACGTAAGTAGGCGAAGCTATATAGATTGAATGGAATCGCTTTTCTCGAAAGCCAAAGCAAACGGTTCCACAGCTCGTTAAAGAGGTTTACACCGATAGACCGGATTTCATCTATTGTCAAACGATATATCACAGTACGACCAACTCAGGAAAGGTAGGTTTCAAGTGCAAAATTACAAGCTCTATCTTAGGCTAAGAAAAATGAAACCATCTCTATAAATCACAAATACATACGATCAAAGCAGGCTCTCCCATGCAAGCCGCTTTGATCGTGTTTTTCAAAAATATTGCTTTTTAAGAGTCTTTAACCTCTACTGGTCTTTCCTTATTGATGCTTTTTTCTGATTAAATGCCACTGCGATTAGTATCATCGCTAGTGCAATCCAAGTATTCGGGCCTACTTGTTCGTCAGCAAACACAAAACCGATCAGCACTCCGAATGTAGGTACTAGATAGTTAGTTAGTGAGGAGAATACTGGGCCAGCTTCGGAAATTAGGATCATATATAGAAAGTACACTATTCCTGCACACATTACACCTAAGTATACAATAGATAGTATCGAATCTAGAGTAATAATACGTGGTATTTTGCTACCCGTAAATAGGTATATCAGTAATATTTGTATGCTCGCTGAGCCCAAGACATTTCTTGCTACAATGAGTGGGTGCTCTAATCCACATTTAAATAGTAGAATAAGTGCAACACCGAATGAAGCTGATGCTGCAAGGATGGATAAAGGGCCCCAAATACTTAACGAGCTATTACCCTTTATAATATCAGGTGCAAATAGAGAGAGCAGACCGAGAAAACCAACAACGACACTTAGAATATTTGAGCGAGAAATTTTGTTTCCTACACTTAACAATGGGGTAAACAAGATGACGAAAAATGGAACAGTACCAATTAGCACCGAAGCAATGGAAGAGGATACGTACTGTTGTCCCCATGGAACTAGTGTAAAAGGTATTGATGCTTCTAATAACCCTATGAGCATGTATGTCAACCAAGGAATATTCCCCTTAGACCTAACTTTCAGTACTTTACAGATAATAAATAGTGTTATGAAACCAATCACGGCTCGACCAACACCAATCAGTTGAGGCGTAAAAACACTAAGTGCTATTTTTTGAAAGATAAACTGAGAGCCCCAAATTAATCCAATAATTGCTAGCAGAAAAAATTTGTTTTTCATTATTAGAACCTTTAGTTAGTGATCACGAAAAATACGGCTGGAGTTTTTGAGCTTATCGAAAATTCCATTGCTTCTCAGAGCATGCCAGAGTACAACTGCATTTATACTCAGTAATGGAATACCAATATCGGGTTCTAGCTTTTCTGCAAGTTTTACAAAGCTCATGTTTGTACCACATTGAACTATAGCGTCTAGGTTGTTGTTTTTGGCATCTAGCAATTCCAAGATGGCATGCTGCTTAAGTTTGTCTGGTATGTGGGCAATATGCTGAGTGTTTCCACAAGCTAGACCAACATCGGCGACAACATTGTAACCAAGGTCATGAAACATTTTTTTTGCCGACATGTTCCCTTGAGCTTCAAACGGCGTAATGATGCCAATATTTTTCGCCTGATATTTTTCTAGAGCTGAATCCATAGCTTGGTGACAGGTTGACCAGTTGAGGTCAGTTGTTGATATAGCATAGTCAACGGGTGCTGAAACTTCATCGATACCATACAATATATGTTCTAGACTCATACCCAATATCAAGTGTTCGGGGTCAGAAAGCTTGGCGACATTAATCGCATTTTGCAGTCCAGCTAAGAAGCTTGCTTTATAGCGCTCGATATCTTGCTGATTTTTTATTTCTGGTCTAGGTGTAATGACATTTGATGTGTGAAATCCTATGCCATCTAGGGACTCAACGTCATAGTTATTAATTAGGATGCTCCATATTTCCTTTTCCATTGTCGTATTAGTTGCTGGGACAATGAGACCAAATTTCCTCTTGTAGTGAAGAGGATCTTCATGAAATGTACTACGGTCTATTTCTCCATATTTCTCAATGAAGTTTCCATTAAAAAAAATGCCATCTTGTGTAAAGGTTGGTTTTATTGTATTTCTTTTTCTAAAAGATATATCGTTCATTGTTCGCTCTTTAGGTTAGATAGCGTGACTTTTTATAGCCACGCTATTTATTTAATAGTTAGGTTCCTTAATTAGGATATCTTGTCTATTTTTTATATCGGGTTGGTAAACCTCTTTATCCCAGAGGTCTTGCTCTACATCCAACATAGATATAGAGATGACGTCATTTGAGCAAGAAAATCCAGTTGAAATTATGTTGGAAATCTGATTTGCAATACGCTCCTTTTCTTCCCTCGAGATGTGTGAGGGAAAGTGTTTAATCAATACATGTGGCATGATGAATATCTCCTACTGTGCATATTGTATAATTGATGGTTCGCAGAGGATTTCTGATATTTCTCTAGATCCCCCAACGGATAAGGATTGATAATGATCGTACGTTAAGTTAAATACACTTGGTGTAATTGAATAATAACGATGGTTACTATCGACAAATGAGTAATCGTCACCTATTGACTTCAATATGGAAATTTCAGCCTTGATGATTCTTTTCTCCAATTCCTTAAATGTATACTTAAAGTCATAAGTTTCTTCAACGATGGAAACAATTCTCTCGATAGTTCCGGTATCTATTTCTGGTAGGCGACTTTTGACAAAATTTATGAATGAATCTTTGCTGTTTACTTGTAATAAACACTGTTCAAGATCACTCCCAGAAATTTTCCTAAAAAATACAGAATATAATATCGTTACATATTTCTGATTTGTGTAACATGCTACCTCGTTTACTTGAGGTTGGATGTTAAGCTTTGGTGATCCTGGTGCAATGAGTGCAAGTTGCTTCACTACATCTCCTTGTTGTTCTAATTGGTAGGCGGTCTCGAATGCTACTCTAGCACCAAAAGAGTATCCCCAGAGATAATATGGGCCTGTATTCTGCACCGATTTAATCGCTTTAACGTCTTCTGCTGCCATTTCCTCGATAGTTGAATAGGGCAATTCGTTCTCATTAATTCCGTATGCTTGAATGCCATAAAAATTATCAGAAACACTTTCTGCTAAATTTTTTAATCCCATTGGGTAGCCACCTAAACCTGGCCAGCAGAATATGTTCTTGTCTCCTTTTCGGTTGTTTAATTGCAGAACTCGTTGTTTCGTTATTTCACTCTCACTTACAATATGTTGTTCAAGTTTTTTGATGCTACAACGATCAAACAGAACTTGAAGAGGTAAAGATACATTCATTGTTTGATTAATCTCAGATATCAACATGACTCCGCTAAGTGAATCACCACCAGATGCAAAAAACTCGTCGTCTATGGATACATTGCTATATTCCAAAATGGATGACCAAATACGTGCGAGATTTTTCTGTATATCATTCTCAGGTTGAATAACCACCGCGATGTTATTTTTTTCTTCTTGATGAGCAAGTTGTTTGAGTTGATTATTATCTACTTTTCCATTCGATGTTTGCGGCATTTTGTGTAACACCGTAATCTTATTCGGAATCATATGTATCGGTAACGTTCTTTTTAGATCGTCTCTAAGAATCTCTGTTGGCCCCCTTGAGTGGATAAGATCTTCTTTCATACCTTGTGAACGAATTTGTTCTTTAGTGACAGGACCACCAATGGCGAAATAAAATGCACCTACAGATTTATTTTTATGGCTAAGTATGTCTTTCATTCTTGAGCAAGATGGGAGGTCGTGACCTGTTTTCGAACTATAGCCAGAAGACATCAAGCCTATACCTAGCTCGTTCAACTGTAGCCTTTGTAGCTCTCGGCCTAACCATATATATGCATCCCATCTATTTTCTTCGGGTACAACTAAAGATACACCGAAGTGAGATTCGCTGTAGACACTCTGGTTAATGGCGATGACGTCTTTTTTACGAATGCTTTTTTCGCAGATAAACGCTATGTCACCATTCGTACAGAGGTATGTGCCTGAGGTAAGCTGTGCAATTTTAGAGTTATTAGCTTGAATATACGTCTCTACAGGTGAGTCGGTCATGCTGTGTTGACCAGCAATTATATCGAAAGATGTCAAGTATAACGAACCACTATTGTTCATCACCCCATTGGCAAGTGCATTTGATCGATAGAGCGTTGATGCGTGTAGGCCATAGTTATTTAAGACATCATCAAACATGCCAATAATATGCCCAGCTTCCATTTCCAATACTTCAACGACGTTGTTTTGGTACACACAGGAAATGGCTGAGTGGATTCCAACTAAATGAACTTTTATCTGATTGTGTCCTGTAGTCGTATCCACCTGAACGAACGTGTGGTCAGTTGGTGTGTAATAATAGATGCCATCCGCAATGCCAGATATGCCTGCCAACTCAACGTAGATTTGTACCGCATAAAGTGCGCCTGGGGATGCATACGAATACTTAGGTAACAGCCTTTCCTTGCTATGGAACTGACCAAACATTCTCATTATTGAACCTAGTTCTTCAACGGTTCCATTGAATTTTGAGTTGCTTTGAGTATGATCTTTGTGGGAAACTAACGTTATTAAGTCATTTAAATTCAGTTTATCGCCTTTAAAGCTTCTGTATGTTTTCCTTGCAAATGCTTTGCAAGATTGCGACTTGGTTTCCGATTTACCGGGTAGCTTGACTCTCAGCGTACTTGCTGAAAAGGCTCTCACGCCAAGGTTGGACAATTGTGCCTTGACTTGTTTTTTGCTGTTTTTTGACACGTGATGGCTTTGGTCAAGACCTTGATCCATGAGAGCTGCCTCTCTTGGGTTTAATTCTACATAGGCCAATATTTCTTTATTTTCAGTGCGAGCATTTTCAGCAACAATAACTCCCGCATATTTAACCCAATCGTGACTTTCGATAGCCACCTTCACTTCGTCTAGCTCAATGCGATAACCTCTAACCTTAACTTGATTATCTTTCCTCGATACAAAATTAATATGGCCATTTTCTCCATAGTAACCGAGATCCCCTGTTTTATAAATTAACTGTTCAGATTTACCATACAACTTCTGAGTAAATATGAATTTATCGGCAGTTGCTAGTTCATTATTGTAATAACCTGGCGATAGCTGAGGTCCGCTGATGCAGATTTCTCCAACCTCATTGTCCATAACTGGTTCACCGAAATCATTGAGGATAAATATTTCGGTATTTTTGACGGGTATACCGATTGGAATAACGTCTGGATAGTCTTCAAGACAATTAAGGTCGACATCTAGAAAGGAGGCATTAATTGTACATTCAGTTGGGCCATAAAGATTAACAAGACGTCTAGTGCGAAGGTGCTTTTTGAATTCTAAAGCAAGTTTTTTGGTTAGTGCTTCTCCTCCACAAAATACTTCTATCAAACTATCACATGAGGATATTTCGCGATATGTCAGCAATGCTTTTAATAGAGTTGGAACACACTGAATTGATGTAATATTGTGTTTCTTGATTTCAGCAATGATTTTTGTTGGGTTCTTATACAAGTCTGCGTCACCAAGTACAACGGTGGTCCCACAACATATGGCGAGTATTTCCCACTGAGCAGCATCGAAGCTCATCGGAGTTTTTTGCAAAATGGTTTTGCATTGGTCAAAATTCAGCTCTTCTGACACCCACTGCATCTGATTTGTGATATTTCGATTATTGATAGCAACGCCCTTTGGTTTACCAGTACTTCCTGATGTATAGATCATATAGGCAGGTGAACTCTCGCACCTTTGAATTTGAGTGATGTATTCAAAGTCGAAGTCCTCAGATGAACTGAACGCGAGCTGTTCTAAAGTAATGATGTGAGCGTCGTTATGGACGAAGTCCCTAAGCTTATCTGCATATTTCTGTTTAGTGAAAATGACTTTCACCCCCGAATTGGAAAGCATATATTCTATTCTATCATCAGGGTATTCTGGAGAAAGAGGAATGTATCCCATGTTAGAAAATAAGGCTCCAAATATCCCGTAATACATACTTTCATCTTGGTCAGTATATATACCAATATACTGACCTGCATTTTCCAATGAATGATTGACAAGATCTGAAACTAACCAGGCACCCAAAGCGATATCTTTGTATGTATAACTAAACTCATTTTTTTTTACCACAGTGCGATTTGGGTTAGCCACAGCTTGTTCTATGAACATTGATAACAAATCTCTTGGATTTTTTTTCATTAATTAAAGACTCAATAAAAATGTATCCTTAGTAACAAAATATCTTATAAGACTGTGATGTTGTTTCTAAGGAAATTAGAATAAATAACGGTAATGTTAGAGAGAGTAATGTACGTTTATTCGTACTTTCTAGTATTCATTCACGGTAATTTCTTTTCCTACGTCAAAATTTAATTAAATGTCTTTTAAGGCATACATGCTGCATGTCATATAAGTTTTTCGTATTAGAGAATATCACGTTACGTGTATGTTAGTGTCGTCAAAAAATGACTACAAAGGATATGAAAATGAGCGTTTTTTGTTACAAAGATCATTAAAGTGAAGTTTGATAATTCAACAGAGTGAGTCGAGTTACCTGATAGAAAAAGCGAAAAAACAAAATGTGAGAAATCTTTCCGAGAGTTGAGCCTTCAAAAAGGCTTTGTTTCCTAAATCAGGGAACTAAATCATTAACCTACGATCTGATCAGCTAAGTCCACTCAAATACTTAGACCAATGAACAAGCCTCGTTACAAAACAACCAATTGGAAACACTATAACCAATCGCGGTCCATTGATATTTTGGATTGATGAAGAGGCCGTTCAACTATGGAAGCAAATCAAGCAGGGGAGTACCGGTCAACGTCACGTTCAAGACAAAAACTAAAGGGACAATTCAGCATTTGGTCATTGATGCGATAGGGCTAAAAATCTTCAGTTAGGGCTGATGGATGGTAAAAAGCATGTTAATGGCGGGAAGCGCCGTGTCTTGAGAAGGTTACATTTAGATATCGATACATACACGCATGAAATCATTGCTGCTAAGTTAAGTTTATCGAATGTGAGCGACGATGAAGAGCTCCCCAATTTGCTCAAACAAATTCACCGAAGAATCCTAGATAAGCCTGGTGATGATGGTGCTTATGATACAAGGTTGTGCTACGAAGGCATTAACATCAAACGAGCCACACCACTCATTCTACAAGGAGAAGTTGCAGCCTTCTGCGAGCAATGTCATCCTCGCAATTTTGTCCGCTCTACTCAGACTGGACACCTCATTAAGCGACATTTTGCTGTTCAAAGTTAACTGGGCTTAGGTACTCAATAGCATTGAGCCTTTTCGTCCGAATGTAATCAACCGCTATATACTCGAGACTGTTTGGCGAATCTCATCTCTGGTCATTATTAGTTCGTATTGAATCGCTGATCGTTGCACGACTTTGTTGTGTAATGCGGTCAGAGAACCAAAGTACTTTCAATTGAGTAATTCCTATATAACACACTGTGTTTCAGGCATACCAAGCCCTGTAAGCTTAATCATGGCGTAAGTTTCACCAACCTGAGCATTGTAGTTTCTCAGACTTAACCGCCCACCTAACAACTGCTTCACTCGATAAATTGCCGTCTCTGATAGTGAGCGTTTATGATAGCCGTACCGCTTTTTCCACTTATTGTTGGAGCCGCAAAGCTTCTGGCAACCCCTTGTGTCATTTCACCATAAGCGCAGTGGTAATAGCTAAGTCGCTGAACTGACGAGGTCTACCACGTTTATCTTGTTTACTCTCTTGGATTCATATACTAAGTGCAACACTAAAAAATAAAACGGTGAGCCGTCATAATCCCTATTTTTCCTCCCGCCAAGAAGTGAAAAAGAATGACTTATAAACAGCTCACCGAGGGTGAGAGATATACAATCGCTACTTATAAAAAGCAAGGTCTAAGCTATACCCATATCGCCAAACTCACTGGGTGACATAAGAGTACGATTTCTCGCGAAATTGCTCGCAACCGTTGTGCTTACGATGGCGCCTACCGGGTTTTCAAAGCCGACCAACGCACTCGGACAAGACGAAGTAAATCTCGGCGTAATCAGCGCATTACTCAGCAGCAATATAACTAAGTCGAGCACTTTATTAAAAAAGACTGGAGCCCTGCTCAAGTGGTCGGAAGAATGAAACGATATAAACAGCCGACCATTAGCCATGAGTCCATTTATCAGTACATCTGGCGAGATAAAGCCAATGGAGGCACGCTTTGGAAGCACCTACGACAATCAACCAAACAGCGGCGCAAGCGTTACGCTGCCTACGATAGTCGCGGAAGGCTCGCCAATAAACGACATATCTCTGAGCGTCCTAAAAGTGTCGAAACACGTAAAACGCGTGGACACTGGGAAATTGATACTGTCATGGGCAAAGGCTCTAAGCACTGCATCGTGACACTCGTTGAGCGCATGACCGGCTACACCCTGATTGGGCAAAGGGATGACCGAACAACCGCATCTCTTAACCGTCGAACCATTCAAATCATGGGACGATTTGATGGCTTATTTACCACGATTACTGCAGACAATGGTACCGAGTTTAACCAATATGAGCTTATTGAAGCCGCCACCGATACTCGATTTTATTTTGCTAACCCACACCACTCTTGGGAGCGAGGAACCAATGAAAATACCAACGGACTTATCCGACAATATCTCCCCAAAGGCACCTCAATGGCGACGCTCACTCAAGCAAAGTGCAACGCGATTGCCCACAAACTTAACAGCAGACCCAGAGCTCGTCTGGGCTTTCAAACTCCGGAGGAATGTTTTGTTGGATATTATCGCTGATCGTTGCACTTCAAACTTGATACTAAGTCTGCTTCCACTGGCGAATGGCCTCTTCATCAATCCAGAAAGTGAGTGAACCACGGTTGATTAAGGCTTTGTTGTACTGTTTCCAATTCGTTGTTTTGTAGCGAGGTTTCGGTATGAGACTAGGATAATTCACTTACTTAGCCGATCAGATCGTAAGTTTCTGATTTAGTTCCCTCGAATTACGCAACAAAGCCTCATAGCACTTCAAACTTGATACTGAGCTATCTATCCCTCCTAGAAGGAAGACCCTGACAGTTTGATATAAGTTTTCTGATTGTGTAATTGTGAATGTATTTTTTCTAAGCCGATGTTTATTAATAGATCTAAAATATGAAAGGATAAGGCCCAATCAAAAACATCTTTTCTCGATGTTAAACCAATAAGAGGTAATATTCTATCCACATGAGTTCTGAACGTACAGTATTTTATATTTAGTGCCGAAGAAATTGTTTCTCTATCACATCTTAAGCATAAGAGCGAGAGACAGTCTATCTGTCTGTTTGTTAGGCTAAGGCTTAATCGTCTATTCACAGCTAGACGCATGTTATCTCCTGCCGTATTATCTGTAGTATACTGATGGGTAGATAATTGCTTCAAAAATAAAGAAATATTCACATCAGTACTATATGAATGAATTAGTTGATCAAATATAACTAACGATGTGGTGCCTGAACAATTAATTCGCTTGCCTGTGGCTGCTACGCCCAAAAATTGGCCCAAGTGATTTCCGTTGATCTCCCACTCAATAATAACCCTATCTCGGGTTACTTGAAGCTTTCTTTCTTTGTATGACAAATTGGGGAAGCCTCTAAACCATATAGAAAAAACATCAGACAAATTATTGCACCCAACACTTTCTCTGACTGGTGACCGCACTAAAACTTGAGGCGTCAAGAATCCACTTAAGTTGTGGTGGTTATTGCCTAACCATGCATGTGACATAAAATTTCTAGCCAACATAACCTTTTGGTTTTTATAGTTCATAATTATCAAATTTATAAATTAAATATAGCTATAATGTCTTCTGTTCGCAATAAAAATACCACTATTTGATCTTATCATCCACTACATTTTTCACAGAAATAATGATGATTCTATAAGGTTTTTTCAGAGTCACGAATTAAATAAGGTTATTTTATTCCGTTATTTTCTAACAGACTATTGTGTCATCTATGTGTAGTAGCCTTACTCAATATACCACTATAAATAATATGCCTATTTGAATGGCGGAATACGTTTTTATATAGAGTATTTAAATTCTAAAATGTGATAGAGATGTGTAGGTTAAATGACGTTTATTTCGGCATAATAGCTTGCTTTAAAGAGTTTTTGACTTTTTGCGTAAATCAATGGAATTCAGTATAGATTCTGCAGTGTGAGCAGCTGCATTCATTTTCCATTGTGGTATCAAACCTAAACCTATTTACAAAACATCAAACTGTACATGGTACAACAAAGTCTTAATCAATACTGCTCACTCTTCTTCTGGATTGATGAAGAAGTGCATTTTCTCTGTTAAGCAGTTCTCATTGTTAGGTTAGGAATGATACAACTTTTCCACTAAATATTTGTATAACTCTAGGATAATATTCCTTAATCATTCATCGATTAATCCTAGTTCTACACAAGGATTGCTTTGGGGAACAAGGAAGCTTTTCGAGCAAGAAGAATAGTACATCAATTTAGGTATTATACTATTCAATAAGTTCACACTACGGCATATTGAACAGGCGGAATTACCACTAAACGCTTTGAAAGTTTGTGACAGTTTTAGCGTATCTAATACGTCATTTGAGTCATGACTTATACTGGTTTGGCCTTAAAAATAGTATTGATAATAGGTTGTATCTAAACGCCATTCCACTCTAACTGATAGATTTAATCCTTAAAGCCCAATACCGTACCGTTATGCTTCATTTCCCGATAACTTAATACTCAAAACTACAAGATTTATGAAAATACAAATTGTACTTAATAAACAAATAGTTAAATATTTTCATGAAAATTTAGTTGTAATAGTAACCGCGAAGGGCAACTATTAGTTGATGAAGTGATTGATTATTGCAAAGTAAGCCAAAGTAAAAAAGAGCAAGCATTGCGGCTACTGATCAGCGATTTAAACCTTCCAGCCGTGCAGCGTGCACTGAAACAGATGCGCAGTAACCGCGAATTCATCCCTTTATCGGTTTCAGCGCTCGCGCGTTCAAGAGCCGATTGGTTGTATGGCATGAATATGTCACGGGCTTATACTTTGCTGGGGCAGAAAGCGGGCTATCAAGGTGTCTTGTCAGTTGGACGGGTACAAACTCCTATTCTAGGGCTTGTGGTACGTCGGGATGAGGAGATAGAAAACTTCATCCCGCGAGACTATTTTACATTACATGCGTTAATCCCTTATCAAACTGATCAAGTGGCGTTTGATATCCGTGCGCGCTGGAAACCCAGCGATGCTTGCCAGCCGTGGCAAGATGAAGAAGGGCGAGTCTTAAACCGCAAGTTGGTGGAAAATGTCGCACAGCGCATCGCAGGGCAACCCGCCACAGTGATTGAAGCCGAACAAAAGCAAACTAAGCAAGCCGCGCCGTTACCTTATTCCTTATCTGCACTGCAAATTGATGCAGCGAAGCGCTTTGCAATGAGCGCCCAGCAAGTGTTAGACACTTGCCAATCTCTGTATGAGAAGCATAAATTAATCACCTATCCGCGTTCAGATTGCCGTTACTTACCACAAGAACATTACGCTCAAGCTTCGTCAGTAACTCAAGCTATCGCGTGCAACGCCAAAGAGTTGTTAACGGCGGTCAGTGGCGCAAACTTAGCCCTTAAATCTAAAGCATGGAACGATAAGAAAGTGGACGCGCACCATGCCATTATTCCCACGCCAAAGCAGGCATCCGTCAATGCCTTGTCGGGAAATGAGATGAAAATATACCAATTGATTGCGCGCCAATACTTGATGCAATTTTATCCCGCCGCCGTGTGCGCCGAAGCCAAGCTGGTGTTTGATATTGCGGGTGGCATTTTTGTTGCGTCAGGGCGACAACTGGTTGACACCGGTTGGAAGAGTTTGTTGGGCAAAGTCGATGAAGAAGAGAACGGAGTCGATGCCGTTCCACCACTGAGTAAAGGGACGGTGCTGACGTGTCGAGAAGGGGAGATTCACGATCGAAAAACCGAGCCTCCTCGTCATTTTACTGAAGCGACTTTGCTACAAGCGATGACGGGAATTGCTCGCTATGTTGAAGATAAAGAGCTGAAAAAAATCTTACGTGAAACCGATGGTTTGGGTACGGAAGCGACGCGAGCGGGGATCCTTGACACTTTATTCAAGCGGCAACTCTTAACACGTCAAGGTAAGCTGATTCTAAGCTCGCCAGCGGGAAGGGGTTTAATTCATGCGCTGCCAAATGAATCAGCTTATCCTGATATGACCGCCCATTGGGAGCATCAATTGCAAGCGATGGCTGAACGTGGGCAAGCGTATCAACCCTTTATGCAAGTGCTGCAAGAGCGCATTATTCAGATCATGGAACAGGCGAAATCGGGCGCAGTGCCAGAGTCGCTTCGCTCATTGCCTAAAGTGGAGCGCCCTGCATTCAAACGTAAGATACGTAAATCCAGCAAAACCACTCGTTATCAACGTAATTCGGCTCAATAAAATGACATCAAAGAATCGGTCGCTAAGTAAGCAGAGGCCTGCGAATTAGGTAAGATATTCACCGACCTGACGAGCTAATTATCACATTTTCGATAAAAAAGGCTGGTATCCCAATCGGTTACATTGTCAGTCACTTTGCCGACAAGTGGCAGTAAACGCCACGCCTCGCGCTCTTGAAAAGGGTGGCTTGTTATCACGGCAAAACCAGCAATACAGCATCTTCCACCTTTAGAACGGATAAACTGGGCAATCGAGCTGACCGCTTCTTCACTGTAGGATTCAATCTTATAGAGATGGCTCATACACTTCTCCTCTCTAACCATGCCATTAATTACGACATAACCGTTGAATAATGGGAAGCATATTTGATGCCAGTTTCTAAAAAATACACCTTTGGTATGTGATGAATGGAGAGGGTACTTATCTAATGAATGGCAAGTGGTGCGTGGAATAAAATATCAGTATGAGAAAATGATGTTAATCAGATACGAAAAAGCCGCTGTAAAAACAGCGGCTTTTCTTAAAAGTGGCGGAGAGATAGGGATTTGAACCCTAGGATAGCTATTAACCATCGCCGGTTTTCAAGACCGGTGCTTTAAACCACTCAGCCATCTCTCCGTGTGGTGCGCATAATAGCGAAGCAATTTTACTTTGTAAAGTCTTGAGCTGATCGTTTGCTGGTTTTGTATGCAATTGACGATAATTTTCCACTAATGGCTTGATTCTTAGCGCCTTGTTGGAGAAAAAATGTACATTAATGCGTGCTTCGTTATGGCGCATTTTTTATTTGGTTGCTGGCTTAACGGTGAATTCTTACGATGTTTATACAGAAATAATCGGTTATGTATTAGCAACGGTTTACCAAGAGCCTGATGCTCTCTTGTAGTATCAGGCTACCGGAGTTTCATAAATGGAATGTTATTTCTTTTTTATGCTTTTATGTTCATATAATGCTTGAACCTCTGGGAATGACGGGTAACAAGCTAAAACTGGCAGGGAAATGGTACTAAACCTGAACCATAGCCAAA
Source organism: Vibrio sp. RM-69-4 (assembly GCF_024743775.1). NCBI lineage: Bacteria > Pseudomonadati > Pseudomonadota > Gammaproteobacteria > Vibrionales > Vibrionaceae > Vibrio > Vibrio sp. RM-69-4. The sequence continues at coordinate 474,885 of NZ_JAMQXI010000076.1, forward strand.
AGATGGCTTTCTTGACCCTGCGCAAGGTGAGGAGTAATTTGCAGCTTCCTGTGTTTAAGGCACTGCTTCCATTTCCAATCATTAAGTACAGAGTGTTTGCAGGAGTTTATCTTGCACTCACCTATGCTGATGATTGAAATCAGTCAATAAAAAGAACCATGCTAGAAGAAACGACAACCAATGACCCTCATGATGCTCAACCTGAGGGAACTGAACGCATTTATCGCCAACGTTTTGATTCCAAAATAGGGTTTCAAAATGAATACGATATTCTTGCTATTGAAGAGCCTTTACAAATCAGTTTGCAATGGAATGATACGGTTACTAACAAGCTGCATATCGAAGAGTGGAGCATGACAATGCGAACGCCCGGTGACGATGCCCATCTCATCGGTGGCTTACTTTACACGCAGCAAGTGATCGATTCATATGACCATATACTCAATATGGAATTGGTTGACGACGAATCACGCCATGGCCAGAATCACTGGTTGGTCACGCTCAATCATCCATACACTGATGTGATTCAGCATCAGGCCCGTCGTTATATGAGCCAGTCGAGCTGTGGCATTTGCGGTATGACATCCATCCGAGCCTTGAGTTTGAGGCGAGAAATTCGTGTTGATGATAGCCCGAAATGGCTCTCTTCTGATGTTGTTATTGCGCTTCCTAATTTGCTTCTTGTTCATCAACCACTGTTTGCAAAAACGGGGGCGGTGCATGGTGCGGGTTACTTCGTGAATGGTGAGTTGATTGCCGTTGCAGAAGATGTGGGCCGCCATAATGCAGTGGATAAGTTGATTGGTCGAATTTTGAGTGAGCAACGTTGGCACCCGCAAGGGGTATTGATTCTTAGCGGCCGAGTGAGTTTTGAGTTAATGCAAAAAGCGGCTATTGCTGGCATTTCAGTGGTGGTGGCTGTTGGTGCGCCATCACGTTTAGCGCTCGATATGGCGCGTCAGTTTGATATGACACTGATTGGTTTTATCAAAAAAAATCAGTTCAATATATACCATGGTCATGCACGTTTGCAGTCAGTGAAAGAGTGAGAAGAAGAATATGAGTATTAAACAATATACCGGTTCGGCTGGTGGTTGGGGAGCGCTAAAAAGCACCGCGCATCATCTATTGAAAAGTCATAATGTTGCCAAAAATATTTCCAATCTTTTAAAAACCAACCAAGACCATGGTTTTGACTGTCCGGGCTGTGCTTGGGGTGAAAAACATGTCCCAGGGCGTTTTCGTTTTTGCGAAAATGGCGCTAAGGCCGTCAACTGGGAAGCCACTTCTCGACGCGTTGGGGCGGATTTCTTTAAGCAATATTCGGTCACTTGGCTCAATAAGCAGAGTGACTATTTTCTCGAATCTCAAGGGCGTTTAGCGGAACCAATGCGCTATAACGCTCAAACGGATCACTATGAGCCAATCAGCTGGGATGAGGCGTTTGCACTGGTTGCACAACACCTCAATCAACTCGCTAGTCCAAATCAGGCGGAATTTTATACATCAGGCCGCGCGAGTAATGAAGCTGCATTTCTATACCAGTTGTTTGCGCGCCGGTTTGGTACCAATAATTTTCCTGATTGCTCAAACATGTGCCATGAAGCTACGAGCGTCGCCTTGGTTCGCTCGATTGGCATTGGTAAGGGAACTGTGACTATTGAGGATTTTGAAGAATCCGATGCGATTCTTTTATTTGGACAAAACCCAGGAACGAATCACCCTCGTATGTTGGAAACACTGGCGTCAGCCTATAAGCGTGGCGCTCGGGTTGTTGCATTTAATAATTTAAAAGAGCGAGGATTGGAGCGTTTTACTAACCCGCAAAATCCTTTTGAAATGTTAAGCAATGGTTCAACACCGACCACTAGCCATTATTTCACTCCTAAATTAGGCGGAGACATGGCGGCGGTTCGTGGCTTGGTGAAAATTCTTCTTGCTCGTCATCAGCAAGCACAGGTCTGCGGTGAATCGATATTCGACCTTGATTTCATTGCCCAGCATACCGAAGGGATGGAGTCTTATTTAGCCATGGTGCAGGCTACGTCGTGGTCAAGTATTATTGAACAATCTGGGCTCACGCAACAAGAGCTAGAGCTGGTGGCAGATATTTACCAGGGCGCTAAACGCGTGATCGTGACTTGGGCGATGGGGGTGACTCAGCATAAGCATTCGGTGGCAACCATACAAGAGTTGGTCAATCTACAATTACTGTTTGGCCAAATTGGTAAGGATGGTTCTGGGGTATGTCCTGTCCGTGGCCACTCAAATGTGCAAGGTGACCGCACGGTTGGAATTAATGAAAAACCGCCTGAATTTCTACTCGACAATATTGAAAAAGTACTGGGCTTTACGCCACCAAAAGCGCATGGACATAACGTAGTTAATGCTATTGAGGCGATGCTACGGGGTGAAAGTAGAGTCTTTATCGGTTTAGGAGGAAACCTCGTTGCTGCTGCGCCCGATACCGAGCGTGTCGCACAAGCAATGAAAAACTGTAATTTGACCGTAAACATTGCGACTAAACTGAATCGGAGCCATGTCAACCCGGGCAAGGATGCGTTGATCCTGCCTTGTTTAGGTCGGACAGATATTGATATTCAGGCTCAGGGGCCACAGAAAATTACCGTTGAAGACTCATTCTCCATGGTTCATGCCTCTTCTGGGCGAATTGATGTTACAGGAGAGATGATGCGCTCAGAGCCTGCCATTATCGCAGGAATGGCAAAAGCGACCTTAGGGGAGGGAAATCCAATCGATTGGCAATCCATGGCCGATAATTACGATAACATTCGAGATTTGATTGAAAAGATTATCCCAGGATTTGCCAATTTTAATCAGCGGCTCAAAGGGCCTGGCGGTTTTTATCTTGGTAATTCAGCGCGTGAATTTAATTGGAAAACGCCCACAGGAAAAGCGCAGATAAGCAGCAATGCACTCCCTGAATCTATCGTTCCGCTCAAAATTCAGCAGATGACCAAGAAACCGATTTTTGTGTTGCAGACGATGCGTTCGCACGATCAGTACAACACCACGGTTTACGGTTTGGATGATCGTTACCGAGGTGTATTTGGCGAACGTAATGTCATCTTCATGAATGAAAAAGATATTGAGCAGCTGCAATTAAAAGCGGGTGAACGAGTCGATATTGAGACACTGTGGGATGATGGTATTAAACGTGAAATTTTTGGCTTCAAAGTGGTCGCCTATGTAATTCCTCAAGGGAATGTGGCGGCCTATTTCCCTGAGGCAAATGCACTCATTCCATTGAGCAGTAAAGGCGACTTTAGTGATACCCCGACATCAAAATCTATTGCCGTTGTCATTCACCCAACCAAAGTTGCACCACTGTTAGTTCAAACAGACTAAAAATCAGATACTAAAGCAAAAAAGAGAGCCGAAGCTCTCTTTTTTTAGGTGTATGGTCGGACTGAGAGGATTTGAACCTCCGACCCCCGACACCCCATGACGGTGCGCTACCAAGCTGCGCTACAGTCCGATTGGCGTAATCTAATCATTTATCCCTTTAGCGTCAAGAGATAATCTTGCTAACGACCTGATTTAATTATCTTTGGCGTAAAATCTCTGCAATTCAGTTAAGCCTTGCATCAGTACTGGTAACGCTGGGCTAGAGTCTTTCTGACGTTGATAGTTTTCATCAAACAGCTTGAAGTTGCCAAATTTATCAATGAGAGTCGTTTGGGTATCGGTAATCAAGGCTAATTCACGGGCATCACCGGCTAAAATCCACTTCCTTTTGTTTTCATCAAACAAGTTTCTACCACTGCTAAATTCAATAGGGTTGGATGAAGCACCTAACAGATCCTGTAAAAGCGTGACTGAAAAATCTAAGTGACTTGAACGGTGTGAGTATTCCCCTGCCATTTTTCCAGGCCAATGGATGATCATCGGCACTTGTAACTGGTATCGGCTGTAATTGCTGTTAGCACCCCAGCTGTTGGTTTTTGTCTCGTTAAACTCCGCGCCATGATTTGAAGTGATCACAATCAGCGTATTGTCTTGCAATTGTAATTCGTCAATCTTAGTGAGCAGCAGGCCTATTTCTTGGTCGGCTGCATTGACCGAGTTATTGTAACCAGCACGCAGGCGATCGCTGGCACTACCTTTACTTGACCGAGGGTCAAAGTTATTAAAGTTGTCAACGGTCGTCAATTCCAAATAGCTGAACCAGGGTTGTTCGGTTTGCTCGGATACCCATTTATGCCAGCGTTGTATAGTTTGGTTATCTGTGCTCGATTCTTGATCAAAAGGAGCTTTAGAGACCGTTAAAGTGCGGAAAATCGTCTCTTCGTATAAGGTGTCGTCAAAATTATCGCCACTAAAGAGGCCAAACTGATAATTCTGTTTTTTCAATACATCTATCAGTATCGGAGGGGTACCTTGTGAACGAATGGCGTTGGCATAACTGCTTGGTAATCCATAAAACAAGCCAAAGATCCCAAACATGTCATTACTCGAGCTGTAATGATTATTAAACTTCAAATTTTCTGTCGCAAATTGGTAAGTATTGGGCATGATTTCAGCTGTCAGCACATCACTTCTTAAATTATTGACACTCACTAGCAAAATATTGAGATTATTTGCTCTGCGGCCAAATTGAAGAGGCTCAAGAGGATAACGAACAATGTTAAGGTTCTCTTCATTATCCTTCAAACGCTTTAAGTACACATCACGATCAAATAGACCGTGTTTTTCCATGAACGATTTTGCCGTCATTGGATACGAGAGCGGGAAGTTTGATTTTTGGCTGGTCACTGATGTTTCTAAATACGCATCAGACCAAACGTAAATAAGGTGGCTGGTAATAAAACTAATGAAAAATACCGCCGCGATGGGCCGGCCAACGTGTTTATGCGATAGTTTTCGCTGCTTACGCCAAACCCACTCCGAAAGCCCAAGTTGTAAGAGGAAAATGAGCGGCATGACCACAAACAGATGCTGTAAGTCGGCGGTGATAGCGCTGGTCTCATCGCTAAAAAGCAGTTCCCATACAATCGGTGTTAAGTGCAGGTTGATTGCTTGATAAGCTTGGGTATCGATTAATAAGAGTGTGAGTCCTAACGTTGCAAAACAGACCGCCACGAAGCGAAATAGTTTGCGCGACGGAATGATGAATGTCAGAGGGAATAAAACCAGCAGATAGAGTGCAAAGACCAAAAATCCAAAATGGCCGACCCAAGACACAGCTAAATAAAACTGCCCCAACAAGGTTTCAGGCCATGGTGATTGTACGATATATCGAGTACCAATAAGCATTGCTGCAATGATATTGAAGAAAGCAAACCAATGCCCCCAACCAACCAACCGTGATACGCGTTCACCGTATGTATTTTCGCTATCTGCCATGTGATTTTCTATCTATGCATTCTATTAGTGAGTAGTAGTTTCTAAAGACGACATCAATGCCTGAGCAAATTTTTCCGCAATCGCCTTACGCTGTGAAGCGGCAACGTTTTGGTTTAAGACATTCGTTGCAATGTTTCCCGCAATCATGAGAGTAAGCTCAGGGGAAGCACTATGTTTAGCGAGGATGGCAGCAACTTCTGTCAGGATATTTTCAATTCTTTCGTCGCTGTATTTAGATGTAATAGGCATAAAGACTCTAATGATGATAGTAAAAGCGGCTTATGATAACCTACAATGCCTTACAACTGAAACCAGAACGATGATAATTTCACTATGAGTCTTCACCTTTCCAACGTGATTTTGCACCAATTAAGCAAAAACGAGCAAGATGAGTTGGTGGTTAAATACCGCTCTCAATCTTTAGATAATGATACGTCTGCCGAAAATTTAGTGGCTGAGTTGCATCGCGTGTTTAATTCGAAAGCGAGCAAAGGTTTTGGTTCGTTTAAGTCGGACAGTGATTTTCAAACTTGGTTGCAAGAACTTCGTCAAGGTGAGCGTGATTTTTACGATTTTTCACAAATCAGTGCTCAACGGCTGAAAGATGAATTATCAAAGTATCCGTTTGCTGATGAAGGGATCTTAGTGATGGCCGAATATCAGTCATTGGCTACCGATTACCTATTTATTGGGCTTTTACCTCTCAACCAAAGTTTGAAAGTAACAGAGGGGCTCGACATTAGCGCGACAGATTATCTTGATATCAACAAAATGGATATCGCAGCGCGTCTTGACCTCTCAAGTTTTGAAACGGACAAAAACTCAAACCGCTACCTTGCCTATATCAAAGGTCGCGTTGGTCGAAAAGTGTCGGATTTCTTTCTTGATTTTCTGCAAGCCGATGTCGGGTTAGATACCAAAGTGCAAAATCAAGTACTGATGCAAGCGGTACAGGATTTTTGCACGGATTCTAAGCTAGAAAAAGATGAAGCGATCGGTTACAAGAAGCAGGTTTACGATTACTGCAATGAGCAAATTAAAGCCGGTGAAGAGGTTCATATTCGTGAGTTGTCTGGTGAATTACCTGCTAGCCAAGACGGCACGGGTTTTTTCGAATATACGCAGGCACATGGCTATGAACTGGAAGAGAGCTTTCCTGGTGATCGTTCTACCGTGCGTAAACTGACCAAGTTTGTCGGTGCAGGGGGCGGTTTGAATGTGAGCTTTGATAGCTTGTTATTGGGGGAGCGTATTTTTTATGATCCTGAGAGCGACACGTTAACCATCAAAGGCACGCCACCGAATTTAAGAGAACAGTTAACGCGTCAGCGTTAATCGTTTACCACTAAGAGAGCTTGATATGGCTCTCTTTTTTGTCTTTTCTCCCGATGTACAACTCAGCACGGTCCAAACTTTAGGTTTATGCTTGTATTAATTATAAGTACAAATTGGTAATCACAGTGTTTGGGCAAAAGAAATCAAAACGATTCAGCGTGAGATCGTATGGAGTGATTCTGTTTGGTTGGTTAATCTCCGTTGGTCTTGTGTTTTGGCAAAGCCATTTAAGCTACCAAGCCATGCATGCGGTGAAAGAGTTACATTACAGTGTTGAAGAACTTAAAAGTTCACTCTATTTTAAAGAGCCTTATCGTTCGACGCGAGCGAATGATATCGCGCTGAATGTGCAGCTACTCTATTCACTTAGGCTACAGCTGGAAGTTGAGCACCGAGATTTTTCATGGCGACCAGATATTCAGCAATTGCTCCATGTGACTGATCGCTATATCACACTGACCAAATCGTATTTGTCGATTGAGCTTAACATTCAACCCTTGGTTGAACGCCTACAAGTGCTGCGCGACAATCCCACTAATTCAGAACAACTCAAGCAAATGTATGTGGTGTTAGGCGCTTATGTATTTGAAGCGATGTTCAGTGACACTGAGCAAAATCCGGGCATCTATCGAGCATTAGATAAACTCTATGTGGATGGGCAATCTTTACCAGCCATTCAGAAAAAAGAGTTAGAGCAGACATTAGCACAAGCGTCTGATTTACTGAATCAATACGCCCAAGGTGCACGTTTGGTCGACAATTTAATCAATCACTCTATTTACAATCAGCTTATCCATGTTGAAAACCAATACCATCGTCTTTTAAACATCTATGCTTATCTTGTCACGGGGTTAAGTGGTGGTGTTATGCTATTGCTGGGTTGGTTGATGTTTCGGTCATCAGTTTTAACTCGTTCTCATGTTAATAAAGTTCCCAGTGCTGCGAAAGAGGATGCGTCATCTGAGATAAATCCCAGTCGTGTTTTGTCTACAGAAGAACCACAGGTGGAAACATCGGATCTTTCTGATGATTTGGCCATCGATATTGAATCCATGCTCATAACTCTCAATGGCGATGTTGAGTCTGTCACTCTGCTGTTGAGCGTATTTATACAAGATCATCAGCATGATGCCACTGAATTGAAAAGATTGGTGCATTCTGATTTGGAGGCTGCTCAACGCCGAGCACACAGCCTGAAAGGCGTCGCGGGCAATCTTGGTTGCCGTTCTCTCAAGCAGATAGCGTCAGAAATAGAGTTGCGACTTAGTCAGAAGCAACGACCTACGGAGAAGCAATTGGGGTTATTAACAACGCAATTAGCGGCCGCTATAGCCAGTGCGCAACACTACCTTGATCAAAGAAAACGATAAGCCAGTTCTATCGTATCAGCTTTAAATGGTGATTCTGCTTGTAGTAAAAAAGAGCTCAGTTGAGCTCTTTTTTACTGGTTTTTTAGTTCAATGACTTTTGCAATACTCTGCTAGGCTGACTGTTGGTTGAGAACCGGTGCTTGTTCAGCACTGTCAGCTGGTGCAGTAGGTTCACATTTATCAACAAACCAACCCATGTAAGAGGTAAAAATGGTTACCAAAATACAGACAAAGCTTAGCCACATAAAGGGGGCATATGAGAGCGTTGCAACGCCTAGAATGCTCGCCATGTAGATGCCATTATCGCTCCATGGCACCATACCGGAGGTGAGCGTGCCACCAAATTCAGCGTTACGTGATAGGTTCTTACGCTGATAGCCTAAACGGTCATAGTTCTTGGCACAGATTTTAGGGGTCAGGATGAGTGAAACATACATGGCTGAGCCAAAAACGTTGCCCATAAATGCAGTACCAATAGTACTGGTTGCCAGTGAACCTGCGCTTGTCACGCGGCGCTCAAACAGTTTTGCGATGGTTTCAAGCACACCCACTTTGTCCAGCAATCCACCAAACCCGAGACCAAAGACAATCACGGCAACAGAACCAAGCATAGAGGACATACCGCCTCGGTTTAAGATTGAGTCAATGAAGCCAACGCCAGATTCAATATTGTAAGGTGCCCATGCGGTATTGAAAGCTTGCAAGAAGTCTACGTCTTGGATCATCACAGCCCAAATGATGCCCAGCAAAGAACCAAAGCTAATTACAGGAAACGAAGGCATTCTCATCGCAAGCAAGCCAAGTACAATCAGCACTGGCACAAAAGAGTATGGGGTAATGTAAAACTGCTGTTCCATCGCCTCAATCACGCTTTGTACTTGAGACATGTCTACGTTACCCGCATAGTGGAAACCAAATAAGGTAAACATGATACCCGTGATCACGTAGCTGATAAGCGCTATCGGCAGCATACCTTTAATGTGTTCCATCACTTCAACGTTAGACATCGAAGACGCCAGAATAACGGAATCAGATAATGGCGACATTTTGTCACCAAAGTAACAACCTGAAAGTACTGCGCCAGCGGTGATTGGTGCTGGAACGCCAAGACCCTGACCAATCCCCATCATGGCAATCCCCGCGGTACCAGCTGCACCCCATGAGGTTCCAGTTGCTAAAGCGGTGAGAGAACAGATGATCATCGTTGCAAGAAGGAAAATAGAAGGATGGATTGCTTGAAGACCGTAGTAAATAATGGTCGGCACGATCCCGCCGGAGATCCAAGTACCAACTAATGCGCCAACAGCTAAAAGTATCAACACGGCACCTAAACCATTAGAAATACCATTCAGTGCTGCTTTTTCTAATTCTTTATATTGGTGACCTAAACGAACACCGAGCACAATAATGATGAACCAGCCAATGTATAAGGCCAGTTGGATAGGGAGATCGAGTTGAGCTGTAAACGAAAACGCGAGTAACAAAAACAAGCCTAGAGCAATAATTACTTGAATTAAGCTAGGTAGGCGTTGAGGGGCTTGCGTCATAAAAGAGCCTCTTGTCAGATTTATGATCTAAGGACAGAACGGTGCCCTTATTGAGTTCGATCGCACTTTACAATAGTTAGCATAATATATCGACATCAAACACCTCGGATGTGATTTATGTCGTTCAAGTGGTTAATCTTCGATGTTAAATGTTGATAATAGTTAAATTTAATGGTTAGAAATGTTTTGTAGTGTGGGCTTTTTGTGTAACAAGAACGTGATTATTTAGCGTTTCGTTGATTATTGAATGCTGAATCATAGTGCGGTTGAGTGATTTTTAGGCTTAAATGTGTTTTTTACAAAACTGGCTACGCAGAAAGAAAAAGTTACCACTTTTACTAAGAAAGTCTTGAGATTTTATGCTGAACCACTTATAGATGGAGCAATAAATTTTCATTTTAGATACATGGAGAGTGAGCGCGATGAGAGTAGGTTTAGTGGGTTGGCGTGGTATGGTCGGTTCTGTACTGATGCAGCGTATGGTCGAAGAAAATGACTTTGACTTGATCGAACCGGTTTTCTTTAGCACATCTCAAATTGGTATTCCTGCACCAACGGTGCCTTCCAAGAAAGGCAATCATCACACAGGGTTACTGCAAGATGCTTACGATATTGATAGCCTCAAACAATTAGATGCCATCATCACCTGTCAAGGTGGTAACTACACTGAAAAAGTGTACCCAGCTCTGCGTCAAGCGGGTTGGAAAGGTTATTGGATTGATGCTGCATCTACCTTACGGATGGATAAACAATCAATCATCACTTTAGATCCGGTCAACTTGACACAAATTCAGCACGGCATCCATTCAGGAACCAATACCTTTGTGGGCGGTAACTGCACAGTCAGTTTAATGCTTATGGCATTAGGCGGCCTTTATGAGAAAGGTTTGGTCGAGTGGATGAGCGCAATGACCTACCAAGCAGCTTCGGGTGCTGGTGCTCAAAATATGCGCGAGTTGATCTCGCAAATGGGAGTAATTAACGATGCGGTGAGCTCTGAATTGGCTAATCCATCGAGCTCAATTCTTGATATTGACAGAAAAGTGGCTGAAACCATGCGATCACCTTCTTTTCCTACCGAGCAGTTTGGTGCACCACTAGCGGGTTCATTAATCCCTTGGATTGACGTCAAACGCGACAATGGTCAAAGCAAAGAAGAGTGGAAAGCAGGCGTTGAAGCTAATAAAATTCTGGGACTTCAATCGTCACCGATCCCGATTGATGGAACCTGTGTTCGTATTGGCGCAATGCGCTGCCACTCGCAAGCATTAACCATCAAGCTGAAGAAAAATGTTCCGCTTGATGAAATTGAAGAGATGATCGCTACGCACAATGATTGGGTTAAAGTTATTCCAAACGAGCGCGATATTACCGCACGTGAATTGAGCCCTGCCAAAGTCACTGGCACCTTGTCAGTTCCCGTAGGACGTTTGCGTAAAATGTCTATGGGTGATGATTTCTTAAATGCGTTTACGGTGGGTGACCAATTATTGTGGGGAGCTGCTGAGCCGCTTCGACGTACTTTGCGGATCATTCTGGCTGAAAAACAGTAAAGATGGATCTCGGTTTAAAACCACCTGAGTAAAAATAAAAAAGGGGCGCTTTATGCAAAGCGCCCCTTTTTATGCTATTTGTCTGTAGCATTTGTCTGTAGCAACAGTGACGATGTTAACGCGGTTATGCAAGGCCAGGAAATAAATTTCTGAGACCATTGGCAATAAACTCAATACCGAGTGCGCCGAGTATCAAACCCATGATCCGCGTAATCACGTTGATACCCGTTTGACCTAAGAAGCGGACAATATAGGGCGCTGAGCGAAACAGCAGCCAAGAGCTTAAACTAAATAACACCACAGTGATTATAATACCCACGGTATCGAACATGCTTGGGTAGCGAGAGCCATACACTATGGTTGAACTGATGGCACCTGGTCCTGCCATTAAAGGCATAGCGAGTGGCACAACCCCAATTTGTTCACGGCTAATGTATTCAGATTTCTCTTGTTTGTTTTGTTTATCTTCACCCAATTTACCGCTCATCATCGAAAACGCGATGCTCAGCAGCAATAGGCCACCAGCTACTCGAAACGAATCTAAAGAGATACTAAACATATCCAGTAACATCTGCCCAGCAAGCAGTGCGGTAATCAAAATTATTGCCACAGCAATATTCGCTGTAGCCGCCGTTTTGTGTTTCTCTTCTTGCGTCATATGCCCAGTGAGAGAGACAAATATTGGCATAATCCCCACGGGGTTCACAGCGGCTACAAGGCCTAAGAAAAACTGCAGGAAAATGGCTAACTCAAAGGTTTGCATGGCATTTATCTCTAATGGATCATTTCGATGAAATATTACGTGGCTAATGTAAGCGAAAGCAAAGGATAGCACGAATGAAAAAAACTAAAGCGATTGGGGTTTTATTGCTGAGAAAAACTAATTCAATGAAGAAAACGTTTTACAATTGTTTTTCTAATGTATGTGAGTGGTGTTGTTTTTTGCTCAACTGTTAACATCTGCACATTTTTAATAAAATTAGTGCTCCTAGCTGGTGGTAAAAGTGAGAGTCGATATACTCTCAGTAGCACGTAAAATGAGGTGTGTTCATTCATCTATCGCTCAAAAATGAAACTTTTTTACAGATTGTTGTAGTTTTTATAGTTTTCGTTGTTTAAGTAAATGTTTTTTATTCATTTAATTATCTATATGTTTTTTGTTTGTTTTCAGTGTCTTGTAGGCGATTTTGTAGGGTGGTTACCCCTAATTGGGTAATTAGTTTTTGAGAACTGATCTGAGTCAATTTTTTTCACACTCTGAAATATTATACTCAGTCCTGAAAGCAATTTACTAAGTCTGTCATTGTTTAAGCTGTTGAGAAAAAACAAAAACACAAAGCTGCAAACTTAATAAAGAGTTTTTAACATTTTTCTATTTTTAGGAGATCCATTATGCCTGTAACTAATTTAGCTGAACTTGATGCTCTAGTAGCGCGCGTTAAAGCGGCTCAAGCAGAATTCTCTACTTACTCTCAAGAGCAAGTAGATAAAATTTTCCGCGCAGCATCATTAGCAGCTAACCAAGCTCGTATCCCTCTAGCGCAACAAGCGGTAGCGGAATCAGGCATGGGTATTGTTGAGGATAAAGTAATCAAGAACCACTTTGCGTCTGAGTTCATCTACAACAAATACAAAGACGAAAAAACGTGTGGCATTCTTGAAGAAGATAAAAACCTAGGCACGATGACTATCGCTGAGCCTGTAGGCATCATCTGCGGTATCGTTCCAACCACTAACCCTACTTCTACTGCAATCTTCAAATCTCTCATCTCTTTGAAGACTCGTAACGGTATCATCTTCTCGCCACACCCACGTGCGAAAAATTCAACTAACGATGCAGCTAAACTCGTGTTAGATGCAGCAGTTGCAGCTGGCGCGCCAAAAGATATCATCGGCTGGATTGATCAACCTTCAGTTGAGCTATCTAACGCGCTAATGAAGCACGAAGGTATTGCACTTATCCTTGCAACAGGTGGTCCTGGCATGGTGAAAGCAGCTTACTCGTCAGGTAAACCAGCAATCGGTGTAGGTGCAGGTAACGTTCCAGTTGTAATCGACGAAACGGCAGACATCAAACGTGCAGTTGCTTCTGTTCTTATGTCTAAAACATTCGATAACGGTGTGGTATGTGCTTCTGAGCAAGCGGTTATCGTTATGGACGAAGTGTATGACGAAGTGAAAGAGCGTTTCGCGAGCCATAAAGCGCATGTTTTAAGTAAAGCAGACGCAGACAAAGTACGTAAGGTACTGCTTATCGATGGCGCACTAAACGCGAAAATCGTAGGCCAACCAGCAACAGCCATCGCTGAAATGGCGGGCGTTAAAGTTCCAGCAGATACTAAAATCCTTGTCGGTGAAGGTATTGGCGAAGTTTCTTATGACGATGAATTCGCACATGAAAAACTTTCTCCAACACTTGGCATGTTCCGCGCGACTTCTTTCGAGAACGCGGTAGAACAAGCAGTAAGAATGGTAGAAATCGGCGGTATCGGCCACACTTCTGGTCTATACACTAACCAAGACGTTAATGCAGACCGTATCCGTTACTTTGGTGACAAAATGAAGACGGCGCGTATTCTTGTAAACATCCCAACCACTCATGGTGGTATTGGTGACCTTTACAACTTTAACGTTGCACCATCTCTAACGCTAGGTTGTGGTTCTTGGGGTGGTAACTCGATTTCTGAGAACGTAGGTCCTAAGCACCTAATCAACAAGAAAACTGTTGCGAAGCGAGCTGAAAACATGTTGTGGCATAAACTACCTAAGTCAATTTACTTCCGTCGTGGTAGCCTTCCAATCGCTATGAGCGATCTTGAAGGCAAAAAACGCGCATTCCTAGTTACTGACCGTTTCCTATTCAACAACGGTTATGCAGACGACGTAGTGACTCTGCTGAAGTCAAACGGTATGGAAGTTCAAACATTCTTTGATGTAGAAGCTGATCCAACTCTATCTGTCGTAGAGAAAGGCGCTGAAGCAATGAAGAGTTTCCAACCAGACGTGATTCTAGCACTTGGTGGTGGTTCACCAATGGATGCGGCGAAGATCATGTGGGTTATGTATGAGCACCCAGAAACTCACTTTGAAGAGCTTGCAATGCGCTTTATGGATATCCGTAAACGTATCTACAAGTTCCCTAAAATGGGTCAAAAAGCAGAATTGGTTTGTATCACGACTACTTCAGGTACCGGTTCAGAAGTTACACCATTTGCCGTGGTAACAGACGACAAAACAGGTGCTAAATACCCACTAGCGGATTATGAGCTAACACCTAACATGGCTATCGTTGATGCGAACCTTGTGATGAATATGCCTAAGTCTCTAACGGCATTTGGTGGTTACGATGCTGTGACTCACGCTCTTGAAGCCTATGTATCTGTTCTTGCGAACGAATACTCTGATGGTCAAGCTCTACAAGCACTTAAGATGCTGAAAGAGTACCTACCATCAAGCTACAAAAATGGCGCAGCAGACCCAATTGCTCGTGAAAAAGTGCACAATGCAGCGACTATCGCAGGTATTGCTTTTGCTAACGCGTTCTTAGGTGTATGTCACTCTATGGCGCACAAGATCGGTGCAGAGTTCCACATCCCGCACGGCCTTGCTAACGCATTGCTTATCTCTAACGTTGTGCGCTATAACGCGAATGATAACCCAACCAAACAAACTGCGTTCTCTCAATACGACCGTCCACAAGCACGCCGTCGTTACGCTGAAGTGGCTGACCACTTGGGCTTGAGCCAAGCGGGCGACCGTACTGCTCAGAAGATTGAACGTCTACTGACTTGGTTGGAAGAGCTGAAGAAAGATCTCGACATCCCGCTATCTATCCAAGCGGCTGGCGTGAATGAAGCGGATTTCCTCGCAAAAGTTGACGTGCTATCAGTTGAAGCGTTTGATGACCAATGTACTGGTGCAAACCCACGCTACCCACTGATTTCTGAGCTAAAAGAAGTACTTCTTGCGGCTTACTATGGTACAGCGTTTGTTGAAGGTGAAACCTTCGAAGGCACTACCGTTATCAAGAAGAAAGATGACCAAAAACCAGCAAAGAAAAAGTAAGCTGAGTTATTGAGGGATTTTCGCTAGCACGAAACAATCTCTATCGGGAAAAGATAAAGCCTCACCATCTGGTGAGGCTTTTTTTTATCGAGCAACTTCATTATCAAAAGCGTGGGTGGGATTTATCCCCACATGACTAAAATAGCGGCAATTGCGATTAGAACAAGCCCCAGCCCATCTTTAATTTTCACCGATTGTTTTAGCCAAAAAATAGAAATTAACATCGTAAAAAAGATCTCAATTTGGCCTAAAGTTTTTACATAAGGTACGGTTTGAAGAGACATTGCACTGAACCAACCAATAGAACCAAGACAGCTACTTGTGCTGGTTAATAGCGTCAGCTTAGGTCTTATCCATAATTGTTTTAATGAGTTGTTGTCGGTCACCATTAGGTAAATTAGCAGTAATAAAGTCTGCAGTGAAATGACCAACAATAATACCCAAGCAGCACTGTGTGGAAAGGGTAAGCCAAGTGCTAAACTGGCTTCACGTACCCACAATGAAGTGAGCGCAAAGGCACTACCACAACTTAATCCCAGTAAAACAGTTGGCATTGAAAGCTGCTTAACATTGCCGTGCGTGCTCATCAAAAATACACCAATGCCACCAACGATGACGCCAATCCAGCCCAAGCCTGTCAAATGAGTCCCCAAAAAAATCATTCCTAAAATAGCGGCAACTAAGGCTTCGCTTTTGGCTAGCCCAGCACCTACAGCATAGTTATTTAATTTAAAAAGCTTAACCATGAGCGCAGTCGCGACGATTTGCATCAATGACGCGCCGATAATGAAAGCGATAAAGGTCAATGACAATGTAGGTAATTTCGCGGGTATGAAATGATACAAAGTGATGAGATACAGAGCCGCGATAGGGCCAGCCCAAAGAAAGCGGGCAAGGGTAACACCAGTAGTACTGACCTCAGTTGCTAAGCGACTTTGGAATGCATTGCGCCAAGATTGCATGAATGCGGCCAGAAGGGTGAATAAGATCCAAGTCATGGAAGTCCATTTTGAGTGACAAGAAAGAGGCAATGCTATGAGATGCAGAGATATTGGGCAAGCGGAATATAAAAAGGGCTGCGAATGCAGCCCTTTAATGGTATTTAAACTCGGTTCAGAGATTAATACTGTGGTTTAGTCATTGCCGCACCAGCTTGACTTTGCGCTGACTGGCTGCCTGCTGCACGAGTTGCAATTCGTTCAGCATGGAAAGGTGCTGATACGATTTCAATCTCTTTGAGCAACAAAGAGCCTGAGGCTTTGGTCATCGGAGAGAATGCATGCGCTTTGATTGTTTTGGGTAATACGGCTTCAGGTGCCTTAGTTACTGCTTCAACCTTCAATGCTGGTACTTTCTCTGTCGTGGCTTTTTCTTCGACAACGAGCTCAATAGCGGTAGTCTTTTCAATAACAACTTCTGCGATCACTGGCTCTGAAATAACGGCTTCTACAGTGACCGATTCTGTGACTGAAACCGATTCTGTTACCACTGTCGATGGTACTTGAGGTTCAATAGCGTCCTGCAAAGAGACTGTAACAGGTTCTTCAACGACGCTCTGGCTTTCTTCGTGGCGAATAATGACCTTACCCATTGCCATTTCAGGGAAAGCAAAACCACCTAACGTTATCTCAGTATTGTTATCCACGACATCTGCCACTTGTTGAACAGGTTCAACCGCTGCGACTTGCTCTGTTACCGGTGCTTGATACACAGGTTTAGAGAGGTCATAGCGAGGCATCACTTTACCCATTGCCATCTCAGGAGAGGCAACCCCACCTTTGCGTAAACGGAATGGGTTAGGGCGACGATCACGACCACGGCGTCGACGTTGACCACTGGCTCGTAAATGACGAGGGGAGCGGCGATTGCGACGTTGATTTTGATCGTCATTCTCATTGTCGTCGTTTGGTGTAACGACCGATGTCTCAACAGATTGTGCTGTTTCAGCTTTTACGGCTTCAATAACCTCTGCTGCCGGGGTTGTATTGATCAACATTTCAGCTTCTGGTTGTTCTTGAGCGATTGTCTGATCTTTTACACGAACTTGTTTGTTTAACTTACGGCGTTGACGGCGTTCTTTGACTTTTGCCGTTTTCTCTTCCGTTTTCTCTTCATTCGCTGTCAAGGTAACGGCTTGCGCTTCAGCCGCAAGTTGTAGCCCTTGCTCCGCTAACTTTTCAGATTTGCTGTCATCACGCTTGTTGCGGCGCTCTTGTTTTGGCTTGCGAGCTTGTGTCTTACGAGGCTCGTTGGTAGCAACAATTTCTTTGTCTTGTGTTTCTTCAACAAGAGCAGAGGTATTGACAGGTTTACGTTTGTTTCTGTCACGGTTTGCGTTGTCGCGATTAACATTTTCACCGCGTCCGTTACGACGACGTTGGTCATTTCGATCACGACGCTGGCGTGGTGCTTGGCTACGTTCGTTTTCTTGTTTTTGTTGCTCTTCCTCAGTTTTCACCTCTTCCGTGGTGGTTGAGAAGATGCTACCAAGAGCTTTAACGATGCGGCCAAATAGACCTGGTTTGCCTGGTTCAACAGCGATCTCTTTGACTGGAACCGCTACCTCTGCTTTAGGTGTTGGAGCTGGAATAGTTTGTGCTGGAGCAGCAAACCCTTTCAACGCTGGTTCTTCAATGCGTTTTGGTTTGAAATCGATATCTGAGCTTTCTTTGCCTTCTGCTTCTTTCAGTGCTTCTAGTTTCATTGGCACTAAGTAAGAGAGTATTTCTTGCTCTTCCCCTTCACGGACACGGATCACTTCAAAATGAGGCGTTTCCATTTCAGAGTTAGGGACAATGGTGATCTCGACTTCTTGAATGCGTTCAATATGATTGATTGAGCGACGTTTTTCATTGAGTAGATAAGATGCAATAGGAACGGGAACCACCGCCATAACTTGAGCGGTATTATCTTTTAGTGCTTCTTCTTCAATGAGACGTAAAACAGAGAGCGCAAGAGATTCATTATCACGAACCACCCCGGTACCAGAGCAGCGTGGGCAGATATGGTGACTTGCTTCGGCAAGTGATGGGCTCAAGCGCTGACGCGACATTTCTAACAAGCCAAAACGTGAAATTCGGCCAATTTGTACGCGAGCACGATCTAGGCGTACGGCATCGCGTAAACGGTTTTCTACTTCACGTTGGTGACGGACAGGAGTCATATCGATGAAGTCGATAACCACTAATCCGCCCAAATCGCGCAGACGTAATTGGCGAGCAATTTCATCGGCTGCTTCTAAGTTGGTGTTAAGCGCTGTCTCTTCAATATCGCCGCCTTTTGTTGCACGAGCAGAGTTGATATCAATTGAGGTCAATGCTTCGGTTGGGTCGATAACAATAGAGCCGCCAGAAGGCAAACGCACTTCACGCTGGAAAGCCGATTCGATTTGGCTTTCAATTTGGTAATGGCTAAATAGGGGTACTTCACCGTCGTATTTTTTTACACGACTCACAAAGTCAGGACGCACCAAACGAATGTGCTCAAGGGCACGTTCATAAATAGTGTTGCTATCAATTAGAATTTCACCAATGTCACGACGCAGATAATCACGAATTGCGCGTACAATGACGTTGCTCTCTTGGTGAATAAGTAGCGGTGCAGGACGCAAATCGGAAGCCTGTTTGATTGCGCTCCAGTGATTGAGCAAAACGTTTAAGTCCCACTCTAGCTCTTCCGCACTTTTGCCCACACCTGCAGTGCGAACGATAAGGCCCATGCCTTGAGGAAGCTCTAAACTGCTCAATGCGGTTTTTAATTCGGTACGCTCATCGCCTTCGATACGGCGTGAAATACCACCGGCACGAGGATTGTTTGGCATAAGAACTAGGTAGCTACCAGCAAGAGAAATGAAAGTGGTCAACGCAGCGCCTTTGCTGCCTCGCTCTTCCTTTTCAACTTGGACAATAACTTCTTGGCCTTCTTTAAGCGCTTCTTTGATGTTTGGACGGCCTTGGTAAGTGTAGCCATCAGGGAAATATTCGCGGGCAATTTCTTTGAGAGGAAGGAAACCGTGACGTTCAGCGCCGTAATCAACAAATGCAGCTTCTAAACTCGGTTCAACACGGGTGATACGTCCTTTATAGATGTTCGCCTTTTTAGATTCATGTCCTGGACTTTCGATGTCTAGATCAAAAAGTCGTTGGCCATCAACCAGCGCGACACGCAACTCTTCTTTTTGAGTTGCGTTAATTAGCATTCTTTTCATTTAAAAATCTCGTTATCTTTCTTTAGTTTTGATTATTGGACTTGTTGCTGGGTTTCGTTTTCACGGTGCCAGATCCCATGACTAAAAGGTGCAGCCTCCCGGCTGGAGGGGATGCTCTAGGGCACTTCAGTTATCGCACGCACACGATTGCCTGCGATCCGCGTATTGGCGGAAAATACTCAACATGAAATGACGATGAGTAGAGCAACAAGATAGCTTCGCTCAATAGTGTCTTACGCCATGTGCAGCACATTGACGCTTAGCAGTCTACTCACTATTTTGCTCAAAAATGGACGGTAAAGAATAAAAAATCACCGAATCATTCATTGCAGCTGTGAACTATAGCAGTGACAGGTAAACACAGCAATCTGCTTTGTTATGAACAGGTCAAAAAAATGAGAATAGGTCTAAAAGTTAGATGGCTAATTTAATGTTTATCAAAGAGTTTTAGTTGTTAAAGTAAGAATTGTAATGGGTAATATTTAATTTTATCCACAGTCACATTTCAATTGGTGTAATTCTCGCCAATTTGCCATTAAACAGCAGATGAAAATATTCTTTTTTGTGGCGAAGAAAATGTGAATTTAAACAATTTACAGTGGTACAATGGCGCCCATGAGTGAAATTAGAACCCAAGTCCAGCTCATCGATATCGATGAAGATATGGCTGGTCAACGCATTGACAATTTTTTGCGTAACCAATTAAAAAACGTTCCCAAAAGTATGGTTTACCGAATCCTGCGCAAAGGAGAGGTTCGTGTAAATAAAAAACGCATCAAAGCAGAATATAAGTTATCGGCTGGTGATGTGGTGAGAATACCACCAGTGACTCTCGAACAGTCGGATCAAGAGAGCAACACACCCAATACCAAATTGAGTAAAGTCGCTGAGCTAGAACACTGCATTATTTTTGAGGATGAGCACTTACTTATTCTGAATAAACCTTCCGGTACGGCTGTTCATGGTGGGAGTGGTTTGAAATTTGGCGCAATTGAAGCGCTACGTGCATTGCGCCCAGAAGCTCGCTTTTTGGAATTGGTGCACCGTATCGATCGCGATACGTCGGGCATTTTATTAGTGGCTAAAAAACGTTCCGCGTTGCGCCATCTCCAAGCCCAGTTTAGAGAAAAAACGATTCAAAAATATTACTTTGCTTTAGTTATGGGGCAATGGAAAAGCAGCTGTAAAGTCGTGAATGCGCCACTATTGAAAAATGAAGTGAACAGCATTGTGCGAGTCAATCCAAACGGTAAAGCATCGGAAACGCGCTTTAAGATCCTTGAACAGTTTGCACAAGCAACTTTGGTGCAAGCCAGTCCGATCACTGGCCGTACTCATCAGATTCGCGTTCATACTCAGTATACAGGGCACCCGATTGCGTGGGATGATCGTTATGGTGACCGCCGTTTTGACGCATATACCGCACAGTTTGGCATTGACCGATTATTCTTACACGCGGCCAATATTCGTTTTATTCACCCTTCGACAGAGGCGTTAATGGACATTAATGCACCACTCGGTACTCAACTAGAGCAAGCATTAGTCAAATTGAGAAACGCTTAAGGCCAGCTTTCATTCGCTAACGAGTAGCAACATAGTAGAAACATAAAGTAATGGTCGAAGTCATGGTATAAAAGTGAGCGCAGATCAAGGCGCTCACTTTTAATCATTATCCTAAAACGGTAATGCCTTGAGACTCAAGCATTGAGACTAGCTTAATTAATGGTAGCCCAACCAAACTATTAGGGTCATCACCTTCTAAACGTTCAAAAAGTGCAATGCCCAGGCCCTCACACATAAAGCTGCCTGCGCACTGTAGTGGCTGTTCTTTTGCCACGTAAGCCGTCACCATCTCGGTAGATAAAGAGCGAAAATGAACCGTGAAGGGTTCTACGGTGACCATGCATTGACCAGAGACTGAGTTGTAAACCGCAAGCCCAGTATAAAAAGTGATGGCTTTTCCACTTTGTTTGAGTAACTGCTTAATGGCTTGTTCTTGAGTATGAGGTTTGCCAATAATCTCACCGTCAATCACGCAAACTTGATCAGAACCGATGACTAAACAGGGTTGGTTTGGATGGCAAGATCTTGCTTTCGTTTCCGCTAAACGAGTCACCAGATCTTGTGCGGGCTCACCAGGCAACGGAGTTTCGTCGCAATTAGGCGAGCAGGTAACAAAAGGTAGATCCAGCTTTTTAAGTAATTGCTGCCGAAACGGCGAAGTAGATGCTAAAACTAGTTGGTAATTTTGCATTTTGATTTAGAATTGCTGCGAATTTTACCGCAGCATATATCAATCAGACATGCTGTACATAATTCTCTCAGTGGAAAGGGGAAAAAACGAACTTTTTTGCCTTTTTCTTTGACTAAAACCGATTTGGAAGATAATATTCGCGCCCTATGCAAAAGGTAAAAATACCGCGATCGATTGATCCGGCTAAAGCAGCTCAAAAACGACTTGATTGTGATGGTATCATCCAACTCAGTCTTTTTAAGCGTTTAGAAGAATCAGTCGCAGGCGTTAAACGCGACGCACAAGTCTCATTGTCATTTGGGCTTGATGAACAGCGACTAGTTGTTATCTCTGGTAAAGCTAACATCTCTGTCGATTTAGAGTGTCAACGCTGTAACAAGGTTTTCGCACATGAGTGCGAAGTCCAATTCAAGTATACTCCTTACTTGGGGAGTAAAACGGATGAAGACGCACCGGAAGAGTACGATTTGGTAGATCCGAATGAGTACGGTGAGATCGACCTTGTACAATTAGTTGAAGACGAGTTCATCATTAATTTGCCACAAGTAGCAATGCACGATAGAGCGGAATGTAGCGTTAATTCAGACAATTTAGTATTTGGTGAACTTCCAGAAGAACTAGCGGAAGAAAAGCCGAATCCATTTGATGTTTTAAAAAACTTAAAACGATAATTCGTTATAGGTTAAGACAAAGGAGTAGGGTCAATGGCCGTACAAAAGAGCAAAAAATCACGCGCACGTCGTGGCATGCGTCGTTCACATGATGCGCTAACTACATCTGCACTATCTGTAGATGCGACTTCAGGTGAAACTCACCTACGTCACAACATGACTGCTGACGGTTATTACCGTGGCAAAAAGGTTATCAGCAAGTAAGGTTGACCTTTGCAATATTTAACCGTTGCACTTGATGCAATGGGCGGGGATTTCGGTCCTCGCGTAACAGTGCCTGCCGCCGTGCAGGCACTGTCGCATTTCCCAGAGCTCAAAGTGATCCTCGTTGGTGATCAAGTTTTGATCACACATCAATTATCTCAATTAGGTTATGAACTTAATACTCGCTTGAGTATTTTGCACAGTGACCGCGTTATTTCTAACTCCGAAAAACCTTCTCTGGCCTTACGCAATAGTGCTGGAAGTTCAATGGGCATAGCAATTGACCTAGTTTCTGATAGCCGTGCTGATGCTTGTGTCAGTGGTGGTAATACAGGTGCGCTCATGGCGTTATCTCGTTTTCGTCTGAAATTGCTGCCCGGCATTGATCGTCCTGCATTAGTTTCAGCGTTGCCGACGGCTTCAGGTCAACGCACTTGGATGCTGGATTTGGGTGCGAACGTATCAAGTGATGCAGATTCTCTGTTTCAATTTGCTGTCATGGGGAGTGCGCTGGCCGAACAGCATTTAGGTCGTTCTGCAAAAGTTGCCATCCTTAATATTGGTGCGGAAGAGATTAAAGGGAATGATTTAGTGAAGCGTTGCGCTGAAATGCTGAATCAAACTCAGGCCGTCAACTATATCGGCTATATCGAAGGTAATCAGTTGTTGGATGATGTCGCTGATGTGATTGTTTGCGATGGTTTCGTCGGTAATGTTTGCCTGAAAGCATGTGAAGGCACAGCACAACTCTTTATTGATAAGTTAAAAAGCCAACTTTTGGGCTCATCCATAAAGGGTTGGATTGCACGAAAACTGTTTTCTTCATTATTTACTGAACTAAAAACATTGAACCCCGACCAGTATAACGGCGCAAGTTTGTTAGGATTGCGCGGCATTGTCATAAAAAGTCATGGAAGTGCTGATGTACTCGCCGTCGTGAATGCGATTTCCGAAGCGGTACACGAGGTCAAACGACAAGTCCCCAGCCGTATAAGCGATCGTTTGGAAGCGGTTTTACTCGAGAGGCATTATTAGTCTTCATGTATAGCAAAATTTTAGGTACTGGCAGCTACTTGCCATCTCAGGTGCGTACTAACGCAGATTTAGAGAAAATGGTAGAGACAAGCGATGAGTGGATTATTGCCCGTACTGGTATTCGTGAGCGCCGCATTTGCGCGGAGAATGAAACTGTTGCGGATATGGCTTTCTATGCAGCGCAAAATGCCATTCAAATGGCCGGCATTGATAAAAACGATATTGATCTGATTATTGTTGCTACAACCAGCAGTAGCCATGCATTTCCTTCGGCGGCATGTCAGGTGCAAGGTAAGCTTGGCATCAAAGGATGTCCCGCTTTTGATTTAGCGGCGGCCTGTTCGGGTTTTGTCTATGGATTATCGATTGCAGATCAACACATCAAATCGGGTATGTGTAAAAACATTCTTGTCATTGGTGCTGATGCCTTGTCTAAAACCTGCGATCCAACAGACCGCTCGACAATCATTTTATTTGGTGATGGCGCAGGCGCCGTCATTATTGGTGCAAGTGAAGAGCCAGGGATTTTGTCGACTCATATCTATTCTGATGGTGAGTTTGGTGAGCTCTTGAGTTTACCTGTTCCAGAGCGTGGTGGTGATGCTGATAAATGGCTCTATATGGCGGGTAATGAAGTCTTCAAAGTGGCAGTGACGCAACTCTCTAAGCTTGTTAAAGATACGCTTGCTGCCAATAACATGCACAAATCAGAATTAGATTGGTTAGTGCCTCATCAAGCTAACTATCGCATTATTTCCGCGACCGCGAAAAAACTATCGATGTCACTTGACCAAGTCGTCATAACGCTTGATCGCCATGGTAATACGTCTGCTGCTACCGTCCCAACAGCGCTCGATGAAGCCGTGCGAGATGGTCGAATTCAACGTGGTCAAACGTTATTGCTTGAAGCCTTCGGTGGTGGTTTTACTTGGGGCTCGGCACTCGTTAAGTTTTAAGCGGATAGATTTTTATTTTAAGGGGTTGGTTCAACCTCTTGTTTTTACTTAAGGAAACAAACAATGAGCAAGTTTGCTATCGTATTTCCAGGTCAAGGCTCGCAATCAGTTGGTATGCTTGCAGAACTTGGTCAGCAGTATGATGTCATTCAACAGACATTTGCCGAAGCTTCTGAAGTGCTGGGTTATGATTTATGGGCATTGGTACAAAATGGCCCAGTAGAAGATCTTAACCAAACCTCTCGTACTCAACCGGCATTACTCGCTTCTTCTGTTGCCCTTTGGCGGCTATGGCAAAGCCTAGGTTTAGATCAGCCAGCCTTGCTTGCTGGCCATAGCTTGGGTGAGTATTCCGCACTGGTGTGTGCTGGTGTAGTTGACTTTAAGCAAGCCATCAAATTAGTAGAGCTGCGCGGTCAGTTAATGCAAGAAGCCGTTCCGGCAGGCGTAGGCGCGATGTCGGCTATTATCGGTCTTGATGATGAGCTGATAGCAAAAGCGTGTGAAGAAGCTGCTCAAGGTGAAGTGGTTTCACCAGTTAACTTTAACTCGCCAGGCCAAGTTGTCATCGCAGGCAATAAAGATGCAGTTGAACGTGCGGGTCAGTTATGTAAAGAGGCCGGAGCAAAGCGCGCGCTGCCATTGCCAGTTTCTGTTCCTTCTCACTGTGCTTTAATGAAGCCAGCAGCAGACAAGTTAGCGGTTGCATTACAATCGATTGAATTTAATGCACCACAAATTCCGGTTATCAACAATGTGGATGTAATAGCAGAAATTGATCCGGCCAAAATTAAAGATGCGTTAGTTCGTCAACTATACAGCCCTGTTCGTTGGACGGAATGTGTACAGTTGATGAGTGAGCAAGGCATAGAAAAGCTGCTTGAAGTTGGCCCAGGCAAAGTTTTGACAGGCCTGACTAAGCGCATTATTAAATCGCTTGAATCAGCAGCAGTGAATGACATTGCTTCACTTGATGCCGTTAAGTAATCAAAGGAAAGAATAGATGATGAACCTAGAAGGCAAAATTGCTCTCGTGACTGGCGCAAGCCGTGGTATTGGCCGAGCGATCGCTGAATTATTAGTTGAACGCGGTGCAACGGTGATCGGCACGGCTACTAGCGAAAGCGGTGCAGCGGCAATCAGTGAATATCTTGGTAATAATGGTAAAGGCCTAGCGCTGAACGTGACGGATGTGGAATCTATCGCAGCGACGCTGAAAACCATCAATGACGAGTTTGGCGTGATCGATATTCTTGTGAATAATGCCGGGATTACTCGTGATAATCTCTTAATGCGCATGAAAGATGATGAATGGTCAGATATTATTGATACCAATTTAACGTCTATCTTCCGCTTATCGAAAGCGGTGCTACGTGGCATGATGAAAAAGCGCAATGGTCGCATCATCAATGTGGGCTCTGTGGTCGGTACTATGGGTAACGCTGGTCAAACCAACTACGCAGCGGCAAAAGCCGGCGTAATTGGCTTTACTAAGTCGATGGCTCGCGAAGTTGCATCTCGTGGTGTGACGGTTAACACAGTTGCGCCAGGTTTTATCGAAACAGATATGACAAAAGCGCTGAATGATGACCAACGTACTGCTACACTAGCCCAAGTGCCAGCTGGCCGCTTAGGCGATCCACGCGAAATTGCGTCGGCAGTGGTATTTTTAGCTTCTCCAGAGGCTGCCTACATTACGGGTGAAACTTTGCACGTAAATGGCGGGATGTACATGGTATAAGTTGGTTTTTGAACGTTATTGATGAAATAAAGGCTTTGCTATTGTCAACAACGTGTAAAACTTGCTAACTATATGCGCAACATTTGTGCATGATTTAAGTCAAAAATGGTCTTAATTTCGGTTAAAATCGGTAAAATTGTGGTTTGACCAGCAATGACCCACTTGCAACTTTCCCTAGTTAGAATAAACTACGGAACCATCGCATTAGGCGAAATCTGTAAAGGAAAAGAAAACATGAGCAACATCGAAGAACGCGTAAAGAAAATCATTGTTGAACAGCTAGGTGTAGACGAAGCAGAAGTAAAGAATGAAGCTTCTTTCGTAGAAGATCTAGGTGCTGATTCTCTAGATACAGTTGAGCTAGTAATGGCTCTAGAAGAAGAATTCGATACTGAAATTCCAGATGAAGAAGCTGAGAAGATCACTACTGTTCAAGCTGCAATCGACTACGTAAACAGCGCTCAGTAATATCTCTCCCCAGGCGGCCCTCTGGCCGCCTGAGTTTTTCTAACTCTTCTATACCTCTCATAGAACTTTTCAACTCCGGAGAATATGATCGTGTCCAAGCGTCGTGTCGTTGTCACTGGCATGGGTATGTTGTCACCGGTAGGCAACACTGTAGAATCTTCTTGGAAAGCCCTGCTAGCTGGTCAAAGCGGTATCGTTAATATCGAACATTTTGATACCACCAATTTTTCAACTCGTTTTGCAGGTCTAGTCAAAGACTTTAACTGCGAAGAGTATATGTCTAAAAAAGATGCCCGTAAGATGGATCTCTTTATCCAGTACGGTATTGCGGCGGGTATCCAAGCACTTAATGATTCTGGTATCACAGTAACTCCAGAAAATGCCCCAAGAATCGGTGTTGCTATCGGCTCTGGTATTGGTGGTCTTGACTTGATTGAAACTGGCCATCATGCCTTGGTAGAAAAAGGCCCACGTAAAGTGAGCCCGTTCTTTGTACCCTCAACGATTGTCAACATGGTTTCAGGCAACTTGTCTATCATGCGTGGTCTTCGTGGTCCAAATATCGCTATTTCTACCGCATGCACAACAGGTTTACATAACATTGGCCATGCGGCACGTATGATTGCATACGGTGATGCCGATGCGATGGTGGCAGGTGGTGCAGAAAAAGCATCGACACCACTTGGCATGGCGGGTTTTGGCGCAGCAAAAGCATTGTCTACGCGTAATGATGAACCGCAAAAAGCGTCTCGTCCTTGGGACAAGGGCCGTGATGGCTTTGTTCTAGGCGATGGTGCGGGTGTTATGGTTCTTGAAGAATATGAACATGCTAAAGCACGCGGTGCGAAGATTTACGCTGAGTTAGTTGGCTTTGGCATGTCTGGTGATGCTTATCACATGACTTCACCAAGCGAAGACGGTTCAGGCGGTGCGTTAGCGATGGAAGCCGCGATGCGTGATGCGGGCGTAACAGGTACTCAAATCGGTTACGTCAACGCTCATGGTACTTCGACTCCAGCTGGTGATGTTGCGGAAATTAAAGGTGTTAAGCGCGCTTTAGGTGAAGAAGGTTCGAAACAAGTTCTTGTCTCTTCTACTAAATCGATGACTGGTCATTTGCTAGGCGCGGCTGGTTCTGTAGAAGCCATTATCACCGTTATGTCATTAGTTGACCAAATTGTTCCACCAACCATTAACCTTGATGATCCAGAAGAAGGTTTAGGCATTGATCTTGTTCCACACACTGCCCGCAAAGTGGAAGGTATGGAATATGCAATCTGTAACTCTTTTGGTTTTGGTGGTACAAACGGCTCGTTGATTTTCAAAAAAATCTAATGATTGTGGTTGTGACACTTGAGTTTGAACGGCTTGATGCTTAGCATTGAGCCGTTTCTTTTTGTGGAGTAAGCACGATGTTTTGGGTAAATGGACAACCTAGTGACACTCTATCTCTTACTGATCGCTCTTTTCAGTATGGGGATGGTTGCTTCACAACGATTCTCGTTTGCGATGGTGAGCTTCAATATTGGGATATGCACGTTGAACGCATGGAATCTTGTTTGCGGTGTTTAGCTATTCCCGCCCCTGATTGGCGGCAAGTTGAACATTGGCTCTCAACGATCGTTCCTAGTACCGCGAAATCCGGTGTGAAAATTCATATTAGCCGCGGACAAGGTGGTCGGGGTTATAGCCCTGCTAACGTTGGCGATTCTCAAGTCACTATCAGTACCTTTGAGTATCCAGCCCATTATGGGCAGTGGATAGCCGATGGTATCGAGCTTGGTGTTTGCCAACAGCGGATGGGACTCTCGCCATTATTGGCGGGTCACAAACATAACAATCGACTAGAACAAGTTTTATTGAAGTCAGAGATGGATGCAAAAGGGTACGCTGACGGCATCGCGCTAGACATCAATGAGCATGTCATAGAAACTACGGTTGCAAATATTTTTTGGGTGTCAGGGGATAGGTTATGTACGCCAAGCTTAGACAATGCAGGCGTAGCTGGGGTTATTCGCCGTGTATTATTGGCGGCTGCTACCGATCTCAAGGTTGAGGTGAGAGCATTCTCATTAGAAGAGTTATTGTCGGCAGATGAAGTGTTTATTACTAACTCCTTATTAGGCGTTGCGCCTGTCACGGCAATTGCAAATACGATTTTCCCTATTGGTAAAATAACACGCTATTTTCAGGAGCGTTTTAACTCGTGATTAATCGAATTCTCGTTGTATTACTGCTGATCATTATCGCCGTTGGAGCTGGATATTTCTACATTGAGCGACAGGTAGATGCTTATTTAGAACAGCCTCTATCGCTTCCTTCATCGCAAGTTGTGACCATAAAATCAGGTACGAGCCTTAATGGCGTATTAACGCTATTGAATGAGAAAAAATGGATAACGGATTTTTCGATGTACAAGTTAGTGCGACGTCTGCATCCTGAAATAACCAAAATTAAGGCGGGAACTTACCAAGTACAACCCGGAGATCGATTGATCGATCTCTTAAGGGACGTGATATCCGGTAAAGAGCATCAGTTCTCTATTACCTTTGTCGAAGGGAGCCGCTTTAATGAGTGGCGAGCTCTGCTTGCACAAACCGAAGGCGTGACAAACACGATAGCTGATTTGGCAGAAGCCGACATTGCCCAAAAATTAGGCATTGAGCAGCAAAAGCTTGAAGGACTGTTTCTGGCGGAGACTTATCATTTCCCTTTTGGAACGACCGATTTTGAGATCCTAAAAAGGGCCAATAGACGTCTTGAGAAAATACTCGATCAACATTGGGCCAATCGCCAGCCAAATCTGCCAATTAAAACGCCTTATGAAGCGTTGATTTTGGCGTCAATTATTGAAAAGGAAACGGCTATTGCTTCAGAGCGAGGGCGCATTGCCTCCGTTTTTGTCAATCGACTCAATAAACGGATGCGGCTACAGACTGATCCTACGGTCATTTACGGGCTTGGCGATGCCTACGATGGCAATCTTCGTAAAAAAGACTTAAGAACACCGACGCCATTTAATACTTATACTATTTTTGGTTTACCTCCTACGCCTATTGCGATGGCGGGGGAAGCCTCAATCAAAGCGGCATTAAACCCAGAGCAGAGCAATTATTTGTATTTTGTTGCCAGTGGCTCTGGTGGGCACGTTTTTTCTAAAACATTGAATGAACATAATCGCGCTGTTCGCGCTTATTTAAAACAGTTAAGAACCCAGTCATGAATGCTAAATTTATTGTTGTAGAAGGTTTAGAAGGCGCAGGAAAAAGCACTGCTATTCAATCCATTAGAGAAACACTTATTGAGTTCGGCGTGACAAATATCACTCATACTCGTGAGCCAGGCGGGACTGTTTTAGCAGAAAAAATGCGCGCTTTAGTCAAAGAAGAGCATGACGGTGAAGTGCTTCAGGATATGACTGAGCTGCTATTAATGTACGCCGCTCGTGTTCAATTGGTTGAAAATGTGATTAAGCCTGCACTTGCGGCTGGTTCGTGGGTGGTAGGTGATCGCCATGATATGTCCTCTCAAGCCTACCAAGGTGGTGGGAGGCAAATTCCGCTAGAAACGATGCAAAACCTTAAAAAGGTAACGCTAGGTGATTTTAAGCCAGATTTTACTCTCTATTTGGACCTAGATCCGAGCATCGGTTTAGAAAGAGCCAGAGGTCGAGGTGAGCTTGATCGTATCGAAAAAATGGATATTGGTTTTTTTGAGCGCACGCGTGAACGTTACCTTGCCCTAGCTAAGGAAGATAAAAGCGTGGCTGTGATTAATGCTGAACAAACAATAGAAGCGGTGGCATTCTCTATCAAAGCAGCGTTAAACCAGTTTCTAGAAACCAATATGCTAGAGAGAAACTAGAGCTAAACATTGAGTAACAAATTAATGATAAATGATCTGTATCCTTGGTTAGCAGGCTATTGGCTTCAGTGGCAAACCAGCCTCAATAACCAGCAGTTCCCTGCGGCGAGCTTACTCGTTTCTCCCTCAGGGCTGGGCGCTGAACGGCTCATTGAGAAGTTGAGTGCAGCAGTGATGTGTTCGCATAGCCATTCAGAAGCGTGTGGGTTTTGTCATAGCTGCGAATTGATGAAGTCTGGTAGTCACCCTGATTTTCATCTGATCTCGCCTGAAAAAGAGGGGAAGGCGATTACCGTTGATCAAATTAGGCAATGCAATAAGTTGGCTCAAGAATCGGCGCAGCTTTCTGGTGCTCGCTTTATCGTTATTAATCCCGCCGATTCCATGAATGAATCAGCAGCGAATGCACTGCTCAAAACGTTAGAAGCTCCGGGGCGCAATTGTTTTTTCTTACTTGTCGCCTCTCGTATCAACCCATTACTCCCAACCATTATCAGTCGCTGTCAAAAAACGGTGCTGACACCACCGAGCAGTGAACAAGTCTCGCATTGGTTAAGTGAACAGACATCGCAACCTGTCCCTCCTTATGCGGCGCATTTAAATGGTTATTCACCACTAAATACGTTGGCGTTTATTCAATCGGGAGAGTTAGCAAAATATCAGGCTTTTGAGCAAAATATTGCTCATTGCTTAACCGATGTCAGTGCCGATATTTCCGCTTGTGTGAAGCAGATTAATGAGGCGACTACCCAATATTTGGCTTGGTTGTGGACCATGTTGACCGATACGCAAAAGGTACAATTTGGCGTGGTTGAACAGCAGCAGCTTCCTATTAGCCTTCGATTAGCAAAACAGATCAGCTACCCAGTACTTTATCGCCAAACCAAGGCATTAACTCGTTTAATGGAAGAACTAAAGACGTTTAGTGGACTCAATAGCGAGCTACTGATCAGCGATTGGCTATTTAACTTTAATGATGAGAAAACATGTTTGTAGATTCGCACTGCCACTTAGATAAACTTGATTACGATACGCTCCATATCGATGTTGCTGATGTAGTAGAAAAAGCTCGTCAAGCCAATGTTAAGCAATTGCTTTCTGTTGGCGTAACGCTGGATTCTTTTGAACCAATGTTAGAGCTTATTCAGCCCTTTGATAATGTTCATGCTTCTTGTGGTGTTCATCCACTTGACGTTGAAAGTCATTTTGAATTGACCCGCTTCCATCAATACGCGAGTCATCCCAAAGTGGTGGCGATTGGCGAAACGGGGCTAGATTATCACTATCAACCGGAAACGGCTGAATTACAGAAGTTACGGTTTTCACAGCACATTGAAACCGCCGTTGCCCTTAACAAACCTTTGATTATTCATACACGAAATGCCCGGGCTGATACTCTTGAAATGCTCCGTAATGGTGGGGCAGAAAGGTGCGGTGGTGTTATCCATTGTTTTACTGAAGATCTTGCCTTTGCACAAGCCGCTATGGAGCTTGGCTTTTATATTTCTATCTCAGGAATTGTCACGTTTAGACAAGCGACAGAATTGAAAGAAGTTGTGAAGGCGCTGCCCTTGGAACGCTTGCTGATTGAAACTGATTCCCCTTATCTTGCGCCGGTTCCACACCGTGGTCAGCAAAATCAGCCAGCCTACGTTGTTGAGGTTGCTGCTTATATTGCACAGCTAAAAAGTCTGTCATTAAAAGTAATTGAAGAAAAAACGACCGAAAATTACCAAAATCTTTTTTTGCGACGGAAAGTTGAATTGTCGTGAGAAATGCGTGTAAGACGGCGTTTTTTATCAAGTTAGCGTGATAATTAACAACTTATTACCTTGTTTACTTAATCTGTTGAAAAAATAAGCTTGAAAGTTAAAATTGTAATTTTGTTACTAAAAATAACAAGTGCGCTAATTTTATTCACTCTGTGAAATTAATGGTATTGTTAACAATATCATTATAAAACATGAAGTTATATTAATTGATTGGCAGGGTTTACACCCTCCCGCATTGTGATCGGTCTATTGTTTTGAAACAAAATTTCGTTACTAACTAGAAAGTTTGAGTGGCATCAAGATATATTTAGAGGCGAAAAATATAATGCGATATGTGGTTACATTTTCATTGGGTGCTAACATTTAGGCTACGGGGGTGTGCCGTTAGAACCCAAACAATTCTAATAACTTAATCAGGAGCATAAACATGTTTAAAAACCTTTTTGCAAACCTGCAGAAAGTTGGTAAGGCTCTGATGCTTCCAGTATCAGTTTTACCAGTTGCGGGTATTTTGCTTGGTGTGGGTGCAGCGAACTTTAGCTGGCTACCAGAAGTTGTTTCACATTTAATGGAACAAGCTGGTGGTTCGGTTTTTGGTCAAATGGCACTACTCTTTGCAGTAGGTGTAGCATTAGGCTTCACGAATAACGATGGTGTTTCAGGCCTGTCAGCAATTGTTGGCTATGGCATCATGGTTGCGACGCTAAAAGTAATGGCAGTCGTAATGGGTGTTGATAACATCGAGACGGGCGTTCTTGGTGGTATCCTTGCAGGTGGTGTTGCTGCTTGGGCATTCAATCGTTTTTACAAAATTCAACTTCCTGAATATCTTGGCTTCTTCGCGGGTAAACGTGCAGTACCAATCATTACGGGTTTCCTTGCGATTGCTCTAGGTATTGTTTTATCTATCATTTGGCCTCCTGTAGGTTCAGCTATCGCAACATTCTCTGATTGGGCTGCTAACCAAAACCCAGTAACCGCATTTGGTATCTACGGTGTTGTTGAGCGTTCATTGATTCCATTTGGTCTTCACCACATCTGGAACGTGCCTTTCTTCTATGAAGCAGGTACATGTACCAACAATGCAGGTACTACCGTTCACGGTATCATGACTTGTTTCTTGACTGCTGATGATGCGTCTCGCGCTGCAGGTAACGGTTTCGGTCAACTAGCGGGTGGCTACCTATTCAAAATGTTCGGTCTTCCAGCTGCAGCAATTGCAATTGCACACAGTGCTAAACCAGAAAACCGTGCCAAAGTAATGGGTATCATGGCGTCAGCTGCATTGACTTCATTCCTAACGGGTATTACAGAACCTATTGAGTTCTCGTTCCTATTCATCGCTCCAGTACTTTATGTTGTTCATGCTTTGCTAGCTGGTCTTGCTTATGTATTGACTAACGCTCTAGGTGTTGTTCACGGTCACACGTTCTCGAACGGTTTCATTGACTTTGTTGTTCAATCTCCTCGTGCTGAAAACATGTTGCTATTGGTTGGTCTAGGTATTGCTTATGCAGTTCTATACTATGTCGTGTTTACTTTCGTTATCCGTACGATGAACCTGAAAACTCCAGGTCGTGAAGATGAATCTGAAGAGGCTTCTTCTGCTACAGGTAGTGAGTTAGCTGGTGAACTTGTTGCAGCCTTTGGTGGTAAAGAAAACATCACTAACCTAGATGCATGTATTACTCGTCTACGCGTTTCTGTTGCTAAAACAGAAGCAGTAAACCAAGAGAAATTGAAACAGCTTGGTGCTGCGGGTGTTGTTGTTGTATCGGGTGGCGTTCAAGCTATCTTTGGTACTAAGTCTGACAACCTTAAAACTGAAATGGATGAGTGGATCCGTAACCACGGTTAATTCATATCTTTTCATTCCCCTATAAAAAAGGAGGCGAAAGCCTCCTTTTCTTTTGCCGCTAACTCGTTCATCAGCCATCCCCTATTTTTATAAGTTGATCATTGCCATCTCATTTATTAGTTGAGTTGTCCGCTTGCGGCGATAAGACGGATCTCACACTTGGCTTGTTGACTTAATTCTCTTTTATCTCAAACGATAATCAAGTAAGGGCTATTTCGCTCTATTCCTTTATTCACATCACTTGTTTAATTTTGCTGTGGTTTTGGTGGCATGAATAGGTTTGGCTTCAAGAGGCAGGTGTAGCGGTTGTCGACAGGCATAAAAAAAGCCGATGATGACATCGGCTTTTAGAATCAACAGGATTATTGTTTGTTCATGGCTTTTTTAATGCAGATGGCGGCGCCACCCCACGTAATGCCCAAACCAATAATCATCATAATAATTGCACTTGTCGTCATTAGTTGCACTCCTTGCGGCTTGTTGCATTGATTGTTACGCCTATAGCGAATAGTAACCCGATCATGACCCATCCTAGGGTGAGGTCATAACCACCGTAACCTTCTGTGAATAGAGCGTTCAGTTTTGTGGCGACAATAATGGCCAAAATTACAGGTGAGATAAAGCGCAGACAAATATCAAACCACACGCCAATATTGAAATCGGAAATGCTGTTCACGTATTTGCGTACGTCAGAAATCTTAAATAGCCATGCCATGAGCGTAAGTTCCACTAGACAGCTCGCCATAATGCCCACGTTGTTTGCGAAGTGGTCGACAAGGTCGAGTAGCAACAGGCCACCGTTGGTCGCAAAGGCCATTGAAACCAAAAACCCTACACTGATAACTACATTAGCGGCCTTTTTACGGCTCCATTTTAGCTTATCGATGACGGCTGAGGTGACGGCTTCAATGATTGATATGTGTGAGCTTAGGCCTGCAACAACAAGTGCAAAGAAGAAGATTGGCCCAAGAATATAGGGCGCTGGCAATAGGTTGATAGCCGCTGGCAACGTAACGAATGCAAGCCCAACGCCCGCAGACACGACTTCTGTCAACGGTTTGCCTTGTTCATGAGCCATGTAGCCAAGAACAGAGAAAATCATAATCCCCGCCAGAATTGAGAAACCACAGTTGATCAATACTGTCATGAAGGCGTTATTCGTTATGTCTGATTTCTCAGGAAGGTAGCTGGAATACGCCAGCATGATGGCAAAACCAATACTTAGGGTGAAGAAAATCTGTCCATAAGCAGCAGCCCAAACCTTCACATCCCAGATCTTGTCAAAGTCAGGCTCAAACATGTAGTTCACACCATCTAATGCACCTGGTAGGAAAATCATGCGGCCAATCAAAAGCAGTACCATGATAAACAGTATTGGCATCATGATTTTTGAAGCGCGTTCGATTCCAGATTTCACTCCACCGACGATAGCAGCATAAGTAATGGCCCATGCAATCAGCATTGCAATGGCGATTTTCCATTGAATACTACCGAGATTGGTCGGTGAATTATCGCCTAGTGCTAAATAGTTGCTAAAGAAGAAAGCATTAGTATCGGTTCCCCAACTTTGTGTAAACGACATACCAAAGTAGGAAATAGCCCAGCCAATAACGGCCACATAATACACAGCAATAATAGCGGCAACCCCTACTTGGAACCAACCTAACCATTCAAATTTTGCGTGAATTTTAGCCAGAGTGGCTGGTGCTGAACCGCGATGCTTTTGACCCATGCTGAACTCTAGGATCATAAACGGTATACCCGCTGTGATCATGGCGAAAAGGTAAGGGATGAAGAATGCACCACCCCCATTCTCATAAGCCATATAAGGGAAACGCCATATGTTTCCAAGACCGATAGCCGAACCTACGGCAGCCAGAATGAACCCTGCACGGGATCCCCATTGTTCTCGCTTCATTGTTTACTCCTTTACGACTTCCCTGAGGTATGAAGCTTCTCTTCGGCTGCGGAGCCAGTGTTGGAGTGATGAATACTATCGGTACACTAAATAGACCGTGAATATTTGCGCCATCATCCATGAACTGGCAAAAAGTTAGTGTTATATGTTGTCAGCTTTCAGAGAACTCAGAATATTGTTCTTAATAGTTCGATGTGTGTTTGCTGTATCTGAAATAATCAGCTACGCATGGGTTCGAGACTACAGACTAATCTAAGTTAAGGCAATAGATTGTAAATGTTATCCTCTGGTTTTTTGATGGTGTATTAGTTGTTAATTAATTAGGATCTAGGTGGAATGAACGTCATTTTTTAATAAGAATGGAATTTATAACTTCGTTGTCTAAAAAATATAAATGATAAAACTATTTTTTGTCGAAGAGTGTATGACTGAAAAACATACACTCACTAGTGAATCACACCACAATTTTATCTTGGTTTAAAAACGAACTGTTAGGCCGATATTAGCCGAAAATTGATTGATCCAATCAGATTTAAAACGAATCGCGCACGTTTCTGAAGAGGGCAGTGTGCAGGTTGCTGAAGTTTCGTTGTCAACAGAGGTACCTAACCAACGCACTTGGCTATTCAGCGCAATGTTATCGGTAAAGGCATACTCAAAACCCCCAAACAAGCTTGAAGAAAAACCATATTTATCTTTAGCCCAGTCAACATCCGTATAAGAACCACCGATACCTAGGCCTATATAAGCGGTCAATTGTTGGCTTGTCGGATAATAAATGCTGCTTTGAAAGTGGAGATAATGGATGTTGGCATCCGCGTTAATGGTTTCAACAGAGGTGTTTTGAGTGGCATAAAACAGACCAATTCGGCCTTTTTCGTAATCAGTTTCTATAGCGAGGCCATAACCAGAGGAAGCTTTTAAATCGTATTCATTGCTGGCTTGATCCTCGACTTCCCCCCCAATGATATACCCAAAAAAGGGAGAGACGATGACTTGCGCTTGTGCATAGGGAGCAGATAAAGCTCCTATGATAAGAATGATTTTATTGTATTGATGCATAATTATTAACCTAAGCCACTTTTTAACGATTAGGTTATTGTGATGGTAACTCCATAATTGTGCACGAAAAACCAACGATTCTTGAAGATACTTCACACTGATGTTATTACTTTGTTATCTGATAGGAGGTGGCTATGGAACTTGATCTAAAATATGCATTAGTGATTACTGCAACGGTCTTTACTATTCTCGTCGGTTTTGGTTTGATCGCTATCAGCCATTAATCAACGAGGGTTCTGCTGATGAACACTAGTGGAACTATCTCTGATAAAGAGACGAGAGCGGATTTAGATCGGTTCTCGAAGTACATTGGAGGAAAAAATGCATTGGTTACCCAAGGTGGTGGCCAAAGAGGTATTTTTACCGCAGGTGTGTTAGATGCGTTCCTTCTTTCCAATTTTGACCCCTTTGATGAATTCTATGGCACCTCTGCAGGTGCATTGAATTTGTGCGCTTACCTATGCCGTCAACATGGGTTAGGCAAGGCTTTTATTTTAGAGCTCACCACGGATGCTAATTTTTTTAATCTATTTAGCTACGTTCGGCGTAAGCAGTTCATGAACTTGGATTGGGCTTTAGATCGCATATCGGAATTTCCTTATCGGTTGGATGTCGATATGGGAGCCCAAGTCCTTGCGAAAAGAAAAGCTTATGCTGCTGTTACCTCAGCATACTCACTCCACGACCATTATTTCCCGATATTAGAAAGTAACTGGCGAGAGGTGTTGATTGCCACCTGTGCGATTCCCCGCTTATATCCGCATGAAGTCAAGCTGGGTGATGACCTATATATTGATGGTGGAGTATCGGCATCAATTCCAGTTCAGGAGGCATGGCGTAGAGGTGCCCGTTTTGTCGCGGTAATCCGCACTGAATGCCCTGATGTCGACGCGGTAGAGAGTGGGTTACCGATGAAGCCGTTGCCTTCTGCTAAGCCTTACAACGAGGCTCATTGGTTACATGAACCTTTGCAAAATATTCAAGGTCAGTGGCGACAAAAATTGTCTTACTGGAAGCAAGAGTGGAGTGGTCTTCTCCATCAACAAATAGAACGTTCTAAGCTACAAAAACGTGAGCAAATGAATTTGGAGCTACTCAATGGTGGACGCTGGTTATTTGGCGCTGATGATATTTATCGCTTGAGTCATTTAATTGGTGACAAGTTTGATTCGGGGTTAGCGGATATGTTAATGGTGCATTACCAAACTTATTCTCTTACTCAAGAATTTTTGCGTGCGCCGCCGGATGATGTTTACATCCTACAGATTGTGCCCAGCGAACCATTGAGGTCAAGATCTCTCTTAAGCAGCAAAGAAGATCTGCTTTATGATTATGAGCTGGGACTGACGGCGGGTTATCGCTTTATCGACCAATTTAACCAAGCGCAGTCGGCATATCAGTCCCGTATTGCATCATCGGATTATTTTCCCCGCGACCATTAAGTCAACGGGGAGCACGGGTTATTCAAGGACCGGCAGGATACGCATGCAGTTGGTTGACCCTTCGACATCCATAATGTCACCTTGAGTGATGATCACTAAGTCACCGAACTCTAACAATTTTTTCTCCTTAAGCGTATTGAGAGCTGCAACGGCCACATCAAAACCAGTGTCTGCTTTGGTATCAAAATAGACGGGTGTGACTCCCCGATATAGAGCGCAGCGGTTTAAACTTCGTTCATTGGGCGACATAGCAAAGATAGGCAGTACAGAATTTAAGCGTGAGGTCATAAGCGCTGTTCTTCCTGATTCGGTCAGAGTCACCATGGCTTTGATTCCTTCCATGTGATTGGCCGCGTAGATAGTGGACATCGCAATGGTCTCTTCAGCAGTCACAAACGAAGTATCGATTCGGTAATTTTGTTGGCTAGCTTCGATCATTTTTTCCGCACCGACACACACTTCGGCCATCGAACGAACCGTTTCTACTGGGTATTTCCCAGCAGCAGTTTCACCTGAAAGCATCACCGCATCGGTTCCGTCAAGCACCGCATTGGCAACATCCATTACCTCCGCGCGGGTTGGCATTGGGTTCTCTATCATTGACTCCATCATTTGTGTTGCTGTGATCACTACTCTATTGAGTGCCTTAGCGCGGCGGATCAGCTTTTTCTGCACACCAACCAGCTCAGGATCACCAATTTCTACCCCCAAGTCACCACGAGCGACCATGATCACATCGGAGGCCATAATGATGTCATCAATATTGTGATCACTGGCTACAGTTTCTGCCCGTTCCACTTTAGCCACGAGCTTGGCCTCAAGGCCTGCATCACGAGCGAGGCGGCGAGCGTATTTCATATCTTCGCCATTGCGAGGAAATGAAATGGCTAGATATTCAACCTGTATTTCGGCGGCGAGTAGTATGTCTCGTTTGTCTTTTTCGGTCAGCGCTTCCGCCGATAAACCGCCACCCTTTTTGTTGATGCCTTTGTTATTTGAAAGTGGGCCACCGACGGTGACTATGGTGTGTATTTTAGCACCATCGACTGCTGTAACGAGTAGTTGTACTCGTCCGTCGTCCAATAGCAGCAAGTCATCCTGTTGCACATCTTGTGGTAGTTTTTTGTAGTCAATGCCAACCGAGTCTTGGTCACCTTGCCCTGGGGGGAGCTCTGCATCAAGAACAAATCGGTCACCTTCATTTAAGTAGACTTTTCCTTCTTTAAATGTGGAGACCCTAATTTTTGGTCCTTGTAAATCACCAAGTAAAGCGACATGGCGACCCAACTTAGCAGCGATAGCTCTTACTCGTTGCGCTCGCAGTTTATGGTCCTCGGAGCTACCATGTGAAAAATTCATGCGCACAACATTTGCGCCAGCTTTGATAATCGCCTCTAATATCTCGCCTTTGTCTGTTGATGGGCCTAAAGTAGTCACGATTTTTGTTCTTCTTAACACAGCGGTCATTGTGTTCTCCTGATGGGGCGGGAATCTAGATTGAGTATATGCAAGATCTGGCGAAAGAAAGGGGATAAGAGTGAAATTTATCGACAGGTGTCAGATGATTTTTGTCACAAAAAAAGAGGAGTTTCATATTTTTTGAATGTAAACAAATGGCAGTTTATTGGCTAAATACACGAAGATCTAGGTATATCCGTGATGCTTGTCACGGCAATATACTAAAGCGCTTCACAATTACTTCGCAAAGTAAAAAAATTGGCATGTTATTGATTTCTGGAGCTCCCAATGTATATGGCGCAACCAGGCCATATTGATCATATCAAACAGGTCAATGCTGGTCGTGTATATAAACTCATCGACCAAAAAGGTCCCATTTCTCGCATCGATTTATCGAAGGAGAGTGAGCTTGCTCCGGCAAGTATTACCAAAATTACTCGTGAGTTAATTGAAGCTCATTTAATCCATGAAACGACAGTACAAGAAGCGATCAGCCGTGGCCGCCCAGCCGTTGGTTTACAAACCAATAATGAGGGATGGCAATTTTTATCCATGCGTTTAGGGCGTGGTTACCTAATCATTGCCCTGCATGAGTTGGGTGGTGAAGTGTTGATCGACACCAAAATTGAGATCCATGAGCTAGACCAAGATGACGTGCTCGCTAGGTTGCTTTACGAAATTGAAGAGTTTTTTCAAACCTACTCGTCGCAATTGGATCGAGTGACGAGTATCGCAATTACCTTGCCCGGTTTAGTGAATTCAGAGCAAGGGATTGTGCTGCAGATGCCTCATTACAATGTGGAAAATCTGGCTCTTGGTCCTGAAATTTATAAGGCGACGGGCCTACCTGTATTTGTGGCAAATGATACCCGAGCTTGGGCACTGGCTGAAAAGTTGTTTGGCCATTCGCAAGGCAATGAAAATTCGGTTCTTATCTCTATTCACCACGGTTTAGGGGCCGGCATTATCCTCGATGGCAGGGTGCTGCAAGGTCGGCACGGGAATATCGGTGAGTTAGGTCATATCCAAATTGATCCGCACGGTAAACGTTGCCATTGTGGCAATATTGGCTGTTTGGAGACAGTCGCCAGTTCGCAAGCAATTCGTGAAGAAGTGGCGCTGCGTATTGCAAACGGTGAGGTTTCATCATTGACCGAGCACAGTGAAATCACTATTGAAGATATCTGTGAGGCCGCAGCAGAGGGTGACCCATTAGCGGTGGATGTGATAGAGAAACTAGGACGTTATTTAGGGGCCGCAATCGCAATTGTGATCAACCTATTTAACCCAGAAAAAATTCTTATCGGTGGTGTTATCAACCAAGCTAAGAACGTGTTATACCCTGCAT
Source organism: Vibrio sp. RM-69-4 (assembly GCF_024743775.1). Lineage (NCBI taxonomy): Bacteria > Pseudomonadati > Pseudomonadota > Gammaproteobacteria > Vibrionales > Vibrionaceae > Vibrio > Vibrio sp. RM-69-4. The sequence goes on from NZ_JAMQXI010000076.1 coordinate 516,380, forward strand.
TGCAAAAATGCATCGAAGAGCAGAGCTTACCTGTCTATCATCAAGATCTCGAATTAGTGGAATCACGTTTTTATAAACAGGCAACCATGCCCGGTGCGGCTTTGATTAAACAAGCTCTCTATGATGGACTTTTGCTGATGAAAGTTGTCGAAGGTTAATTTTTTTGCGGTTAGATCATTTATATTTTTTACAATTAACCCATATGGCTATACTGTTATGTGAGTTCACTATAATTTTCGGGATTTCGTATGTCAGGTGTTTTAAATACGGTTGACCAGCGCACCAATCTTGTCGGAGAGAATCGACTTGAGTTGCTTTTATTCAGCTTAAATAGCCGGCAAATTTTTGCGATCAATGTATTTAAGGTGAGGGAAGTGATCAAAGTTCCTCAGTTAACGAAATTGCCCGGTTCTCATCATAATATTACGGGTGTAGCCTCATTGAGGGGAGTGCCAGTTCCTGTCATTGATTTGCGCAGTGCGATCGGTTTTCCTCCATCTCGCTTGGATAGCCAAGAACAGAACCTCATCATCACTGAGTACAATCGAACCATTCAAGGTTTTTTGGTTGGGCAAGTTCGTAATATTATCAATACCGCATGGACTGAAATTCAGCCACCACCGCGTTTAGCTGGCCGTTCTAATTACCTTACCGCTATCACCCATGTGAAAGAGGTCAACAGTAGCCATATTGTTGAAATCATTGATGTTGAAAAAGTGTTAGCTGAGATTATTGATTATGATGTTTCCATCTCAGAAGGCATTCTTGATCATGATTTGGTTGCGGAGATGGTCGGGCGAAAAATTCTGATTGTGGATGATTCTTCAACGGCTCGTAACCAAATAAAAGGGACGCTCTCACAGCTTGGTTTGGAAATTGTCGAATGCAGAGATGGCTTAGAAGCATTGAATCTTCTGAAGTCGTGGAGCGATGAAGGAAGAGATGTAACGAGTGAGCTTTTACTGATGATCACCGATGCTGAAATGCCAGAAATGGACGGTTATAAACTGACTTCCGAGATCCGTAATGATCCGAGAATGAAATCACTATTTATTACGTTAAACACGTCACTCAGTGGCAGCTTTAATGAAGCCATGGTACAAAAAGTGGGTTGTGATCGTTTTATCTCTAAATTTCAACCCGATTTATTAGTACAAGTGGCACAAGACCGATTACGTGATGTGCTTTCGTAAGATTTTTAGCCATCATTACAATAAAGCCGTCTCTAATGTAATGTGCTGACATGAAATAGTAACGTTCACCTCAAACGACAATGCCTTGCTGATGAGGCAAGGCATTGAAAGATTAAGAAAAAGCTAAGCCATTACTTTTTCGGTTGTGCATCGATACATTGACCATTCACGGCTTGGCTTTCCGGCGCCATTAAATAGAGATAAAGCGGCATGATATCTTTAGGCGTTTTCAACAACTCCACATCTTCAGCGGGATAAGCTTTAGCGCGCATGCCAGTGCGCGTGCCACCGGGATTAATTGCATTCACTCGAATTGATGTGTTGCTTAGCTCATCAGCTAGCACTTGCATCATCCCTTCTGTGGCGAATTTTGACATAGCATAAGTGCCCCAAAAAGCACGACCATCATGGCCTACGGTTGAAGACGTAAATACAATCCGCGCATCTGGAGATTTGTGCAGCAATGGCAGCGCCGCTTGGCTGAGTAAGAATTGCGCTTTGACGTTGACCTGCATGACATCGTCATAAGAATCTTCACCGATCTGATCAAACGGGCTGATCACACCCAAAAGCCCCGCGTTATGTAGCACGCCATCTAAGCGACCAAACTGCTCTGCAATGGTATCGATCATATCGAGGTAATGTTGCTTGGTGGCTCCTTTCATGTCCAGCGGAACAATCGCAGGTGTTGCGTAGCCAGCGTTTTCTATCTCATCATAAGTTTGTTCTAACTTTTTCACCGTGCGGCCGAGCAAAATGACGGTTGCGCCGTGGGCTGCATAGCTGATGGCGGCTTGTTTACCGATACCGTCGCCAGCACCTGTAACTAAAATGACTCTATCTTTGAGGGCATCTGCAGAAACTGAATAATCCACCTTGTGCTTCCTTATTGTTATGATTTGCTTTAAGTCTTCGTGACAAGGTGGTTACAATACACCAAATCAAAACCTATGAGGATTAGGACGTTGGAATTTTTATTGGACTACGGCCTATTTTTGGCCAAGATTGCGACAATCGTCGTCGCTCTTGTTGTGCTATTGGTCATTGTGAAATCGGTGGGCGGAAAAAACAGCGCGCAGAAAGGCGAGCTGGAAGTGGTGAATTTAACCGAGCGTCATAAAGAAATAGTCGAGCAGATGGAACACCATCTGCACGATGATGCTTTCTTGAAGGCTCGCGATAAAGCAGAAAAGAAAAGCGAAAAAGAGAAAAACAAAGTACGTGACAAAGCGATCAAAAAAGCGGCCAAAGAGGGAGCGTTAGATACCAAACGTGAACCGCATCTCTTTGTCTTGGATTTCAACGGCAGTATTGATGCCAAAGAAGTGAGTTCGCTACGCGAGGAAGTGACCGCCATTCTCGCCGTTGCTCGTCAAGGTGATGAAGTGTTGCTGCGTTTAGAGACTGGCGGTGGCATGGTGCATGGTTATGGTTTGGCTTCTTCGCAGCTCGATCGCATTAAAGCAGCTAGGTTACCCCTAACCATCGCAGTTGATAAAGTGGCCGCCAGCGGTGGTTATATGATGGCGTGTATTGCTGATAAAATTGTGGCCGCTCCTTTTGCTATTGTCGGTTCCATTGGCGTTATCGCGCAACTACCTAACTTTAATAAACTGCTTAAAAAACATGATATTGAATTTGAACAGTTGACCGCAGGTGAATACAAACGCACGCTGACTATGTTTGGTGAAAACAGTGATAAAGCGCGCGATAAGTTCAAGCAAGAACTCGAAGAGACTCACGAACTGTTTAAAGATTTTATCCGCGAGCATCGTCCAGCGCTTGACCTTGAGAAAGTGGCCACTGGTGAACACTGGTTTGGGACTCAAGCTCAAGAGCTCGGTTTAGTCGATGAGATCAAAACTTCTGACGACTTAGTGGTTGCTGCGTGTAAAGATAAAACGGTACTGGCAATCCATTATGTGCAGAAGAAAAAACTGACTGATAAATTGGCTGGTGTTGCGGGCGAAGCGGCCGATAGCGTGTTGCTGAAATTGATCAGTCGCGGTCAACGGCCAATCGTTTAGGTTAGGTGCGTCTTTCTCGAAGCAGGCAGATTATTTTTCGGAGAGTATTAAGCGGAGAAGTACGTTACTTCTCCGTTTTTTTTGATCTCAGCCATTCACCGATGGCGAGTATCAATCCGGCCAACATGCCTGCTAAATGCGCTTCGATAGCCACGCGTGCATTAATAAGCTCACTGGTGTTACTTGAAGCGCCGAAAATTTGCTCCCAGACAACTTTGACAATAACACCAACCACCAACAGCCAACTGCTGCGACGCCCTTGCAGTGCTTCTTGCAGCGCCAAATAGGCAAACATTCCATGGAGCGCGCCTGAAAGGCCGACATAGACTTGCATACGGCTCAAAAAAAGGCTGACGCCTACCATCAGGCTGGTTGCCAGAAGGCTGATTAACCATTTTTTACTGCTCGGCTGAAACACAAAATGGATAATCCACAGCCCTGCGAGGTTCATACCAAGGTGTGTAAAGTTGGTGTGTGTGAAATTTCCTGTTAGGATCCGCCACCATTGGCCCGCTTCAATGGCAGGCCGATTCCACGCACTGAGGGCGGCCAGTGGCGGCCATTGCAACCCCAAGCAGACCAAGCTGATAGCAAGTAGTGCAAAATAACGATTTTTTTGATGGTTTATGTTTAGTAAGCAAAGGCGAAAGTAATTCACGTTATGTCTCGATACTGTTCTCAATGTGGTAAAGCGCGAAAAGCCTGCATCTGTTCTTTGATCGTACCGCTTTCCTCGTCGGTCGAGCTTATCATTCTTCAACATCCGACAGAAGAACATCGCCCAATGGGCACAGCCCGAATTCTCGATTTATCTTTAGCCAATTGCAGGCGCTTTGTTGCCGAAGATTTTAGCCGGCACACTCAGCTGAATGAGTGCTTAGCTGAGCCGGATGTGCTCAACTATGTACTTTACCCGCATGAGACTGCGCAGCCCGTGTCGGCTATGAATATCAATGCTGATACCAGAAAAGTACGAGTTATTTTACTCGATGGTACTTGGAAGAAAGCGTATAAAATGTGGCAACTCTCGAGCAATTTACATTCGCTACCGTGTTTGCACTTGCCGACCGATCTCAAAGGCAATTATCGCATTCGCAAGGCACCGAGTGAAAACAGCTTATCAACTGTTGAAGCTGGTTTTCATATCTTGTCATTGCTTGAGCCTCGGCAAAATTTTCAACCGCTCCTTGATGCTTTTGATGCGATGGTTGCCTTTCAAATTAGCCAAATGCCAGCTGGGGTTTTTAAGCAAAACTATATCAGCGAGTAACCGCTATATCAGTGAGTAATGATGGCAGAAGCTACCACTCAACCAGCCATTAATAGTGATTATGAGCTGAGAAGAGTTGTTGATGGAGCCTTTGCGCATAGCCATCGGTCATAGCCGAAATATAGTCACAGATAACGCGCATACCATCGTTTTCATTGGTTTGGGCTTGCCACTTACCGCGCGTTGTTTCTGGCAGTAAGCGTTCAGGATCGGCGCTTAGCGCTTCAAATAGATCCATGATGATTTGTTGGCCTTTGTATTCAAAACGCTGCACTTGCGGAATTTGAATCACATATTGGCTCACAAATGATTTCAGTACTTCCAGTGCGGCGGCCATATTGGGTTCTAAATAGGCGTTGAAGGCGAGTAGTTCATTCTCGAAATGCGCATCAACGGCTTGAATATGAATGCTAGTCAGTAGCGCATTAACAATCCCGCCAATCGCATCTTTACGACGGTAATGTTTGCCTGCAAACAGCATTTCACTGATGGAAGCGATGTGTTCTTCAAACCACGCATCGCCGCATTCGGCTAGCTTCGAGGCTGCGGCCTCTTGCCACTGTTGGCGAGTCACCATGCCCAGCACGATGGCATCTTCTAAATCGTGCACGCCGTAGGCAATGTCATCGGCCAGCTCCATGATTGAGCAATCGAGTGATTTAAAGCGAGTCTTGTGATGTTGATAAGGCGTTGAGGGCTGACCACGCATTTGACTGAGTAGGGCTTTATCGTGCGCAGAGAGCGGCTCCGTTACCCAACAAAAAATCGCGTGATCGCAATCGTATATTCCTTTGGCGGGCGACCACTCTTTAGCTTTCAACTGACGCTGGTGAGCGACTGCATTGGGTTGCTGTGCGGCACGAGTTTGGCTCAGCAGCGCAGGGTATTTTAATAATCCCAGCACAGTGCGGCGTGACAGGTTCATACCATGGTGTTCGGTGTAAGGCTCTAAGCTGGTCACAATTCGGAAGGTTTGCGCGTTGCCTTCAAAGCCGCCGTGATCGCGCATCATATAATTGAGCGCCACTTCGCCGCCATGACCATAAGGAGGGTGACCGATATCATGCGCTAGGCATAAGGAATCGATCAAACTATCCGAAGGCAGCAAATCACGAAACTCTGGTTGCTTGAGTTTAATTTGCGCCACTATACCAGTGCCGAGTTGCGCGGCTTCTAAGGAGTGAGTGAGGCGAGTGCGATGGAAATCATTCAAGCTAGTGCCATGTACTTGAGTTTTGGCTTGCAAGCGACGAAATGCTGCCGAGTGAAGAATACGTGCCCGATCGCGTTGGAAAGGGCTGCGGTGATCATCGCGGCGGATTTTATGCTCATCATCTTGGCGTTCAAGCCATTTGGGGTCAATGGATATATCCATGCCATCTCCTGCAGTACATTTATGTTTTTCAAACACTTAACAAGTAACTTAGCGTGAGTTAGCTGATCTCGTCCAGCGTTAATTCGAAACTAGGGGCAAAGGTATTGAGAAAATACTCCATCTCAGGTGTATGGCGATCTCGTAAGGTGACGTCTAAACGTTTTTTGGCCAGCGCATATTCATGGTTGCCCGCGCTGAGTTCTTCTAAGCATTTGAGATAGGCGCAGAGTGAATCTGCCTGTTTGACTATCGCCACATCTTCAGGGTGCGCGGCGTCTGAAACGAGATATGGAGCAAAATCCTCACGCAGCTCTTCAGGCAACATCGAGAGCAGTTTTTGTTCGGCGGCGGCTTCTATCTTTTTGTATTCTTTCGCAATATCGGGGTTGTAGTATTTAACTGGTGTCGGAAGATCACCCGTCAACACTTCACTGGTATCGTGGTACATACCTAAAATCGCAATCCGTTCAGGGTTGACCTTGCCGCCAAATTTTTTGTTTTTGATCACAGCCAAAGCGTGAGCGACAAATGCCACTTGTAGGCTGTGTTCAGAGATATTTTCACTGGAGATGGATCGCATTAAAGGCCAGCGTTGAATTAACTTCATTCGGGCTAAGTGAGCAAAAAAGTGACTCTCTTTCATTGCAATAAACATCCTTGCTGTGTTGGGGGCCAAGAGAAAAATTGGCGATTAAAAGAAAACGGGCGCACTTTCCAGTATCGAAAAGTGCGCCCGTTTAGCATATGGAAGTTTACGTCAGAATGCTACTGACTGTAGGTCGATAAGAAACGTTCGAAGCGGCCAATGGCAATTTCCAAATCTTCAATATGCGGTAAGGTGACAATGCGGAAGTGGTCCGGTTTTGGCCAGTTAAAGCCCGTTCCTTGAACCAATAGCACTTTCTCTTGTTTTAAGAAGTCGAGTACCATTTTTTGGTCATCTTTAATGCTGTACATTTTCGTGTCGATTTTCGGGAACAGGTACATGGCTCCTTTAGGTTTGACACATGAGACGCCGGGGATCTGGTTGATCAATTCCCACGCGCGGTCGCGCTGTTCGAGCAGTCGGCCGCCGGGTAAAATCAGCTCATTGATACTTTGATAGCCACCTAATGCGGTTTGAATCGCATGCTGCATGGGCACGTTGGCACATAAACGCATTGAGGCAAGCATTTCCAAACCAGCCACATAACCTTTGGCGATGTGTTTTGGCCCGGTAAGGAACATCCAACCACCACGGAACCCGCATACACGGTACGCTTTTGACAGGCCGTTAAAAGTGACCATTAAAACGTCATCAGCCAGTGTTGAAATGGGCGTATGGGTTGCACCATCGTATAAGATTTTGTCGTAGATTTCGTCGGCGAAAATGATCAATTTATGCTTGCGGGCAATCTCAACAATTTCCAGCAGGAAATCACGGCTATAGACAGCACCTGTTGGGTTGTTGGGGTTGATCAACACAATACCGCGTGTTTTGGGCGTGATTTTACTGTTGATGTCGTTGAGATCAGGATACCAATCGGCTTCTTCATCACACAAGTAATGCACAGCAGTGCCGCCCGAGAGGGCGACCGAAGCGGTCCATAATGGATAATCAGGAGCAGGGACAAGCATTTCATCGCCATTATTAAGCAGCGCTTGCATCGCCATCACGATAAGCTCTGAAGCACCATTACCGATGTAAACATCTTCTACATCTAGGCTACGCAGCCCTTTTTTCTGGTAGTGCTGCACCACGGCTTTGCGCGCGGAATAGATCCCCTTTGAGTCGCAATAGCCTTGTGAAGTAGGCAGATTACGGATCACATCAACTAGGATTTCATCTGGGGCGTCAAAGCCAAATGGGGCGGGGTTACCAATGTTTAACTTCAGTATTTTATGCCCCTCTTCCTCCATGCGTTTAGCATGTTTGAGTACAGGACCCCTAATGTCATAGCAGACATTGTCGAGTTTTGACGACATCCCGATATTTTGCATTGTATAATTCCTGAAAAATAAATAATTTCTTTATTAAACTACACTAAATTAATGTTTGATAGAATAAAAATCTGCCACTGTACGCTTTTAGGATACAGATGAGGATGCCCGTTATCACAGGAATCTGCAAAAGATAACTCGTAACCTTGATTTCGTTTCCCTCTCTAAATAGAGTAGCCGTCAGTAGAGCCCGTGTCTCAATGTTTTCGAGGTCGATTTGTCGCATTTTCATCAAGCTATTGCTCGGTTAATCGAGCAAATAAACGACGCGAAGGATGATGACGTTCGTTTTGTACAAATACTGCAAGAAGCTCCCCCTTTCGCGCCAATTGATTGGCTTGAAGCGCAACCCATTTTCCCTAAATTTTATTGGCAGTCACGCGATACGCGCGAAGAAGTCGTGGCATTAGGTCAGCTGTATACTTTTTCTGAGGCTGAACCTGCCTACGCTATTCTTGGTCAGGAGCAGCGAGTTTGGGGTGGACGTTCTTTTGATGGGCATACGGACAAAAATCGCCGTTGTCTATCCTCATTTTTCTTTTTACCGCAAATTGAGCTGATTTGCTGTGATGGTCAATGGTCATTGGCGGCGAATATTACCGCTGAACGCCAACGAACCTTGGTCGCACTGCATAAACTGCAACTTGAAGTTAGTCCGTTACGTGGTATGACGTCACATATAAAACAGGTCACCCATCAACCTAATGAGGTGAAGTGGCAGCAGTTGGTCAATCAAGTGCTTGAGGGAATTGGTCATCAAGCGTTTAAGAAAGTGGTACTCGCGCGGCAAACGACACTCAGGTTAGATAAGCCGTTAAGCGCGGCGCAGTTGCTTAAGGCAAGTGCGGCTCACAATCATCACAGTTTTCATTTTTTATTAGCATTTGATCAAAAACACAGCTTTATGGGGTCGACACCTGAGCGTTTGTACGCTCGTCAAGGGCAGACTTTGTATACCGAAGCGCTGGCGGGAACTATAGGTCGGGGAGAAAATGCGAGCCAAGACATGGAGTTATCTCATTGGCTTACTCAAGACAGTAAAAATCTTAATGAAAATCAATATGTAGTGGATGACATTATTGAACGGTTAACGCCTCATTCTGAAAGGGTTGATGTTGAACAGGACGTCCGTTTAGTGCGTTTGCGCAAAGTGCAGCATTTAAAACGGGGTATCCATGCGCAACTGAAAAAGGGTGTGAATGGTGTGCAACTGCTGAACGCTTTACAACCAACCGCGGCCGTGGCTGGCCTGCCGCGTAAAGCGGCGATGGATTTTATTCAGGCTAATGAGCCTTTTGCACGTGGTTGGTATGCCGGCTCAGTCGGTTATTTTAGCCATCAACAAGCGGAGTTTTGTGTGGCGATTCGCAGCGCTTTGCTGGTGGACAATCAGGTCCAACTGTTTGCCGGAGCGGGCATTGTTCCTGGTTCAGTTGCTGAGCATGAATGGCAAGAGTTAGACAAAAAAATGGCAACCTTACTGAGTTTGATCAGCGACCATTTTCCTCTAGGAGTGGCGTCATGAAGCATGACCAAGCAGTGCTGAACCGAATTTGGAGCCAAACGCTACTTGAGGAGCTTACTCGACTTGGGGTGCAAGAGATCTGTATTGCACCAGGTTCACGCTCGACACCCTTGACCTTAGAGGCGGCCGCCAATCACAAGCTTTCAATCCATACTCACTTTGATGAGCGTGGGCTGGGCTTTCTTGCTTTAGGTCTTGCTAAGGCGAGCCAAAAACCAGTTGCGGTGATTGTCACTTCTGGCACGGCGGCGGCTAATTTACTGCCAGCGATTGCTGAGTCACACCTCACGGGTGAAAAACTCGTTGTACTCACGGCTGACCGGCCCGTTGAGCTCGTGGGATGCGGTGCGAATCAAGCAATCAATCAAGTAGGTATTTACTCATCACATGTCACGCAGGCGGTGAATCTACCCAGTCCATCGACGACTATCCCATTGACTTGGTTGTTAACCACAGTGGATGATGCTATGGCCAACCAAGATTATATGGGTGGTGCAATACATATTAACTGTCCCTTTCCCGAACCACTTTATGCCGAACATGATGTAGATCTTTACGCAGACTATTTAGCTGTGATTGAAGCGTGGCGTCAGCGTGAGCAAGCATTCAGCTCTCGCCAGTACCAAACCGAAACCAAAACGTTAGATGATGGTGCATGGCTGAGTAAAAAAGGGCTGGTGATTCTTGGGTCGTTGACGTTAGCTGAAGCGAAGAAGGCCAAGCATTTTGCCAACAAACTTGGCTGGCCAGTCTTATGTGATCCACAATCAGGCGTGAGCAGCGAATGGGCGCATTTTGATTTATGGTTGCAAAATGCGCGAGCACGTGAGCTGCTTAGTGAAAGTGAGGTGGTGATCCAATTCGGTTCACGGCTGGTCTCAAAACGGCTTACTCAATGGCTAGCTAGCCATGCTCACATGGGTAACGTGCAGTATATTTACGTTTCACCCCAAATGGCACGTAATAATCAAAGCCATCTGATGCAACAGCAGTTTGTCACTGATATTGCGTACTGGGTCGATCGGCATATTGGTAAATTAACGGCTTTAGGTGCGGCGCAAGCGGGTTGGTCGGATCGGATAAAAAGTGTGGCGCAAGAGATTGCCCAACTGGCTAAATTGCATTTGAACGGTGACTCTTCTATTACAGAGATTGGTTTAGCGCTCGATATGGCCGAGCGTAGCGAAGGGGCCGACCTATTTATCGGCAACAGTTTGTTCGTCCGTTTAGCCGATATGTTTGCTCAAATTGAGGGACGTTCGGTTTACTCCAATCGAGGCGCTTCGGGCATTGATGGCTTAGTGGCAACCGCCGCAGGAGTACAGCGAGCCAATCATAATCCAATGTTGGTATTTATTGGTGACACGTCATTGCTGTATGATCTGAATTCTCTAGCTCTGCTTAGCCAAGTCAGCACGCCTCTGGTGCTGGTGGTGGTGAATAATGATGGTGGCGCTATTTTTGATCTATTACCCGTTCCCAAAACGCACAAAACCGCCTTGTACCAAATGCCCCATGGCTACCAATTTGAACACGCCGCACGGCAGTTTCGTTTAGGTTATGCTTGCCCGCAAACCTTATCTGCTTATCAAAGCTTGGTCCGTGAACATTTACAGCAGGGTACTGGCACCTTATTGGTTGAAGTGACCACGCCGTCTGGGCAAGCCGGTGAGCAAATCACACAATTTACCCAGCAAGTCTATGCTTTGTAGTCGTTTTTATTGCAGCACCACCACAGGTTCGACGTCGGTCGAGCCTGTGGTGGTTTTTCTACATGGTTTACTAGGCAGTGGGCGAGATTGGTCGAAAACGGCGCTTTTCCTTTCGCCATACTCGCAATTATGGATTGATCTTCCCGGTCATGGCGGTAGTCAGTCTCTCTTATGTGATGATTTTGATGAGTGCTGCGCTCACATTTCTGCAACCGTGCTTAAGCAGCTTGGCGAAAAAACACCTATCGTATTGGTGGGCTATTCACTTGGTGGAAGGCTGGCAATGTATGGCGTGGCGATGCAGCGTTTTTCGGCGTTGAATATTCAAGGTTTGATCGTTGAGGGTGGCCACTTCGGCTTGCAGAGTTCTTTTGAACGTGAACAACGATTGAAAAATGATCACCATTGGGCACATCGTTTCCAAACTGAGCAGATTGAGCGAGTTTTGGTCGATTGGTATCGTCAACCCGTTTTTTCTTCATTAAATCATGAGCAAAGACAAACTTTAGTCACTCAACGCAGTGCTAATCTTGGGGTGGCAGTGGCTCACATGCTACTTTCGACTTCATTGGCAAAGCAGCCTTATCTGCTCGCACAACTTGAGCAAGTCGCATTGCCAATGGTCTATGTTTGTGGGGAGAAGGACAGTAAGTTTGTTCAGCTGGCACAACAAAGCGGTTTCGAATATCGCCAAGTGCGGGCTGCGGGGCATAATGTCCATTATGAGCAGCCCGAAGTATTTGCTCATCTTATTCAAGAGTTTATCAGCCAATGCTAACGCGTTGGTTCAAAAACTATAATTAATAGAACAATGGAAAGCACCATGGCTAAAACAGTCGGTATTACTGAACAAGAATTGTATGCACCAGTCATCTGGAGTGACTGCAGCGCCGAATATGAAGATATTCACTATCACAAATCGCAAGATGGCATTGCCAAAATTACGATTGCCCGCCCTCAGGTGCGTAATGCCTTTCGCCCACAAACGGTTAAAGAGATGATCAGTGCGCTGGCCGATGCGCGTTATGATGAGCAAGTTGGCGTGATCATTCTAACTGGCCTTGGTGAAGCGGCATTTTGCTCTGGTGGCGATCAAAAAATTCGTGGCGACTACGGCGGCTATCGTGATGAGTCCGGTACGCATCATCTCAATGTGCTCGATTTCCAACGCCAAATTCGTACCTGTCCGAAACCTGTAATTGCGGCGGTTGCTGGTTGGGCTGTCGGTGGTGGCCATGTGCTGCATATGATGTGCGATTTAACTATAGCGGCAGAAAATGCCCAGTTTGGTCAAACAGGGCCCAAAGTGGGTTCATTCGATGGTGGATGGGGTGCGTCTTACATGGCCCGTATCGTTGGGCAGAAAAAAGCGCGTGAAATTTGGTTCCTTTGCCGTTTTTATGATGCTCAAGAAGCGTTGGACATGGGGCTGGTCAACACGGTTGTGCCAGTAGCTGATTTAGAAAAAGAGACGGTTCGCTGGTGTCGTGAAGTATTGCAGCATAGCCCTATGGCGCTGCGCTGTTTGAAAGCAGCGCTCAACGCAGATTGTGACGGCCAAGCAGGTTTGCAAGAACTGGCGGGTAACGCAACCATGATGTTCTATATGACAGAAGAGGGGCAAGAAGGGCGCAATGCCTTCAATGAAAAACGCCGCCCTGATTTCAATAAATTCCCTCGTAATCCTTAAGCGTAAAATCGGCTCAAATCATCCAGTTTTCCGTGATGATTTGGGCTAGTGGTCTCAATGAACAAAGTCGAATATCGAACAAAAGGTTGAAATTATGCGCAGCGCAACACTGTATCGCTACTGTTTACCGATGGATAGCGGCGTTATTCTCCGCAATCAGAAGCTAGTAGAACGTAAAGGTCTGATTATTGAATTACAAGATGATCACGGTTCAGCGTTGGGTGAAGTTGCCCCATTACCCGGTTTCAGTTTAGAGTCACTTGAGCAAGCACAGCAGCAGTTAATCGCGCAGCTTCAGCTTTGGGTGAGTGGTGAGCTTATTACCTATGATGATCTTTTTCCTTCTGTTGCCTTTGGTTTGTCGATGGCGGAGTTAGAGCTGGATGGTGGGTTGCCTCAAGCCGGACACTATCACGCAGCACCTTTGTGCTCGGGAGACCCTGATGAACTGATCCCGCTTCTGAACGCGCTACCGGGCGATCATAGAGTTGCGAAGATTAAAGTTGGGCTGTACGAAGCGATTCGCGATGGGATGATCGTAAATCTGTTTTTAGAATCCATGCCTGATTTGCAATTGCGTCTTGATGCTAACCAAGCTTGGACACCCGCTAAAGCTGAAAAATTTGCCCAATATGTCTCTCCTTCGCTGCGTCAACGCATTGCGTTTTTGGAAGAGCCGTGTCCATCTCCCAGTGACAGCTTGGCTTTTGCTATCAATACGGGCATTGCGATTGCGTGGGATGAAACCTTACAGCAAGCCGTTCGCCGTGCAGATTTTCAGCTAGAAGATCTGACGGGAGCGAAAGCCATTGTGATTAAACCGACCTTGATTGGGTCGGTACAGCGCTGTATCGCTTTGATTGAAAAAGCTAAAACATTAGGCATTCAAGCCGTTATTAGCTCTAGCATTGAATCGAGCTTAGGGCTTTGCCAATTAGCTCGTTTTGCGCAGTGGCAACTGCCTAATGAAATTCCGGGGCTAGATACGATTAGTTTGTTTAAAGCACAACTCGAAAGCGCATGGCCCAACAGCGCATTGCCGATACAAACGCTCGCGCAGCAAACGGTGGTTTGGCAATCTCAATGCGAGTAGGCGTTTCCTTTTGCCAAAAGCCGTGGCAACAACATGCTTTGTATACGCCGCACGCGATCGCATTGCGTACGGCGAATCAAACCTACACTTGGCAGCAGTTAACGAACCGTATTGACGCTTATGCTTTTGTAATGCAGCAACAAGGTTTGCAGAACCAAGATGTGCTGACGTTAGTGGGTAAGAACAGCCTTGAGTTAGTGTTAATCTACCTTGCGTCGCTAAAACTTGGCGTGATCTGCGCCATCACCATGCCACAACCTGTGATGCTGCTGAAACAGAAACTCAGTACCTTATACGGAGAGAATCAACCACATTGGTTATGGTTAGGTGAAGGAGCTAAGCTTGAGGAGAGTGAGCTAACTTCATTGCTCGCTGAGGCTAACATCCAGCTTTTTACTCATGAACATATTACTAACGAACATGTTTCGCCACCCACGAGCGCTATGGTAAACAAGGCTGAGACACAGTTTGCCTCAATCATCTTTACTTCTGGCTCTACTGGGGTTCCTAAAGCCGTTATTCATACTTTTCAGCAGCATTGGTCGTCAGCCAGTGGCTTACTTGAGGTATTTTCATTTAGTTGCCATGATACGTGGCTGCTGAGTTTACCGATGTATCATGTGTCTGGGTTAGCCATTATTTATCGCTGGCTAGCAGCTGGTGCTTGCTTAAAAGTCGGCAGCGGTGATCTCACCCAAGATATAATTCATGTTACGCATGCTTCATTGGTTGTTACTCAACTGAAGCGTTTATTAGACAGTAAAACACCGCTCGCATTAACGCACGTGCTGCTTGGCGGAGGCCATATCCCAAACCATCTCGCCCAGCAGGCGGCAAAGCATGGCATTGAAACTTGGGTGGGTTATGGCATGACGGAAGCGGCTTCCACTGTCACAGCAAAACGTGTTAACGCAAGCCAGAGTGTTGGCCACGTGCTACCTAAACGGCAAGTGAAGCTACAAGGTCAGCGCATTTTCATTGGCGGTGAAACCATATCCAGTGGCTATTACCAACAAGGCTTAATCACGCCTCTTATCGATGAACAAGGATGGTTCGACAGCCAAGATCTTGGCCATTGGCAGAATGATGAGCTGTGCATTATTGGCCGCGTTGATAACCAATTTATCTCTGGAGGCGAAAACATTCATTGTGAAGAGATTGAAGCGATATTATCTCACCACCCCGACATCGCTTTAGCGATGGTGATCCCTGTTCATGATGATGAGTTTGGCGCGCGCAGCGTTGCTTTGTTGCAATGCCAAACTATGCCTAAAAAAGAGGCGTTAGAGCAGTGGCTCAATGGCAGGCTTGAAAGATTTAAATATCCCATCGATTATTTTTTAATACCAAATCACTTGAGCGAAACGGGTATTAAAATATCGCGCAAGACCTTAAAAACATGGCTCACCGAACATCAGCTGCGTTATCGACCACTCAATGAGCGATCACCATTTGATGGTCTGGTGCTGCCAATCCACAAAACAGACGGGCTTATCTAACATTTCCTTTTGCTGTAGTTGATAAAGTTGCTTAGCCACAAACTCCGGTTCAAAGAGCTTATCGCTAGCCACATTATGCTGAAATGGTTTAGAAAGCGGGGTGTCGGTGGTTCCCGGATGAAACAGAATGGTTTGCGTGTTGGGATGAGTGCGAGCTAGCTCTATCGCAAAAGTTTTCGTTGCCATATTTAGCGCCGCTTTACTCATCCGATAGCTGTACCAGCCGCCACTGTGGTTATCCTCTAAGCTACCTATCCGCGCGCTAAAAACCGTAATTTTTGCAAAAGATTGACGATCAATAAGTGATGGTAAATATTGAAACCAACGCACTTGGCTCAAAACGTTACATTGTAAAAGCCATTGAAAGTAAGACTCGTCAAACCTTGAGATACGCTTTTCCGGTGTATAGGTGCCGTTGTGTAGTTGCCCATTAAAAAACACAATTTGATCAAACTTATGCCCGATGTCGGCCAATGTTTTGGCAATCAAGGCCGTTGATTCGATACTGTAGTCGGTTGGAAAATGTTCGCTTGAGGATTGGGCGAGATATTTTTGTCTTGAGACGGTAACGATTTCTGGCGCTAAAGTCTGCGCTTTGAGCTCCCTTATAAAAGCTTGGGCGATGATGCTTGAGGCGCCAATAATGAGGTATTTCATTGTTATCACTCTCTGTTTTTACAAACGCCATTACGGCATTGAGTATGACTAAACCAGCGAGATATCGACATGCGATGTTTTGCAAAAAGGAGATAAATTTGGTCGCTAATCCATTTTAGGATGGGCAAGCGCGTGATGAATAACCAGCGATGTTTGTTGACTAAACGCCAAGCTAGAACGGTCACATCCAGCCCATAAAGCAGATTGCCTTGTTGATCTAAGCCATGCAGTATCGATAACGCCTTGCTTTTGTCGATAGAAGGAAAGCTACGCATAGCATCGCCGTCATTGATGTCGATAAGCTGAACCCGACCATGGTGATCGAAGGTTTTTAATGAACGCATTTCATTGCAGCATAAAGGACACTGCGCATCGAAAAAAATCACTAAAGATGGGGTACTCATATGTATGTCATCAGCCTAACAGCCCGTTAATAACATATTTGTACGTTCACTCTTCAGTATAAGATCAAGCTAGTGTTTGGTTTGCACTCAATCCCAATCTAACGCCAATCCCCCCTGAGTTCTGCGACTTTTTGTTGCATCACTTGTGTTGTTGCCTCTTTGGGGGGGACGGGCTCGCCAGCTTCAATTTCTATATGTGACCAAAAACGAGTCGGTAGCCCACAGCAGGCGCGCCCTTTGGCACGGCTAAAATAGCTTCCCCACAACCCCTTCAATGCCATGGGGATGACAGGCACAGAGCTGCGTTTTAAAATAATATCCATCCCGCGCATGAAATCGCTGATTTCGCCATCCGCGGTTAACCGTCCCTCTGGGAAAATGCAGACGATATGCCCTTCTGCCAATGCTTGTTCTACATCGTTAAAGGCTTGGCGGATAGAACCGCGACGCGTTGCGGAAATAGGTATCACGCCTGCACGTTTCAAAAAGCGACGAAGTGGCGGCAAATTGGCGTAATCCTCTTCCATCACAAAACGAATTAAGCGAGGGCAAACCGCGCTCAGCAACAGTGCATCCATATAGCTAACATGATTGCACACCAGCAGAGCTCCGCCCTTTTCAGGTAAGTGATGAAGATTTTTGTGGCTGACTCGATACATGGTATGCGTCAGTATCCACATTAGAAATCGCACCAAAAAGACCGGGACTTGGTAGCATAAATAGAGTGCAACAAAGCCATTAAGCAAAGCTAATATAATGAAGAACTGAGGGATCGTAAGCTCAAGAAAGCTCAAACAGACAATCCCTAATAGTGCGCTCGCCACCATAAACAGTGAGTTGTAGATATTTAAAGCGGCAATGACTTGTGCGCGTTGAGTGACTTTGGCACGCTGCTGCATTAGCGCATATAAAGGCACAATGAAGATGCCACCGCAGACGCCAATCAACAATAGGAAAAGAAACATCGGCCATAGTGATTGGTAGCTGATAAATTGATAAAAATCAGTAAATTGAGGCAGTTTTTCTGGCACGGAGGTTGCCATTAAATAGCCAAATAATGTAATGCCAAAACTGCCGATAGGCACGATGCCGATCTCTATTCTATGATGCGATAATTTGTCACAGGTCAATGAGCCAGTGGCAATACCAACAGAAAACAGTGCTAGCAAAAAAGAAACGGCGCTCTCTGTGCCATATAAATAGTGATGCGTGAAATTTGGAAATTGAGTTAAGTAGGCAGCACCTAAAAACCAGAACCAACTGATCGCCATTACGCATTGGAAAATAGTACGGTCTTGTTTGGCAATCGCAATGGTCTGCTTGGTTTGCTTAATGGGCTGCCAGCGAAAAACGAGATCGGGTGCGCAAGCAGGGGCTTGAGGAATATGACGGCTGGCTAAATAGCCTAACAACGCAAATACTACCACCGCGCCAGCGGCCACGTATTTAGTGTAGGGCATCGAGGCAATGAGCCCAGCCCCCAATGTGCCTAATAAAATCGCTAAAAATGTGCCTGTTTCCACTAACGCATTACCCGGAACCAATTCATTTGGCTTGAGTTGTTGCGGCAATAAAGCGTATTTGACTGGGCCAAAAAAGGCCGATTGTGTCCCCATCAAAAACAGTAATAACAGTAAAATGGCGTAACTCTCGGTCATAAAACCGATCGCGCCAAGACACATGATGCCAATTTCAGCCAATTTCACTTTACGAATGAAAGCGGATTTTTCGTACTTGTCAGCAAGCACACCAGCAGAGGCAGAAAAAAGGAAAAAAGGAAGAATGAATAGCCCTGCGGCAAGGTTAATAAATAAATTACTGGAAACCGGTAACACGTTCGCTCCAGCAAACGCGACCAATAGCAGCAAGACATTTTTAAAGATGTTATCGTTAAATGCGCCAAAAAACTGGGTGATGAAATACGGAAGAAATCGTTGCTGAGTCAGCAATGAAGATTGAGATTGACTCATTGATGGTCCTTATCGCGCCCAGTGATTAAGATAGTTTGAGAGTAGGTTTTCAATCAGCTCTTTCCCATCGATGGGTTCGGCGGCGAAAAATTTATCATCTACGCTTAATAAGGTAATACCATGTACGCCAGACCACAGGACTCGGCTTGCTTGCAGCACTTCTTGTTGCGAGTGTTGTGGAGCAAGGATGGTCAATAAACCTTCAAGCATGGCGGTCATGTTATCGATGCGCTCTGCTTGCCACTGGGGAAGTCGTTCACCATTCATATTATGTTCAAAAATAAGTTGCCAGCGATTGGGGTGCAACTGAGCAAAATCGTGGTAGCAATAGGCCAATTTATACAACGCTTCTTTTGGATCGCTACACTTTCCCACCACTTTTTTCGCTTGTGAAGAGAGTTCATCCAAGGTTTGAGCTACCACATGCAACAATAAAAGATTGTAACTGCCGAAGACATTGACCAAAGTGCTAGGTACGTAGCCAATCATGGTTGCGATTTTACGCAGGCTGAGCTCGTGATAAGTGTGATTTTGAAGAAAATGCTTCGCGGTCTTGAGTGTCAATGCAATCAGTTCTTCTCGGGTGTGATCGTTTCGTCTGGCCATGGTTACGTATCAATTATGAACAACGTTCGATATTCTAGTGGGGTGGTGTATAAGCGTCAACTTATGGACGGTTAATTTGCAATATTCTGATACATGTCTGCGAGAAGCAACGGTTTTCTTGTCTATCCGAAGTGGTTATGATGAGTAAGCCTCAATAATTATAACCCTAAGGAAAAACATGAAACGTTTTTTTTCTCTTGTAGCACTGCTGATGGTTGCTGTTGCGATCACACCGATAGCAGAAGCAAAGAAATTTGGCGGTGGTAAATCGTTTGGTAAAAGCTATAAAACGGCTCCAGCGCCCAAACAGCAGACTCAAAAAAATGACACCATTAAGCAAGATCAAGCAGGTAAAGCTGGTTCGACCAAAAAAGGTCTGATGGGCGGATTACTGGGTGGTTTACTCGCTGGTGGTCTACTGGCGGCTTTCTTTGGCGGCGCGTTTGAGGGTATCCAATTTATGGATATTCTGATCTTCGGCCTGATTGCTTTTGTGCTCTTTAAACTGATGCGCGGTATGCTTGGTGCGAAGCAGGGTAGCATGAATCGGCAGCAGCCTGCGTTTGGTGGCGTGAATAACCGGACGGAGTTTGAACAGCCGAACGTGCACAACTTTGAACAACAGCCTCAAGCTACGGGTGGTTTTGGATCGAATGCACACAGCGATATCCCACATAACTATCCAGCCGGTTTTGACAAAGCAGCTTTCATTAATGGTGCGCGCGAACACTACCGTATTTTGCAAGGTGCTTGGAACCATAACCAACTTGAAACTGTTGAAGAATATGTATCGGCGAGCTTGTTTGAAGATTTAAAACAAGAGCGCGCAAAGCTAAACGGTGAACAGCACACAGATGTGATGTACGTAGACGCTGAAGTCGTTCGCGCCGATTACGATGCAAGTAAAGCGCAGTTGAGTTTGCAGTTTACTGGCCGCTACCGCGATTCCGTGGAAGGCATTGAAGAAGATATTAATGATGTGTGGCATTTAGAGCGTGATTTAACCGCACCTAATGCACCTTGGTTGATTGTCGGCATTCAAGGCTAAGACTTTTCACGATGGATCCAAAACGCCCAAGTTTGTCTTGGGCGTTTTGCTAGGTCACTAAGCTAATTTAGCCGTTGTTTCAAAGGCTTCTAATTTTGAAAGATAAGGTGTTAAATCACCAATATTGCTTTTCACCCAATCGGCACAGTAATAGGTATCTAAATAACGTTCGCCGCTGTCGCATAACAGCGTCACGATGGAGCCTGTTTCACCTCGTTGTTTCATCTCACTGGCAATTTGCAAAACCCCATAAAGATTGGTGCCGGTAGAAGGGCCTGCTTTGCGGCCGAGTAGTTTTTCCAACCAATAGATCGTAGCGACACTGGCGGCATCCGCAACGGTACGCATTTCATCGACTACGCCGGGAATAAAACTTGGTTCAACTCGTGGACGACCAATTCCTTCAATTTTGCTACCACACTGCAAGGTTAAGCTTGGGTCTCGGCTTTTGAAATAATCATGAAATACCGAGTTTTCAGGGTCGACGACGCACAGTTTGGTATTGTGTTTTTGGTAGCGAATAAAGCGGCCTATAGTTGCTGAGGTTCCGCCTGTGCCCGGGCTCATTACAATCCATGTCGGAACGGGGTGATCTTCCATTTGCATTTGGTTAAAAATACTGTCGGCAATATTGCTATTACCACGCCAGTCGGTCGCACGTTCAGCATAAGTGAACTGGTCCATATAATGGCCATTCAGTTCTTTGGCTAAGCGGTGTGATTCGGCATAAATTTGATCAGAGCGATCGACTAAATGCGCTTGGCCGCCATAAAGCTCAATCTGCTCAATTTTTTTACGTGCAGTACATTTGGGCATTACAGCAATAAAAGGCAAGCCTAGTAAACGGGCAAAATAAGCTTCTGATACCGCAGTACTGCCCGATGAAGATTCAATGATAGTAGTTTCAGGGCCAACCCAGCCGTTACAGATGGCATACAGAAAAAGAGAGCGGGCGAGGCGGTGTTTGAGCGAACCCGTAGGATGCGTACTTTCATCTTTGAGATAAATATCGACCCCAGCGACACAAGGCAAATCGAGCTTGATCAGATGAGTATCGGCCGAACGTTGGTAGTCCGCTTCTATTTTTCGAATTGCGTTGTTAATCCATTGATGATCGGTGCACATGGTTCTCTCTCCATCGTTATTATGAGGGTAATTTACCCTTAATTTGAGAGAAAAGCTTTGCTATGTTGCCTGTCATTTTGTAGTTTTAGAGAAAATTATTCTCTTATTTTGGGGGAGCTATGGAGCTTGATAGAATTGATCGCATGATCCTCTCATTACTGCAACAAGACAGCACTTTGTCGCTAAATGATTTGGCTGAAGCGGTGAACTTAACCACCACACCTTGCTGGAAGCGGTTGAAAAAGCTCGAAGAATCTGGCGTGATTGCGCGGCGAGTTGCCCTGCTTGACCCAGAAAAATTAGATTTGAGTTTTACCGCGTTTGTGTTGATTAAGACCAGCGATCACTCTCACGAATGGTACAGCCATTTTGTCGTGACTGTGTCTGAGTACCCTGAGGTGATGGAGTTCTATCGTATGGCGGGTGAGTACGATTACATGATGAAAGTGTTGGTCAAAGACATGAAGTGTTTTGACCAGTTTTATAAAAAACTGGTCAATGGCGTGAAAGGGATTAATAACGTGACTTCAACCTTTGCAATGGAGTCATTGAAGTACACTACCCAATTGCCTCTGGCATAGCCTGCTCGTCCGAGTCTTGTTATTTGGTGAAGCGCATCACACCTTCTTGCACTGCTGTTGCGACTAAATCTCCTTGGCGGTTGTAAATCTCGCCACGCACTAAACCACGGGTATTGCTGGCCGTAGGGCTTTCTATTGCGTAGAGCAACCACTCATCCATTTTGAATGGGCGGTGGAACCAAATCGAATGATCAATCGTCGCGACTTGAAAGTTAGGTGTCATCAAAGAGACTTTATGAGGATGCAACGCTGTGACTAAAAACCCCCAATCAGACGCGTAACCGAGCAAATATTGATGGATGAGTTGGTTATTTGGCAACTCACCATTAGCGCGTATCCACAGGTACTGTTTTGGCTCTGCTTTTTGTGGTTTTAGCGGGTTAATTACGGTCACTGGACGCATCTCAATCGCTTTTTCGCCACAAAAAACCTTTTTTATTTTTTCAGGTAATAAGTGTGCAATCTGGGCTGCCAGTTCAGATTCAGAGGCAAAATTTTCAGGACCAGGGATGTCAGGCATGGTGTTTTGATGTTCAAAACCGGGCGCTTCACCGTGATAAGAAGCGGTGAGATAGAAAATCGGCCGACCATTTTGAATGGCTTTGACTCGTCTGGTACTGAAACTGCGTCCGTCTCTTAAATTCTCAACATCATAAATAATTGGTTTTTCAGGATCTCCGGGGTAAAGAAAATAGCTATGAAATGAGTGAACAGTGCGGTCGGAATCAACCGTATAGCGAGCCGCCGAGAGTGCCTGGCCAATCACTTGCCCACCATACACTTGTGGTAGACCTAAGTTCTCGCTCTCACCTCGGTATAAACCTTCTTCTAGCTTTTCCAGTTGTAGCAAATCCAATAGTTCATTTAATGGTTTACTCATAGACCCTCACCGAGATTCTTAATGTAATTATTATCATTGTTGACTAAGTCAATATCTTGTTAATACCAAATGGACGACCATGACAGCAGATAAAACCGAACCTATAATCATCACCTATCTAACACCATAACTGAGGTTTTATCCTTATGAAAAAGGCACTGTTGCTGATTATGTCGTCTGTTTTGGGTCTAATGCTTGTGGGTTGCCAGTCAGCGCAAAAACCAACCTCTTCCGAGAGCAATATTCAATCTATCATGGGTACGGTTTCGTACCGTGAGCGTATCGCACTGCCGGATAAGGCGCTTGTCACGATCACTTTGCAAGATGTTTCATTGGCTGATGCACCCGCTAAAGTGATCGCAAAACACCGCTTTGAAACTAACGGAATGCAAGTGCCGCTTGAGTTTGACTTGGCATTCGACAACCGAAAAATTGATGCTCGCCACCGTTACAGCGTCAGTGCTCGCATCGAAGTAGATGGAAAACTGCGCTTCATTACGGATACCAATTACACCGTGATTACTGATGAGAATAACACTAAACGGGTTGATTTGCGTTTGGTTGGTGTTAAACAGTAAAAACAGAAGCAATAAAATAGACGCAATACTATAAAAACAGTAAAACAAGAAATAGTAAAACAGCCCTTTCCCGTGCTAGATAAGCGGGAAAGGCGCTTGACCGAAAGGGGCTTAGGGGCGCCACTGGTATAATCGAAGTTTTATTTTGCCATGCTCGTTCACTTCGACGCCTTCGGCGATCAATTTCTGTCGTTGACGTAATAAATCCTCTCCTTTTAGCGAAATCTCTCCTTTGCTGTTGATCACACGAAACCAAGGTAATCGGCTGTTTTGAGGTAGGTTACCTAATGCTTTTCCAACATGGCGTGCGTAGCCGGGGTATCCTGCTAAACGAGCAACTTCCCCATAGGTTGTCACTTTTCCTGCGGGAATTTGATGTATAACTGCAAAAATCTGCGCTAAAAATTGGTTCATGCTGACAATTCGTCCATACTAGCAGTGTCCTAGTTCGATAGTTACCAAGGAACGGTATAAGGAGAGGGCATGCTATTTTCTACCTTTCAATTTTTAATCACAACCTTGTTGGCTGTGGTTTGTGCAAGAGCCATAGGCTTAAGCGAAGGGGACATCCCCGTGCTGGCCATCGTGATCCCTGCGCTGTGGATTTTACCGCAAGGGGGCGTCGCGGGTGTGTTGTTATTGGCTGCAATGACCGCTTATGGTTTCACTTTATCTTATCAGCCAATCGCTCTTTCTGTCAGTGTTTGGGTGCTGCTGCCTTTGTTGACGGTGGCCTTTTCTAAACGCAGTAGCATGGGCGTTATCTTAGTGAGCACGTTGATCGTACTGACGTTGCAAGTCGGTATCATCGTTACTCAATCGGCTGGGAAATTAGGCGGTACAGGCTGGCTGACTGTTATTCAGACTCTTTCTGTTATCGTTGTTTGGTGGTCGGTTGCGCACTGGAAGCCATCTAATAAGCACCGTTGGTGGGCGCTAGGGTTACTGCTACCGCTATGGATGGCCGATTTCTCGTATGCGGTGTTAGTTGCGTTAAGCATTACTGGCATTATGGCGTCGATGGAAAGTTTAACCCAATCCAAACCAGTCGCAGTGAATTGGAATGGTTTGTTATGCTGGACACTTCCAACGGTAGGCTTTGCAAGCTTAGTCGTCTCGCCCACAAGTGATGTACCAAACCCCGTATTCGTGGTTTGGATCTGTTTGCTGGCTACCGCTTGGATGACTGATTATCTACTCAAGAGCACCGAAGAGAATACCGAATGACCAGAACACAACTGAATGTAGATTAGAGCATGTTGTGGGTGAAGTTGTGACTTCATTCTTATGCATATATAGAGCATTAGTATATGATGCTCACCTCTCAGTACAATAATATAAACGTCATGGTTCGTGCATTTCGGCTAATAGGTCTTTTATGGCTAGCAACGGCGGCACACAGCGTCATTAGTGCTCCCATAATCAACGCTAAAACATATCGAGTAGCGACAGAAGCGGACGATGTTGTCACGCGTATTTTGTTTGATGCCATTGCTTACCAATTTCGCCTTGAGATTGACTATGTTAATTACCCCAGCTTTGATGCGATCTTGACCGCTATCGAACAAGGGGAGAGCGATTTTGCAGCCAATGTGACTTACACCGAACAGCGTGCTCGACGCTTTGATTTCTCAAGTCCTACCAATATTGAATACACCTATGCATTTAGCCATAGCAACGTACAGTTAACCGATCTGGCGAGGGTCGGGGTTCCCAAAGGAACGATTTATGGTGAGCTGATTGCCGCTTATTTTCCTTATATCATACAGGTTGAGTATGATGGTGCTCGGCGTGCCAAAGAACTTTTAAGCACGGCTGAAGTCGATGTTGTCGTAGACGCGATTAATCAATTAAAGCCGATGTTGATGGCAGGGCTCGATGCGCAATTGCTTAATGACCAACTGCCTATTCAGCCGGTTGCCATTATTACGCCAAAAGGGCACAACACTTTATTACTCAACAAAATTCAAGAATATGTGCACTCAGCGTCGGTACAAAAACTGCTTAGAAAATCAGTACAAAAATACCAATTTGATATCCGCAAGCAGGCATTGCGCCAATCAGTCATCGATAGCGGCTTAAACGTGCAGCGACCGTTAAAAGTAAAATTGGAGAACATCAACCAATTTGCTCAGTATCAGCACGATGGCAAAGTGAAAGGAATAAACGCAGACATTGTTTTTAAAGCATGTGACATTCTGTTACTCAAATGCGAACTGGCCAGTCAGCCAGACGAAACGTGGGAGAGTATGTATGCCGATTTGGTCAATAAACGCATTGATATCCTAGTACCAGTTACCGTCTCTCAACAACGAAAATCCGACGTTTATTTCAGTGACACGTATTACCAGCCTGAAGCCGTCTTGATTAAGCGTGAAAATTACAAAGACAATGTTTACAGCAATGTGTCTGAATTAATTGTTGAGCGCATCGGCGTGATTAAAGAAGATTTCTTTGAAGAGCTGTTAGGAAAAATGCTGCCCAATAAAGTGCTACATGTTTATAAAACTCAAAATGAATTGGTCAAAGCCTTGCTCGGTAAGGAGGTCGATTACATCGTTCTAAACCGTGCCAACTTTAACCAAATATTGCGCGAAGCGGATAACTTATTGCCGTTGGAGGAAGATCTATTTATCGGCAGTTTTTACTCGTCTGAGATTGCAATGGGCTTTCCCAAAAATAGCATGGGCGCTTCGCTGGCTCCTTTATTTACTCGTGCTATTAAGATGATTGATACGCAGAAAATCATCAACACCTATGATTATCAACCGAATTGGCGAGCAACGTTAGCGGCCGAGAAAACTTTTTCACGCCACACTCAATGGCTGTTTACGTTGGTATTTGGCTTCTTGTTAGTGGTCGCTTTCTATCTACACTCACAATCTGTTACCGATAATTTAACCAAGCTGCGTAATCGCCGAGCTTTATATCGCCGTTATTCGAGAGGCTTAAACAGCGATCTAACCTTGATTTATTTAGATGTGAATAACTTTAAGCCGATAAACGATAACTATGGTCATGAAGTGGGGGATGAAGTGTTGAAAGCACTTGCCAGCCGTATCGATTCTATTTGGCGTGGTCGTAGTTACCGAATCGGGGGTGATGAGTTTATCCTGATTGGGCAATATAGTGATGAGGAGCTTGAGCCTGTGTTAATGCAGTTAGAGTCCTTAACCTACAGCGATTCTGCTCGAAATTTAAACATAAAAGTCAATGTGGCGATTGGTGTGTCGAATTACAGAGATCATTTCATGAGCCTGGAAGAAGTATTGCACCAAACTGATATTGCCATGTACCAAAGTAAGCACCACGGTAGCGGTCAACGAGATAATACAAAGCCTCTTCTCAAGATAATCAGAAGTTCAAACAAGAGCTAAAATAGTCCACCTATTTTATTGAGTAGAAGAGAAAATAGAAGATTTGCTCAAATGGTGTTCACTTAAAACAAAAAGCTTCCATCCATTGGGATTTCGGCTTGCAATCATTACTATGATGCTTGATAATCGCCGCACTCTTTGGCTAGCAAGCCAAGAAAACAAATCAATGGAGGCTCTGGTCCTCCCGCAACACTAACTTGTGAACTCGGTCAGGCCCGGAAGGGAGCAGCCGCAGCAGGCGACGTGTGTGCCGGGATGTGGCTGGGGCCTCCACCCTTTTTGAAGCCTGCAATATATGTTCGCATAAATTGCAGGCTTTCTTCATATTTGCACCATAAGATTTCATAGTCTATTTTTTTGTTGTAGGTTTACAACAAAAGTGACTTGGCTATGTATGACCAAACTAAGAAATCATCTCACGTACACAACATCTGTAAGTTCATGAGCTTGAAGAACGATGCTGTTGTTCGCACTCTCTCCATTCTCGAGTTCGATTTCTGTTTTCACCTCGAATACAACCCAAACATCAAGAGTTTTACCTCTCAACCTTTTGGCTTCCACTATCAGTTCAATAACCGCAAGTGCCGATATACTCCTGACTTTTTAGCAATAGGTCATAATGAGCAGTCAACATTCTTCGAGGTCAAACACTCTAGCCAGATTCTTAAACCTGATTTTAGGGAGCGCTTTGAAGAGAAGCAGAGAGTAGCGTTGAGTGAGTTCAACAGACGGTTGGTTCTCGTTACTGAGAAGCAAATTAGGATGGGACCAACGCTAGATAACTTTAAGTTGTTACACCGCTACTCTGGATTGCGCACAGTGACCGAATTTCAAAAGCGAGTTTTGGCATTTATTCAACGCAAGCAAATGGTGAAGTTGCAAGAGGTGTCTTTGTATTTTGGTCTATCAGAGCAAGACACGCTTATCTCTACTCTACCTTGGATCTCTTCGGGGCACGTTAAAACAGACCTCAACACGATTGGCTTTGGTCTAGAAACCTGCGTTTGGTGCTAACTATGCCACCTGACTCTAATAACATATTTGGGTTCTTTGATGAGTTTGAAGCGTCAGAAGAAGAATCACAGTTGCTCCCAAAAGAACTAATTCTAGAACCCGTTGAAATATCATCGACCATAGATAGTTTGCCAGCAAAAATTCAGGAAGAGGTTCTTCGCCGCATAAAAGTGATTACTTTTGTGGAGAAGCGCTTGAAAGGTGGGTGGACAGAGAAAAACTTGAACCCCATTTTAAGTCTCGTTGAATCAGAATTACAGCTTACACCCCCTAGTTGGCGGACTGTAGCAACTTGGAAAAAATCCTACTCTGAAGCAGGTAGAGAACCATGGGCACTTATTCCGAAGCATACGTTTAAGGGCAACCGCCAGAAAGAAATGGATTCGCAATCCTTGATTGACGAGGCAATTCAGAATGTATACCTGACACGTGAACGACTTAGCGTTGCAGAAGCATACCGATATTATAAGAGTCGAGTGATTCAAATGAATCGAGGGATTGTTGAAGGAAAAATCAAGGCAATTGCCGAACGTTCTTTTTACAATCGAATAAATGAGTTACCCCCTTATGAAGTGGCGATTGCAAGATTTGGTAAACGATATGCAGATCGGGAGTATCGCTCGGTTGGTCAGCAGGTAGTTGCAACTAAACCTATGGAGTTTGTTGAAATAGACCATACCCCAGTTCCAGTGATCTTGATTGACGATGAACTAGATATTCCTTTGGGCCGCCCTTATTTGACGATGCTTTATGACCGTTTCAGTAAGTGCATTGTTGGTTGCAGTATCAACTTTAGAGAGCCAAGCTTTGACTCTGTTAGAAAGGCTCTGTTGAATTCACTTTTGGATAAAAGCTGGCTTAAAGCAAAGTATCCATCGATTGAGAATGACTGGCCTTGCCACGGTAAGATTGATTGCTTGGTCGTCGATAACGGTACCGAGTTTTGGAGTCAAAGCTTGGAAGATTCGTTACGGCCTTTGGTGTCCGATATTCAATACAGTCAAAAGGCGAAGCCTTGGCGAAAGTCAGGGATCGAAAAGTTGTTCGATCAAATGAATAAAGGGTTAGTTAACGCGCTGCCTGGAAAAACCTTCACCAATCCTACTCAACTACAAGATTACAATCCAAAGAAGGATGCGGTGGTTAGGGTATCGGTATTTCTTGAATTACTTCATAAATGGATTGTCGACTATTACCACATGACGCCTGATTCTAGACAGCGCGAGATCCCATACCACAAGTGGCACCAATCGAAATGGACGCCGTCTTACTATGATGGTGCTGAGAAGGAGCAACTCAGAGTAGAGTTAGGATTGCTTAGACACAGGACGATTGGAGTGGCCGGGATCAGGCTGCATAACTTACGCTATCAGTCCGCCGAGCTTATTGAATACCGGAAATATTGCACACCTAATAATGGTAAAAAGCTCTTTGTTAAAACCAAAACAGATCCTTCTGATATCAGCTACATCCATGTTTATCTAGAATCAGAAAAGAAGTACATAAAAGTTCCAGCGGTAGACAACAGCGGATATACAAACGGCCTTTCACTTTTTGAACACCAGCGCATACAAAAAGTACGCAGACTGAACACCAAGGATCTTGCTGATGATGAGGCTCTTGCGGATACATTTCTATATATGAAAAAACGTATCCAGGAAGAAACCGATAGATTCCGCCGTGTTAAAAGTAGCAAGCCCAACCTTCCTAAAACAGGTAACACGTCGAAACTAGCAAAGTTTAATGATGTCGGTTCTGAGGGACCAAGCTCAATCAACGTGACTCCTGTTAGGCTCAAATCTGATGTTGTTTCCGATGCCTCAGAGTACTTAGATGACGATGATTTTGAAGATATTGAAGGGTATTAGTTTGAATTTAACGCCAAAGCAGCTTGAGCAGCTAAAGTCCTTTGAAACCTGCTTTATCGAGTATCCCGCGATAACTGAAATCTACTCCATTTTCGATCAACTTCGTTTCAATCACTCTTTAGGTGGTGAACCAGAATCTTTCTTGTTAACAGGTGAGGCTGGAAGTGGAAAGACGGCTTTGATCAACAACTACTTGTCACGCTTTCAATCGGGTTCAACTTGGGGAAGGCAGCCAGTATTAAGCACTAGAGTACCAAGTCGTATCAATGAACAGAATACGCTGACCCAATTTTTGGTTGATTTAGATTGTAAATCCGGAGGAAAAGGTATCCGGCGCCGTAATGAAATTGCGCTTGGCGAAGCGGTTGTAAAGCAACTTAAACGTAAATCTGTTGAGCTGATTATTGTTAATGAAATTCAAGAGCTGGTTGAGTTTTCAACCGCAGAACAGAGACAAGTTATTGCCAACACATTCAAATATATAAGTGAAGAAGCAAGAGTCTCGTTTGTGCTAGTGGGTATGCCTTATGCTGATGTGATAGCGACAGAACCACAATGGAACTCGCGGCTAAGCTGGAGGAGAAGGATAGATTATTTCAAATTGTTGAAAGCGAAGGGTCATTCGAGTAGAACGGCATCTTATGGGTTTGACTTAGAACAAAAAAAACATTTTGCCAGATTTGTCGCGGGTCTGAGTTCAAGGATGGGCTTTGATGAGCCACCAGTACTTACAAAGAATGAACTGCTATATCCTTTGTTTGCAATGTGCCGAGGAGAATGTCGAGCGTTAAAACACTTCTTGAAAGACGCGTTGCTTATGAGCTTCAACGACAATGCGGATACGATAGACAAAACAATATTGTCACGCACTTTTGCATTTAAGTTCCCATACCTAGATAACCCGTTTGCTCGTCCTTTAAAGCAGCTTAGTCTTCATCAAATTGACTCTGGTTCTGCTTACCACTTAAATGCAATCACCACTGAAGATAAAATAGTAGCCCCTCGTTTTACGGACGCCATTCCGTTGAGCATGTTGTTGAGCAAAAATGGGCTTAAAGCTTAGAGGCTACTTTTCACGGCTTAGGTTATCCAACAGCGCTGCTTTCTCTTCATCACTCATTTTGTCAATCACGCAAGCCAGTTCAGCACTTAACTCGTTTCTACAGAAAAAGTAGTTTAGTGGTACGTTTAACTCT
The DNA here is from genome assembly GCF_024743775.1 of Vibrio sp. RM-69-4. Lineage (NCBI taxonomy): Bacteria > Pseudomonadati > Pseudomonadota > Gammaproteobacteria > Vibrionales > Vibrionaceae > Vibrio > Vibrio sp. RM-69-4. Next base: position 547,048 of record NZ_JAMQXI010000076.1, read on the forward strand.
TCAGCCATTCGTTCGAGCGTGCCAAGATCGGGCACATGTCTACCTTTCTCATAGTGGTTCATCCGCCCACTTGCTGAGCTGGGTTCCATGCCTATTTTCACCCCTAAATCTTTTTGGGTGATTTTGGCTTTTTTACGCGCAGCTTTGAGCCTTTCTGGGATTGGGTTGTTTTTTTGCACTTACACATTTCTTTTCAACCTCTAGGTAACTTAGATTGTCTAAGTTTTACTGATTTTTGTATACTTAGCAATCCTAAGTTTTAGCTGTTTGTACTAGTGATATGAATAAAGTGATAAGAATTAACCCTCACATGTTTAACCTATTGATTGAAAAAGGAATGGATGGCTTTTCAGTCATAGATGCTAGGGATACTCTACTAAACAGTGATGTGACCTTCCCGAGTAAGGATGACGCTCGAAAGTACATTTATAAGCAACTTCTATCATTCGAGGAGAAAGGTTGGCTTTCTGTTGTTGGGACCCACAGAGCGAAACGTTACCATCAAACTAGCGAGTTCAAAGCACTCACAGTCGAGCCCCGAGTGGCTAGAAAGAGTAAAGTTAACGTTGATCCAATAGCGATTCAAATTGCTGATACCTCTCTAACTGCATTGGAGCAGGAGAAAAAACAATATGAAGGAGAGCTTGCGATTACTCTTGGGGAGATAGATGAATATCAGTCTTTGTTGACGCGTTTCCCACACAGCAGACAAAAGATGCAACCTCTATTTAACGCAGCGAGAGAGCGATCAGCTAAGCTATTGGGCAAAATCAATGCACTAACCAACTGGATACAGGTGGTACAAGGTAGGGCTCTACAATGCTAAGAGCATGGCAAGCCGATTGTGCAGAGCGGGCTATCAATAAATTTGCATCCAATCGACGACCGCATTTCTTCTGCCAAGCGACCCCTGGTGCAGGTAAAACCGTTATGGCTGCCGAGGTGGCAAGGCGCTTATTTGAAGAAGGTATGATTGACTTAGTGCTCTGTTTTTCTCCATCTTTGTCTGTAGCTGAAGGGATGCAAAAAACGTTTGCATGGAAATTAGAGTGCTCATTTAACGGAGGGTTAGGTTCTCTCGGAGGATCTTATACTTACCAATCTATCCGTTTTTTTGACGATAACTTTTGGAACACTATCAGCAAACATCGAGTTTTAGTCGTATTTGATGAAATTCATCACTGTTCGTTTGAAGAAGATGGTCGATCAAACTCTTGGGGTGTAGAGATAGTCTCAAAGATACAAGGACTTGCACGATACACGCTGGCATTGTCAGGCACTCCTTGGCGTTCAGACAGACTGCCGATTGTGATGGCAGAATATTCTGACCCTGAAGGGATGCTTATCTGCGATTACCAGTATGGCTTAAAGCAAGCGGTTGTAGACGGAGTTTGTCGCCAACCGAAAATTGTCTTAATCGATAATGAGCATTTGAGTATTACGTCTGGAGGCAATAGGCAACATTTTGCGTCCATTTTGGATTGCCTTAAACAATCTGATATTTCATATCAAAGCGTCATTCACAATGAAGAAGCGATGCATTACATCTTGAACAGTGCCTGTAAAAAGCTAGCGCAGATCAGGGAACTTTCGCCAAACGCAGGCGGGTTAGTGGTCGCTGCTTCTATCAAGCACGCGAAAGATATTCAAAAACGTTTGGTCGAGCAGTTTAATCAATCAGCCAGCATTGTGACTTATCACCATGTAAACCCACTAAATGAAATTGAATCTTTTCGACACTCGAATGTTCAGTGGATAGTCAGTGTTGGGATGATAAGTGAAGGTACGGATATTCCTCGGTTGCAGGTTTGCTGTCATATGAGCTCAGTGAAAACAGAACTCTATTTCAGGCAGGTCCTTGGAAGAATATTGAGAGTTAACGACTCAATGAACCAAGAAGCATGGTTGTATACCTTTGCTGAAGAAAGTTTGATTGGGTTTGCTGAAAGAATTGAACAGGATATTCCAGACACCTGTATGTTCCTTAAACAAGAAGAGGGAGCGCAGAATGTAGCCGATGAACCCATTTCATTATCGAGCACGGTAAGTGATCGAATCCAATCAAGTTATTCCCAACCGAGCACACTGAGTTGGGAAAATATTGCTGCTGTTATTGAGTCAAATAATACAAACAACGCCCTCTTATATGACGAATTGCGATTGGGACAGTTTAAACAACGTGTCATCGCCGCGTTCACTTAAACGGATTCGGCTTCAATCTCTTTCAACGTTTTACCAGAAGTGTCTCTCCAGTAATCGGGGCCGCTGCAAGGATAGCCAAGTAAGACGGCGGCGGCTTGCGAGGCACTTGTAAAGAGAATGTCTTCAACCGCGACGAGATGATCGCCAGATGGCGTTAGAATCCCTTTTTCTTCGAGGTTACTGCGTAGCTTCGTATAGCCTTTAGACAAACTAGGCTGTGCGGTGGTTAGCGCTTGAGAACCTTTCAACACAACAATGCCTTCATCCGTAAGCATTGCTTTAGCATCCACTTTTTTGACCTTAAGCTGTAATACAGTGTTTTCTGGTTCGTTTGTTTGAGAAGGAGAGGTTAGAGACACCCTTGGCTCCAATAATTTATGGCCTAGAGAACAAATAACAGTACGAATGTCAGAGAACAATAAAGTTTTAACACAAACTAGCCATCACATGAGCTAGCTCGTTGCTGCACAGGAATCAGTTAGAGTCAGAGTTCTAATCCGTTCACTTCGGATAACTTTAGTTGAGGCAAAATAGAGTAAATGGCTTTGTCGTGTGAGAGTATTTGGCTGCTGACGCAGCCAAAATCGATGCTTAGGTGTGTGATTCATAGAGATGGTTTCAATTTTCTTAGCTGAAGATCGAGCTTGTAATTTTGCTCTTGAAACCGCTCTTTCTTGATCTGGTAGTTCTGAGATACCTCTTCAGACAAAGGAGTTTGATCAGATATCTCAGTAATCCTGTCTATCGGGGTTAGCCCATTTAACGAGCTGTGGGGCCGTTCCCAGTTGTAGTAGTGTTGCCATTCAGCTAGTAGCAGATCCAGTTCTTGCAGCCCCACAGAGACATCTATGGTCGGATAGAACTCACTTTTATCTGTTTTCTGCGAGCGTTCCACTTTGCCATTCAAGTGAGGTGAGCCAGGCTTATTTGGGCGAAACTTGATCCCATAAATCATGAGTTGTTTCTGGACTTTTTCAGCAAAGAATTCACGCCCTCTGTCCGTCTGAATACGCTGGATAGGAAATGGCATCTCTTCCACGACACAATCGATAAAGTCGACTGTATTTGCTGCTGTGCGCCGAGAGTAGCACCTTAGAACCCGATAGCGAGAGCAATCATCAATAGCTGTATACTGGTAAATTCCAGGCGCTATTTTACACGTGTCCATCTGGACTCTATCACCAGGAATTGGGCGCTCATATCTTTGGAAATCTTTTTTGCGTCGGTAAGTTACGATGGGTTTGACTGATGCTTCGGATAAAACTTTATGGAGTGTCGCTGTGCTTAGGTGTATTTTGTGAAGTCGGATTAATTCCGTTTGTAAACGTCGCGCCCCTAAATTGCGTTTGTCACGCATCGTAAGGATCAATGCTCTTAGCTCATCAGTGAGTTTGGTATCTGGAGATGAATGAGGGCGTCTGCTCTGGCTTTCCAGACCAGCGATTCCACATTGCTTATATCGCTTAGCCCACTTTCGTAATGTTGGTCTGGAAATACCACAGCGTCGACATACGAGGCCTGCATCACCACATTCCTCATACATTTTTACCCACTGTAGTCTTTGTTGGATTTCTCTGTCCATAGACACCCAGTATAGTTGAAAGGATGTCTATGAATCACACAGCTTAGGCCTATGGCCAGCCGAAGGCACTTATATGTTAGGGCAAAGAACCTGCCTCAGTCTTAATTTTTTCCACTAACATATTTAGCTTTCTCGAAAATATCCTTTTCTCTCACAATCAAAATCAACGAAAAAATCGAAGGTCACGCATAATGCGAAGCATTCGCTATACTGCCTTCGACCATTATTCTATTAACTATTGAAGATAGGCTCTACCGGCACAACAACGCCAAATTTTTTCAGTTGAAGGAACTTTGAACCAAAAATCTCCGTCGGAATTTTTCGTTGGAGCAAACCAAAGAAATTTTCATCATGTGTCGATATGATGAGCTGCTTGTCAAACTGCAAGCATATACTACGTAAAAGGTCTATCGTCGAAAGGACGTTAATCGAATCCATTGATTGGATTGGGTCATCGATCAGAATAACATCAATAGGATTGCCTTCATCATCTGTCGCATGGAGCGCATTCGCTAGGAATACACTCAAGCTCAGAATATTCGTTTGGGCTGCACTAAAATAAAGAATTGGGGATATCATTCCACCTACCCCATCGCTTACCAAAATATTTAAACATGGCTTTTCCGTATCGAAGCTAACTTTGAACTCTACTTTTTTAAATGTAGGATGAGGGTCTATTTTCTTGTAAATTGAGTTGATAAGATCTTCAAAGAAAAAGTTATTAATGAGCACTTCTAGCTTTTCTATTATGACAGCCCTTTCTGCAACCAACACCTCGTCAACTCGATTTCTCTGTTCTAGCTTACGCTCCAAGGCCTCCAGTTCTTTCTGAGTAGATATGTGTTTTATGTAAGGCTTTAATGAGGTCATAAGCTCCAAGAGCAACTTAACACCACTTAGCAACTTTTCTAGCTCGTGAGCACGAATCTGACATTCTTCAGCCTTAGCTGTTATTAGCACTTTTACTTGGGTTAATGTGTCATCAGAGCGAATGCTAATAATATTGGATAAACTGTTATAAAACGCATTAATTACCGATTGAGTACTAGCAAGTGCTAACTCTAAGGTTTCCTTCTCTTTCTTCAGTTGTGAAAAATCCACCCACGTTCCATTAGCTAGCATCTCCTGTTGTAATTCATGACACTGACTAGCTAGGGATTCACATGAAGTTCTATATCCTTGGACAACGGCTTCAAGCTCATTTTTTTTCATTTCACAGTGCTTGTTTATCTCTTGAGGAGCAATAGCATTTTCATTTAGATATGCCAACACTGAGACATAAACATGGGCTCTGCTTTTAGTCTCCAACTCAGATTCTAACATACTGTTCTCAACGCGCTTGGCTTTAAGCGACTCAATAGCTACTTGAATTTGCGCATTTAAGTTATCTTGTTGTTGAGTCAGATTAGGCCGCTTCACGGATAACTGGTAAATCTCTGCTTCTACTCTAGTTACAAGCTCTTGATGCGAAAGCCCCCAAACTGACCTCTCTAGTTCAGCATTTCTATGCTGTAAGTTCTTACACTCACCTTCAAAGGTATTCTTCTCTTGCTCAGCTTTAACAAGTTTAACTTCAATTTCATATAACTTATTGCGAAGTTCGGTGAGTTGCAGAGCCTGTGATTCAACTGCTTGCTGAGTAATTCCTTGAATTTCATTTCTAAGTTCTTTCTGTCTTGTTGAAGCCAGTGAAATACTTTTAGAGTTCTCTCGACTCAGTTCAGACAGTAGATTTTGGCCCTTAACTTTAGCTATTAGTTCTTCTGGAGATGAGTGAGGCTCTGTGCACAAGGGACAAATATGAGAAGGCTTAATACTCAGATAATCTAAGCCAATGGAAATAAGCCTTTCATGTGTTTCCATCTGATCTGTTATGGCTCTTTGCGTAGCTTGTAAAGTCTTGTTATGAACTTCAAGCAGATCAAGATCTGCTTGACACCTTGTGAGCCTCTCTATGTTTTGTCGCTCAAAAACCAAGCCTCCAACCTTTCCCGCTAGCAGTAAGCTAGATGTAATCCTTAAAGCTGATAGTTCGCTCAGTTCACGACTCAATTTATCTTGCTGGATCTTATCTACCTGGATCTCATTATTTTTATCGGTGATTTGCTGATTTAAAACGTCGATCCGCTTTCGATTATTCGATAGCTCAGCATAAACTGGACCAGAGTTATCCAACGAGTTTCTAAGAAGGGAAACTCTGTCGTTATCTATCTTAAGCTCGTTATTCAACTCTGTTAGGTTCTTCTGAAAGCCAGCTAATTCAGCATTTATTCTGGAGCAATCTTCAGTCAAAGCGCTTTTAGTTTTAGTTATCTCTTTAACACGCAATTCGGTTTGTAAAAAACACTCAGCACTTTCAGCTATTTCAATCAGACGATTTAGACGCACATTCGCCTGTTTCTGATCCTCTACACATTTCTCGTACGAGTCTAATAAACTTTTATACTTGTCAGCGTCAGTAACACCTTTCAAAAGCCGCGCAAGTTTAGTTTTTTGCTCTATTTCATAGCCAGCATGAAGCTCTATTTCGGGTATTTTATTTATCAGTTCTGATAACTCTTCAAGCATTTTACTATTGGCATGGACTGATGTATTCAGTTCAAACTGTCGTGACACAAGGTTAGAATCAAGTTTACGAACTTTCTCTGATGAAAGACTTTCATCAGGTAGAACAATATTTTCACCCAAGACATTAAGTTCAGTAGCAACTGAATTGAATTGTTCAAAAATAGAAAGATCTATCGGCTGCTTTAATTCTTCTAGCAAAGCATTTCGCTTATTTTTAAGAGAACTTAACTCAGATTGGTTATCGTTTATAAGTACAGACAACTCCATGCGAGCAGTTTCAATATCTCCACCGAAGCTTTTCATAAACTTGGAATAGCGATCTTGTGGCTTTTCCTCCCGAAGAAATCTATCAATTTCATCTTGACTAAGAATGACACGCCGAAAGAAATCATTTTCTCGTTTTTTGTTATCTCCTATACGCATATCGAATTGATTCATACGAGGCTTCGGAAGCTTACGTTCAAAAGTGTTCTTACCGTTGGTGGATACTACAACTTTGGTGTCCACTCCTTCATCTACATACTTGTTACGTAGAATCTTTAGCCCTTCATTCGGGTTCTTTGTCGATTTAGCTGCGCTTTGATTATTTGCTTTATTATATTCTCCACCAAGCCTTTCTAAATGATTGGTAACAGCCCACTCTACAGCATCATAAAAAGAGCTTTTCCCAAATCCATTTGGAGCATAGATCGCAACAAAGTTAGCAGGCTCTTCTCCATCATTTGTAAAATCAAAAGTTCCATCTGACTTTAACTGGTAGGCTCGAAACGCCTCAATCTCAACTTTTTTAATTTTCATTACTGTTCAAACTTTCAATTATTTTATCGATCATCAATGCTCGCTTATCTCTAGACTCGCTTTTAGAATCTAAAGGAGCGCCACGATAGTAGTTTTCTAGATACGGTAAATCTTCTTCTAGCTGGAATGATCGACTTTCAAGTGTTAGATCTGAACCCAATAACTGTTTCTCTAGCTCAATAATTAACTGTTCAATGTCTGGGATTTCTTGAAAATCATCCAGTACTATTTTACGCGCAGAAAACTTGTTATTTTCGATTTCATATTTTTCCCATACGGGAATGCTTTCAACAGAAACAAACGCCAAATACATGTTCCAGGCATCAAAACCACCTGAGTGTTGATGATAGACGGCCATCATATTTTGGATAGATCGCCAATTTTCTATAATGTCATATGCCGTTTCACATACGCATACTATGCAGGATATAAAAGAAAGGGGATCATCGGAGCGAAACATATAAAACTGAATATTTTCATATTGGCTAGATAAAAATCCCAGATCAATTTCATTAATTAATAATTTCACTTAGCTTTTCTCTCAACAAATCCGATTGCGACTTACCTGATTGTAAGTTTGGATATTCATCTTCAATATCTACTACGCATTTTTGGCGAAGACCTTCTAAATGGGTCAATTTAAAGCTTGTTAAGATCGCACTTTCTGATGAATCAATAACAGGGAATGGCCCCTGATTTGGCACAACAGAAATGTTACTTATAACGCTCTCTAGTCTAAATGATGGCGGCAATACCCTTGCTGCTGGTTCAGGAGAAGCAACTATCAAAGTCCCATCTTTATCTAAAAGCCTGCGAGCAGTTTTTAATAAGTCTTCCAAGCGACTGACCCAATTAGTGCCATTGCTTGTATATATCAACCGACGTTTCCGTTCTAAACCTTTCAGATAAGCATCATCAGCCCCAGCTGATTGGTCAATCAACACACTAATTACTAAGAACTCCAAATATGCCACCCACAATTCATAGGTTTTAAGTTCCCCAATATTGCTAGGTTCGACTAAAAGATCTGAATGATATCGTTCCATTACTTTATAAGGTGGAACCAAACCAGTATTGATTAAATAGTCTGCTGCTCTCCCAAGCTCTAGTTTAAGGTTAGATACGTTATTTTGATCAATAACATTAAACGTGAATATCCTGTCTCGCATATTTGAAAAGCACTCCAAATAGGCGGGGATCATTGGTGCGCTTGAATACGCAGCAATTAATTCTTCGAACCTTGCTAGACTGTGGCATTGAGCACGACCATACTGTTGCTCGCTACCAGTACCATCCATTTGAAACTCAACACCAACGAGCAATGGTTTCTCTTCTTTAATATGATAAACGCCACCACCAGACATACCTCTAATCGTTGTTGTTCCAGGTCCACCATCAAGAAACATAATAATGAGGTCATTAGCCACACTAATCTTATGACCTGTATATTCTTTAATAGGATCCGAGGAGTCTCTCTCTGTTATCGGGAAGCCTACAAGGGTAAGTGGGGCAAGTTCAGTTAAGTCTGAAGCAGGTGCGCATTTTTGTGCTAGTCGTTCCTGATAATCTACTTTTAAAATTGCATAATCATAACGGTCTGGCTCTGATTCATCCCACTCCGGAGGAATCAGCACAGATAAAACGGCAAGCCGATTATTTTGATAATCGTTAACAACAATTTCATCCTGATTCTCAGGAATTACATGCGCAGCAGTGAGTACATAAGAATACTCTCGTGTCATTGCGTTTACTAATACGCCACTACCACCATTCACTTTGACACAGTATGAGTTAATGATTTCAGAGACTGTCATGTTAAAGTTGGATCTCCTCATCCAGCGCTTCTAGTCGAGAGCCATAGTGTTGTATTTCATGGTCTAAGAGCAATGGTTTGATCACATCGCTGTAATTGAAACAAATCTGACCGTCTGTATCCTTGATAATCCTGGCGATGGTTCTTTTGTTTGGCAGGCCATGCTTAGAGCCATTGGTCGAAATTACGTAACGAGATGACTGGAGTAAGGAAAGAAACTCAGAACTAGTATTATATTGGCTACCGTGATGTGAAACCTTCACAAGGTCAAGGTGAAGCTTATTTGTCTCATCAAAGCCTAGTTCTTTGAGATGCTCCACTACGACTTGGTCATGAGCGTCTCCAAGAAAGAGCATTTTTGTATTATCTACTTCCAACAAAAAAGCGATTGAACTGCCATTGTAAACGGATGAATCTGACTCAAATTCGTCTGCTTCCCAAATTTCTTCTAGAGAAAGAGCATAATCATTGTCGTGAGCAGCTGTAGCACCTGACTCAACTTCAGAAGGCCATTTATGCAATAACCGCTCTAACTGACCTCGCCCGGGAGACAAGACTTTCAATGTGAACGGGCCAACAGCATGGACTTGTCCAGCTAATATGAGAGGAGAACGATTACATCCTACTTCACAAAGCAGTGTTTCAAGCTCCTTTCCCTGACTAACACTTGTTTTGGGAGAGTTGTCGGTCAAGCGAACATTATTCTCTGGTATTTCAGAAGCACCAAAATGTTGTGTAATCAAACGAGATGAGTTGAACCAGATAGACTTGACGAGGTCACATAAGTACCCAGGTGTTTCAAAAGCTTTTATCAGTCCATGAATATGGTCGTCATCAATATGAGTTAGTACCGCAAGATCAATATTCTGACCTTTGCTTTTAAGTTCATCTAGCGCTCGGCAAAGTGCACCGTCATAACGCAACCTCGGCCCGTATTTAAAAGTGGTTGAAGTGCCGCCATCAATGAGGATGTTGTAAACACCGGAGGAATCTTCATGACTAACTAAAATGCAGTCGCCATGATTTGCTTCAAGAACTTTGACTGTAACAGCCATAAATATTTCATCCATTTCCAGTAGTAACACTACCATCCATTAAGTTAATCAAAATATACCACAAATTTCATAAAATTAGGTTTGATATTGATCGACTAAACATCAAAGAGGTACTAACGTAAAATTCCACAAAACACAAATTTCTATGTTTAAAGTAACATCGAGATAATTTCACAAACTCACAAGATAAGAGATGTTACTTTTGTTATCTATTAATGTTTGTGAAACCGCTTTGCAGTTAGGGGCTGGTGAAATCAATGGAGTCAGGTCTTGCCTTTTGACGATCATTACTTTTCGTAGGGTAAATCTGTTACAACAGAGCGTTCATTAACGATATCGCCAACTTGAAAAGGGGCAGAACCTTCTTAGATCGTTCGCATCACAGCTTGTGATTACCAAGCGATTCTGTCGTATATTGGGTGAGTTCGTGGGCGTTTTTTGCAAAACACATTGGCTTCTATGGTTGCAATATATGAAATATCCTCGATACTAAAACTTAGAAATTCTAAGTTTGGCGGTGGCATGTGAAAACGGACATTCAACTTTACCCTGACGAATCGCTCGAAAGCTTCTTGTTGCGCTTATCGCAAGAACAAGGCTACGAGCGATTTTCTCATTTTGCTGAAGACATCTGGTTTGACACGTTGGATCAGCATGGAGCGATTCCCGGTGCTTTCCCTCTTGAGCTCAAGCGAATCAATATCTACCACGCGCAAACCACAAGCCAAATGCGGGTGCGAGTTCTTATCCATCTTGAGAACCAATTAAAACTCAATAACTTTGGTGCACTGCGCCTTGCGTTGTCACATTCAAAAGCTCAATTTTCTCCCGAATACAAAGCCGTGCATCGGTTGGGATCTGATTATCCTTTCGTTTTTCTTGGTAAACGCTTCACGCCTATTTGCCCTTTATGTATTAGTGAGGCTCCATACATTCGCCAGCAGTGGCAATTTCTTTCTCAGCAAGCTTGTGAGCGCCATGGCTGTAAATTGGTTCATCACTGCCCAGAGTGCCAATCGAGATTGGAATACCAAACCACTGAGAGTATTAGCCAATGCGAATGCGGTTTTGAACTCCGAAACTCACCGATAGAAGATGCGCCAGTAGCTGCGTTACTGGTTGCAAGATGGTTGTCAGGAAATGACTCAAAACCTTTGGGATTACTGAAGGCAGAAATGACGATATCTGAGCGCTATGGTTTTTTACTATGGTACGTTAATCGTTACGGCGATATTGAGAACATCAGCTTTGAGTCATTTGTTGAGTATTGCTCTTGTTGGCCAAGAGTGCTGAAGGAAGAGCTCGATGAGTTGGTAAACAAAGCCGATCTCATTCGAATCAAAGATTGGAAAAAGACGTTTTTCAATGAAGTTTTTGGCGCTTTGCTTAAAGATTGCCGGCAGTTACCAAGTAGGCTGTTAGAGCGTAATAGCGTGCTCACTCAAGTGTTAGCCCACTTTACAAAGTTAATGGCTACAATGCCTTCAAGCAGCAAAGGGAATGTAGGCGATGTGCTGTTGAGCCCCTTAGAAGCGTCTACATTACTTTCATGCACAACGGATGAGATGTATCGGTTGTATGAGTTTGGTGAGATTAAAGCAGCGATTAGGCCGCGGATGCATACCAAAATTGCCAGCCATGAATCGGCGTTCACCCTAAGAAGTGTCATCGAAACAAAGCTGACTCGCATGTGCTCTGAAAATGACGGTTTAAGCGTGTATCTACCTGAGTGGTAATTATGACGAAATTAAGTGATCTACTAGCAATTGAAGACGAAGCAATAAAACAAACTGCTCTAAAAAAGATGTTCATGCCCTATACAGAAGACGTTTGTGTTGATGGGTATGAACAAGAAACGTTGACGATTTTGCTTAATCTCAGTTCAAGCCATCAAGCGGATAGATGCTTGGATTGGTTGGATGTAGCTCGGGCTCAAAGGTATTTAAAAGACCGCGAAAACTTAGATGCCTCTCTTGCTGAAATCCAGTGGTTCCACACACATAACCTAAAGTTTCCAGACTGTCGTGTTAAGGACCAACGGATAATTGCGCGACCTCTTTCTACAGCCGAGGAGTTTATTTCAAGTGCAGTATTGGATCAGCGATTGGGCTGGGCTCATAACTCTGCTGTCTATCGTCACACATTATGGTTACTGAATCCTTTTAAATGGCAATCACAGCCAGTGTGTATTCTTTCGCTTATTCAGCAGAAAAATCCAGTTTGGCTTGATCTGCTTACAGAATTTGGCTTGGATGTGAAGTCACTTGCTCGCTTACAACGTGCAATTGAAGAACAATTTCCTGAGAATAGTTTTCCCGACAGTGTTAGTACTTACAGTAAGCAATTACGGTTTCCATGGGGGGATGATTATGTTTCGATCACCCCCGTTGTGAGTCATGCTCTTCAGTGCGAATTAGAAATAAGAGCGCGAAGTCCAGAAAACAAGTTCAGTTTTGTCTCTTCGTTACTGCCTAATTCTGCCAGTATTGGGAACCTGTGTGGCAGTTTGGGTGGGTATATGAGAGTCCTAAATTACCCGCTAGGTGTTAAGCAGGCCAAGGGTGGGACGTTAACGGAAAACCGTCAAAAGAGTGGTCATTACTTTGATGACTATCAGGTAACTAACGCCAAAATATGTCAGGTGCTAAATCGCCTAATTGGGTCTGAGCCATCCAAAACACAGCGGCAAAGAGAAAGAGCTCGTCAGGTTAGGAGTAAGATTTTACGAAAGCAAATAGCCTTATGGATGCTGCCACTCATTGAGTTAAGAGATATCGCCGAATCTGAACCCAATCAGCAACAACTAGAGCATGACGACACCTTAGCTCAAGCCTTTTTGTCGTTACCAGAATTGGAGCTTGGCTCTTTGGCTGGTGAGTTTAACCGACGCTTACATCTCGCATTTCAAAATAATACGTATTCTGCCAAGTTTGCTTATCACCCAAAACTGATGCAGTTAGCGAAAGCCCAAGTGACATGGGTGCTTGAGCAACTTAGTAAGCCAATTAACAATCAAGATACGGTGACGGGGGAGCAATATATCTACCTGTCGTCAATGAGAGTGCAAGATGCGGCAGCGATGAGTAATCCTTATTTGTGTGGCGTTCCTTCGTTAACGGCCATTTGGGGGTTCATGCACGATTATCAAAGGCAATTTAATCAATTAGTTAACAATGGTTCCCCAGTTGAGTTTTCGAGTTTCGCTTTTTATGTTCGAAACGAGAATATTCAATCAACAGCGAAGCTTACTGAACCTAATTCAGTCGCCAAAGCCAGAACGGTCTCGAATGCTAAACGATCAACCATTCGTAGTGAACGATTGGCGGACCTAGAAATAGACTTAGTTATCAGAGTCCATAGTGAAAGCCGAATTTCAGATTTTAGATCAGCGCTTAAAACGGCGCTTCCCGTTGCTTTCGCCGGAGGGGCATTATACCAACCACAGCTATCGACGCAGATTGAGTGGCTTAGAACATTTACAGGCAGGAGTGAACTTTTCCATGTTTTAAAAGGATTACCTGCATACGGGCGATGGTTATACCCAAGTGAAAAGCAACCTACTAATTTTGATGAGTTAGAGCGGTTGCTCACTCAAGACGATGATAACTTGCCCGTTTCTCTTGGTTACCATTTATTAGAGCATCCAACTAAGAGGGGTGACGCAATCACAGGTTGTCATGCTTATGCGGAGAATACGATAGGGCTAGCTAAGCGAATAAACCCGATAGAGGTCCGTTTTAGTGGACGAGATCACTTTTTAAACCACGCCTTTTGGTCGATAGAATGCAGTAGCGAAACTATTCTTATAAAAAACTATAGGGATTAATCGCTTATGGAACTTTGCACTCAGTTGAACTATGTCCGATCACTTTCTGCTGGCAAAGCTTATTTCTACTATCTATCCGACAGTGGTGAGATGTGTCCCCTTAATGTAGATAAAACCCGATTGCGCGCACCAAAAGGGAGTTATTCAGAAGCATACAAGGGGAACAAGTTCGTAGACAAGAATGTTGCCCCCCAAGACTTGGCCTATTCGAACCCTCAGTTCATCGAAGAGTGCTATGTAAAGCCCGGCGTTGATGAAATCTATTGCGCATTTTCACTTCGAATTCGAGCCAATTCGTTAACACCGAATATCTGTAGTGATGATGAAGTGCGCAGTAAACTGTCTATGTTTGCTAAGATTTATAAAGAGCTCAAAGGATACAAAGAGTTAGCTAATCGTTATGCGAAGAACATCTTGCTTGGTACTTGGTTATGGCGAAATCGTGAGTGCAGAAATATCACTATTGAAGTGACGACCAGTGAATTGGATACCTTTGTTGTCGAACATGCTCAAAAACTCTCTTGGTATGGTCATTGGGATGGTGATTCAACAGAATGCTTAGAAAGGCTTACAGCCTATCTGGAGCGAGCACTGTCTGACCCAAGCGAATACTTCTACATGGACGTCAAAGCAAGAATGCGGGTTGGTTGGGGAGATGAGGTTTACCCAAGCCAAGAGTTTTTGGATAGTCGAGAAGATGGAGTCCCTACTAAGCAGCTAGCCAAAATAGATCTTTTAAGCGGAAAAGAAACCGTCGCGTTTCACGGACAAAAAGTTGGTGCCGCGTTGCAATCGATTGATGATTGGTGGCATGAAAACGCAGATAAGCCATTAAGAGTGAATGAATATGGCGCTGACCGAGAATACGTAATAGCAAGGCGACACGTAACCCATGGAAATGACTTTTACCAATTAGTCAGAAATACAGAGAATTGGATTGAGACAATGACAGCTTCTCAGACCATCCCAAATGACGTGCACTTCATTATGTCGGTCTTGATCAAGGGTGGTCTCTTCAATTGTTCCAAAGCGAAGTAAGGATGACTATGACGAAGCGTTACTACTTCTGTATACGTTATACTCCTGTTCAAGCCGACTATGAGCTGTTAGCAGGGCGTTGTATATCTCAAATGCACTTGTTTATGGTCAATAATCGACAAGCGATGAATAGGATTGGAGTGATCTTCCCTGATTGGAATGAATCTACGGTTGGTCAAACCATAGCCTTTGTTGCTGAAGATAAAGAGATGATGATTGGACTCTCTTTTCAGCCCTATTTCTCTTTGATGGTGAAAGAAGGTTTATTCGAACTATCGAGTATCTGTGAGGTACCGGAGAACTTGGGGGAAGTAAGGTTTGTTCGCAACCAAATGATTAACAAGAGCTTTTTAGGCTCGAAGAAACGGCGAATTAAACGTAGCATGGTGAGAGCCGAGCTTTCTGGGGCTGAACAACGATTACCAGTAACGAACGAAGACCGTGTTATCGATAGTTTTCATCGAATACCAATCTCCAGCGGTTCATCTGGGGAAGATTATATGTTGTTTGTACAAAAGGAATTTGTCGGTGAGCGTGGTGGAGCAAACTTCAATAGCTATGGTTTAGCCACCAATCAAGAAAGAAGAGGAACGGTGCCTGACTTACGCTGTTAACCCTTTTTTGAAAACTCTTGTTCAGATAAATAGAAACAATGACTTACAATATTTAAATTTTATAGGGTATTTTCCCGATTTGTGACTTTAAGCACGCAGAATCAGAGACTTGATAACTATGCTTTATAGTCACCTGTCGCATAGACAGCCAAGAATCAAAAAGGGCAAGTTCTCATCTCTTAAAAAAGTGACCTGCCGCATAGGCAGCCAAGAATAGGTCAGGAAGAAAGCAACCTACCTGTTGAACAAGCAGTTAATAATCAAAACCATCAAGTTTTCTCTTGGTGGTTTTTTGTTTAAAAGGCTCCCCATGTATTTAAAAAGACTTGAAGCTATTGATGTTAATTTCAATCACTATGAGGTAGGACTTGAACGATATGTTAGGTGTACTTGGGGCCTGAACATGTATAGGCATCATGTGTTTCGTGCAAACCTGCCAGACACATTTGTGTTGGAGATCAACCGAATCAATGAATCTATGGGTATTGCGGTAGAATCCATTGATTTGAAAGAGTATAGAGACAATTTTAGGTCGTCAAAAAAGCTGAACAAGTCTATTAAAGAAAATGAATATCCTCGTTGGATTTGGTTTTACGGTGTTGAAGCGTTAAAGGACACGAACTTTGCAGGTTGGTTACGTAGTCGGCTAACAGTCCGATCAATAGATAACTTACGAGTTATCTTTGTTGTTGAGTCTAATGAAGATTATCGAGATGTTTTTTGTGATTACAGGGTGCCTTTCTATCAATCTACAACATTACTACAAACGAATATTGACGACTTAAATTAGGGGGAGGTAATTCAGGTATTTTGGATTAGAAAAATCCTGATGCTCAGCTCAGGGCTCGTGGGTAAAACTACTATCCGTGTGCACATGTACGCATGTTCAGAAAAAATTTTGTATAAAATGAATCCAACACTTCAGAATGGATGTGAGCGATTTTTTCAAATTTCAGCCACTATTGGCACCGCTTCATGATATGTCGTTTTGCGATCTGGAAGTAAGAAAGGTTGATGTCGCCCGAAGTTCTTAAAACGCTTTTGTGCAGAACTTTAAAAGTTGGCGCGTCGTAACTCAGAAGTGCCCCAAAGTGAGTTTCGTCTCAGATAGTGCATCAGAGATGGTTCTTGATTTTGCTATACTAAAAATAATCCCAAAAGTAGTGTAATCCGTGTATTAGAGAGTCGGTACTCGTTTATAGGTTTGCAGTGCGGTATTTTCTTGGTGTCTGATTGAACAGCTTTTTAAAAGCCTGTACATAGGATGAATCAGATGCGTATCCCAACTCCATAGCAATTTCCTGTATGCTCATTTTCGAGCTTAATAATGGCAGAGATAAAACCAGCCTTATATTTTGTCGCCACAGAGCAAATGATTGAGAGAACTCTTTCGCACATAATCTGGATAATGTGCGCTCAGATGCTCCGACTTTTTTTGCCCATTCTTTTAACGTAAACGGTAAGTCAGGTTGCTGTTTAAGCTGTAGAAAAATAGATAAAAGGCGTTTGTCCGTAGGGATGAGAAGTGGTATTTCATAACTTTTTGCTGCCTCGATTTGATCTCGTAAGACTGTTAACAAATGTGCCAAGTTGGATTCCGGCTGTGAGAGCGTATCACTTTTAAATAAAAGCAATATCAACTCTTTGAGGAAGGAGCTTACCTGACAGGATTTCGGCTCACTTCCATACTGCACATGTTTGTTAGGGTTGAGGTAAATCGCTAAAAATTCTGTGTCTGTAATTGCAACAGATTTATGAATGGTATTGGCGGGGATAAAGAGCATACCATTGTGAGGGACTATTCCACTTTTATCACTAATGTCTGATTGTAACAAACCTTGACGCGGGAAGATGATTTGGTGCCATGGATGTGAATGGAAATCATCAATATAACCAGAAGCCATGATAGTCGTTTTAGTTATAAATTGTTTATCTGGAAAATCTCTGATTAAATCATTAGCTTGCATAAATGGCGGCTTGTCTACATTAATTGTCAGTTATTATAAATTACGCCATATTTTTTTGATATATCATCATCAGTAAATTGTTATCAAAAAACAAAAGGACTAAATGATGCACATTCACTTTATCATCCATGAACATTTTGAAGCTCCGGGAGCTTATGAGTCTTGGGCTAAAAATCGCGGCTATACAACGAGTTACTCTCGGGTTTATGACGGTGACTCTCTTCCGGAAAAAGTAGATGATATCGATTTTCTGATTGTCATGGGCGGCCCACAAGATCCTGTGACCACTATCGAACAATGTGCTCATTTCGATGCCAAAGGTGAAAAGGCGGTAATTACAAAAGCGATTGATGCAGGAAAAGTCGTACTTGGTATTTGTTTGGGATCTCAACTCATTGGTGAAGCATTAGATGCTCACTATGAGCATAGTCCTGAACGCGAAATTGGTAAGTTCCCTATCACGCTAACCAAAGACGGCAGTACCCATCCACTGTTTGACCATTTTGGAACCGTTCTGGAAGTGGGGCATTGGCACAACGACATGCCGGGACTGACTCCAGACGCCAAAATCATTGCGTACAGTGAAGGCTGTCCTCGACAAATCGTTGCTTATAGCGATTTTGTGTTTGGTTTTCAGTGTCATATGGAATTGACTAAAGATGTTGTAGCGTTGCTGATCGAAAATGATGATCTCAGCGAGGCAGCAAACTATCGTTTCGTTGATGACTCTGAAGTACTAATGAATCATGACTATGATGAGATGAACCAAAAGCTACTCGAATTTTTGGATAAACTAGCGAAAGCCTATCAAGCATAAAGTTAAGTTTCTGGTAGCTTTTTATTTTATCACCGGCTCATTGAGCTGGTTTTTTATAGATATTTGGTGAGGAAACACATGGACCTTGATTTGCAAACATACATGCCAATATTGGCAATCACTGGAGCGCTTACTCTCGGCGCTATGAGTCCGGGTCCCAGCTTTATCTTTGTTGCCAGACGAGCAATTTCACTTTCAAGACGGCATGGGATTTTTACCGCGTTAGGTATGGGGATGGGAGCTTTAGTTCTATCGGTTGCCGCCTTACTCGGATTACAAACAATTTTTAGCCTGATTCCGGTAAGCTATTTAATATTTAAAATTGCAGGCGGATGCTATCTCTTGTTTTTGGCATTTGGAATTGTGAGATCAGCTCGAATTCCATTGTATGCCATAGATACTACTCGATGTCAAGATGTTACCTTATTTCGTTCGTACTTATTAGGTTTAGGAATCCAACTCAGCAATCCAAAAACAGCCATCGTATTTGCCAGCGTATTTACAACACTGCTTCCGCAAAACATACCTATGTATTTCTTTATTGCGGTTCCAATCTGTACATTTTTGAGTAATGCAGGATGGTATCTTATTGTTGCTTTAGTTTTATCTGCTTCACGCCCTCGTCAAGCATACTTAAAATTTAAAAAATTTATTGATTATTTGTCTGGGTCAGTGATGGGAGTATTAGGATTGAAATTAATCATCAGTCGCTAATAAATGTCACTAATGAGCACTTTGCTATACCTCAAGTAATGCATGAAATACTAATTTAGGAAAATCGATAACTCAGAGCTGCCCCAAACTTTGTTAGAACTAATAGACAGTTCAAAGTAGCGACATGCACTTTGAATTAAGTAATCTAATGCAAAATGAATGGCAGATTGGACTAACATGTTTAATCCAATCA
Organism: Vibrio sp. RM-69-4; assembly: GCF_024743775.1. NCBI lineage: Bacteria > Pseudomonadati > Pseudomonadota > Gammaproteobacteria > Vibrionales > Vibrionaceae > Vibrio > Vibrio sp. RM-69-4. The sequence goes on from NZ_JAMQXI010000076.1 coordinate 566,235, forward strand.
GGAATGAGCAAGTAATAGAAATAGTGCTGACCTTTGCGGTTATGCTTCTCTAATGAAAGCCAGCACTTTCGCGGATTAATTCACTTCTGAAAGTTTAAGATCGGGACTTTTTTTCTGATTTAGTAAGATACTAATCAACGCTAATACCGTAAATGCTAAGCTTGATAGGAATAGATTTTCTACACCGAACTGAGCGATAAACCACCCCGCTATTACCGAGCCAATAGTAATTCCTAGGTTTGAAAAAGATACAAAAAGACTATTCGCAAACACTTTAGAATCTCCCGCATTTTCCATTATCCATGTCTGGCTAACGATCAAGCCTGCTGAGTGTACAGCGCCCCAAAATGCAACCATGGCAATCATAAAGTAGAAAGAAAATCCCATAAGGTAAATTGTGATAAAGGTAAGACTGAATAGTACAGGGTACAGCACTACAGTTTTTCGCATATTCTGACTGAGTAACTTACCAAAGATAAAGTTGCCAAAGATACCAAACACACCGAACACCATCAGCATGGCGCTAATCCACGTACCGTTCATATTCGTTACTGTGCTTAAGTATTGAGTAATAAAGCTGTACGAAGAAAACATCGCTGCAAAGATGAATATAACGGTGAATAGCGACAGCCACATGGACTTGCTACGTAAAATAGTCACTTGAGAGCCGAATGACATTTTTTCCTTTACAGGCACGCTTTCCATCAAGAACATTACACTCACTAACGCAATGGCGCACGCCCCTAAACCAAAGTAGAAGGCATAAGCAAGTGAATATTCTTCAGCCAGATAAGAGCTAATCGGAATACCAAAGACCAAACCTACCGCTACTCCACCAAAAACTTTAGCGGCGGCGTTGCTTTGTTCTTCAACTGGAACCATAGAAGTGACAACCACTAAAGCAACAGAAAAGAAAACAGCATGGACTAAAGCCGGTAGAACTCGAAATATCATCATGGTTGAATAATCTTGCGTCATGGCGTACACAAGGTTCGAGAGCACGAATAAGGAAAGAATGCCGACTAGAACATACTTCCTATTCCATCCAGACATCAATAATGTGATGAAGGGTCCGCTTATGGCGACAATGACAGCATAGATACTGACTAATAGCCCCGCTTCTTGTACGTCAATGTTTAAATCTTTCATGACTTGCGGAAGAAGACCGATGATACCCAGCTCTGTCGTGATAACGCCAAAAACGGCTAAAGATAGAGCAAAGATAAACAAGCTTTGTTTTTTCATTGTTTCAACTCAAATGATTATTAACGTATGGAATATATGTACCGTTAACATTGGTTTTTGTTAGAGCACTCAATCCATGCTTTGGATAGGTGACGCAAGAATATTGTTTTTTCGTCCAATAAAAATGCCGTTATCAATGCAATTGAATTCGGCAAATTATTGGAATTTGCATTTTCAAAAGTGGGAATGGCTTCTATTTATCCCGATGAGATGCGCTTAGAACCGTGTTGTACGAAATTTGCGAGTGACGACTGGTTGCTCGCTTTCCATGATTTTGTGCGGTCATTTCAATAATTCTGCTCCTAATGCCTGGTTTGCAGGCTTCGTAACAATAATTCACTTGAAACGTGCGACAGCAACTCAGGCAGCGATACCTTTGGTAGCCTTTAGGGCCATAGCCATGCTTTACCACGCTGTCACTCTTACAACAGAAGTGGCAATGGGGTTATTCGTCGTCACATCAAACCTCAAAGTCTCAGCGAAAGATACCGAGAATTTTTTGAATGTAATTATTAAGTTGGATTGCATAATAGGGGATAACCCACGCTGAATTAAGTCCCTTAAATTATTAATACATATTCCCATCGGGACTTAATTTGTTTTTTTTCAGCGTTAGACTGAACATCAAGCTCAGAAGAAAGCAAAGCAAATATCTGTTTTTAAATGATTTACTCTCTGGTTTCTTTCGGTAAATAGAAGGTGTGATAAATGCACACAATTTAGCCGTTACGTTGATTTGTTAAGAAACACCCTGTTGACGACTCGAATATGCCATGACAAATTTTGCGCCCTGCTTCGGTATACCATTTAGTGTGAGTGCATATCGGTTTAACACGTTATGAGATGATTTAACCTTATGAAAAAATGGAATAAAACACTTTTAGCCTCATCGGGTATTTTACTTTCCTCAATGGCTTTTGCGGGTAATGAGCAGAGTCAAACAAACAGTGAGTTTCCAATCCCTGCAGGCTTTGAAAGTAACTTCAAAGAAGTGAATGGTGTAAAGCTTCACTACGTAGTTGGAGGTGAAGGACCTTTACTATTAATGGTTCATGGTTTTGCTCAGTCATGGTACGAGTGGCACCAATTAATGCCTAAATTAGCTGAAGAGTATCAAGTTGTAGCCATGGACCTGCCAGGGCTGGGGTTGTCTGAGCCGCTCAACTACTCTTATACAGGACAAGACGTATCACCTTATATCCATTCTTTAGCTAAAACCTTTAGTCCGGAAGAGAAATTTAATGTTATCGCTCATGACATTGGCGGTTGGGTGACCTACCCAATGCTGGCTCAGCATCAGAATGATATTGATAAGGTCGCTTTATTAGAGACCATCGTACCAAGCGACCTCATCTATACGTTCCCAGCCTATACACCTCAGGGAGAGTCGACCGCGTGGCACTTTAGTTTTTTCTCTGCTAAGAATGAATTAGCTGAATCACTTATTTCCGGTAATGAAGATAAGTTTTTTAAACATTTCATTCTTGAGCATGCAGAAAACAAGAATGCATTTTCAGATGAACTCTTCGGTATGTATGCTGACTCTTATAAAAAGCCTCAAACGCTACATGCTGCTTTTGAATATTACAGAGCGCTCCCAGAATCTGTGATTCAAAATGACAATCTATCAGAGAATAACTTGTTGAAAATGCCGATTTTGGCAATATCAGGTAACGGTCAAGGCAGTTTAGGTAAAACTCAAATTAATCAAATGAAAGAGTATGCCAACGACGTTCAAGGTCATGTGTTGGAGTCATGTGGCCACTGGTTGATGGAGGAGTGCCCCGTCCAGGTTGAAAGTATTGTTACTGACTTTTTTGACAAAAAATAATTTACAAAACTGAGCTGAGTTTTGTTTCTATTGCGGTCTTCATTGCTGCCATAGACTGTCTATCATTGTTGTTAATACATACCCTAGAGTAAACGCTAGGGTATTTTTTCATTTGAGCGGTGATGAGTCTAAAGCGTTGGAGAGGCTCAGAGAACAATGGCTATTGAGTTGATTCGTACTCAGTCATATCGCGATACAACGAGCACGCATTATTCGTTGTCTAATTCAGAATGTACCCAGCGAGAAAACGCTTGAAATTTTGCTCTCGTTTCCATGCCTTTAGGACAAACCAAATCGTAGCCCTTTCCTGATTCAATATGTGGAAATGGCGCGACTAACTTCTCCGTTTGGATTAAAGGCAGCGCAAATTCATATCGAGCAAGAAACACACCGAGCGATAATTCCGCCGCTTCCATCGCCAGTCTGTTATCACTATAGAAATCACATCGCTTTTCGCAGTCGATGCCGACATTCATCTCATCTAACCAATACTGCCACGCACTCGTATCCCCTCTATGGATAAAATTAACGTCAGATAGAGCGCTCAACCCATTGTGAAGGTCATGCTCAGCGGCGTAATCAACACTGCACACAGGTGTTCTTTTCCCTGAAAACAGTCGCTCACTGTAGTGGTTTGGATACCGCCCTTGGCTATAAAAAATCGCCACATCGTAAGGCTCAAATTGAAAATCAGATTGATTTTGTTTGGTTTGCAGCTTGATGCTTAGATTGGGGTATTGCTGACGAAGTGAAGGGAGTTTCGGGATCAGCCAAGCAGAGGCGAAATAAGGTGATGTGGCTATATGTAAGCTACCAGTCAGCTCTCCGGTTTGAATGTCAGAAAGGGTGGAAAATATGGACTCAAATGATGAGTTCAAAACACTCAGAACTCTTTGTCCCTCCGGCGTGAGCTCTAACTTTCGGGTTTTTCTAATGAATAGATTGAATTGAAGCTGCATTTCCAGTTTTTTAATTCGCTGGCTCACCCCACCTTGGGTCAGAAAGAGCTCTTCTGCTGCCTTGGTAAAACTCAAGTAGCGCGCTGCAACGCTAAAAGTATGAAGCAGAGAAAGCTGCTGTTGTTGATTGGTTATTGAGCTCATGCATTACTCTGGTTAATTCATTTAGAGGTATTGTTCGTTTGTCCTAAGCTGTGAGTCATTATAGATTAATTTGTGTAATGTCACATTACAAGGACGTTAATGGTGGCTCAATCAAGAAGCGCAACGTTGCCGATGACGGAAAGTTCAACACGGGCATCGTACGAGAATCGATAAAATACAACTTGGATGAGATACGATGAAACTTATATTAAATGCTGATGATTTTGGGCTGACGGAGTCGGTGAACCTGGGGATTGCGGATTGTTTTCGTGCCGGAACCGTAAAATCGACCACCATCATGATGAACCAACCTGGCGTCGCTCATGCGTCACAGCTCTATCAATGTGGCCTTATTCCTGAAGTTGGACTGCATTTTACAGTGACATCTGGTCAACCCATTTCAGATCCTACATTGGTTCCAACACTGGTCGACGAGAATGGTCATTTTTTTGATAGAAAAACTCTATTTAATAAATCAGATGTATCCTCCAATGAAGTGGCGAGAGAGCTAAAAGCGCAATATCAAGCCGCTATAGACGCAGGCTTTAATATTAATCATATCGATAGCCACCATTTTGCAGGCGCCTATCGCCCTCTTAAAATAGGTTTTACACAAGCAGCCAATGAAATAGGCCTCCCCGTCAGGCGTATTGATAGCTTTATACGAGGTCAAAACTTGTTATCGGTCCCGACCCCAGATGCGTTTGATATGGGATTTCATGCCGAAGGCGCTAATATTGAATACCTCAAAGCCATATTGCTGGCTTATCAAGACAGCATGTCTAACAGCACGATTGAATTGATGTGTCACCCTGCCAGAACGCTTAACGAAGAGCTAGAGGACATCTCTAGCTATGCTCATGCTCGCGTTGAAGAGTGGAAGATTTTAACCAGCGATGAGTTTTCTCTCTGGCTAAGAAAAAATGACATTGAATGCGTCGGCTTTGATGCGCTTCATACTTAATTCAGCGAAGCAACCTACCTCCTCACAAGATAAACCATCGGCCTTGCTCGGTCGTTAAAATCGTTGCTTGCGGTTCAATCAATCAACACAATAATAAAGGGTGACATTGTGGTAAATCCTATCGTACTTTCCCAAATCACTATTTATCCAGTCAAATCCATTGGCGGGCTTTCACTCTCTTCTTCGTGGACTGAAAAGCAAGGCCTTGCTTTTGATCGTCGCTTTATGCTGGCGCTGACTGACGAGGCGGTTTCCGCCTTAGCTAAATACCCAACGATGGTGACGGCGCGTCAGTATCCAAATATGGTTCAAGTGAGTTCCAGTCTACTGCCAACTGGCATCATTTTTTCTTACCCTGGGATGGAACCGCTAAAATTACACTATTCTACTTTTAAAATGCAGGCTACAGATGCCAGTGTTTGGAGAGACCACTTTTCCGCCTATACAACAACCGATGAAGCAAATGACTGGTTTAGCCAAGTGATAGGGAAGCGAGTTGAGTTACTGTTTACTGGCGAGCAATCTAAGCGTGTGAGAGAAAACCTTGGTCATAATGTGAGCTTTGCCGACGGTTTTCCTATCTTGCTGATTAGCTCTGGCTCATTAGCGGAGCTGAATAGACGCAGCAGCGAAGTCCACACCATGGAACAGTTTCGTACTAACCTCGTGGTGCAATCAAACGAACCTTTTATCGAAGACTCATGGAAGCGTATCAAGATAGGTGACGTTGAATTTGAAATTGTAGAGCCGTGTGAGCGGTGCATTTTAACGACACTTGATCTGGAAAATGGAGAATTTAGGGCCAGTAAAGAGCCATTGACGACCTTTTCGCGCTTTAGAGCCAACGAGCAAGGCAAAATATTTTTCGGGCAAAACCTTGTAGCGAAAAACGAAGGTGTTATATCCATCAATGATGCTATCGAAGTGCTTGAGTATAAATCCAAGGAGTTTTATGAAGATCTCGACGCCAAAAAACAAGAGTTGATTTGTGTTGAAAGAGAACCTACAGCAAGAAACTTCGAGACATTTTGGTTTGAGCCTAAAAACGGCATGGTGCCTGAGTATAAAGCGGGACAACACCTCCCTATTGAGATCACGGTCAATGGCAAACTGACCAAACGAATGTATACGCTGTCATCTAGCCCCTCTCGGCCAGAACGTTTGTCGATTTCAGTGAAACGGGTCCATGGTGGTGAAGTTTCCAACTGGTTGTTCAACCACTTACAAGTTGGCCATACCATTATTGCGGATCAACCCAAAGGCACTTTTCATATTACTAAAGAATCGAATGAGCCGCTGTTGCTGCTTTCTGCCGGTAGCGGTGTGACGCCCATGATCGCTATGCTTCGGTATTTGACTGACCAACGAGACACTCGTGATATTGCGTTTTATCATCAATGTTTGACGAAAGCGGATATTCCATTCATGGAAGAGCTCGTTATGCTAGAAAAACAACACGCCAATGTCACTGTGACTCTAGCCCTTAGCGAGCCATCAACTGATTGGCTAGGCGAAAAGGGGCATTTTAGTCGTTCTCATTTAAATCAAATTTCAGAGTTTCACAAACGTCAAGTTTTTGTATGTGGTCCTAGTGGTTTCATGGAGAGTGTAAAGCGCTTGATGATAGAGAGTGGGCTGCCTGAAGAACAGTACCATCAAGAGACATTTGGCGTTGCAAGAGTGGCGGACGGGAGCGAGAAAAGGGTTCAAATCAACCTTGATGGTGTCGTGTTTGAAGGAAGCAACCAGCGCACCGTTCTGGAGCAAGCTGAAGCTGCAGGGCTTTCTATTTCGAATAACTGCAGAGCTGGTTTCTGCGGCGCCTGCAAAGTCACAGTGAAATCAGGAGAGGTTTACCAGCCCGATGCCCCAGGAATTGAAGACAGTGATAAGGCGAAAGGAATGGCCCTAGCTTGCTGCGCGATACCTAAGACAAATGTAAATATTGTTAGCTAGTATGTAGGTTTTATGATGATTGAGGCCACTATCAAACTTTGATAGTGACCTCAATATCGTTGGACTATCTAAAACACAATAACACCCAAATGACCTGCAATGTCGTGCTTCGATTAGTCAACATTACAAAGAAGCCTCAAAAATATCCGGATGACGGCTCGATAATGCAATGATTTCATCTATGATGACTCTTATTTTAGGCAGAATGTAAGGTGTTTTTAGCCAAACAATACTGATGGGTGCTCCTTCGCCATTGAATTTCTCTAATACAGGGCATAATTGCCCATCATCAAGGTATTGCTTCACTAACCACACTGGTAGTTGAGCTAAACCTGCACCAGATAAAGCCGATTGCAAAATACCTTCACAGTCGGCTATCTCATGACGTGCTGAAATATCGACAGATTCGGTTGCCCCTTTAACATTTTTCAGTAGCCAGCTGTGCCTTTGTCCTATAGGCCAGCCGACGATGCAATCATGTTGGGCTAGATCTTCTTTTTTGGTAATCGGTGCTCGAGTTGCTAAATAAGAGGGAGAGGCACATATCACCCTTTTTTGCTCCCCAATTTTACGTGCAACAATATCGCCCGAGTTTTCTAAGTGCCCAACGCGGATCGCAAGATCAATCCCGTCACTGACTAAATCCGTAGGACGGTCATTAAAGGTAATAGATAGATCTAATTGCTCGAACTTGGACGTTAATTCTAGCAACTTGGGTAGGATAGCTCTTCTACCGAGAACTGCGGGTAAATCAATACGCACACGCCCTGATGGCAATAACTGTTGATTGCTTAAGCGCTTCTCTGCTTCCTCTAAAATAGTCATCGCTTTAAGGCAGTCTGCTAAATAGGAATCCCCATCATTGGTCAACGCGATGCGTCGAGTTGTTCGATGAAGGAGTTTGGTGCCTAGCTGCTTTTCTAGTCGAGCAACGCTTTTACTTAAAGCTGAACCGGTCATCCCAAGCGCTTGGGCCGCAAGGGTAAAACTCCTCAACTGCGCAACGCTGACAAAGTGACGAACTTCCACAAATTGGCTTTTTAACATCAATTAATTCCTTCATGGACTTTATGTTTGTCATTATATGGACTTAATAAGCAGGTGTGAATCGATTATTCTGCGTACATCAACGAGATGATTACATCGACTTTTCAATTAAGGTAAACATGATGAATAACTTCAATAGATTCAAAGGTAAGGTCGCTTTTATCCAAGGTGGCAGTCGCGGTATTGGTGCCGCCATTGTTGAGAGATTGGCACTGGAGGGGGCGTCTGTTGCTTTTACATTTGTGTCATCCCACGGAAAAGCCAAAGCGCTTGCGGAGAGCTTAACTTCACAAGGTGGCAAAGTCATCGCAATAAAGGCGGATAGCACTAAACCTGAAGATATCAGAAATGCAATCAGCGAAACCATAGAACAACTTGGTCAAATTGATATTGTCGTAAACAATTCAGGTACGCTGATCTGGGACAGTATTGAAAATTTGACGATGGATGATTGGGACAAGACCATCAATACCAACGTACGAAGTGTGTTTGTGGCGATTCATGAAGCCGCGAAGCACATGAATAATAACGGCAGAATAATCAATATCAGTAGTACGAACGCTCAGCGCATTCCTTTTGCTGGCGGTTCTATATATGGAATGAGCAAGTCTGCACTAACCGGATTGGCCAAAGGTCTCTCTCGCGATTTAGGCCCTAGAGGCATTACAGTCAACAACATTTTACCAGGTCCGGTAGATACCGACTTAAACCCAGACAATGGCAATACTTCAGAGCCTGTAAAAGCTATCGGTGCACTTGGTCGTTATGGTCAAGTTGAGGAGATTGCTAGCTTAGTAGCATTCGTCGCTAGCTCAGAAGCGGGTTATATCACTGGTGCTGATTTGATGATCGACGGTGGCTTTTCCGCTTAATCAAAATACACGGTCGAGTCACTCACGATTGATCAACCTAACCTCAAGCAATCATCACTTCATGATGAGCAAAGAGAAATACGATGATTGGCCTATATCAAAGGTCAATCATTCAGAGCCTATCAGTTTTGAACAGTTTTGCACGCTTGCTAATGACATCCAGTTGTTACCACATAAACATCCGATGTTAAAGATCGACATCCCAAATAAAACAGATAGCGCATTAAAAAATTAGCGTTATTAAAACAAATGCTTAGTCTTAATCCCACATTTCTAAACAGAGAGGTAAATTACTTCTATGGACGACCCCTTTAGGTGCCGTTTTATCCCATTGTCTTCTTGTATTAAGGAGATAAGCACATGTTAGAGCTCTTTCTACAACCCGAAATCTGGGTAGTATTTGCAACTTTATTGATTCTTGAAATTGTTTTGGGTGTCGATAATGTCGTCTTCATTTCTGTTCTATGTGAGCGGCTTCCCGAACAGCAACGCAAAGTTGCACGTAATTTAGGTATTGCTCTGGCTGTGTTAACGCGAATAGGTCTCGTGTTTTCTATTTCGTGGGTGATGTCTCTGACTAATCCTTTGCTGAGCTTCGCCCATACAACGTTCACCGGGCGAGATATTATTATGATATTGGGTGGTGGTTTTTTGTTGGCTAAAAGTGCGAAAGAACTTTGGTCGTGGTTGAGGCATACACCATCGTCATATTCGACTCAAGCTAGGACTGGACTAGCCATCGTGCTTCTCCAGATTGTGGCGGTAGATGCCGTTTTTTCTATGGATTCAGTCATAACCGCCGTTGGTTTAACATCTGAAGTGCCAGTTATGATAGCCGCTATTTTGACATCCGCGATCTTTATGATTTTAACGGCGCAAAAAATCAACGACTTAGTTACTCGTTACCCTGGATTTAAAACATTGGCTTTACTGTTTTTGGTTTTATTGGGCGGACTACTAATGGCGGAAGGTTTAGCCATTCATATCAATAAAGGCTATGTGTACTTTGCTATGGTTTTCGGACTAACGCTTGAGTTATGTCATATACAAATAAAAAACAAACAGAAGCGAACCTTAACGATCCAGCTAATTAAAGCATTCGAGTCTAAAACCGGTCAGGAGGTACTCTAACCTGTTAAGGGTTCTATACAAGGAATGACTAAAAAAATCATAAGCGATCATTGACTCCGTTGAGAAATTATTTTGTTTCTACATTCTCTAAAGGTTGTTGATAGATCAAAGAAGTACATCTTCAATATTTAGTTTGATCTATTTTATTTTCATAGGGTAATAAATGAAAAACTCCAAACCAGCTTGTCGTCTAGCTTTCGTAGGGTTGTTTATAGCAATAGTGGCTACCTTGTTTGCCAGTGTGGTCAAGGCAGAACCACTGACTACAGGTTGGTTGAAAAACCCCAACCACCCACCAGTCGAGACACGATTTGTCATCAGCGGGCAGGTTGATACCGAGAGTAAGACGGTTGCTGGTTTTCTAGAAGTGCGCTTAGCGGGGGACTGGAAAACCTATTGGAGAAGCCCTGGTGAAGGCGGGATCGCGCCAAGTATGACTTGGGATGGATCTAAAAACCTTAGTGACATTGTATGGCATTGGCCTCATCCAAAGAGATTTGAGCTTTTAGGTATTGAGACACTGGGCTATAAAGGCAACGTTATCTTTCCTATGACCCTACATGTAGATGATTTAGATTCCCCGGTGGTATTAGATGCAAATCTGACACTATCATCATGCACGACAGTCTGTGTTTTGACCGACTACCCTTTTGAAATATCATTTATTCCCTCAGAGCTGAAGCTTTCTGAATCTGCTATGCATATTTACGCTCAAGGGATGAGCTTAGTGCCTAAACCATCCCCTCTTATTAAAAATGTGAACGCTATCTGGGATGAACAAAATAGTAAGTTACAAGTCACTGTCGAGAATAGCATGGGTTGGACGGAGCCCGACATGTTAATAGATGGTACCACAGAAGAAGTCCGAGACTCGGCATTCACACAACCCGTTTTCGAGGTTGAAGGGAACAAACTGGTTGCGACATTTGACGTCACCAACTGGATGGGGACACCTCAGCTTGATGAGCAAACGATAACCGTCACTTTAGATGACAATAGCTTCATTGCTGAGCACGCCACTACAGTCAAATCTCAAATGATTATTGAAGATCGGGGCAATTTTAATATCGCTCAGATGATTCTATTCGCTTTGTTTGGTGGTTTCATTCTTAATATCATGCCGTGTGTCCTACCCGTTTTAGGAATGAAATTGAGTAGTATTGTCTTGACTCAAGGTTTAGAGAAAAGACAGATACGCTTTCAGTTTTTGTCTTCTTCCTTAGGTATCCTAGTTTCATTTTGGTTGATTGCACTATTTCTAACCGTCCTAAAGCTATCAGGTGGCGCTATTGGATGGGGGATCCAATTCCAGAACGCTTGGTTTATTGGATTAATGGTATCCATCACAGGCGTGTTTGGGGCAAATATGCTGGGGTTATTTGAAATACGCTTGTCCTCTAACGCAAACACGTGGCTAGCAACAAAAGGGGATAACTCATATAAAGGACACTTTACTCAAGGTATGTTTGCGACTTTGCTTGCCACGCCGTGTTCCGCTCCGTTTTTAGGCACAGCTGTGGCGTTTGCTCTCGCGACAAGTATTCCGGTTATGTTTTTGATATTCACGGCATTGGCTTTGGGTATGGCATCACCATGGATAGTTGTGGCTCTATTCCCATCGGTTGCACTAAGACTGCCAAAGCCGGGCCAATGGATGAATAAAATCAAGTTGTTATTTGGCTTTATGATGCTGATAACCAGTGTTTGGTTGTTAAGTCTGTTATCTAACCACGTGCCAATGTTATGGGTATATGTAATTTCAATAGTAGCTTTGGCTCTATTAGTCATGCGTACATTGCGTGTGTATGGAAAAAAGGTTGCCACATGGACAGGAGGTGCTCTGATTATATTAGTTTCAGCAAGTCTGGTTGTAGGCAGCATAACTTCTAATAAATCGGCCACATTACTCCCTCCTGAGCCAAACTGGGAGCCACTTTCAACAACAGCAATTGAAAATCATATTGCTGACGGAAAAGTTGTTTTTGTCAATGTTACTGCCGATTGGTGTATTACTTGTAAAGCGAATAAGATTGGTGTGTTACTACAAGACCCAGTCTATGGAGTGCTGCATCATTCAGAGGTTGTTGCAATGGAGGGCGACTGGACAGTACCTAGCCAAAGTGTAACGAGCTACCTGCAAGAAAATGGACGATTTGGTGTCCCATTCAATATCGTTTATGGTCCTAAAGCCCCTAATGGAATACCTCTTCCCATTATTCTTACAGATGAATCTGTGATAAGTGCGATTGAGACAGCGAACGGAAATAATAAAGAGTGAAATATAAAAAATTAAGGCGTTGGCTTAAAGAGATTGGTCTTTTCGTTTTTATTGCTGTTATCTTTTCGACCGGGTTGGATTTGTGGAGGCAACAGAGTATTTCTGTTGCTAATGCTCCCAACATTGTTGGCCAGTCGATTGATGGTAAAAGTGTCGATATATTTGAAATGAGTAAAGAAAAGCCTGTTATCGTTTACTTTTGGGCGACTTGGTGTCCAGTCTGTAAGTTTGTCAGCCCGACCATCAACTTGATAGATAAAATTGATTCTTATGAAGTTATTGGTGTGTCAATTAGTTCTGGACCTGATGACCGAATAGCGAAGTTTTTAGAAGCTCACCATTATGACTTTTCGAATTTGAATGATTCACGAGGATTGAATGCGAGAGCTTGGGGGATTTTAGTTACTCCGACGATCGCAGTTGTTAAAGGTGGTCAAATTCAATTCGTTACCACTGGTTTCACGACTCCTATTGGTCTCTTGGCTAGGATTTGGTTTGTATAATAATTGAGAAAATGAGATGAAGATTGTTTATAAAATATTGATTGCAAGTGTATTCGTTTCACCGCTTGCGTTAGCAACGACACATGATGATAAAATTAAAGACATTACTAAGATACTTCAAGAAAACCCTTTGATTATAGATAATCTCCATGAAAGCTTACACTTGTATGTGAATCAACAAAAAGCTTTCGAGGCTACAATCGCTGAAAATTACGACTATATGTACAATAACTCTAATCACACAAGCTTTGGTTCTAGTAATGCGAAAACTACGATCATTAATTTTACAGATTACAGTTGTCCTTGGTGCAAGAAATTAGATAGTGTGTTAGATCAACTTGTAGATAAATATCCCAATGATATTAAAGTTGTGAATATTTACGTGCCTATTAAAGAGATGTCAAGCCATTCCAACTCAGCGAGTTTTGCCTTAAATGTGTGGGAGAACCATCCAGAAAAGTTTGCTGAAACTCATGCGTTGCTTATTAAAAAACCAGGAATACATGATCATCGTTCTATTGAACGAATTGCTAAAAGACTAGGTCTTGAGAACCATATCAAATCAGATGCTTTGACCGATGAGATGCTTGCAAAAAACTACCAGATATTTAACCAGTTAGGTATGCGAGGAACGCCCGGAATGTTGTTAAATGGTCAAATAATTCCCGGATATATACCACTTGATAAGCTGGAAGCATTGGTGAAAGACTCCGCTGAGTAATTCGGATAGAAAGCTAAACCACCTCAAATTGAGTTATGCTTAAAACTGGCGTAGATAAGGGGTGGTAGCTGACTATGTATGAGGTAGATGTATGGTTGTAAACTAGAAGTTACTCCAAACATCAGAATGCGCCATCAAAGACCTTAATTTACAATTTTCTAAAGCTTTCTCAGCGGTAATCATCGCTAGCAAAGTTCTAGCCCAACATAAATTAGATTAAACATTCCTCGTCCATTGTTCTTAAGGTTTGTCCATACAAAAACTCATACTAACTGCCTTATCGAAATCCAGTTAATCGTATTAGTGCTTGAGTGCGCATAAATTTATGTTTACGACAGTTGCGTGGAACATCGTCAATGTTCGTATCCAGCTTATATGCTGTTTTTTAAAAGCTTTAAACTTTAAAACATAGTAAAAAGCGGCCACTTAATGAATGGAAGGAAACAAGCTATGAATGAGCATATTCAACGAGCTATCGAGTTAAGGGATAACGGTGATTTTGAAGGAAGCCGATAATTATTGGCCAATCTTCTTAGCAACGAAGATATCGTACCTCCATATGCATGGTCTTATGATAATCAAGGGCTTGAGTCAGAAGCAGTTCAGCATTATAACGCCGCACTAACTGGTGACCTCGTTGAGAAAGAGCATTTTGAGGCTCTATTTGGCCTGGCTAGCACGCAGAGAAGCCTCGGGAAATATCATGAAGCAGCCGTTCGGTTTGAAAAAGCATGCACTCATTTCCCCAATGCAAAGGAGGCGATGCCATTTTATGCAATGTGTTATATAACCTTGGAGAGCATAAAAACGCGGTTGAGATGTTGTTAAGCCTTTTGATTGACACTACAAGCTCAGAGACATTTTAACGTACAAACGAGCTATCAAGCTTTACGCGCAAGACTTAGATCGAACTTAGTAATTTTAAGGAATTGAAGCTGTGACCATTGATACGACACTCGCCATTGAACATGACATAAACGTCTATCTTGTTAATTCATTTACCAAAGGCGGATTAGGCGGAAATCCTGCTGGAGTTGTTTTAGGCCCACCTTCCCTTAGTACAGAACAAAAAACATACATCGCGCGACAGGTTGGCTTCTCTGAAACGGCCTTTGTGTACACCAATAAAGAAACAGATTTCAAGGTGGAATTTTTTACTGCTGAAGGGGAAGTGGACTTTTGTGGTCATGCCACTTTGGCTGCATTTTTCGTATTGGCTTCGCAGGGGTTCATTGAGCAAGGTTGTTACACACAACAAACAAAAGCAGGTATTCTCCATGTAGCCATCGATGATAGCTCTATTGTAATGGATCAAACCAAACCTCTGTTTCGTCGCGCTCCTCACGTTAAAGACATCGCTTATGCTATTGGCATATCTAGTGACGTGATTACGAGTACGGGATTGCCTATTGAAATCATCTCGACAGGTTTACCCGATATCATTGTCCCTGTGCAGACTGGACATTTAGATATCCTAAAGCCTAACTTTGCTGCGATATCGAAGCTAAGCCAAGAGTTCAATACTATCGGTTTCCACGTATTTGAACTTAGCAACGATAAGGCAACGATTGCCTATTGCCGAAATTTCGCACCTTTATATGGTATCAATGAAGAATCAGCGACAGGTAGTGCGAGTGGGGCTTTAGGTTGTTATCTTATTAAGCATGGCATCACTGATAGCTTAACGTTCGCTTTAGAGCAAGGACGCTCAATGGGGGCCTTATCTTTGATTCAAGTTACCATTGATTCTAAACAAGATATCATTCGCCGGGTTAGAGTCGGAGGTCAAGCGTCCTTGGAAGGAATGAAGGAAGTGCCGATAAGTTTATCTCACATTGAAGACCTACGACTTTGCAAGGTTTGGAATCGTTATTTTTCGGTATGTCCTATGCCATCAAAAGCGTAAGAGTTACGTCACTCTTAATGGTTTTTGATGGCGCAGTTCATTCCCTAAATCAGGACGGTGAACATCCTTGATATGAGGATTCATTAGTTTAAGTATCAAATTTTAATCTGAAACTGACAAGTTAGAGTGGAGGCTCTAACTCGGAAATGTCCAAAACTTTGTTAAACGTATGCTCATTGACACGATTATCTACGGGCATTGGCTATGATGTAGTAACTTTACAACGTAGGATTTAGATACCTACTCAAATATGCAGATTTTTGATGCAATTTTATGCGAACTTATTCTGCAAATATCTTTGTAACTATTTGAAAGCTCGTTCTGGCTATGCAGACTTATGCTGCAAGCATCACTTTTTGTCGCTGACAAACTTTATCCGTACACTCCCGATTTCTTCGTTTCAAAAGCTAATGCAATGATGTTTTATCATATTGCAATCTGAAACATACATTTTGTCCAAAGACATGCTGATTCATTTATAATCAATTATTATTGAAAGTTGATTTATTAATAACTATTGGTTTATGACTATGCTCAATCCTATTTGGTTAAACACTTTTAAAACATTAGTCGATATTGGGCACTTTACTAAAACGGCTGAGTTACTCCATATGACGCAACCTGGGGTAAGCCAGCACATAAATAAACTAGAAGCTGCTTGCGGTTATCCTTTGATAAAGAGATTTAACAAGAAATTTGAGTTAACAATCTATGGGCGGAAAGTTTACGATTATGCTGTCAAACACTTTGAAGAAGAGTTTGAGTTATTACAGAATTTGGCACACGACGAACCTTTCCGTGGTCGCTGTACTATAGGCTGTTCGGGGACTTTCGCGTGGCTGATTTATTCACAATTACTTTCTTTGCAAGTGAGTTATCCAGGCTTATCCATTGAGTTAGAAGCAACGCCAAACCATCGTATATTTGAGCAGATATTGCAGGGGAAACTGGATATAGGTCTAGTGACAAAAGAACCTAACCCTAAATATTTCGCGAGCCGTATTGTTGGTGCGGAGTGTCTTGCGCTTGTATTGCCACTGTCCGCAGACGAAAGCTTGCCTATAAATGACTTGTTAATAGAATTGGGAGTCGTTCGTCATCCAGATTTCGCTCACTACTTCCAAACATATGTCAATCAAGCGAATAATGATTTGCTTCGTCTAGTCGATTTGGATGATGTTTCGACGCAAAGCTATATTAACCAAGTGCACCAAATATTAGTTCCTATAGCTAAAGGGATTGGTTTTACAGTGGTTCCTCGATGGTGCGTTAACTTGTTCGCGGATAAAGAGCAGTTAAAAATATTCAACATTACTGCAGATATACAAGAACCTGTTTACTTGGTTAGCAAACTTAATTCACCTCTTGCTAGGCGTTATGAGCAAGTCATTGATGTTATTGATCACTCTTTTAAGGTTGTTTGACTTGATTGAACCTCACATAAGCAGATGATATTGGCATTAAAGCTTCATAGCTGACCTTTCAATAGAAACCAAAAAGGGCTGGTTGTGCTACCTGCCCTTGAAATTTTATTAATGCATCACAGATCGACTATTCGTAATCAGAGGCATAAGTTTCTTCGTATGAGTGCGAGTAAAGCTCAAATAGGTTACCAAATGGGTCTTCTAGATAAACCATTTTAGCGAGCTTGTTATCATCTTTTGGGTGGTAACGCATGATATCCATACGCGCTTTACCGCCATATTGTTCAATGCGCTTAATCGCGCCTTCAAAGTCGTCGGTTTGTAGACAGAAGTGGAAGATACCAAGGCGAGAGAAGTCTACTTCGTGACGCTCTTCGCGCTCTTTCATTTCAAACAATTCAACACCAATACCATCAGTTGTTACTAGATGTGCAATATTGAAACCTTTGAAACCCTCACCAAAAACAGCAATACACATGCGGCCAATCGCTGACTCTCGCTCTTCAATAACTTGTGTATTATTCATAACGATTTTTAAACCTAAAGCCTGAGTGTAGAACTCAACAGCTTTATCCATATCGCCAACCATAATACCGACGTGATTCATTTTCATAATTCGCTCCTAATACCTTTGATTTTTTGGCTTCGTTTCGATAGATGGGAGTATATGGAGATTGATGGATTAAATAAAATTATCAGTAATTATAAAAATGATAAATTTTAATTATAAGCGAAACGCAAGATGTCACCGTGTTAGAACCAATACAAATGGCGATAGTAGAAAATGATAATTTTCCGTATCTAAGCTAATCCGTGACAGGCTCATTTAGAAAAATCGTTCAGTTCAGATTTGGCCACACATTTGTTAGTGAGCTAAGTGGTATCGGATATTCAACGGCTCCTCATTCATTGAGTTGAAGAAAAAATCTCTTATTAAGGGATTCTTAAGTTACGTCCGTTATTTTTGTTTACAGAGTAAGCAAAAAGGAAATGCCGATGAAAACTATACGCTCAGCATCTGATCTGCAATTGGCCGTAATTGATCCTTCTCATCCTCGCTGGTTGGAAGCCATACACCTTGTGCGCGAGCGTTATCAGCAAGCGTTTGATGCACGCCTTATTACTTTTATGCCTGCTTATTTAGCTTTGCTTGATCATGACGAAATGAAATCCGTATGTGGTTTTCGCGTAGCGCAGCAAGAGCCTCTATTTCTCGAACAATACCTTGACCAACCTGCCGATGAAATTTTATCGCAGCGTTTTGATTGCCGAGTATCCCGAAGTGCTTTGATTGAATTTGGCCAACTGGCCTCTTTCGGTCGTGGTTTATCGGCACTGCACTTTACTTTGATCGCTCAACAGCTGGTTGATTTAGGGTATGAATGGTGCGTTTTTACAGCAACGGATCCACTGCATGCTTTGATGCGTCGATTTGGTTTACAACCGACATTGATCGCGAAAGCGTCAGCATCTTGCATTCCTAACGCCAACCAAATTTGGGGCAGTTATTACCAACACAGCCCTCGAATTTTAGCGGGAAATTTGGCGCAGGGGCTGGCGTTGCTCAACCGATTTCATTTAAACCAGAAACAAGCGTGAGGCCTTTGCTATGAACCGAATTTTATCGGCGCTTCATCAACATGCGCAGCAAAAGCCAGATAGCATTGCCTTCATTGGGCACAATGCCAAACAAGAAAAGATAGCGCTGAGCTATCAACAGCTCTTAGAAAAGGTGGAAGCCACAGCACGCACATTACGCCAGTGGCAGGTTCAGCGTATTGCATTAAAAGCTGGAAATAGTTTGGATTGGGTGATCATCGATCTTGCGGCCATGCACGCAAAAATAGTGCTCGTTCCTGTACCTACTTTCTTTAGCAAGGCACAGGTTGAACACTTACTGTATGAATCAGGGGTTGATGTTTGCTTAGGTGATTGGCCAACGCTAGGTGAACCTTTCTCAACGCTCAGCCATCTACCTGCTTTTGTCTATTTGGCGAATCCATCAGCACAGGTGTTGCCTTTGACGCAAAAAATCACCTTTACGTCTGGGTCCACCGGAACGCCGAAAGGGGTGTGTTTGAGTGACGAAAACATGCAAGCGGTCACGCTGGCGATCGCAGAGAAAATGTCCGCGCAAGTTGAGCGTCACCTCGTGATGCTGCCTCTCTCAACCTTGTTAGAAAACATCACGGGTGTGTATGTTCCTTTGGTTCTGGGTGTGACATCAACAGTTGTCTGTGGCAGCGAAGTGGGTTTGACCGGTTCTAGCCAGTTCTGTGGCGCAACGTTCGCACTCGCACTGCAACAGTTTCAGCCGTCAAGCTTGGTGTTAACGCCAGCGTTATTGTTGGCATTAATTGAAGTCGTCAAGCAGAGCCCAGCTCTTGCGCAGCCTTTACGCTGGGTTGCCGTGGGCGGGGCGCGAGTGGCTCCCCAATTAATTGACGCAGCTCGCCAGCTCGGCATTCCCGCTTTTGAAGGGTATGGTTTGTCTGAAAGTGCTTCGGTCGTGAGTATGAATACACCCCAACAAAATAAGCCGGGGTCGTGCGGACAGGTGCTGTCTCATCTTCAGGTTTCGCTGGCACAAGATGGCGAATTGTTAGTTAAAGGCAACACGGCTTTGGGGTATTTAGGTGAGCCGTTTAGCCACGAGTGGTTGTCAACTGGCGATATGGCCACAATCGATGATGAGGTTTTTTTAACCATCATCGGGCGTAAAAAGAACCTCATCATCACCAGTTTTGGGCGTAACGTGGCCCCTGAATGGATTGAATCTCAAGCATTGGCTTTGATTGCACACCATCGATTTGTGGTGGTGGGCGACGGGCAGGCAGGCCTCACGGCCGTCAGTGACAGTCCTTTACCTGATCTCGTTACGCGCGTGCAACAGCTCAATAGCGTGTTGCCCGATTACGCACACATCACGCAGCTTTGGTTGGTGAGCGATACTCATTGCTGGCAAAAGTGGCTGACCGCTAATGGTCGCCCAAAACGCTTAGCTATTGAAAACGCACTGCAAGAGGCTCGCTTGGCGCGCCACACCACTAATCCACAGACGGTTTTTATCTCTATTCCTTCCTTCTATTCAATGGCTGAGGAGCTTTAAAATGAGCAAATTTTTCCATATTTTAAAAACACAAACTGAGCCAGCACAGCAGCAGATGTTGCAAGCTCCGGTATTTGATGCCTGCGCAAGAGGTGAGATCAGCCTAGAGATGTATATTCGTTTTCTCACTCAAGCTTATCACCATGTTAAACATACGGTGCCACTGCTGATGGCATGTGGCAGCCGCTTAGGCGATGAATATGAGTGGGTACGAACGGCGATTGCCGAGTACATCGATGAAGAAAAAGGCCACCAAGAGTGGATCTTGAACGATATTAAAGCGTGCGGTGGTGATGTGGACGCAGTGCGTCATAATGAGGGTGCAGGGCGCGTCAGCGCTTCCATCGAACTCATGGTGGCGTATCTCTATCACCAGATTGATCGCGCTAACCCGTTGAGCTTATTTGGCATGGTGTGGGTACTTGAAGGAACCAGTGTGGGTGTCGGTGGGAATATCGCACGGTTAGTCAAACAGCGTTTGGAGCTTCCTGATGCGGCGATGACCTATCTCACTTCGCACAGTGAACTTGACCAAGGGCACATCCGCTTTTTTGAATCGTTAATGAACAACATTCAGTGTGTATCCGATCAAGCGGCCATCATCCGCTCTGCAAACATGGTGTTTGATCTGTATGGGCAGATGCTGCGAGAACTACCGCTTCCTTGCGAGTCAATGGTGCATGCAGGTTCGCAAGATTTAGCTTCGCAAGGTGTAAGGTCGCAATATGGATCTTAATCATCAACATGTTTTACTCACCGGCGCTTCCGGTGGTATCGGGCAACGCATCGCATTGCTGCTTGCTAAGCAAGGAGCCAGTCTAGTTCTGGTGGCTCGTGATGGTCAAAAACTCGAGCAACTTCGGCAAACGCTACCCATGCCTGAGAAGCATCTGATTTTGAGTGCAGATTTAAGCACAGAGTCAGGAATAGAGCAGATCAACACCTTCATTCAGCGCTTTTTTATGGGCCAGAAACGAATCAGTGTGGTGATCAATAATGCGGGCATTAACCAGTTTCGCTTATTAGCTAGACGAACCGCAGTTTCAGTACAACAGGAGCTGCATTTGAATTTACTTACTCCGATGCAACTGACTCAATCGGCGATACATTGGTTGAATAAACCGGGGATTATTTTAAATATTGGCTCAAGTTTAGGGGCTATTGGTTACCCGGGTTATGCCACGTACTGCGCTACCAAAGCAGGGTTGCACCGTTTTAGTGAAGCGATGCAGCGTGAGCTTGAGGGGACGGGTATCAAAGTACTTTACCTAGCGCCGCGAGCGACCAATACCGAGCTGAATAATGACACGGTGAACCAGTTTAACCAAGCCGTAGGCAATCACTGTGATGAGCCAGAGGTTGTTGCCCAACATGTGCTTAGTATGCTCGAAAGCGAATCAACAACTCGCTGGATTGGCTGGCCTGAAAAAGTGTTGGTACGATTAAATCAACTATGGCCAGCAGTGATTTCGTCGGCAATTAAAAAGCAGCAAGCGACCATTCTTGCCTTTTTGAACCGTTAAAGCGTGATAACTCAAGGAGAACAACATATGAAAACTGTGTTTAAATGGGCCAGTGCATTGGTCATCTTTGCGGTAAGCACGACACCCGCTTTTGCGATCACCCCTTTAGCTCAGGTTCAATCTGATTGGGCCAAATGCCAATACAAAATGAAGTCGAGCGATGATCAAGAACGTTGTTTTGAACGTGTCATTATGCGTAACACCTTAGAGATGCAATCAAGCAACAGCCCAGAACTCAAAGTGTGGCTTGCCATCAATAAATCCTCATTAGCGGGCGTAAAAGGTGGGTTGGGTGCGCTATCTTTAGTGAAAGAGGCGAAATTATTGTACGAAGAGGTTATCGATCAAGCGCCTAATACTTTAGATGGCTCGGCTTTTACAAGTTTAGGCACCTTATATTACAAAGTGCCCGGCTGGCCAGTGGCTTTTGGCGACGACGTTAAAGCGGAAGAGTTGCTGCAAAGAGCGCTGCTGATTAACCCGACAGGAATTGATGCCAACTATTTTTACGGTGATTTTCTTGCCGAGCAGGGCAGAACCGATGAAGCAAGAAAGTACCTGTTGCAAGCACAACAAGCACCAGCAAGGCCACAAAGAGCGATTGCCGATGCTGGGCGTCAGCAAGAAATTGCTCTTTTGTTGGAGAATTTAAAATAACGTATGCGTTTATTATTAGTCGAAGATGACAAACAACTGGGCGAGTCAATGCAGGTGGCGTTGACTCGCCAAGGTTATACGGTGGATTGGCTAGAAAAAGGTGGCGGCGTGGCGTGTGCGCTCAAAACTGAACAGTTTTCGGCGGTGATCTTGGATTTAACCTTACCGGATATGGATGGTCTTGAGGTGTTGCGTGGCATTAGAAACGCTGGTTATTCGCTGCCTGTGATGATCCTAACGGCGCGTGATGATATTAGCGATCGCGTCAAAGGGTTAGATGGTGGAGCCGATGAATACATTGGCAAACCCTTTGCGCTAGAAGAGCTATTGGCACGTTTACGGCTTATCATTCGTCGCAGCTCGGGCAGCGCCGAGGCTCTGATTTCGATTGGTGATCTGAGCCTCTCTCTTTCCAAGCAGGAGATTGAATATCGTCAGCAACCCCTCAAACTGACGCGTAATGAATATAAAATTCTCGCCAGTTTGATCACTCAAGCAGGGCGAGTGATGAGCAAAGAGCTATTGCAACAAGCGCTTCATGGTTGGGACGAAGGCAGCAGTGACAACGCTATCGAAGTTCACATTCATAACTTGCGTAAAAAAATGCCAGAAAATGTCATCAAAAATATCCGTGGTGTGGGGTATATGATTGAAAAATAAAAAAATATTTTCGATTAAACGTCGTTTAACACAGTCGGCTGTATGGTTAAGCGGTGGCTTACTGCTCATTTCTCTTTATTTCAGTTTTTCTACTGCTCAACATGAAGTTGAGGAGGTCTACGATGCGCGCTTAGGTCAATCGGCAAAATTACTGTTGATGGCGACTTCTGTCTCTATAAAAGAAGGAGACAATGCCGATCTTCATCAACAGTTTGATCAGTGGATGCAAAGCATTGAACGTCTTTCGCAAGCCAACAAGGAGATGGCAACGCAGTATGGTCACCCTTATGAGCGGTACATTCTGTTTCAGTTTTATCGAGATGGTCAGTTGATGTATAGCTCTGATAGTCAGCAACCCGCTTTTAGCAGCAATGCCAGCAATAATGGATTTGGCAACGTCACCATTGATGGCCAAACATGGCGTTATTTTCAATTGGCGCAACCTCATTCTGATCACGGTTCGGAATACATTCTGGTTGCGGAAAAACAGAGTATTCGTGATGAAATGGTCAATGAAATTGCACTGTCGACCGCGTTGCCGCAATTGATCTTGATCCCATGCGTTATCTTGGTGCTGGTGATGCTTATTGGACGAAGTTTCAAACCACTGCAAGAACTAAAATCAGCAATCGCCATTCGCAGTGTCCATAAGTTGGATCGCATTTACGTTACAGAACAAACCACCGAACTCTCACCATTAGTAGAGACACTCAACCAACTGTTGGCTCAATTAGAATTGGCTTGGCAGCGAGAAAAACGCTTCACGCGCATGGCTGCTCATGAACTTAAAACACCACTAACGGTATTGAGATTAAATGCCGAAAACGCCATGCTCAGCCAGAATGAGCAGCAACTGAAATATGATCTGGACATGATTCTTAAGGGTATTGAGCGTACTGACCGCCTTATTCATCAGTTGTTGATGTTAGCCAAAGTCGAAAGCACTATGGAATTGTCATCACAAACGGTCGATCTCTCAGTCTCTATTAAGCAAGTTATCGCAGACCTTGCGCCGTTAGCGTTAAAGCACGACCAACAATTGAGCTTTGAAGGGCAGAGTTTGTCGGTTCAAGGCGACGAGCTATTACTCGGCGTGTTGTTTAAAAACTTAATCGATAATGCGATGCGCTATTCTGGCGTACACAGCCACATTGATATTACGTTGCATGGCGATGATCAGTTTATTCAAGTGAATGTGACTGATAGCGGCCCCAACATCACGAACGAAGCCCGAGAAAAAATATTTGATAACTTTTATCGAGCTAACAGTGAAAAAGGCGATGGGGCGGGGCTTGGAATGTCGATTTGCCGTGATATCGCCGCGCTGCATAATGCCACCGTCGAGTTGCTGCCGAGACACAACGACAGCAACATCTTCAGGGTTTGTTTTCATCTAAGTTAACGGGTCTCTTCTGTTTTTATCCATACTCTTTAGCGGCATGGCGCAAAAATATCTTGCGCTTTCTCGTATGCATTGGTTGATACATCCATAATGCCAAGTAAAGAGTGAAAGAGATTACTTTGAGCATAGGGCTGAGTGGCTGTTTGACGTAAACAGGTTTGATTCACGCCTTTCGTTCGGGCAAATTCGTCAGATAACCAGACTAAAAGCGGTACTTGAGTTTGATAATCGGGTGCTAGGCTGTACGGCATACCATGTAAGAACAGTCCATTTTCTCCCAGTGATTCTCCATGGTCGGAGACATAAATCAATGCGGTGTTGTATTGCGCTTGCAGTGACTTTAGCTTTTCAATCAGCTGCGCCAAAACAAAATCTGTGTAACGAATAGTGTTGTCGTAAGTATTCACTATCTGCTCAACGCTGCAATTTTCAATATCCGCTCTTGGGCAATCAGGTTGATATTTCGCCATGTCTTTAGGATAGCGCTTAAAGTAGGTTGGCCCGTGACTTCCAATAATGTGCATGAAAATCATTCGGTTACCAGTTTGGTTGGCAATTTCTTCATCTAAGTTGTCTAGCATTGTGACGTCATAACAAGTGCTGCCGTCACATCGGCCTTCTCGCGCAGTTTTATCCAGCTCTTTCTGCGGAATATTTTTCGCGACGCCTTTATCGCCTCCATCATTCTCTTTCCATAAGAGGTCGACGCCTGCGCGCTGCAAGATATCGAGGACGTTGTCTTGGTTATCCGCTTTGGTACGATCAAAATTATGACGATCCATATTGGAAAATAAACAAGGTACAGAGACCGCTGTCGCAGTACCACAAGAGGCGACATCACTGAAAAATATAGGCTGATAAGGCGCGGTATAAGCATTGGTATCACGTGTGTAGCCGTAGTATTGGTAATTTTGTGCGCGAGCCGTTTCTCCTAGCACAAATAAGACTAAGGTTGGTTTTTCTGCATCACGGCTATGGGTAGTTTTCGGTTGCTGCTGCGCATCAGCGCCGATAATTTGATACACCACGGGCTCGGTAAAATAACGATCTTTCACAAGACCGTAAGCGCTATAGACAAAGTGAGTGGGTATGATCATTTTCTTGAGGTAACTATTGTTGCGCCCAACCGACGAATAGTTCTGATAATACAGCGCCGCAATAATGATGATGCCGAGTAAAGAGAGCAATATTGATAGCGCTTTATAGCCTAAAAAGCGGGAAATGGATTTTTCTACTTTAAGTGGCGAAAGCAGTAATAGAGCGGCAGGGAGGATGCCCAACGCTGAGATCCAGACAATGGAATAGAGACTGACATAAGAGCCTGCCTCACTGCTATTGGTTTCAACGACATTGATCAACATGTCTCGGTCGACAATCGTGCCGTAATTGTAACTCGCATAACTCACCACAGCAGAAAGGATGAGTAAGACCGCAAAAAAAGGTTTTAGAAAATAAGGCCACGCAAACAGTTGGAAAATAACGTTCAGCGCCAAAAAGAAAAAAATCGGTATTGAGAAGGCAAACCCCCAATTGAACTGCTCAGCAGCCGAAAAAATCTGTGCCAACTTGGCATAAATAGGAATGTTGAGTACCAAGCTGAAATAGAGAGCAAGCAACAAGGTAATACTTGCGTATGAGAAGCGAGGATTTTTCATTGTGGGTTCCATAACATACCGTGTGATGAGAAGACGTTATGGAACTTATAAAGATCTTTTCTTAATAAAGGCTTAAGAAATTCAATCGTTAGAATGAGATGAGTTTTTGGTAGTTACTTATCTTAGTACCTTGCGCACCTTGTCGAATGCTAAAAGTGATGGCGTAAATACTATTGCCGTTCGTCTTTAGGAGAGTCCATGACCACCATGGTGGTGATCGATTTCACCGTTAAGCACTCACCAAGCACATCGGCGTGAAAACGTTTATAGGCGCTGAGATCTTTGCTTTCGACACGCAG
Organism: Vibrio sp. RM-69-4; assembly: GCF_024743775.1. NCBI lineage: Bacteria > Pseudomonadati > Pseudomonadota > Gammaproteobacteria > Vibrionales > Vibrionaceae > Vibrio > Vibrio sp. RM-69-4. The sequence goes on from NZ_JAMQXI010000076.1 coordinate 592,521, forward strand.
CAAATATTCGTTCATCCCGGTAATGTTGTGGCATTCGACCACCTCCTTGGCGTAGCGCACATGTTCTTCGAAACTAAGCTGCGCTTTTTTCGTGTGGCTGTTTAAGCCAATTGCCACATAAGCGACAAACCCGACATCAAGTTGGGTTTTATTTAAGACCGCTCGATAGCCTTTAATGATCTGCTTACGCTCGAGATCCTGCACGCGGCGCAACGTGGCGGAGGGCGATAAGCCGATGCGTTCGGCTAGCTCGACATTCGAGACTCGGCCATCAAGTTGTAGCTCTTGCAATATTCTCTCGTCAAATCTGTCCATGGCTTATTTTTATTGCTCAATATTGGTGGTATTGACCAATATAAGCACAATGTTGCCAGCCGATACCATTATTATTTGTTCATCATTATTAAATAGAGAAAGAAGATGGATTACACACAATGGTGGCCACTGGTGGCTTTTGCTTTTGTTTCGACCTTTTCACCGGGTCCAAACAACATCATGCTGATGACATCCGGTGCGAATGTGGGCTTTATGCGCACTATTCCGCACATGCTTGGTGTAACGTTTGGTTTTAGCATTATGGTGCTATTGGTTGGCGTTGGGTTAACGGGTTTATTCCATCGTTATCCTATGTTGCAACAAGGTTTGCAAATTGCCTGCACCATTTATTTGGTCTATTTGGCGATAAAAATTGCGCTGAGTAACCCTTCGCAGGGAGAGAAGCAGTATCAACCGATGTCATTTGTTTCGGCTGTACTGTTTCAATGGGTCAATCCCAAAGGTTGGTCGATGGCGCTGACTGCGGTGAGTGTATTTAACCAAAGTGCGAGCTGGGCGCAGTTAATGCTGATTTCATTGGTGTTTGCTTTGGTGAACATTCCGTCGGTCAGTGTTTGGACTGCGGCGGGTAAACAGTTGAGCCACTGGATGAATCACCCAAGTTATGTCCGCTGGTTTAACGGCGCGATGGGTGCGTTGCTGTTACTGTCCGTTGTTCCTATGTTGTAGAGATTCGGTGAGACGTTGCTGTGTGGGAGCATTATCAACGCAGCAAAATAAAGTGGGTACTGAGCGACCCACTTTGTTTCTCTAGTTGCTTGGCGTTAACCGTTCGCTATATTGCCCATAAAATTAACGCCAATATTTGCGGTGAGAGTATGCGCAGGCACATCACTAACGGATAGACAGTGGCGTATGCCAACGCAGAGGCGCCACTGCTTTCGTGCAGCGCATTCGCAAAAGCAAGAGCGGGTGGATCGGTCATCGAACCTGCTAGCATGCCACAGATGGTGAGATAGTTAATATGGCCTAAAACACGAGCCAGTATTCCGACGGTGATCAATGGAATACCCGTGATCAACATGCCGTAGCCCATCCAACTGACGCCATCGCCTTGCACTAATGTTTCAACAAAATTGCCCCCAGATTTTAACCCAACAACCGCTAAAAACAGCACAATACCAATTTCTCGCAGAGCAAGGTTCGCGCTGGGCGGCATAAACCAATACATTTTGCCAATGCTGCCGATACGCGCCAAAACCAGTGCGACAATCAGCGGTCCTCCAGCTAAGCCTAGCTTAATGGCGGCGGGGAATCCCGGTAGATAAAACGGAATAGATCCGAGTAATACCCCAAGTCCAATCCCAACGAAGACTGGTAGCATCTGTACATGCTGTAATTTTTGGTGCGCGTTGCCGACCATGCCACTGACCGCTTCAATCGCTTCTTGACGCCCGACTAAATTGAGAATGTCGCCAAACTGCAAGGTAGATTGGCTGGTTGGGATAAGCTCAACCCCGGCACGGTTTAAACGCGAAACGACGACGTCGTATTTCTCTTTTAAATCCAGATCGCGCAGCTTTTTACCAAGCACAATCTCGTTGGTGACGACTAAGCGCTGTACTCGCAGCTCAGTGCCGCGTGTCGAAAGTGATGCATCGACCTCTTCGCCAATCACCAAGCGTGCTTTTTCTAACGCTTTTTTATCGCCGACCAGATGAAGTAAATCATTCACTTCAACTCGTGAATCGGGTTTGGGTACGGAAAGGTGTTCACCACGTTTGAGGCGCGAGCACACAATATCGCCATCACTGAGCGCGGGAATGTCTTTTAAGAGCAGGCCATTTAAGTTGGGGTTTTTAATCGCAACGTTAATGGTGTGCAAGCTCTCTTTTTTGTGGCCGTTGTGGATCTCAAAGTCTTCGGCTTCGGCGTCAACCCTGACACGAAAGGCAATTCTGAGCAGCCACATGGTAAGCAAAATACCGCATATGCCAAAGGGGTAAGCAATCGCATAACCCATACCCGTCAGGTCAAGCATGTTCTCTTGGCCACCTAACTCAGTCAGGATTTGTTGCCCTGCGCCTAATGATGGCGTATTGGTGACTGCACCGGAGAATACACCAAGAATAACGGGTAAAGGCACATCAAACAGATAGTAAAGCGCGACCGTCACCACACAGCCTAGCAACACAATCAGTGCGGCAAAGGCATTGAGTTTTAGTCCTGAGCTTCGAAGTGAAGAGAAAAAACCGGGTCCGACTTGTATACCAATGGTGTACACAAATAGGATAAGGCCGAACTCTTGAATAAAATGCAACGTATTGTAGTCAAGAACCACCCCCCACATGCCTGTAAAGTGACCGACGAGAATGCCGCCAAACAGCACCCCGCCGATCCCTAAACCAACACCGTAGACGCGCCAATTCCCTATCCACAAACCCAGCACAGCTACCAGCGAGAGAATGCTGATAGAAAGTGCAATGTCACTCATGATGAGTCTCCTGAACAATTTAAAAACGGCTGGTGGGCAAGCTTAATGAACGGCAGGGGTAGGCGTAAGAACTCGGTTAGTGGTTATGTCTACAGCTGGAGGGTTCAAATACGGCATTGAGAAGTCACCTAGTGAAATGAACTCTCGATGTCGTTTTGTGGTTGCCCTGAACTTATGACCAGTAATACTGCAACGAGCTATAAATGTTAACTATAGGTATGCAAATTTGTGCACCGGAACGAATATTAAATTTCTCAGATAAGTAATTGTTAGATAAGAGTTAAATTTATCCATTTCCTGTGCGTTGCTCACCACTATTTTTATCGAGAAAATAGCCCATACCGCGTTTAGTTTTAATCAGTGCTGATGAGAAAGGGTCATCAATTTTTTTGCGTAGACGACGCATATACACATCGACTATGTTGGTTAGGGGATCTTGATGGAGGCCCCAAACATTAGCAAGAATCCGTTCTCGGCTAAAAATATGACCAGGTTTATGCATCAATAGCTCTAATATGGAGAGTTCTTTGGCGGTTAACTCAATGGCTTGCCCTGCCCGTGTTACGGTCATGGTTGATAAGCAGAGCGTTAAGTCTGCAATGTGTAGAGTGGGCATTGGCGCAGAGTCAGAATGTCGACGTTGCAGCGCATCTAGGCGAGCCAGTAACTCTTCAAAATGAAAAGGTTTTGCCAGATAATCATCCGCACCAATGCGTAGGCCCCGAACCCGTTCTTCAACTTCGCCCAGTGCAGAAAGCATCAAAATGCGCACATCAATACCGGCTTCACGTATTTGCTGACAAAGAGTTAATCCATCGGTGTGCGGAAGCATTCGATCTAAAATTAAAATATCGGGCTCGCCGCTTATGAGTGTTTCAAGTGCGTATTGCCCATCATTCAGTCGCTGAATGTGGTGACCTTCTGCTTTGAGCCCTCGTTCAATAAAGTTGGCAATTCTGGCATCATCTTCAATTAAAAGAATTCTCATGATTCTTCCTCTTCCAGTTCAAAGGTCAGTGTAACGGTTGTGCCTTGAGCCAATTGGCTTTGGAATGCGATGGTTCCGCGTTGCTGTTGCACAATGTTATAAGCCAGTGTTAAACCAATCCCCAAACCATCAGGGCGATAGCGTTTGCCGTTTTCGGACCGAAAATAGCGTTGGAAAATCTGTGCGAGGTCCTCTTGGTCAATACCAATACCGTGATCTTGCAATTGAAGATGAAATTGCTGGGGCTCAACTAGCAGAGTGAGCGTAATAGGCTGGTGATGTGGATCATAGCGCAATGCATTATCGACGATAATTCGCACGGTCATCAGTAGCTTATCTAAATCAGTATGAAAGATCCGCTCTTGCCAGTTTGCCTGTTGTGGGTGAAGACATTCAAGTTGCACTTGATGCGCGTGAGTTAAAAGGGTGGCTTGTCTCGTCACCGACTGCCATAGACTCTCTAAGGTGATAGGGCTAAGAGTCGGTTGGAACAGCTTTTCATCTTGACGGATAAGCAGCAATAAATCGTCGATCCGGTAGGAAAGGTGGGTTGCCGATTCATTGATACGCTGTAGCGTTTGTCGATACTCTTCATCACTATTTTGACGACTGCGAAGGGTAATTTGCGCTTCTCCTAAAATGGCCGTTGCGGGAGTACGCAATTCATGGCTGACGTTCGCAAAAAACTCTTTCTGCTGGCGTTTAGCCTGCTCCAATGTTTCGAGTGCATTGGCGAGTTCTTGGGTGCGTGCGGTGACTTCTCGCTCAATGAGTTGACGCGAAGCGATCTCTTTTTGCTGCGCATTTTCAAGGCTTTGTGCCATGTGATTAAAATGCTGCGCTAGGGTTCTGAGCTCACTTGGCCCGCTGACCGATACTCGATGGTTAAGATGGCCTTGTTCTAAAGCTGAAGTGCTTTTTAGCAGTTCCGCTAACGGTTTGGATAAGGTGCGCAGTAACCAGCCTCCGAGTAGCAAGCCAAAGACTACCCCTAGTAATGATAAGGTTACAATGACATTTTCTACATCAGATAATGATTTCATCGCTGCCGCTTCATAGCGTGCAGTACGTTGTTTCTGTAGAGAAATAGCTTGATTCAGCAGCTGGCGTAGGTCGGTGTTATCCACCTTATCAAAGGTGTCACTGAGTAAAAGCCAGCGATCATTATTGTCTGTGATTTTTGCTATTTCCCAGGAGCGAAGCGCTGTTTTTAATCGTCCAAAGTTAGTTTCAAAGAGAGAAATGACTTTGATTTGCTGAGTGATCTCGGCAAAGTCTTGGTTGGTGATACCGTGTTGTTGTGCTTGCTCGGTTAGCAAATAGAGCTCGCTGAGCAAATCTTCAATCTTTGAAAAGCGCATGTCTCGTTTGAGCGTGCTGCCATCTTTGGTCAATAAGTATTCGGCAAGCCAAATTTTTAACTGTTGTTTTTCCGTGCTCAACTGCATAAAGCTTTGCAAGATTTGATTGGAGATCTGTCCGCGCTGAATGTGCTCATTAGCGACGTTATTTGACCATAAAGCGGTGCCAGCTTGGGCTAAGATTAGGGTGAGTAACAGAGCCAGTACGAGAGATAATTGATAACGAAACATAATGATCGCCGCATAAATTCAATAGGTGAGCAGAGTAAGCGATCCGTTGGTATTGGGTAAAGAATATTCATCTGAAGTTAATCTAAGCGCATGGTTTAGGTTCATCGAGAGGCCGTAAATTACTCCCATCAACCACATTACTCCCATCAACTAGATAATTAGATAAGGCCTTCATTATGCAACGTACATATAAAAGAATTTCTATTTCAGCATTATTACTTTGCGGGTTGTTACCGCTATCCGCTCAAGCTTCTAACGTATTAGTTAATAACAACATTAACCACCAAGAGGTGCTTGATGCCCAGCAAGCTTGGGGAGAAGCGTTAATCAAGATTAGCCAGACTTATGAACAAAAAGGTCATGCTGAAGCGAAGAAATTGGCACAGCAAGTGTTGGACCAAGCGTATGGCTATCAACAAGGTGCGGTGCTTTTCAAACCTACGCTTGCCAGTGGGGAGCAAACCTTTCGCACAGAAGTAGACGGAGCGCTATCTTATTTTGTCGGCAGTGATAAGCAATACCCACAAGATTCTGGCTTTGCACTAAAAGGTTGGAAGGAGTACAGCTTTGATAATGCAGCAGTCTATATCAACGGCGATGTAGCCCTAACCATGGGGCATGTTAAGCTCATCGACAATAAAGGAAAGCAAACCGTGGTGGATAAAAGCTGGGCATTTAAGAAAGATGAACAGGGCCAACTGCGAATTGTTCTGCACCATTCATCACTGCCATTTCAGCCTTAACTGAGGGGAAAACTTTTAGATGTGGGTGATGGTAATACACCCACATCGCAGGTTTTGCAGTAGTGCCAGTTAAACGCCAGCACGCTTGAGCAGGCCAGCCATCAGTGGCGAGCTTGAACGAACCTGTTTTGATTTGTTCTGTAATGTTTTAGCCAACGTCGGGTTATTGATGTTTTTGGCAATGTAGGCCATTGAATGATAGAAATCTCCTGCAGATTTCATTTTATTGGCGTCATTTAATGGCGCTAACAGTTGCACCATGGTTGTGCCACTCATTGCTTGTTGGGTGGCGTACTCTTGTACTGCATCGAGTAGAAGATCGAGATCGACCATCGCTTCGGCACTTTCCACACCATGTTTTTTCATCTCTTTGCGGTTACGTTTACGCATTTGCTTAATGACAAAGGCCGGTTTGTTGAGCTTTTTAAAAGCAAAGTAACCAAGAACGACTGCAAGCACGACACCGCCCGCCACATAACCCCAAATAGAACCGGAAGATTCAACAACAGGCTTTAGGGTTTCAACGGTATATTCAACGGTAGTGGGTGTATCAGACATTATTATTTCCTTAGAATGCAGCTTCAAAATCAGAAGCTATTAATTAATCTGGCAGGGGGAAAAGCGCCTTGCGATGAATCAAAGATCCATGAAAAGGACAGCTTCTGCCTCACATTACTCTCTTTTTGGGGTGAGGAGGCAAGAAAGCAAGTCCATTTTAGGGATTATTAATGAGTTTGTTGATAATTGTGCGAGTTGGTCACACAAATTACGCCATTGCCTCTGTGTGTATGAGCTTAGCGAGGTGATATAAAGATTGAAATGCACAGTCGTCATGAGGTTTAATGTTACGGTAACATTCAGTTGGAAAACAGAATAAAAATGAGCAGTATGCAACGTAAAACTAGGCCTACCCTGCAAGATATCGCAGACCGCGTGGGGGTGACGAAAATGACCGTTTCCCGTTTTCTACGCGACCCCAATTCGGTCGCATTGGCAACCCAAGAAAAAATTGCCGCAGTGATTGAAGAATTAGGTTATATACAAAATCGCGCCCCGGCGATGTTGTCGAAATCGTCAAGTAAGGCGATTGGTATTCTTCTGCCTTCGTTGTCAAATCAAGTGTTTGCCAATTTAGTTCAAGGGATTGAGTCGGTAACCAAAGCAAGAGGTTACGATACACTTATTGCCCACTTTGGTTATAACGTGCAAGAAGAGGAGGAGAAAATTGCCTCGTTGCTGTCGTATCAAGTCGATGGTCTTATTTTGACCGAAACGCACCACTCCGAACGTACCATTCAAATGCTAAAAGCGGCGGGTGTGCCAGTGGTTGAAACGATGGAGCTGCCAGACAAGCCGATCAATATGGCGGTGGGGTTGGATCACGAGCAGGCCTCGTATCATGTGGTGACGCAGATGATTGATAGTGGCAAACAGCATATTGCCTATCTCGGTGCGCGTCTTGATACTCGAACGCAGTTGCGGATGAATGGCTATGATCGTGCAATGCAAGATGCAGGCTTAACCGCAGTTCATATCCTAACTCAAGAGCATTCAAGTTTTACTCTCGGCGGTGATTTACTCGAACAAGCCCTAGAAGAGAGGCCAGAGATCAACGGCATCTTCTGCACTAATGATGACATTGCAATTGGTGCCATGATGAAGTGTGCACATCGAGGGCTGAAGATTCCTCAAGATATTGCAATCGTGGGGTATAACGCGCTCGATATAGGTCAAGCGATTTCGCCAAAGCTAACCAGTGTAGAAACGCCTCGGTTTGAGATTGGCAAGAAAAGTGCTGAGCTATTATTGTCCGCACTGGCTGGTGAAGTGATTGAGCAGAAAGTGTTCGACTTAGGCTTTAGTGTCACCGATGGCGAGAGCCTGTAGTCAGCTTGTTATTCAGCCATTGAAGTGGTTGGGTTTGTCACTTCAATGGCTACATCAAGCTCATGTTGTATCAATTAGGGTAGAGGAACGAAGCCCCTTGATTGGCGGCAGAGACATTATCTCGGCACACTTTAAACAGATCGCGCCCCCAAGTTTGCTGTGTGAGCTCAGTATCACAGGTGGCGATATCGCGGCCTTCGGTTGGCGTTAAGTTCTCTAATCGGCCTGTCACCGCATCGACGCGGATCCTATCTCCCTCTTCAATAAGCGCAATTGCGCCGCCTCTTAATGCTTCCGGTGAGACGTGAATAGCCGCAGGAATTTTACCAGAAGCGCCGGACAAACGACCATCGGTCACTAACGCAACCTGATAGCCCGCTTTTTGTAAGTTGCCCAAAATCGGCATCAACTTATGCAGCTCAGGCATGCCATTGGCTGCTGGCCCATTGAAGCGGACTACAACTACGCAATCTTGATTGAGCTCGCCGCGTTGATACGCCTGCTCAACCTGATGCTGGCAAGCAAACACTTTGGCGGGCGCTTCAACAATGCGATGTTGCTCAGCCACGGCAGAGACTTTGATCACCGCTTGCCCAAGGTTACCCGATAACACTTTAATGCCACCAGAGCGCTGAAATACCTTATCAGGCAGGGCGATTACCGAGGGGTTTTTAGTTTGAGTACACGCTTGCCACTCTAACGTATGGCCCACTAATTGCGGTGATTTTAGCTGATCTGCAAATTCACCAAACACGGGTTTTACGTCGCTGTGAAGTAACTGCGCTTGATTCAGACGCGTCATCAACATGGGCACGCCGCCTGCGAGCTCAAATTCATTGATATCAGCCGAACCATTGGGGTAAACATTCACCACAAGAGGAACGACGTCAGACAGATCACTGATATCTTGCCAAGTCAGCACAATACCCGCCGCGCGAGCAACAGCCAGTAAATGAATGGTATGGTTTGAACTGCCACCAGAGGCGAGCAAAGCCACTAGGCCATTGACTACGCTTTTTTCGGTCACCACCTCATAAAGTGGACGGAAATGCGCCGTACCATCGCTCATGGCGGCAAGGCGGATTGCGGCATGTTGCGTCAATGCAAGGCGCAATGGGGAAAAGGGAGCGACAAACGCTGACCCTGCCAGCATTAAACCCATCGCCTCAAACACTAATTGGTTGGTATTGGCAGTGCCGTAGAAAGTGCAAGTGCCTGGGGAGTGGTATGAAGCGCACTCCATATTCAGCAGCGCGCTATCATCAACCAAACCCGCTGCGTGTTTTTGGCGAACATCGACTTTCTCATCATTAGTAATGCCAGTGGACATTGGCCCTGCGGGAATAAAAGCCGTTGGTAGGTGCGCAAACGCCAGCGCGCCCATCAGTTGCCCGGGCGCAATTTTATCGCAAATACCGAGCAGTAATGTGCCATCAAACATATTGTGGCTGAGTGAAAATGCCGTGGCTTGTGCAATCAAATCGCGTGAGAACAACGACATATCCATGCCCGCTTGGCCTTGCGTTACGCCATCACACATCGCCGGAACGCCGCCAGCAACTTGAGCCGTGTGGCCAAATGGGGCGAGCACTTTTTTGATCTGCTCAGGGTAATCTTTATACACTTGGTGCGCGCTAAGCATGTCGTTGTATGCTGTGATAATGGCTAAGTTAGAACGCGTTAAATCGAGAATGTGCGCTTTTTCTTGAGAGCAAGAGGCGGCGACGGCGTGAGCCAAATTACCACAAGAGAGTGATGCTTTACCCTTGCCACTGTGCTGCTGTGCCTTGGCGCGGTTGAGAAACTCATCACGCAAAGTACGGCTACGCTGAATAATTCGTTCGGTGACGGCTGTGATGGTTGGGTTTAAGGCTGTACTCATGCTGACACCTTTTGACCATCTAAAGTGAGCTCGCGCAATGCCACTAGGGCGCGCTCTACAACCTCATCAATATCCGTATCGATATCAACGATAGCGACTTTCACTTCGTTGTCGGGGCGCTCTAACGTATTGAACTGGCTTTCCACCATGTTCGCTTTCATAAAGTGGCCTTTACGCGCTTGCATGCGCTTCATGATTAAATCAAAACTGCCATCGAGAAAGAGAAAGGTCACATTTTGGTTACCGTCACGGATTTGATCGCGGTAGGTTTTTTTCAACGCAGAGCAAACAATCACGCCGTGCTCATTTTTACTCTCTAGGCTAAAAGCCGCGTCACGGATGCGCTCTAACCAAGGTTTGCGATCGTCATCATTTAGCGGCTCTCCGCCTGCCATTTTGAGAATATTGGCTTTTGGATGAAGGTCGTCACCGTCGATGAATTTCGCCCCTAATTTCTGGGCCAATTTCGCGCCTACAGTGCTTTTTCCGCAGGCGCATACGCCCATTACAATAATGCTACTACCAGTCATACGGACTCCTTGAGTGGTATTCTGAGCTGGATCTCATTTTTTAAATTCACTTGGAAATATGACTTTATCTTATCCATGTTATCGGTAACATGTTACCCGTAACTTAGAGATTTGTGAACTGAAACACAAACAAAACAATACGTGATATAAGGTGAAGAACATGGAATTGATGACTCAAAGCAGTAACCCTGCTTACCTATTAGCAATCGCGGGATGTGCGATTGCAGCACTACTGATTTTAATCATGAAGTTGAAGATACACGCCTTCGCTTCATTAACCTTAGTCAGCCTTGGCACTGCAATTGCCACCGGCGTTGCGGCGGAAAAAGTGGTCCCAACCATGATGTCTGGTTTTGGTGGAACCCTAGCCTCCGTTGCTTTGCTGGTCGGCTTAGGTGCGATGATCGGCAAAATTTTAGAAGTGACGGGCGGTGCTAAAGTGCTGGCCGATACCTTGATAGGCCGCTTTGGTGAAGAAAAAGCGCCGTTTGCACTGGGTATTGCTTCATTATTGTTTGGTTTTCCCATCTTCTTTGATGCGGGATTGATCGTGATGATGCCGATCATCTTTAGCGTAGCGAAGCGCTTTGGTGGTTCGCCACTGAAATACGCACTACCTTCAGCTGGTGCTTTTGCCGTGATGCATGCCTTTGTGCCGCCTCATCCTGGGCCAGTTGCGGCTTCAGATCTTTTAGGCGCGGATCTTGGTTTGTTGCTGATTGTTGGTATCTTGGTCGCGATTCCTACTTGGTATTTTGGCGCTTACCTCTTTGGCCTGTATGCGGGTAAGAAATTTGATATTCCACTCTCTAAAGCGTTTTTTAATACCGAGCAAATTATTGATGAAAATAAATTGCCAAAATTTGCCACGGTGTTAGCGATTTTAGTGATGCCTGTGCTGCTCATTTTTATGGATACAGGTCTTAATACCCTTGCGGTAGCAGGCGTGATTGACGGCAAAGCGCCATTGGTTGAATTCTTACGCATGTTGGGTAAAACCCCGGTGGCACTGTTGTTGACTCTGCTAACTTGTTTACTGGTGTTTGCCAAAGATTTTGGAATGAACAAGCTGGAAAAACTGTGCAGTGACTCGTTAGCGCCTATATGTGCGGTAATTCTTGTGACAGGTGCGGGCGGCATGTTTGGTGGTGTGTTGCGCGCCAGTGGCATTGGCCAAGCATTGGCCGACGTGTTATCCGATACAGGCATGCCTATCATAGTCGCGGCGTTTGTTATCGCAACTTGCTTACGTGTAGCGCAAGGCTCTGCCACCGTTGCATTAACCACCACCGCCGCTTTGATTGCGCCAATTGTGGCACAAACCACGGGTTTGAGTGAGTTGGATTTATGTTTTATCGTGATTGCGATTGCTGGTGGTGCAACGGTACTATCTCACTTTAATGACTCAGGCTTCTGGCTGGTTTCTCGCTTGATGGAAATGGATGAGAAAACCACACTCAAAACTTGGACTGTGATGGAAACACTGCTTGGTAGCATCGCGTTTGTGATTGTCGCTGTCCTAAGCTTCTTATTATAAAAAGCGTTTTACTATAAGGTTATGAAATGAAAACTCTTGAACAACGATTGAAAGAAATCAAAATCGTCCCTGTGATTGCGATTAATGATGCTAGCCAAGCGGTCCCTTTGGCCAAAGTATTGGTTGAAAATGGGTTGCCATGCGCGGAAGTGACCTTTAGAACAGAAGCGGCTGCAGAATCGATTCGTTTGATGCGTGCCGCCTACCCAGAGATGCTGATTGGCGCAGGGACAGTACTGACCACGGCGCAAGTAGATCAAGCCATTGAGGCGGGCGTGGATTTTGTAGTCAGCCCCGGTTTTAACCCAACCACGGTGAGATATTGCCAACAGCGTCATGTGACAATTGTTCCGGGCGTCAACAACCCAAGTTTGGTTGAGCAAGCGATGGAAATGGGTTTGCGCACATTGAAATTCTTCCCAGCAGAGCCTTCAGGTGGCGTGGCAATGCTCAAAGCATTGACGGCGGTTTATCCGGTCAATTTCATGCCAACAGGTGGCGTTAGCCCAAGTAACGTTCAAGATTATTTGTCGATTAAATCCGTAGTGGCGTGTGGCGGTACATGGATGGTACCGACAGATCTGATGGATAAAGGTGATTGGCAGGGCATTGCTGAATTGGTGAAAGCGCTATAACCCTTTCTATTTTCTTTAAGAACAACGGCTTGCTTCGGTAGGCCGTCTTTTTATTTCGTGCGCACCTCCGACCATTAACGATAAAAGTAATCGAGAGTAACGCGCGATCAAAAATCTCGTTACAATCGTTCTCCTACTCATTTCACGATAAGCTAAGCTATGTACGCAAACCGACGCGCAGAATTAATTTTAGTTATCACGACCTTATTGGCTGCTGCGGGCTGGGTGTTTTCCAAACAAGCTATTCAAGGCCTACCGCCTTTTGGCTTTATTGGTGTGCGCTTTCTTTTAGCGTCGCTGTGCCTACTGCCATTTTGTCTTAAAGCGCTGCGCCAAGCTTCACTGCACGATTGTTTAAAATCGATGAGTGTGGGCGTGTTGCTAGGTGGCTCGATTTTTTGCTGGATCCACGCGATTTCCATTAGCGATACGCTAGGCGAGGGCGCATTCATCATGAGCCTCTCTATGCTGTTTGTTCCGTTATTAGCATGGCCGCTGTTTGGCGCTAAACCGGCGCGCGCATTTTGGTTGTCGCTACCCATTGCACTGATTGGGCTTTTTTTACTGTCGTGGAACGGGGAGTGGGTCGTCGCGACTAGCCAGCTGTGGTTTATGGCTGCGGCCTTTAGCCTGGCATTGCATTTTAACTTTAACAGTCGTTTTTCGGCTAATCTGCCGCCGATGTTGCTCACTACATTACAACTGTTTGTTGGCGGCTGCCTTGGGGTATTACTCTCTTTACTGTTTGAGTCATGGCCAGATCAAATAAGTTTGATGACATGGAAGTGGCTTGCTCTGAGCGTGTTACTCGCCACCAGTTTGCGGTATTTGATGCAAACCATAGGTCAAAAGCACGCCAACCCCACTAATGCGGCGATATTAATGCTACTTGAGCCAATCTGGACACTGGTTCTGAGCGTGCTGATTTATGATGAATCGATGCCAGCGAATAAGATTTTCGGCTGCGGCTTGCTGCTCTGTTCGCTTCTTTTCTATCGAATGGGCCATTTTCGTCATCGCTGAAATCATCGCAAATCTTTCAAAACGGTTTTGCTGCATAGTTTCTAGAGCTAAGGTGGGTTGGGCTGTAGTCATTGAATGCCTCTTTATCACAATGTGGTGCTATTGTGCATCGTCTAAAGGTTGACAAATATGCTTTTTGGCAGCTTATCAGCAGGGTTGTTGATAAAGGTTTGCGCTTTGTTTTCAATGAAGTGAACGTATTTTAGATTATCGCTTAAAGCAGATGAGTATTTTTGCTTTATCTACAGAGAAAGAGAAAATCTTTTATGACGTAAAAAAGCCCGATAAGAAGCAGTGTACTTATCGGGCTGAGGTACCAATTAGTGTACCGAAGAGGTGTCAACCGCGTATTTGGGTTTGGGAGCCAGCCAAATAAAGCAAGCCGCGAGTATAAAAATGGTCGCAATCGTCATAAAGAGCTGGTTAGTTGCCACCATTACACTTTGCTTTTGTACGATCCAATCAATCGCATTACGCACTTGATCTAAGCTCATTCCACTAGATTGCATGGTTTGGGTCGCCACACCATGTTGGTCGGTGAGCCCTGACAATTCAGAGTGAACATAGCGGGTATCTCGCTCCCACGCGGTATTGATCATCGAAGTGGCAAATGCACCGGACAATGTCCGAATGAAGTTCATTAAGCCTGCCGCCGATTCCATCTCACTCTCTTTGACACTCCCTAAGGCAATGGCCGTGAGCGGTACAAAGAACAACGGCATACCAATCCCTTGGAAGAAAATGGGCCAACTGACTTGGCTAAACGTCATATCTAAGTTGGCGTAACTTCGGATGAAAGTCCATAAACCCAACCACAACACACCACAAAAGACAAACGGACGAGGATCATATTTGCTCGATAAGTTGGCGATCAATGGCGCAAGAAAGACCGCTAATATCCCCATCACGGCTGTTGCGTAGCCCGATATTGTGGCTGTGTAACCCATATAAATTTGTAACCACAAAGGCGTGATAACAGAGATGGAAAAGAACGCGCCAAAGGCTAATGAAAGTGTGACCATACTGGTGCTGTAGCCTCGATGGCGGAACACCTTCAGCGCGACAATTGGGTTACGTTCGGTCAACTCCCAAATGAGGAAAGAGACGAAGCCAATTGCGGCCACAACCGCTAAAGCCGCGATGCGTGTTGATTCAAACCAATCATGGTCCTTACCTTCATCGAGCATAATTTGCAGCGCACCGACCCAAATAACCAAGAGGATTATGCCAATAACATCAACGGGTGTTTTACTGGTTTTAGTTTCAAATTTACGCAAAATGCGCCAGCAAACGATCCCAGCAATAATGGCAAATGGCACTTTGCAAAAAAAGATGTAAGGCCAACTAAGTTGGTCACACAACACTCCTCCCAATATTGGGCCCATGATCGGAGCCACTAAGGTTGTCATACTCCAAATACCAATGGCAACATGACCTTT
The DNA here is from genome assembly GCF_024743775.1 of Vibrio sp. RM-69-4. NCBI lineage: Bacteria > Pseudomonadati > Pseudomonadota > Gammaproteobacteria > Vibrionales > Vibrionaceae > Vibrio > Vibrio sp. RM-69-4. The sequence goes on from NZ_JAMQXI010000076.1 coordinate 607,547, forward strand.
GTTTTTCGGGAAGATACGCATCATCAGTGTTTGCGACAGAGGCATCAATGGCCCGCCAGCTAAACCGAGAAAGACCCGAAACATCACTAAGGTCGACATGTTGGTGGCAAATCCGCACAGCAGTGAAAAAATGCCAAACAAGATAAAGCAGGTAACAAACACTCTGATTGCGCCAAAACGAGAGGCTAACCAACCCGTTAAAGGCACTGAAATCGCTTCTGCTACCGCATAAGAGGTAATGACATACGTTCCTTGGCTGGTGGAAGTGCCAAGGCTACCCGCAATACTTGAAACCGAAACGTTCGCAATAGTGGTGTCTAAGATGGCTAAAAAATTAGCCATCGCAAGGCACAAGGTTCCAAAAAAGAGGGCACTACCAGTCAGTGGCTTGATGCCTTCGGATGCTTGAGTCATCTTGACACCTTAACCTTGATCGCCGCGAATATCGTAGCGAGCACGAGTGAGGTAACTCACGTCTTCTTGTGACAAAGTATCGATAGTCACTGTCATTGAGAGGCCAACTTGCAGTGGGTGGTCATGCAGATCGCGAGGATCTAACTCGATACGAACGGGGAGGCGTTGCACGACTTTTATCCAGTTGCCAGTGGCATTTTGAGCTGGAATCATCGAAAACGCAGAACCCGTACCGCCAGAAATACCCGTCACTAAGCCATGATAGCGCACAGCATCACCATGCAGATCTGATGTTACAGTGACGGTTTGGCCAATCTGCAAATCACGCAGCTCACCTTCTTTGAAATTGGCATCAATATGGATCTGGTCGATAGGAACAATGGTGAGCAGTGGAGCGCCTACGGGCACTTTTCTACCCACTTGTACTTGACGCTTTGCCACAACACCAGCAATGGGGGCATAGATGACGGTACGGGCTAAATCGACTTGTGCTTGCTGATAACGCGCGTTAGCGAGTAGAACTTCGGGGTTGGTTTCCACTGATGTGCCTTGGATCAACGCCGCGTTGGCTTTTTGGTTACCAATGGTCGAAAGTCGAGTCGCTACCGATTGATTCGCCGCGGCCTTCGCTGCATTTAAATTGGCTTGGGCTTGAGTAAAAGACGTTTGGGCGTTCGAGAGTTCTTCACCAGACACTGAGCCTGATTTTACTAAGTCTTGACGGCGAGATAAGTCCAATTTAGCACGTTCAAAATTAGCTTGTGCTACGGCTAATTGGGCTTTAGTCCGGTTTTCATCGGCCATGCGCGCTCGCACTAGGGCATTCAAACCTTCATCGTTGGCAATGTAACTTTCGACTCGGCGTTTTGCCAAAGCCAGATCTGCCTCTGCTTGTATCAGTGCTAAACGTGCGTCGGTGTCGTCAAGCGTTACTAGCACATCCCCTGCATTTACCCATTGGGTGTCCACTACGTCAACTCGGGTCACAATGCCACTGACGGCTGGTGTCACTTCTGCAATTTCTACTGAGGCATAAGCATTGTCGGTAGTGACATAGCGTGAGGCAATGAAATACCAATAAGCAGTGCAACCAAGGGCTGCGATAAGGATAACAATGGCTAAGGCGGCAAAACCTGTAATTCGATTACGGCGCGCTTGATGCGAGTTATCAGATGGTGCGTGTGTCGTGTTCATGAATAGGCCTATGGAAATTAAAGTAGGGTAGAGTGATAACCGCCACCCAGAGCGTGGATAAGTGCGACATCTAGACTAAAAGAGCGTGATTCCAAATTTACTAATGCTTGTTGGCTGTTGATCAATGCATTTTCAGCTGTCAGGACATCAAGATAAGTCGATAAACCCCCGCTGTAGCGATGGCGAGAGGTTTGGTAAGCCACACTGGCTGCGTCAACTGCTTCTTGCATTTTAGCGATACGTGCACTGAGTTTTTGGTTGCTGGTGATGGCGTTAGCGACTTCTTGCAATGCTTGAATCAGTGTGGCGTTGTACAAAGCGACGGCTTCTTCATAGTGTGATTCTGCAACGGTCAATTGGCCTTCAAGGCGCCCTCCCGAAAACAGAGGAAGATAAATCGCGGCACCAACATTTCCAGCATCATTGCCACTGTTGAATAAGCTGTTTAACCCAAATGATTGGTAGCCGATAAACGCGGACAATTTGATATCGGGATAAAACTGCGCTTTGGCATAGTAGATGCGATTCGCCGCCGCCTGAGCATGCCAGCGTGCGATAGAAATATCGGCGCGGTGGCCAAGTAACCCTAGCGCTAAATCATCGGGAATGCCGACTGCGGTTGAGAACACCAAAGTCGGTCTTGATAGCGAAAGCCCACGGTCTGGTCCGCTACCAAGTAACGCCGCAAGCGCATTTTTTTGTAGCGCAATTGCTTCTTGAATACTCAGTAGATCGGCTTCGACTAAAGCGGCGGTTGAACGTGCTTGGCTGACGGCCACTTGTGTTTCAAGACCATTGTCATAACGTTTTGTCAGTAGATCTAACGTGTGATGTTTGATGTCTAGTGCTGCAGCTGCGGTGTCTTGATTGGCGTATAAACGCGCAAGCTCAATGTAGTGATTAACCACGGAAGTGGAGAGAATCAGCGCTGCGGCTCTTTGCTGTGCTTGAGCGGCCGCATAATCGAACTGAGCGGATTCAATGAGCGCCTTATTTTTGCCCCAAAAATCAAAATCGTAAGAAAAATCTAAGCCGACAGAACCATAATCATTCCAATTTTCGGGGGGCATATACGCTTGGTAGGCGTAGCTGACTTTGCTTTCAGACGCAGAAGCGGCCATACCCACATTGGGTTTATTCAACGCGCCCGCTTGCTGCGCCATACCTTGCGCATATTTCAAGCGTGCTTGCGCTACTTGCATATCAGGTGAACTGCGCAAGGCTTCATTTACTAATGCATTGAGTTGTGCGTCGTCATAGCGTTGCCACCAGTGATCGTTTGGCCAATCAATCGCCTTTAGCTCATTTAGCGCCTGTGCATATTGAAAGTGTGTTGCTAAATCTTGAGAAGGATCAGCAAGATAAGAGGGAGCAGAACAGGCTGAGAGTAAAACGATATTAAGTATCGAGAACACTCGCAGATGAATAGGCCGCCCTCCGATGGTTAAGTGGGCACGGCGATGAGTTTTCAATGTATTTTCCTTATAACTGAACTGTACGGTACAGTTATATACTTGACAAGGTTTCGCTGTCAAGGGAAAATCAAAAGCTACAAATTAGAAAGTAGTGGTAGTTATGCGAGTTAAAAGTGAAGAACGTCGACAGGCTATTATCGATGTGGCAAGAGAAGAATTTATAAAGCAAGGATTTACCCGAACCTCTATGTCTGGTATAGCGAAGACCGTCGGTGGTTCAAAAGCGACGCTGTATAACTATTTCAGCTCTAAAGAGGAAATTTTCCTTGCCGTGATGGAATCCACCGCTGCCGAGCTGCGAGCGACCGCGTTCCAAACCCTATCGACAAATAAACCACTCAAAGAGACATTAACCACATTTGGTTACCACTATCTCAAGTCAATTTTGTCAGCTGATCTCACCGCAATTCGCAAAATGGCCCTTTCAGAAGCAGAACATTCGGATGTTGGTCGTTATTTTTATCACAATGGCCCACGCAAAGGGTGGTTAGAAGTGAGCCACTTTCTGCGCTCTTACATTGAACAAGGGAAATTGCGTGAATGTGATGAGTGGATAGCGGCAAGACAGCTGAAAGTGTTGCTTGAAGCTGAGTTGTTAGAGCCGTATGAACTTGGCGTTATTGCAGCACCAAGCAAAAATGAAATTGAAGCGGTTGTTACACGGGCGGTTGACACTTTCGCGCTTATTTACGCTAATTGCTGATTAAGATCATCGAGTTCATCTAGCTTTTCGGGAGAGGTTAGGAGCAGGGGTTGCCGTGTCCATAAAACTCATTGAAGTTATTGAAAAAAACTAACCCTCCCCCTTGAAGGAGAGGGAGCTGGCATTGTGCGCATTGATAGCGTGGAGAATATGATTATTGGGGCTGATAAATTATTTTGGGGAATTTTTGATTCAGACAAAATCAAGAAAATCGTTTTCTAAACTCTCGCGGCGTTAATCCCACAATATTAATGAAGGCCTTTCGACACGCGCTGATATCCTCGTAACCAACCTGATTTCCTATCCACTCAAATGAATGTTGTGTGCTTTCCAAGTAGTCACACGCACTCTGTATTCTAAGACGCTGCAAATACTGATTAGGGTTATGACCTGTAGCCTTTAAAAATCTTCGTTGCATCGTACGTTCGGTAAGGTTTGCTTTCTTTGCTAACTGCTTTATAGACAACGATTCAGCATAACTCTGATGCATTATTTGTTGGACCGAAACAATCGCCATATCACCATGATAGAACGAAGGATTGAATTGTTGGTAGTAACTCTGTTCTCTCTGTGCAGTGTCGATAACCAGCGTTTTACCAAGTTGACGCACAACTCTTGGAGATGCATATTTGGCGATCAACTCAAACCCTAGATCTAGCCACGACATCATCCCGCCAGCCGTTACTATATCACCTTGATTAATCAATATCTTATTGCTATTAAGCGTAATACTAGGAAACATTTTGGCAAATGTTTCTGCTAACGCCCAATGGGTAGTTACCTCTCTTGTATCAATTAAATCTGTTGCAGCGAGAATGAATACTCCTGCACAAGCAGATGATAGAACAGCACCTTTTGAATAATGCTCTTTAAGCCAATTGGCAAATGCCCCCTCAGGGGCTAAGTAGTAATCACCTCTTGAAGCTGGCGGCAACACAATAACATTTAAGCTCTCTGTTATCAGATCAGTATGCGGAATCAATACTGGTTCAAATAAAACCTCAATGTCTTGTTGATTGCAAATTTTGTTTGCAAGCAAAAACATCTCTTCAAGACCGTAAACAGCTGACTTCAATACTGAAGGATACTCGCAAATTCCAATGGTTATTTTTATCATGCCTATCTCTGAGTTTGTCGTTTTTAACCTCTTTTATGTCATTTTAACCTCTAAAAATAATGCAGCAAGTTACTCATAATTTTTCTGAGCCAAAACTTAAAAAACAGGATTTGAAAATGGGTAAAAAAGCATTGCTTGTAATTGATATACAAAACGACTATTTCCCTGACGGAAAATTTCCTTTGTGGAATACAGATAAGACCCTGAGCAACATTAAACAGCTCATTGCTAAAGCCAACGCACAGCATGTTCCTGTATTCCTTATTCAACATATATCTTCTGCACCTCAAGGAATGGCACCTTTCTTTGAAGAAGGAAGTGACGGTATGAGAATTCACTCTGAAATAATGTCAATATGCCCTGATGCTGAAATTATCTATAAACAGCACGCTGATGGTTTTCATCAAACTAATCTAGAAAAATCACTAGAAAAGCTCGATGTTGATGAGTTGCTGATCTGTGGAATGATGACTCAGAATTGCGTTACGCATACGGCAATATCAAAGAAAGCGGAAAAATATAAAGTCTCCATTATTGGAGATTGTTGTACGGCTACAGATAGAATGATTCATAACATAGCGTTAAATGCGGTATCAATTCGAGTACCTTTATTGGCTTTTTCTGAAGTGTTATAGAAATAGTCATAAGAAAATGTATCGAGAATTCACTGGTATAATCTACCCGTAAGCTTCCTCCCTAAAAACTTTGAAACACAAGCCAATTCAGTCAACGGTTATCTTGGCTGCATTAGCCATATATGTATGGGTAAGCGGCACGGATAAAGAATATTGACGAAGGGAAACGTTGAGCGCAGACTCCGCTCGTTTGTGAGTCCAGTTCGTGTTTGATTATTTTGGAGTTTGTCTTAATGTTCACCCTTCCTCCCGTCGTGATGACTATTGGGCTTTTGTTGATCAGCAACGTATTTATGACCTTTGCTTGGTACGCTCACTTAAAAGATCTCAGCCACAAACCGTGGATTATTGCAGCGTTGGTCAGTTGGGGAATTGCCCTGTTTGAATATCTCTTCCAAGTACCCGCTAACCGGATTGGCTATACGGTATTAAACCTTGGCCAATTGAAAATATTGCAAGAAGTGATCACCTTATCGGTATTTGTGCCTTTTGCATTGATCTACATGAAAGAGCCTTTCAGGCTTGATTTTGTGTGGGCAGGGCTCTGTTTGCTTGGCGCGGTGTTTTTTATTTTCAGACCGCAAATCCTCGAAGTACTTGCGAAAAGTATTGGCTGATTGCTGGTGAGTATTTAGCAGGCGACCAATACTTAAGAGGCAAATGCCGGATAAATAAACTCGTAAAAAAAGCCGTTGTGTGGGCAACGGCTTTTTATGGGATTATTCGCTGAATTTCTTAAAAATAATCGAGGTGTTGATGCCACCAAAAGCAAAGTTATTGCTCATTAGATATTGCACATCCAGCTCACGTCCTGTGCCTGTAATGTAATCAAGATCGCCACATTGCGGGTCGATGTTATCTAGGTTAAGGGTTGGATTAAACCAACCGCTGCGCATCATTTCTAAACCTAACCAAGCTTCAACCGCGCCACATGCGCCCAATGTGTGACCAAAATAACTTTTCAACGAGCTGATCGGCACTTTACCCAACGCGTTTGCGGTGGCGTGACTTTCGGCTATATCACCCCGGTCGGTCGCCGTGCCGTGAGCCGAAACATAGTCAATTTTATCTGCACTTAAATTGGCATCACGCAGCGCCATCTCCATACAGATTTGCATGGTGTCCATTTGTGGTTGAGTGACATGGGCTGCATCGCAGTTGCTGGCAAAACCGATGATTTCTGCGTGAATGACGGCACCGCGTGCGATGGCGTGTTCATACTCTTCAAGCACTAAAGTTCCTGCACCTTCACCAATCACTAAACCATCACGCTGAGTATCATACGGGCGGGGGGTGGTTTTTGGCTGGTCGTTTTTGAGGCTAGTGGCAAATAAGGTATCAAATACGGCCGATTCGGTAGGGCAGAGCTCTTCACCACCGCCCGCCACCATTACGGTTTGGTAGCCGTGTTTGATCGCTTCGTACGCGTAACCGATGGCTTGACTACCAGACGTGCAGGCGCTACTGGTTGGAATGACGCGGCCTTTGAGCCCGAAAAATAGACCTACGTTCACCGCGGCAGTGTGAGGCATCATTTGCACATAAGTGGTGGCGGTAATGGCTCGAGTGGTTTTTTCGTTGAGCATGACACCAAACGCACCGATGGCATCGGTACTGCCTGTTGATGAACCATAAGCGATGCCGGTTTGGCCGTTCGTCAGCACTTCATGACCAATTAAGCCCGCCTGTAGCAGCGCATTTTCGGTGGCAACGGTCGCCAGTTGTGACACACGGCCCATACCTCGGACTTGCTTACGTTTGTAGTGGCTAGGCAGTGTAAAGCCCATTATTGGCGCGGCGAGTTTAGTGTTTAAACCCTCATACTGCTCATAGGAGGGCATATATTGAGTGGCATTTTCACAAGCTCTGAGTTTTGGCTCAATACTGGACCAGTCATTACCAAAAGCAGTCACGCCGGACATGCCTGTAACGACAACGCGGCGGGTCATACTAAGCCTCCATTAACCGAGATAACTTGGCGAGTGACATAAGCAGCAATATCAGACATTAAATAGCTCACAAGGCCTGCAACTTCTTCAGGTTCACCCATGCGGCGTAAAGGAACTTGTGGCAGTGCGTGCTCTTTGACGTGCTCATCCACCATGCCTGTATCGATTAAACCTGGAGCAACACAGTTGACGGTGATTTTGCGCTTAGCCAGTTCAAGCGCGAGCGATTTGGTCGCGCCAATCACGCCAGCTTTAGCGGCGCTGTAATTGGTTTGGCCCCGGTTGCCTGTGATGCCCGACACCGATGCTAAAGTCACAATGCGCCCACCTTGGCGTTTTTGCACCATTGGCATCACACAAGGGTGGAGGACGTTATAAAAGCTGTCTAAATTGGTGTGAATTACACCATCCCATTCTTGTTCTGTCATGGCAGGAAACGCTGTGTCACGAGTAATGCCCGCGTTATTGACCACGCCGTAATAAGCGCCATGTAGAGCAATATCGGCTTCTAATACTTCGCGACACTGAGCTCGGTTGCTGATGTCAAATTGAATCAGTCGGCCTGAACCACCGTTTTGCTCGATGGTCGCTAGTGTTTGCAGGGCACCTTGCTGGTCGCCCATATAATGGACGGCAATGGCAAAACCATCTTTGGCGAGCGCAATCGCAATCGCTTTGCCTATGCCTTTACTCGCACCAGTCACTAATACGTGTCGGGTCATGCTTGACTCCTCATTTTCATTTCTTCTAATTTTTGTTCTGATGGCACATACACATTTAATTGGCATTCGGCCAAAAGCTGGTGTTGGTGCTCGATTCTTGTCTTAAACACAGCCATGCCATTGTCTTGCATTAGCTGTTCAGCGTAGATATCGAGCGTTTGCCCTTTCAGGAATGCATCGCACAGCGCTCGATAACGGCGACTGCCGAGCAGAAAGCCAATCGGCGGTTGAATGCCTTGGACAAGTGAGTGATACCCAGACCACGCGGCAATGGCTTGTGCCATAAACTCGATACCGACATAGGCCGGTATGCTTTGTGTCGCCGGGTCAAAAAACAGGTGGTGCGATTCAATATCCACTTGGCAGTGGATAGATTCGCTCTGTACCTCAAGCGCGCGGTCAATCAAAATCATCGGCGCTTGATGAGGCAGCAGTTGATCAATTGCAGGAAGCTTTGTCATTAACGTAACCAAAAATGAGGCTAATATTGTTGCCACCAAAAGCAAAGGAGTTGCTTAAAATGGCCTTGTTTTCTAAATATTGAGTGGTTTCCACTAGCGTAATATCGATGTCTGGCGCTTTGTTAGCACAGCGCTGAATGGGCAAAGGCAATTGGTATTGCAGTATGTGCCAAGCAATGGCGGCTTCGGTTGCACTGGCCGCGCCGAGCGTGTGTCCAGTGAGTGGTTTGGTTGAACTCACCGCAACGTGCTGGCCAAAAACGCGGAAAATCGCTTTACTTTCCATGCTGTCATTGAGCGGTGTTGCGGTGCCGTGAGCGTTGATATAGCCGATATCATTGGCGGTTAATTTGGCATCTTGCAGCGCGTTACGCATCGCCTGTTCTGCACCGTTTCCATCTGGGTGGGGCGCAGAAATATGGTGTGCATCGGAACTGTCGCCTGCGCCCAATAGCGCAATGGCGTGAGCGTGTTGCTGAGACGGCGTTTTACCCAGCAGCATAAAAGCGGCAGATTCACCAATGTTGATGCCATCTCGCTGTGCATCAAACGGTTTACACAAACGTTGAGACAATGCCTCTAAACCGTTAAAACCATTGAGTGTTAAGCGGCACAAAGTGTCGGCACCACCGACAATCACCGCATCAACCAACCCAGCATTAAGCATTCTTTTGGCGGTGATAAAGACGCGGCCACTGGACGAACAGGCGGTCGAAATGGCGTAGCAGGGGCCGCTTATTGCAAAATAGCGAGCGATAAAATCACTGCAATTGCCTAATTCCTGTTTGTAGTAGTGGTAGTCGCTTGGGAATTCGCCCTGCTCTAACTTGTGGGCGAGTGCGATTTCGCCATCAGCAATGCCGGACGTGCTCGTGCCAACCACCACTGCAATGCGATCTGCGCCATAAGTGGCAATCGCGTGGCGGACGCTCGGTTCGATTTGTTTCAGTGCCGATAAAGCCAGTTGGTTGTTACGCGTATTGAACGCACTTAAATGCGCTGGGATTTCTGGTAGTGGCTCACTCACTCGGCCTACAATGGTTGCGGTGCCACTATTGAGCGACGTGTTGTCAGCCACCATGTTGTCACAATAGCCCTGCGCTAAACTTTGGTGAATGTGCGACGAGTCACTCCCCATCGCGCAGTGAAAACCGCAATCTTGGACATAAATAGGTGAGCGAGAATCAATAGGAGAAGTCGTGGATGAGTTCATGATAGCTATCTACGGTTGTGTGGGCGGCAAAGGGTGCTGGGCACTGAGTGTTTTAATCGTAATGGTGTAATTCAATAATTGATTGTGGAAGCGAATATCGCCCTTCATCGCGAAGGGATGTTGATAATCAATAACAATCACTGTTTCACCCAGTTCATTGATGAGTGTTCGTCTATTCTCATCATCAATGATTTGCCACTTTACCTTATTTAACGAGGCTTCCCAAGCATTTCGCGGCCAGAGCGTGATCATCAGGTTAAAGAGTATCTGTTCGGGCTTCGGCAAGGTGTTTTCCAAGCCATTGAGTACACTGGTCTCAATAGTATCTTGCTGATAATTGAGCGATAAAATCCTCGTTCCCCAAGATGAAAACCCTGCCAGCACAATCTTGTCATCGGTCACCTGCAACTGGACCGGAAGCTGTTGGTTATGCTGGCCGTTATCATCTTGCCAATGGGCGCTGATCAACTGACTTGCCGTGACTTGGTACCCAAGTTGCGCAGGTTTGGGCAGAGTAACGAATGTGTTGGGGCTAATTTCTACCTGCGTGGAGGCTTGGTTTGGCACTAAAGAGCAGCCAGACAACATCAGTAACAGCAAGGGCAGCGCACGGCGTATTCTCATCATCATAGTTTTTCCTCATGCGCTTTCATGGCGGCAGGTTGTGATTTGATCGCCATTGGTGAAAGCAACCAAGCCACGAAAATGCCGCTCAGTACCGTCAAACCAAAACTGTGGATGGCGTGAGTTTGGCTAAGAGCAAGCAGACCAAACGAGAGCAAAGTCGTTAGTGCCGAAAGGGTTATGGCAAGCAAGGTGCTGTGACTGCGGGCTTGTTCGGCAAAAAAGAGCGTGTAATCAATACCGATACCTATCACTAATACCAGCGCTAATAGATTGAATAAATTGAGCGTAGAGCCTGTTGCGACGGTGACGGCTAACCCAGCGATGCAAGCAATAAGCGAAGGTAACATAATGCGAATGCTGTGCTTCACGCCGTAGCGCCAAATAGTGAGAGCGCTGATCAAGGTCAGAGCCAGCGCAATTAACTCCATCACTTTAAGGCGATACTGCCCAAACAGGGTTGAGATCTCTTCGGTTTTATTCAAATAGGCGTAGTCGCTATTTTGCGCCGCAAACTGCTTAATTACTGCTGCTTGGTGAACCTCTTTCAACAGCACTACCGCCGCCACTTTTTGCTCAACTTCACCTAAATAAAGAAAGCGCAGCGGCTGGGAAACATCATGGGCTAAATAATGCGCCAGTGTCATGGGCAAAAATGACGCTTCCAGTTTAGGAGTCGAAGATAGTTTCAGCGTGTGAGCCAGTACTGCGCCTTGGTTTGCGTACAGTGCTTCAACCAGTGCGTAGTTTTCTTGCTGACGCTTAAGCGAGCTGATGTTTTGACTTAAACTTTGGTAGCCAGAAAGTACGCCTTGTTGTTGCCATTGTGAAAATTGCGTATCTAATTTTTCTAACTGCTGCATTAATGCTTCATTATCGTTGGCACTGACGACCAACATTTGCTGTGATGATTGAATACCAGTCAAGGTGCTGATTTGCAGCTCTTGCTGTTTCAAGTCGCTAGGCATGGCTTGTAATTGTCGAATGTCGTCGTTGTAGTGCACTTGCGTCAGGGCAAGACTGCTGATGAACAATAACGCCGTGGGTAGGCCCCATTTAACCCATGGCTTTTGCCAAAGCGCAAACCATAAGGACCAATAAGTGAGGCCGGGAAGCGTTCTCGATGAACTTGGTTTTTTGGCCAAAATCGGATACCAAGCCACGACCGTCGCGTAAGCGGCAACGAGCCCCAAGGCGGAAAATAGCGCTAACTGTTGTAAGCCGGGGAAAGGGGCGACCAGTAGACCGAGATAGCCAATTAAACTGGTGATTAACCCTAAGGTAATGGCCGTCAGAATATGCTTTAGTCCTTGCACGCTATCCCAGTGTTCATTTGCGGCAAGGCGATCGGTCAGGTAGTGAAAGGCGTAGTCGATTGAAACGCCAATCAGGCTGGCCCCAAACACTAAGCTAAACAGATGGATCTGACCAAAAAACGCGGTGGTGATCACCATGGCAACCACTAACCCAACGGATACCGAGAGCAGTGCCAACAGTAAAGGCATGGCACTGCGAAAAACCAGCATCACCAACAGCACAATTCCGAGTAATGAGAAAAGGCCAATAGTGCTGATTTCTGACTTGGCACTTTGAGTACCAAAATCGGCGTAAAATAAAACACCAGTGTGATAAATGTCCGCACCGAATTGTTGCTTGATGCGTTGTTGCCATTGAGCAATATCGGGCACCACTTGTTGCGCTTTGAAACTGTATGGTGAGTCGTTGAGCTGCGCGGTGATCAACACGTATTTTTGGCCTTGATACTCGCGGGTTAAGTATCCATCTTGCAAACGAAAATGAGACGATAGCTGGCTAAGTTGTGCTAAGTAGTCGCGAAATAGCAGAAAAGGGTCGTGACTGAGCTCTTGCCCTGTTACCCCAGAAAAAGGGTTATATAGGGCTTGCACCACCGCTTGCACTTGTTGTTCGGGATGTTGACTGAGCTGATTGCGTTGCTCGCTGGTGAGCAGTTGTGCTCGATGTTGAAAGTAGTAACTGGCCCAAGCGCTCTGTTGAGTGGCATCGATTTTCCCAACCACATCCTTGAAATAGCCACTCTGCTTGAGCTCGCTTTCTAGCGCTGTAACGGATTTGAGTCGGTCAGTCTCATTGGGCGCAGTGACAATAAAGACCACCTTATCGCTCATACTGGCAGTGACTTTTTCAAACGCTTGCTCGGCGAGCACACTTTGCTGGTTGACCGGCAGTAGCTTAAGGATATCCGTCTCGATCGGTGAGGCTGCTGAAAAGAACCACTGCTTGAGTAGTAAGCCAAGACAAAGGGTCACAAAAGCCAACCAGAACAATGCCAGCCGGTTCGATTTAGAAGTTAAACTGTGCTTGCTCAGCATGGGTTAAACGCTCTGGCTGGTGGTTTTGGTTAGTAAACTGAATCTCGGTCTTGTCGCCTCGCACTTCTTGCAGGATCAAACCATCAATGTCATCTCGCCCCGTTAATGTTATCGAGGTAAACACCGAGCTCAGTGGCGCATTTCTCGGCGTTAAATTTAACTGCCACTGACCATCTTCGCTGTGCAGCGTCATCGTAAATTGTTCATTCAATTGCTGTGTGTCACCATGAAATACCGACAAAAAGAGATGGCTGAAATAAAACGCCATTGGGTTCTCTTTTTCGGTAATCACCTGCGGTGGTTGGTTAGCAAAAGTTTGGCGAAGCTTGTCTTGAGTTAGCACCAAATTAACTGGAAATGGTGAGTTTTGTTGCCAAAGTAAGCCATTTTGTTTATCAAGCAAGAATTTCCCGGCTGACGACAGTGGCTGTTCGAACATCTCAATATGGCGGAGTTGAGTAAACTCTCCGCGTACGATCTGGTGTTTCGCCAACTGCGCTTGCAGTGAAGCAAGGTCGGTCACCTGTGCCCAGAGTAGGGGCGAGAATAGAGCTAAAGTTAGCCAGAGAAAACGGCGCATCATAATTCCCCGTAGGTATGCCAGTGCTGCACTTTGTCGGTAAATAGCGTTGGGGAAGCGAAACACATCTCTTGGGTGTCGATGCGAACCGCTACTTGAGTGGTGTGCGCTTTACACATTCGTTGCCCGGTCTGGCTATCAAAAATCATGTAGTCAACACGCAAGCGATTTTCCCATTCTGTCAAGGTCGCTTTGACTCGAATCGTATGGTTGAACGGGATCGCTTTCACGTACTTCACGTGGGTATCAATCACCGGCCATAGGTAGCCCGACTGAGTCATCGCGTGATAGCTGTAATCAATTTTTTCCATCAGCACGCGGCGTGCTTCTTCAAAAAAACGAAAATAATTGCCGTGGTAGATAACGCCCATTGGGTCGGCATCTTGAAACGAGGTGACTAAAGTCACCTCACTTTCCAATGGATGAAGTACATCGCTCATCGCGCTTCCTAGTAAAGTGTCCAGTGGCGTTGTTGAATGCGGCTAATAAAGTGGCGCAAATCATGTTCTAGCGGACGATCTTCCACCACAAAATCAAAATCTTGTAACACGGCTAAGCGCATCTGCTTGATATTGTGACTCATGTGTTGCTCATCCAGCTCATGATGACGTTTGCGCAATTCTATTGCTTGGGTCGCTGCTAGCAGCGAGGCGGCCGCCACTTGTTCTGTCAGTTCAAGCACACGTAGACAATCACGCGCGGCGATGGTTCCCATGCTGACTTTGTCTTGATTGTGACACTCAGTCGAACGTGAAAAAACGCTGGCAGGCATGGTATGTTTCAAGGCTTCGGCCGTCCACGCTGAAATGCCAATCTGCACGGCTTTAAAGCCGTGGTTGATCGGCTTTCTTTCGCCTTCTGCGCCAGTTAAGTTAAACGGTAAACCGTTGTTGAATTTGTAATCCATCAATTGCGCCATTTGGCGATCGAGCAAATCGGCTAGGTTAGCAACCTGTGTTTTTAAGGTATCCATTGCCATGGCAATGTGGCCGCCGTAAAAATGGCCGCCGTGCAGTACGCGTTCATTATCGCCATCGATGATGGGGTTGTCGTTGGCACTGTTGAGCTCATTTTCAATCAGTTGACGTAGCCACGGCAGTGCATCTTGTACGGTGCCAATCACATGGGGTGCGCAGCGCAATGAATAGCGATCTTGCAGGCGATCACTGTTGCGAGGTGGGCGCTCTGCTTGTAAGTCATCGCGTAGCCATGCTGCGATTTGTTGCTGACCAGGATGCGGCTTGACGGCAAATAGTGCGGCATCAAAATGGAAGTCGTTACCCTGAATACCGACAGACACCATGGCGGTAATTTTGGTGCAGAGTTGAGTTAAATACTCGGCGCGTTTATAGGCTAAACAGGCCAAAGCAGTCATGACTGATGTGCCGTTCATCAGCGCTAATCCCTCTTTTGGTTTTAGCTTGATCGGGCGAATACCCAGTTCGTTAAACACATCTTGAGTTGGGCGCATCTCACCTTTATAAAGCACGTCGCGCTCACCAATCAGTGTGGCCGCGAGGTAGGAGAGTGGCGTTAAATCGCCGCTTGCCCCGACCGAACCTTCTTGTGGAATACGAGGGGCGATATCGTAGTTGATCAAGGTGACTATTTGGTTAAGCAGTTCATGGCTCACACCAGAGACACCTTGCGCTAGTGAACACAAGCGTGTTGCTAATACTGCGCGAGATTGCTGATGGCTTAATACCTCGCCTAAGCCACAGCCGTGAAAGCGAGTCAAATGCAGTGGTAATTGGTCTACTAGATTCGGTGGAATGGCAACGGTGCATGAATCACCATAGCCGGTGGTTACACCGTAAATCACGCCTTCTTCTTTTAAAAGTCGTTCTAGAAAAGCGACGCCGCGATCAATTTTAGAGGTGAATTCCGCTGAAGAATTGAGGTTGGCCTGCGCGCCTTGCGAAATCGCGACAACATCTTCAATGGTGAGGCGATCGACGCCAAAAGTTATGCGGTTATCTGTCTGAATCATCATGCTGCTGTTTACTTAGAGTCCAAAAGTTGAAAAAGTTATACCACTGCAGTGGAGCTTGCAGTGTGTAATGTTCCAGCCGATCAGCGTAGCGTTGTACTACCTGCGCTAGCGCCGCTTGTCGCTCTTTTCTCGGTAAATCTATGTTGTCGCTAAAGTGCTCGAAATAGACGTTAAAATGTGGAGTTTTAGAACGTTCATCTCTTAAGCCAAACAAAAGGTAGACGGGAGCTTTCAACACCGAGGCCAACATAAAAGGGCCTTGTGGAAACGGTGCGGGTTGGCCTAAAAAATCGGCCCATACGGCTCGGGTCTCTTTGCTGGTGGACGTTCTATCTCCGACGATCACCACCCATTCTCCTTGCTCTATTTTCTGTTGAAGCAAAATAGCGGTATCGGGGCCCAAACGGCTCACTTGAATGAGGTTCAGTTCTGAGTTGGGATTGATCGCTTTCATTACCGCATTGAAGCGTTCGGCGTGCTCGGTGAAGACTAACGCATTGATCTTAATATGAGAATGCCGACGTCCCAGAGCGCGGCACAGTTCAATATTTCCAAGATGAGATCCTAAAAGAAGCACACCTTGTTTTCGTTCTGCTAAAGTTTGGAACGATTCTTGACCATGGATGGTCAAATTTTTTACCGAAAAATCGCCTTTCCATGCCGCCAATTTATCCAGCATAGTGTGGCCAAAAGAGAGCAGATGGTTATAGCTAGAGAGATGATTTGGCAGCGTGATTTGGCGACGGTTTGCGTAGCTTTGTAAGTGCTGTAAATACTGTTCAGAGGCTTGGCGAGCTTGTTTTCCGGTAAGGTAGTAATAGCTCATTACAAGTTTCAGCATCAGGTTAAAAATCGGTCGCCCGAGTAGGCTATATACCGCCAGTAACGCTTTAATACCCAGAACCGTTCCTCGTTCTTGACGCTTTGACCAGTGCTGGTTTGGCTCTGCGCCACTTTTGTTGTGCCTGCTTTGGTTGCGTTTCAGCAGTTGAGGAATACGCGGTAACATGCCAAAAAATAATTTGCTGTGCATCCAACTGATTTTGACGTTATCCCATAGTGCATCGAAATGAGAGACGCCTCCTTCAGGATAAATGACGCGAGTTTCCACAAAATCGATATCGACCCCGTGCCAATACATGCGAACTAAGATTTCGATGTCGAAATCCATGCGCGTGCCGATCTTATGGTTATTGAGCACCTCAACGGTGAGGTCTACAGGATACGCGCGAAAACCACACATACTGTCTTTGATCGTAAAGGATAGCGTTTCAATCCAAACCCAAATATGCGTTGCGTAACGGCCATATAAACGCGCTTTGGGTACGCTGTCATCGTAAATCGGCTGACCAGAAATTAGGTGGTTTGGATGTTGCTTTGACGCGGCCAGTAATTTAGGCAGCGCTTGTAAATCATGTTGGCCATCGGCATCAATTTGGATGACGTGGCTAAACCCCAACTGCTGCGCTTGGCGAATGCCAGCCATTACCGCGCCACCTTTTCCTTGGTTTTGTTCTAGGGTAATTAGGTGAACATGTGTTTGCTGGGCGACGTTGCTCAACGCCTGTTTTGTTTGCTGATTGCTGCCATCATCAACCAGTAAAATGGGAAGTTCAAATGCGCTGAGTGATGAGACAACTTCTGCTACTGTGCTGCCGTGGTTGTAGCACGGAATTAAAAAACAAGCTTGATAATCAGCCACAGATTTCACCCAACTTCATTTTTCCTGATGAGTGAATGATGTTTAAACCCTCGCGCTGTGAACTATAACTAAACGCGAGTTTCTGTTTTTCCTCATCCCAACTTAATGCCAGTTGAACGGTCATGTCTGGCAAGATAGGTTCTTGGAATTTGATCACTTCCATACCTTGAAAGCTTGTGGGTACAGATAAGTATTCTCGTGCATAGCGCAGTGCCCAATCGATTTGGGTAACGCCTGGCAGCAATGGAAAATGTGCAAAGTGTCCTGAAAAATCAATAATGTCGGCGTCAACGCGCAGCGTCAAATTCACCGTGTGAGGCTGAGTTTCAGCACATAATAATGTGGGTGTTCTTTTGGCCATAATCTATTGGGCTTCGTTATTTTTATGGTTGGAATAGTGTTTCTAGTTCAGCAACAAGGCGCTTACCTTGGCTGTTGAGAGGGATCTCTTTTACCACTCTAAAGCGTCGAGGTACAGCAATAGGTTCTAACCATTGGCGCAGTTCAGAACGCAGCAACAGCCAGAACTTCCCCTTTCCAAGTTGAGCTAATTTTTCAGTGCCGCAGGCTGACAGTACAATCGCTGAGATTAAGATCAAACGTTCACCGTCTTGTTGTGGTAACACGGCTGTTTCACTGATCCACGGCAGTTGTTCAATACGCTGTTCCACTTCAACCAGTGAGATCCGTTTTTCTTCGATTTTGATGATGCGATCGGTGCGACCTTTCAAGGTAAAGTGCTGTTGGTCGGAAAACTCACATTCATCGGCTGTTTGATACCAATGATTCGGATCAATGTGTGCAGAGCGCAAGGCTAAGCAGTTCTCGCTGTTAAGTCTTGCTTCAACGGAGGGGAAAAGCTGCCATTGCTGCGTTGCACTGTGCTGTTGCCGAAAAGCGATGCCGCCAGTTTCCGTACTGCCATACACTTCGATAGGTCGTTGCCCAAACAGGGTTTTTGCGTGACAAGAAGCAGAGTAGGGAAGCGGGCCACCGGAAGAAAATAGTGTGCGCAGTGGGCTTGGCTGATGCTCTTGTGATAAGCGTTTCAATAGCGCAGGGCTACTGATCAGCACAGTGTCCGGATGCGCATGTGCGGTCACTTGTTCTGGAAATTCCAAGTTATGGCGGGCAAATGCTCGCCCTGCACACAGTGGCCATAACACACGAAATAGCAGCCCATAAATATGTTGATGAGAAACCGTACTTTCCACTTTTGCACCAATGAGCTGTTCGCCCCAAAGCTGCTCTAAAATGGCGATTTCAGCTTCAAGCTGCCGCAGTGTTTTGATGATAGCCTTAGGCTGACCGCTGGAGCCTGACGTAAACAGCGTCACGGTTTGTGTCTCTAATGAAAGTGGTGCAAAACAAACGGCTTCATCGCGCATGTCGTTGGGTAGCGCTAAATAGTTAAGAGAGAGAGTTGGCGTAGAATTGGGTATTGTTATTGCCTCATCACACAGCAACAACTCAAAGTGTTGGCTCAGTTCTGCCAGTGCCGCAGGTTGATAATTACCGGGCAGAATTAATGATTTTTGCGTGTAACAGACGGCGAAAAAACCGACTGAGAACCGATAGCTATCGCCAGCACACAGTGCAATATGATGTTCATTTCGCGACGCTAATTGCCGGCTTAGTTGGTTGACATCGGCGACAAAGTTTGCCCAGTTAATGGTGTTATTGAGGTCAAAAGCAACACAATGCGAATCGTTTCTTGGTGAGGAGAGTAACGTTGCAAGCGAGCAAAAATCGGGGTTGCCGAAAGTCATAGCGTACCTAGCCTTTGCGAATCCTTTGTCTTACTAGCCATTCCGTTACAAAGAGGCTGCCAGCAAGGAGATAACTGATCAATCCGTTATACAACGTCCAGATCTCGATAGATTGGAAGCAGGTATAAAGTGCGATGGCTCCATTCATGATGAAGTAGAGGCACCACACTTTAGTGACCGTGCGTGTGTACTCAATGCCACTTTGAGGAAGTTCAGGCTCTTGCAGCCTCGCCAGCCGTTCAATCACTGTTTGCGGTTGCGTTAGGCTCAAGGCAAAAAGAGCCAAAAGACATACATTAACCACAACAGGGTAAAACAGTAGCCAACCATGCTGCTGAAAGAGCATCCCCAAAGTCACCAAAGTGATACCAACGAACCCACTAATCCAAGCCAGTTGCTTCAGTTCTTGAAGTTTGGCTTGCCAACCAGAAAGAATTCTTAAAGCAAAAATAGCGGCTAAGAAACTCCCTATAGCTTGCAAACCAAACTGATTAATCCCGAAGTAGACCGCGAGTGGGTAGGTAAGCAGGACGATTGCAGACAAAATCGTCAGCAATCGCCGCATTAGCTTTCCTTAACAAGTTCAATAACCGATTCCACCACATCATTGACGGTGCGAACGGTTTTAAACTCTTCAGGCTTGATTTTTTTGCCAGTCACTTTTTGTAAGTGAACGACAAGATCTACAGCATCAATACTGTCGAGATCGAGATCTTGATAAAGGTGAGCGTCTGGTTGAATATCGGCTTCATCAATTTCAAATAGTTCAACGAGAGCTTCTTTAACTTGATCAAATACTTGTTGTTGGTTTACTTCTGTCATAACGCTATCTATTTATTAGTGGCTAGTTTGAGATGAAATATAATTTGCTAAGTTTGCCACTGATGCAAAGTGTTGGCGAGTATTGGAGTCATCAGCGTCAATGACGATATTATACTTCTTTTTAATGGCCAAACCGAGCTCTAAAGCATCGATAGAATCTAAACCTAACCCATCACCAAAAAGTGGTGCGTCAGTTTCGATATCGTTAACTGAGATATCTTCAAGATTTAGTGCGTCGATAATGAGCTGTTTTATTTCTGTGTGTAGTAATTCCACTTCAACCTACTTATATAATGTTCTAGCCGTTTTGAACAAAACCTTGATATACACTTCCCCACTTAAAGTTGCAGCGGTGTTGGCTACGTTCGCTCACCCCAATCATATCGTTATCTATACGGATGGGGACTTACTCACTTTCCGCTTCGCTGCAACTTGACGTTATGGGTCGATAACTTCAATAGTTTTGTCATTTCTGGTTATTGTTTTGGGGGAAAATCACCTCTGCAAGGTGGCGATTTAAACGTCGTGCTGCAGTGGTGGGGTTATCAGCACCTTCAATAAAAGGTGTGACGGCAACTTTACCCTTTATCTCCACATGGAAAAAGGGTTTGGTTTTAGGAACTTGGTACCACTTTTGCTCTTTTGTGAGAAAACTCGGAGAAACGGTAATATGTACGATGCGTAAGTCTCTTTGAGTTCGGATTGCGATTTGCGCCGCACCGCGCTGCAATTTGGGTTTAACGCCGGGTGTGGTTCGCGTGCCTTCAGGGAAAATCAATAATACGTTTCCGCGACTCATGCGTTCCTCGCACACATTTAACAAATCATCAGGTGTTTCATTTGGGATATAACCTGCGGCTTGAACAATCCGTTTCATAAAAGGATTGGCCCAGATAGCTGATTTAACCAAGCAATCGCACTGATGAAGTTGTGATGCAATGAGAACATAATCAATTAAGCTTGGATGATTGGCGATAATAAGGCAGCTTTTATCCTGTTTTAATAGTTCTGCGTTGGTTATTTTATAGTCGATGGCACCTGTTAATTTCATCAACTTACAAAATATATTGAATGAGTTTTGGATTGATTTTTGAACTTTATATTCTCGACGATCTGTTTGCGATGAAAATAATGCAATCAGTGGGATAATAATAAAACTCAGCGTTAATCCGCCTAAACCAAATATAAAAAAACAAAAACCTGTAGCAGCAATACGCCAGTAGCGGTTGAACTCTAACATTTTCGTTGCCATTTCCAAGCGCTTTGCGAGCCCTCAATGATCCATTCAGATTTTTCTGACAAATAGTGGTGAAGAAACGACAATGCTTGCGGCTGTTGTGGCTTGGTATCAGACATCTGCATAGAGAGCGTAAAATCTGAACCGTGAGACAGGGTTAACCCTAAGGCATAGCCTTGAAATTGCCACTCTTCGTATTGTTGGTAGTCGCTAGGTAATGGCTCATCAAAATCAACCAACAGCACTTTGTGACTAGGGTGCCCATTTAAATAGAGCCAAGCTTCTAATATGGCACTTTGAAATGTGTTTTGTGCTGCTGCAATCGAGGTTAACGGGATCGGTTGTTTTGAAGCGATGGTTGCTAGGCCTGCCGCTGTATTATGAACAGATTGTGAAAATGCCATTGGTGAGGCTTCTTCGCCAGTTAATATTGACTTCACGATTTCAACGCTACGATGAAGTTCGCCATGACGACATGAAAATACCATGTAATCAATATGTTGTGATTCTATGGCAGTCAGTGCAGTCTGCACGGCTAATTTGCTCAAACGACTCATTCTGCGGCGCATCATTGGAGGAATATGGTCTGTGTTGAGCGTATTATCGTCAGGCCATATCTCTTCTCTCGCCCAATTTTGCCAATCAGAAGGGTGAGATAAGCCTGCAGAATTTGCAACCCAAGTATCAATATTTAACGTGATTATTTGCTGTTGATTTGACATAAGATATTGCATTGTTTTTGATAGGGTTAAATACTATGGCACAAGATTATTCTTCGCAACTATAAACGTTTGTATCCTTGACTTAAATATTGATTTTTAAGAATTGAGTCGAACTTAGATTAAGTGTTTGGATATTGTTCACAAATTAAAGTTAGGTTTTAATGTGTTAAATCAAAAAATAGATCCTTATAACGCTTTAGAGGCAAAAACCGAAGCTCAAAAATTATCTTTTGCCCCCATCGTTTTTCATACGGCGCGTACATTACGTGACTTAGGCATATTGGCTGCATTAGATAATGCTGGCGAAAAAGGTTTAAATGCGGAACAAATTGCTCAAGAAACGAGCGTGTCAGAGTATGGCGTTAAAGTATTGCTCGATATGGCCATCAGTGCCCATATTGTTTTATGGGATAAACCGAATTATTCATTGGCTAATCTAGGCATTTTTTTGCTGCATGATGGGATGACGCAAGCCAATATGGATTTCACGGCAGACGTTTGTTATGCCGCCATGATGCACTTAACCGAATCGATCACCGAAGGCAAGCCTGCTGGTCTGAAAGAACTCGGCGATTGGGATACCATCTACCAAGGTTTATCGCGTTTGCCCCAGCAAGCTAAAGACAGTTGGTTCAAATTCGATCACTTCTATTCCGATCGTTCTTTTCCTATTTTGCTGAAAGAAGTGTTTCGTAAAAAACCGAAACATTTGGTCGATATTGGTGGCAATACGGGTAAATGGGCACTGCAATGTTGTCACTATGATTCAGACGTTGAAGTGACGATTGTGGATCTGCCACAACAGTTGGAAATGGCGATGGCTAACGCGCAGCAACAAGGTTTTACGCAGCGTATTCATCCTTTTCCAGCCAACATGCTCGATAAAGAACAACCGTTACCAAAAAATGCGGACGTGTGGTGGATGAGCCAGTTTTTAGACTGTTTTTCGCCAATGGAAATTTTGAGTATTTTAAAACGCGTTCGCGCCAATCTTTCTGCATATTCGACGGTTTATATTTTGGAACTGTTCTGGGATTCACAGAAGTACGATGCGGCTTCTTATAGCCTCAATGCCACCTCTTTGTATTTTACCTGCCTTGCAAATGGTAATAGTCGCTTCTATCGCAGCGAAGATTTCTTAGAAATCGTTCAAGCAGCAGGATTACAGGTGATCAAACGGACCGACAATATTGGCCTTGGCCACACCTTGTTAGAGCTAAAAGCCCAAGCTTAATTAAAATCGATGCGAGTCAATTCATGAATAAAGAGATAACTCAAGTTGTTATCATTGGTGCGGGCCCTTCGGGTTCGACTGCCGCGGCATTACTCCATGCGCAAAACATACGTGTGTTGGTTATCGAAAAAGCACTTTTCCCACGCTTTTCTATTGGCGAAAGCTTATTACCTGCTTGTATGGAAGTGATAGAAGCGGCGGGAATGTTGCCTGATGTTATGCGTGCGGGTTTTCAATATAAAAATGGTGCAGCCTTTCGAAAAAATGGTGTATACGCTCAGTTTGATTTTACCGACAAATATTCGAATGGGCCGGGAACCACTTTTCAGGTACAGCGTAGTCAATTTGATAAAGTATTAGCGGATTCTGCTGTTAAGCAAGGGGTTGAAATTCGTTATCAACATCAACTGACGAATATCGAATTTGAAGAGAATAAATCACAATTATTGGTGACGGATCAACACGGTATAACGTATCAAATTGAAGCCGACTTCGTGCTGGATGCCAGTGGCTTTGGCCGAGTATTGCCTAAGTTACTCGATTTGGAAGAGCCATCGTGTTTACCTCCGAGAAAAGCCATCTTTACCCATATCATTGATCATATCTCCCCTGAACAACCAGACTACGACCGAAACAAGATACTGATCTCCGTCCATCCGCGTAATCCTGACGTATGGTACTGGCTCATTCCTTTTTCTAACGGCACATGTTCATTAGGTGTTGTCGGTGAACCGTCGTTTTTTGACGGCTATCCAAGTGATAAAATTGCGGCGATCCAGCAATTGGTGAATGAAATGCCTGAGCTGGCAGAACTGCTTTCGAAGTCCGAATATCCTAATCCTGCTGGTGAGCTAGGCGGCTATTCTGCAAATGTTAAGCACTTGGCCACGGTAAATTATGCGTTATTAGGCAATGCTGGTGAATTTTTAGACCCGGTGTTTTCATCAGGTGTAACGATAGCCATGAAATCGGCTCAGTTAGCAGTGTCTTGCGTTGTACGCCAACTAAAAAACGAAAGTGTAGATTGGCAGCAAGAGTATTCTCAGCCATTAATGGTCGGAGTGGATACGTTCCGCACTTATGTGGAAGGTTGGTACAACGGCATGTTACAAGAGGTGATTTTTTACCAAACGCCCAATCCAAGAATAAAGCAGATGATTTGCTCTATTCTTGCAGGATATGCTTGGGATCGTAGTAATCCTTATGTCGCTGAGCATCAACGACGCTTATCAAGTTTAGCTGAAATTATTCGTACTTCATCTCATTAATAATATCCGCACCGAAATTATGTTTTGGTGCGGATATGCATCTCACATTCTAATTTTATGGGTTTATTCTCTTGTAAGATTATTCCTACACCGCATTAACGTGTTGATAAATATGTATTTTAATCAATTTTGTTCTGATGCCCTATTCTTGGCAATGACGAGCAGGATCGTTAAACTAGTTGGATATTGGAATCAATATCACGAGAATGAATTTGTTACGTATCTACTTGCTGTTAATTTTAGCAATTAACTTACTTTTTAATACTGTTTATGCCGCCGATTATTTATCAGATTCGGAACGTACCTATTTAAAAACAAAAAAAGTCATTGTAATGGGTGTATTGTCTGAACCTTGGCTACCTTATTGGGGCGGCATTGAGAATACAATCGGTATTCAACATGATTATGCGGTAGGAATAGGAAAAGAGCTTGATGTAAAAATTGAATATCGTAGCTATCAATCGATAACTGATCTTGTTGCTGCTGTGCATGGTGGTGATGTGGATTTTGCTATTGGTTTTAGCAAAACAAAAGAGAGAGAAGAAAACATTTTATTCAGTTTGCCACTCTATAATAACCTACGAGTGATTTGGCTAAGGGACAAAAAATTAAATCAGCAAGATATGAGTCATTTGAAATGGGTTTGCGTACAAGGTTCATCTTATTGTGAAACATTAGAGCAGAGCCATTACCCACACATATTACTAGCACAAAGTTTCTTTGAATCAGCAGAAATGATGAAGCAAGGTTTAGCCGATGCAACGATAACCAACTATATATCACTCAATCATTATATCAGTCCTAATTCTGGATATGACGGTGAGATTATTGCAGATGGCCGATTAGGTGTCGAAATAAATAGAATTATTTTGCCGATAAAACATAATGAATTAAAAAACATTTTCGATAAACTCATTCTTGCTGAAGCAACAGGAAATACAGCTAATAAGATAGACTCGACTAATATTTATTTTTTGAATAATAAAGACAGCCTAAAATTATTAAGTCAAGAAAATAGCAATCAAATTGTCAGATACACCATAGAAGAAGATATATATCCACTCTCTTATTGTGATGAGGGTGATAATCAGGTGAAGGGATATGTCCATGATTTACTCAAGCTCATTGAGTCAAAAAGCTTTCTTAAATTTCAGTATGTGCCGGCCAATGGTAGAGATATTAGACAAATGCTTATCGATAATGAAGTCGATTTATTGCCTTCATTAAATGTCGATGACATCGATAATCGTGATTTTATAGCGACCCCACCTTACACTAATTTGCAATTTGGTTATGTGGTCACTAAAAAGCCTTTTCAACAGAAAAAATTAGCGATATTAGATCGTACTGGTTACTTATATAGCCACTTAAAAATCTATGAAGATAATAAAAAAGTTAAAGTTTATAGAGATCTTAAAAAGGTTATTCTAGATTTAAAATCAGGTAAGATAACTCATGCCTTAATGAATCAAGATATTATAAATCAGCAAATGGCATACCTTGGTGATAAGTTTTTGATACTTCCAGCAATAGATAATGAAGGTTACTCTATTAATATCGGTATGGTCTTTCGAAAGGATGAGTCGATATTGTTTGAAATGCTCAGCCGATCTTTAACTATGGTAACTGAGTCTGAGATTAATGCACTAAAATCACTCCATAAGAAAGTGAATGTGAATTATGGTTATGATAAGCAGCAAGTTATAATCTATTCTTTGATTGCAATGTGTATTTTTCTGTTTTTATTATTATTTGGAATAATTATATTTTATAAGTTAAAAAGTTCCTTAAAATACAGTCAAATCAGTTCAAAACTTTCAGAAGTTCAAGTGCAATGGCTGACAGATTTGCTCGATAAAATACCCAGCATGATCTTCATTTCAGATGTGAATGGGAAAGTAGTGTTATCTAACCGTTCATATAAGCAATGTAGCAAGGCTTCTCTAATTAGTGATGATGTGAATTGCCTCATATGTACTGGCATCGGATCTGTCGATCTGTCGAATAAACACTATCAGCTTGATGAGAAATATTATGTCATTAATCATGAATCGATTGCGCATCCCAAGAGTGGGGATACTCATTACTTGACCGTTTGCAGTGATATCACAGAACTCAAGCTCTCAGAATTGGCATTACGTGATTCTAATAATAAGGCACTAGAAGCTGTAGATGCGAGGAATCATTTTTTAGCTGTAATGAGTCATGAGCTTAGAACGCCAATTGCGGCCATGCTAGGGTTGATGGAGATTTTATCAACTCGAATTAAAAACGATGAGAGCCGTTTGTTATTGACGAATGCAATTCGTTCTGCCGAGAGAATTAAGCACCATGTCCATGAGATTTTAGATTTTTCAAAAATGGAAGCTCAGCAATTACAATTAGATATACGCCAGCATAATATTTTAGAAGAGTTATGTCCCACTATTAGAAGCTTTGAAGCGAGTGCTAAGTTGAAAGGCGTTGAGTTCGTTGTTGATTGGGTGCCGACAGCTATTATTTACGCAAAGTTTGATGCATTACGCTTAAATCAGGTTCTTACCAATGTATTAGCCAATGCTGTTAAATTCACTACGGCAGGTACGGTTTCCATCCACGTTGAATTGACGGAAGAACAGATAGTCTTTGCCGTAAAAGATACGGGGTGCGGAATGAATGAAGCGCACTTGGATTCGTTATTTAAGCCATTTATGCAAGCGGATAAAACCATTACTCGCCAATATGGCGGTACTGGGCTTGGTATGTCAATAGTATCGAATTTAGTCAATCTAATGGATGGTCATATTACAGTTTCCAGTACGCTGAATGAGGGGACTCAAGTAACAATAGTGCTTCCCATTTGTGGTGAGCCGCTATCTGAACCGTTGAGTCAACGTAACTACCGTTGCACTAACGAACGCATTATCGAGTGGTTGAAGTGTTGGCAAGTTTCGGTGAGTCAAGGTGGTGTATCCTTGGTCGATTTTGACGCGATAATGACCAAAAAACATCTCTATCCTGACCTGCTTATTGATAAGATAAAAGATAGTGAACAAGTGCTGGTTCAACCGAAAAAAATGAAACTTTGTGGGCATGTTTTGGTGGTTGATGATGACGCTATTAACCGTTTGTTATTAAAAAAACAGCTGCATGAACTTGGTGTGCAAGCAACCATTGTTGGTGATGGAGAAGAGGCATGCCACCTTTTACAAAGCGAAGACAGCCAGTTCGATTTACTACTAACGGACTGCCATATGCCTAAAATGGATGGTTTCGCTTTAGCAAGATTTGTTAAAAATCATATTCCGCAAGAGAGATATAAGGTGATTATCGGTTGTACGGCAGAAGACTCACGGTTGATCGCAGAGAAGGCTTACCAGTCTGGTATGGAACACGTGTTGTATAAACCCTATTCGTTGGCGTCGCTGTATACTATGTTGAGTGGTTATCTTTCTATGTATCCTTTAGTAAATGCTGACTCAAAAAGCTGGCTTGAGAGCTTTTTACCGGGTGAAAAAAGTGAAATTGCTTCTGTTGTGGCAGAATCTTTAGCGGCCGAGGTCGATAGACTCGAAAAGCATGATTCTGATTACAAAATGATAGCCCATCGTGTTAAAGGCTCTGCCGGAGCGCTTCAACTGGATTATCTCGCGAGTCTTGCGGTTAGCTTGGAGCGCGAATTAGAACCACAAGCTGTTGTATCTGCAAAACAACGACTGATAATGGAAATGAAAATCGTGATTACACAAGCACAAGAATGGTTAGATAAACAGCAACGAGTAGATGACGAATGAACATTTTGATTGTCGAAGATGATCGAATTCAAGCCACGAGTTTGAAACTGAAACTCAGACAACTTGGATTGAATAATGTCGATATTGCAGCAAATGGACACCAAGCGTTGGCTTTATGCTTGCGCAAAGAGATATCGCTGGTTTTTTGTGATATTCATATGCCGGAAATGGACGGAGTTACGCTTTTGTCGATGCTTGGGGATAAACATCCTTCACTCGGAATTATTATATTGAGTGCTGTTGACGATGCCGTGTTAGACCTTACTTATAACATGTGCTGTTTAGCGAGCTTTAATTTTGTCGATGTTTTGCGAAAACCCTATTCTATTGAGCAACTTGAAACCGTGATTCATGCGTTTCATGTGAAGTGTGAACAACAGGCCGCAAGCATTACGCCTATCTCATTAGGGTACAAAGAGATAGAAACAGCATTCAGTGAAGATTGGTTATTCAATTACTATCAACCTCAGTTTGATTTTAAAACGGGTGCCATGGTTGGAGTCGAGGCACTTGTCCGACTAGATCACCCAGTTCATGGTGTATTAAGCCCTGCGCATTTTCTGCCTCTTATTGAAGAGCTGAATTTGATGGATAAGCTGTTTTTAATTGTTTTGGATAAAGCATTATCGGCTTTAGGCAGTTTGTCAGCCGATCTCCAGTTATCAATCAATATCTCCCAGAGTAATTTACAACAGCTGATCTGTGACCCTATTCTTACTCTCTGTCACAAATACGCGTTTCCCACTGATAAACTTACGCTCGAGCTGACGGAAGATCATGTCTATAACGGTACGACAGCATCACTGGCTAATCTTGCGCGTTTAAGAATGCATGGTGTTGGTTTATCCATTGATGATTTTGGCACAGGCTACGCCTCTCTAAGTCAGCTTTCGAAATTACCCTTTACAGAACTTAAAGTAGATCAAAGCTTTGTCCGTGATCTCTCCACCAATTATAAAAACCAGCAACTCACCAACATGTGCTTATTGCTAGCGCAATCCTTAGGCTTGCATTGTGTTGTCGAAGGTGTGGAGGACGAAGATACTTGGCAATATTTACGTCATTTAGGCGTGGATACTTGCCAAGGTTATTATTCGGCGATGCCGATGCCGATTGGCGATCTCGCTGAACTGTATAGCAAAAATATCAGCAAGCAGTTAAGCCATCAAAGTATTGAAGATGGTGTGTATTGCTTATTAGTTGGAGAAAATTCGACTAGCGCTAATGCCCTAAGAAAAATGTTGATGAGAGAAAAACGCGTTACGCAGGTGGTCGTTGCCAGTGATCTCGCTTGCGCTGTAAAGAGATTGCGTGATTTACCTTTTAATTTAGTGGTTGTGGATAGCTACTGCAGTAAAGACGCTAGTTTGCAGTTGCATCAGCATATTGAATCGATGAATTTTAAGGGAAGACTTATTTTTCTCAATGAATATCATGAAGCAATATCTGCAGAACTTGCACATGCGCGCCACATTGTGAAATCAGCTGCATTGACTGACACCATTCAGAGCATAATGGGGGAGGTTGGGCGAACAGTTAATTTTCAACCTAGTTTTCGACTCAATGAAAGACTATCCAGCAGAGAGTTGAGTGTGGCAAATTTGTTGATTCAAGGTTTGACCAATAAGCAGATAGCTAATCAACTGGATATTAATCAGAAAACAGTCAGTACTTACAAAGCGAGAATTCAAAGTAAATTGGGCATTCGTTCGGCCATGGAGCTGATTCGTTACATTGAGCTCGATCATCTTAGTGCCAGTTTGAGCATCGCTTAAACTGAATGTCGATTTGCGTAAGCATTAGATTACACTTTTCGGTGAAAGTGTTTATTTATTATTACCAATCAACACGTTGTTAATTTATTGTTAATCGATTTTAGTGACACTCTTCACGGATTTTATTTTCAGATGGCAGGATTATCCCTTTAAGTTAGATCTAACGTAACTAAGATGTTAAAAAAAGGCTGATTTTCCAGTGAAATGTGCTGAAAATGTACTCAACACTAGATGATTTAGCACTATGGTCTGACCAGATGGCGCTTGGTAACTTTAATTCACTGAGTTTGAGTTAATTGTTGGGCTATTTATCTATTCCATTAGGTAAACCATGGAATTATGCATTTTTTTGCTACGATTTTATGGCAAATTACTTCAATGGTTGCTAATGTGTGCCGCTATCCTTAGGAGTTTTTAGATTTTTCTGCTTAGTTTTTGCGCTAAATAAATCTAAAGTTCTAGCGATGCTAGAGAGCTCTCAAGGAAGTCATGGATGCAAAAATAAAAACTTGGAGTTTATGCATGTATAAAAATAAAATCACCCAAGCCCTTCTTCTAGGGGCGGGTATGGCAGTGGCTGCCACTTCTACTTTTTCTCTCGCGGCTGATGTTCCAGCCGGAACCAAATTGGCCAAAGTTCAGGAAATCGTTCGCGGTAACGGTACTGAAGTCGCCACACTCGATCCTCACAAATCCCAAGGTGTTCCTGAGTCGCACGTAATTCGTGACTTATTGGAAGGGCTTGTAAACCAAGACGCGGATGGTAAAACCATTCCTGGTGTCGCAGAAAGTTGGGAAACCGCAGACAACAAAACCTTTATTTTCCATTTGCGCAAAAATGCAAAATGGTCAAATGGTGATCCTGTCACGGCTGGTGATTTTGTTTTCAGCTTCCAGCGCGCTGTCGACCCTGTAACGGCTTCTCCTTACTCTTGGTATATGGAATATACCAAGATGAAAAATGCAAAAGAGATTATTGCAGGAACGAAAGACAAAAGTGAACTTGGCGTTAAAGCTAAAGATGACCATACACTCGTTGTTGAACTTGAAGATGCTGTGCCTTATTTCGTCATGATGATGGGCCACACAACCGTGAAACCAGTCCATAAAGCGACGGTTGAAAAGTTTGGTGACCAATGGACCAAGCCTGAGCATTTTGTGGGTAACGGTGCCTATGTTGTTGACCAATGGGTTGTCAATGAGCGTTTAGTATTAAAACGTAACGAGCAATATTGGGACAATGACAAAACAGTCATTAACAAAGTCACTTTCTTGCCCATAGAAAACCAAGTATCAGAAATGAACCGTTTCCTAGCAGGCGAAATCGATATCTCTTATGAATTACCCACCGAGCACTTCAAGCGTCTGAAGAAAGAACACCCGGAATCAGTATCGATTCAGGGTAACTTGTGTACTTATTACTATCTGTTCAATACCAAAAAGGCACCCTTTGACGACGTTCGCGTGCGTAAAGCGATTTCTTACGCTATCGACCGTAACATTGTGAGTGATGCGATTTTGGGGCAAGGCCAAAAACCAGCTTATTTCTTAACACCTGAAATTACTGCAGGCTTTAATCCTCAAATGCCAGCATATGGCAAGATGACGCAAAAAGAGCGCGATGCAGAAGCGGCAAAATTGTTGGCTGAAGCGGGCTTTAATAAAGACAACCCTCTGAAATTCAGCCTCCTCTACAATACATCGGAAAACCACAAGAAAATCGCTGTAGCACTGGGTTCTATGTGGAAAAAAACGCTCGGTATTAATGTCGTATTAGAGAACCAAGAGTGGAAAACCTATCTAGATTCTAAAGATCAAGGTAACTTTGAAGTGGCACGTGCTGGTTGGTGTGGTGACTATAATGAAGCGTCTTCATTCTTGACCTTGATGGTGAGCAATAACACCACGGGTGGTTTGCACTACCAAAGCGCTGAATACGATGCAATTATTGATAAAGCGCTAAAATCAACCTCTGAAGAGGAGCGCACTAAGCTATATCTGGATGCTGAAAAACTAT
Source organism: Vibrio sp. RM-69-4 (assembly GCF_024743775.1). Taxonomy (NCBI): domain Bacteria; kingdom Pseudomonadati; phylum Pseudomonadota; class Gammaproteobacteria; order Vibrionales; family Vibrionaceae; genus Vibrio; species Vibrio sp. RM-69-4. Next base: position 639,297 of record NZ_JAMQXI010000076.1, read on the forward strand.
TAACCAAAGATATGCCGATTGCCCCTATCTATCAGTATGTTAAATCTCGTTTATTATCTCCTAATGTAGGCGGCTTCCCGATGAATAACGCGGAAGAGAAGATCTACTCAAAAGATCTTTATATCACAGCAAAGTAAGTCCACTTACGCTGATAAAAATATAACGACTTAGACACTGCATGTAGCTATCTTCAGATAGTAATTTATATGCAGCGTCTTTCTAATTTTCATTGTCACAGACTGAAAGAGTGAGTTTATGCTTAAATTCATCGCAAAAAGGATATTGGAAGCGATACCAACCATGTTGGTGTTGATCACAGTATCTTTCTTTCTCATGCGTTTCGCTCCGGGTAACCCATTCTCAAGCGAGCGTCCTTTACCACCGGAAGTGATGGCCAACATTGAGGCTAAATATGGCTTAGACAAACCCGTCTCTGAGCAATACTTCACCTACTTGACCAATATTTTGCAAGGTGATTTTGGCCCATCATTCAAATACCAAGATTATACGGTGAATGAATTGATCGCCGTTGCTTTGCCTGTCTCGGCAAAAGTCGGCTTTATCGCGTTTATTTTTACTGTTATCGCGGGTGTTTCCATCGGTACGATTGCCGCACTAAAACACAACACTTGGATTGACTACACCATCATGTCGACGGCAATGATTGGCGTGGTGATGCCGTCGTTTGTTCTCGCCCCAGCTTTAATTTATCTCTTCTCCTTGCATTGGAAAATATTCCCGGCTGGTGGTTGGTTAGATGGAAGTTTCCAATATTTAGTACTGCCAGTGCTGGGTATGTCGATGCTCTATATTGCCACCTTTGCCCGCATCACCCGTGGCTCAATGATAGAAACACTCAACAGTAACTTTATTCGCACGGCACGCGCGAAAGGATTGAGTTATCCCTATATCGTTGTTAACCATGCGTTGAAGCCAGCTTTACTGCCTGTTGTGTCGTACATGGGGCCTGCGTTTGTCGGTATTATTACGGGGTCTGTGGTGATTGAAACGATTTTCGGTCTACCGGGTATCGGTAAGCTGTTTGTTAACGCTGCATTTAACCGCGATTACTCATTGGTGATGGGTGTAACCATTTTAATTGGTTTCCTATTTATTCTTTTCAACGCCATTGTTGATATTTTGCTTGCGGTCATTGACCCGAAAATTCGCTACTAACAGGGACGTATGGTTATGTTAACGAAAAGAGAAAACCTAGCCGCGGTTGAGAAGTTTTCTGAAAACTTAGAAATAGCTGGCCGCAGCTTATGGCAAGATGCGCGAATTCGCTTTATGCGTAACAGAGCGGCAATGGTCAGTTTGTGTATTTTGACGATGATGACCCTTGCGGTGATCGTACTACCGATGATGGCCCCGTATACCTATGACAATACGGACTGGTATTCAATGCACGTTGGGCCCAATGCGGATCATTGGTTCGGCACCGATAGCCTTGGGCGTGATTTGTATGTGCGTACCTTAGTTGGTGGGCGAATTTCGCTGATGGTTGGCGTAATGGGCGCGTTGGTTGCTGTTCTGATCGGCACACTTTATGGTGCGGCGTCGGGCTTCATTGGCGGTAAAGTAGACCGCATTATGATGCGTATTTTGGAGATTCTATACGCTGTTCCTTTCATGTTCCTTGTTATTGTGTTGGTCACGTTTTTTGGCCGCAATATCGTACTTATCTTCGTCGCTATCGGTGCAATTGCATGGCTTGATATGGCGCGAATTGTGCGTGGCCAAACCTTGAGCCTACGCAGCAAAGAGTTTATTGAAGCGGCGCATGTGTGTGGCGTCAGCAACTGGAAAATTATTACACGTCATATTGTGCCAAACGTGTTGGGTATTGTAGCGGTCTATTCGACGCTGTTGATCCCAAGTATGATTTTGACAGAGTCATTTTTATCTTTCCTTGGTCTTGGTGTTCAAGAGCCGATGACAAGCTGGGGAGCACTTCTACAAGAAGGTTCACAAACAATGGAAGTCGCTATTTGGCAACTTGCTTTCCCAGCCGCGTTCATGGTGGTCACCCTGTTTTGCTTTAACTATGTCGGTGATGGTCTGCGCGATGCGCTTGATCCTAAAGACCGATAATTAAAAGATTAAGGAAGCAATAATGAGCTTATTAGATGTCAAAGATCTGCGGGTCGAATTTACCACTCAAGATGGTATTGTTACCGCTGTCAACGATTTAACTTTTTCACTGGAGCAAGGCGAAACCCTCGGTATCGTAGGGGAGTCTGGCTCTGGTAAATCGCAAACCGTGTTCGCTATTATGGGCCTACTTGCCAAAAATGGTATTATCACGGGTAGCGCAAAATTTGAAGGGAAAGAGATCCTCAATTTGCCAGAAAAAGCCTTGAACAAAGTGCGCGCTGAACAAATTGCGATGATCTTCCAAGATCCAATGACGTCACTGAATCCTTATATGAAGGTCAGCGAGCAGTTGATGGAAGTGCTGATGCTGCACAAAGGAATGAGCAAGTCGGCTGCGTTTGAAGAGTCGGTACGTATGCTAGAGGCGGTTAAAATCCCCGAAGCGCGTAAGCGAATTACCATGTATCCGCATGAGTTTTCTGGCGGTATGCGTCAACGCGTTATGATTGCAATGGCGTTGTTATGTCGGCCTAAGTTACTGATTGCCGATGAACCCACCACCGCATTGGACGTAACGGTGCAAGCCCAAATTATGGATTTGTTGAATGAACTCAAAAGCGAATTCAATACCGCTATTATCATGATCACCCATGATCTGGGTGTGGTTGCGGGTTCATGTGACAAAGTATTGGTAATGTATGCAGGGCGTACGATGGAATATGGCTCTGTGGATGAGATTTTCTACAACCCGAGTCACCCTTACGCTGAAGGTTTATTAAAAGCCATTCCTCGTTTGGATACGGAAGGTGAAATATTACCAACAATCCCTGGAAACCCACCTAACTTGCTACGATTGCCACCGGGTTGCCCTTATCAAGAGCGCTGCCACCGAGTGACAGAACGCTGTAAACGTGAAGCACCTATTTTATTGCCATTTGCCGATGGTCGCCAACGTGCCTGTTTTTCTGATTGGGAGGCTTGGGTTAAATGAGCGAACAAAAACCATTATTACTGGATGTAAAGAACCTCAAAGTTCACTTCAATATTGCCTCTAAATCCGCGTGGCCGTGGTCTAAACCATCCAACCTAAAAGCCGTAGATGGCGTTAATGTGCGCCTATATGAGGGTGAAACTCTCGGCGTAGTAGGCGAATCAGGTTGCGGAAAGTCTACTTTTGCGCGAGCGATCATTGGTTTAGTCGAAGCCACCGAGGGTGAAGTGGTGTGGCTAGGAAATGATTTGACGAAAATGCATGAGGTTGAGCGTCGCAAAACCCGTAAGCAAATTCAGATGATTTTCCAAGACCCACTGGCGTCATTGAACCCAAGAATGTCGGTTGGCGATATTATTGCAGAGCCACTTCAAACCTTTTATCCAGAACTTTCGAAGCAAGAAGTAAAGGATCGTGTAAAAGAGATGATGACAAAAGTCGGTTTATTGCCGAACGTCATTAACCGCTATCCCCATGAATTCTCTGGTGGTCAGTGTCAACGTATTGGTATTGCCCGTGCGCTCATTTTAAAACCGAAAATGATCATCTGTGATGAGCCAGTTTCTGCTTTGGATGTTTCAATCCAAGCGCAAGTGGTTAACCTGCTCAAAGAGCTGCAAAATGAGCTTGGTTTAAGTTTGGTTTTTATTGCCCATGATTTATCGGTAGTGAAACACATCTCTGATCGTGTACTCGTGATGTATTTAGGCAATGCGGTCGAGCTTGGCACCTCGGAGGCGTTGTTTGCGAATCCATCACACCCTTACACCAAAGCTTTGATGTCGGCTGTGCCAATTCCAGATCCAAAACTGGAGCGTGCTAAGAAAATTCAGATGCTAGAAGGGGATTTACCCTCGCCAATCAACCCGCCTTCTGGATGTGTTTTCCGTACCCGCTGTCCTCAAGCGACGGAAATTTGCGCACAGCAAAAACCGCAGATTAAAGGTAGTGATGAACATGCTGTGTCTTGTTTGCATGTCGAGCTCTAAATTTAGCCTGTGACAGGCTTAAGCGCGACGCATTTCTGGGTCGCGCTTTTTTTATCTGTGCACTTAGCGGGGTAAATAGCACTGTTCAAAATTTCTGAATAACAAGGACAACTTCCTCCGGTTTTACCATTTTCTATCCTACTTATAATAAAAAAGTCATCGGAATGAGGAGTGGAGATCATGGGAAAATTAGTTGAAGGCGTCTGGCACGATGTTTGGTATGACACCAAAAGCAGCGCTGGGCATTTTGTACGCGAAGACGCAGGATTCAGACACTGGGTCGACAGCCAGCCAGACGCACGATTTCAACCAGAATCGGGCCGTTATCATTTGTATGTCTCTTTGGCATGCCCTTGGGCTCACCGTACATTGATTTTTCGCCAACTCAAATCACTCACCGAACACATTGATGTTACGGTCGTTTGTCCTGACATGCTAAGTGAAGGCTGGTCTTTTGGCATTCCTGAACCTCTGTTCGGCTATACCAAGCTCCATCAAATCTACACCAAAGCAAAGGTAGATTATTCAGGGCGAGTAACTGTACCTGTGCTGTGGGATAAGAAGACCAATACCATTGTTAGCAATGAATCTTCTGAGATTATTCGCATGTTTAACAGTGCTTTTAATGAGTTAACGGGTAACCAGCACGACTACTATCCGCAAGTACTCAGCAAAGCTATCGATGAATGGAATGCGTATATCTACCCCAATATTAATAATGGCGTCTATCGATGTGGGTTTGCGACCACGCAAGAGGCTTATGACGATGCTTATGATGCACTTTTCACTGCGTTAGATAAGGTCAACAACCATCTAGCAACGCATCGTTACTTGATCGGTAACCAGATCACCGAGGCGGATTGGCGTTTATTCACTACACTTATCCGTTTTGACGCTGTTTACGTCGGGCATTTTAAATGCAATAAACAGCGGATCGCCGATTATGAGAACTTAAGCGGTTACTTAAAAGAGCTGTACCAAATTGACGGAATCAAAGAAACGACCGATTTTTACCACATCAAACGCCACTATTATTTCAGCCATATCGGCATTAACCCAACGCAAGTGGTACCTAAGGGGCCGGATCTTGATCTTGATACGCCCCATGAGCGCGGCTTTATTGGGTTATAACGAGGGTGGAAGTGTGCTATAAAAAAGGCTCTTATGTGATACATAAGAGCCTTTTAATCAGCAAGTTAAGCTAAGAATTTTATTTTGTTTCTTGGCTTGCTTGAATCGCCGTCAACGCGATTGTGTAAACAATATCGTCAACCAACGCACCGCGAGACAAATCGTTTACTGGTTTACGCATGCCTTGCAGCATTGGACCGATAGAAACAAGGTCTGCTGAGCGTTGTACCGCTTTGTAAGTTGTATTACCTGTGTTTAGGTCAGGGAAGACAAATACCGTTGCTTTACCAGCGACTGGAGAGTTTGGTGCTTTAGAAGCCGCCACGTTTTCCATAATTGCAGCATCGTATTGCAGAGGACCGTCGATAATAAGATCTGGACGTTTCTCTTGAGCAATGCGCGTCGCTTCACGCACTTTATCTACATCAGCACCTTTACCTGATTCACCCGTCGAGTAGGAAATCATCGCCACGCGCGGGTCAATGCCGAATGCTGCCGCAGAATCGGCCGATTGAATCGCAATTTCAGCAAGCTGTTCAGCATTTGGATCTGGGTTGATGGCGCAGTCGCCGTATACCAACACTTGATCAGGCAATAGCATGAAGAAGATAGAGGATACAATCGAGGCATTTGGCGCGGTCTTAATGATTTGGAATGGAGGAACAATGGTGTTGGCTGTGGTATGAACCGCACCAGAAACCAAACCGTCAACTTCATCCGCTTCAAGCATCATTGTGCCAAGGAATACTGAATCTTGCAGTTTTTCACGAGCCACAACTTCCGTCATGCCTTTTGAACCACGCAGCTCAACCAAGCGAGCAACGTAGTTTTCGCGCACTGAGTCAGCATCGATAATTTCAACGCCAGCACCTAACTCAACACCTTGCTGCGCAGCAACACGGCGGATTTCATCAGGGTTACCAAGTAGAACACAAGTCGCAATACCGCGCTCAGCACAAATAGATGCCGCTTTTACCGTGCGTGGTTCATCCCCTTCAGGAAGCACAATACGTTTACCTGCACGACGAGCATACTCAGTTAACTGGTAACGGAATGCTGGCGGGCTAAGGCGACGAATACCTTGCGTGCCCTCAGTGAGCGAATTAATCCAAGGGCCATCGATGTGGCTAGCAACATGATCGCTGATGAACTCGATACGTTCTTTATCGTCAGCTGGAACTTCTAGGCTAAAGCTTTGTAGGTTGAGTGACGTTTGCCAAGTGTTACCTTGCGCTTTAAAAATAGGCAAGCCGCTTTCAAAGGCTGGTTTACATAGGTTCACAATCTCTTGTGGCATGTCGTAACCGCCAGTCAGCAGCACCGCACCAATTTCAACGCCATTCATTGCGGCCAGAGAGGCGGCAACAATCACATCAGGACGATCGGCCGATGTCACTAAGAGTGACCCTGGCTTAAAGTGCTCAATCATGTGTGGCAAAGAACGCGCACAGAAAGTGATGCTCTTAATACGACGAGACTTAATTTCACCTTCATTAATGATTTCAGCTTTCAGGTGTTTGGCCATATCAATAGCACGAGTCGCGATAAGATCGATACTCCAAGGCACGCAACCTAACACACGAATTGGGCTAGTGTTGAAGATCTGCATCACTTCTAAATTGGCTTGTTTCGCGCTATCTGCATCATCAAAAATTTCTGATAAGTCAGGGCGAGTACGGCCTGCTTCATCAACAGGGGCATTAAGCTTGTTGATAATAACACCTGAAATGTTTTTATTTTTTGTTCCACCAAAGTTTGAGCACGCAACTTCAATACGCTCTTTCAACTGAGTTGGGTTGTCCGTTCCCGGAGTCGCGACAAACACAATTTCTGCGCCCAGTGTTTTGGCAATTTCTGCGTTCACTTGGTTCGCGAATGGGTGTTTGCGTGTTGGCACAAGGCCTTCAATCAGCGTTACTTCAGAATCTTTATTGATGTGGTTGTAACGCTCAACGACGGTTTCAAGCAACACATCCATCTTTTCGCTACCGATCAACGTTTCTGCCGCTGACATCATCATCGGTTCTGCAATGCTGATGTCGCTGTTGCGACCGATAATCGTTGAAGTGAGATCAGGTTGATCGCCACCCGAGCGAGGTTGTGCAATAGGCTTATAAAAAGAAACGCTAACACCTTTACGCTCCATGGCGCGAAGGACACCCATGCTCACGCTGGTAAGACCAACACCAGCGCTGATAGGGATAAGCATAATAGTACGGGACATGAGTAGAGTACCTCAAACTATTGAAATCAATCTAACCGAAACTAGATTGAAAAAGGAACAAAGCCCAACATGACCTTCTTCGGAAATAAGCCTGATGACCTAAATCGCTAGAAACTAAGGGTTGAGCCCCGGTAAAAAACTGGCTAACTCAGAGAGTTAGCCAGAAAGTCAATTAAAGACCTGCCAGACGAGCAGTATCTTCAGCAATCACTAGCTCTTCATTGGTCGAGATAACCATAGCTGGAATACGGCTGTTTGCCGTTGTGATCACACCTTCGCCGCCAAAACGTGCTTTTAGGTTTGCTGCGCTGTCGACTTCGATACCGAAGATAGCCAAACGGTTTAGTACCATTTCACGGATAGGGCCTGAGTTCTCACCGATACCACCAGTGAAGACGATAGCGTCTAGGCGACCGTCAAGGCTTGCTGTGTAGCCAGCCACGTATTTTGCTAGGCGGTGGCAGAACACGTCCATTGCACGAGTCGCTTCTTCTTTCTCACCGTAGTTATCTTCAACAAAACGGCAATCCGAAGTCACTTGAGTTAAGCCTTGTAGGCCAGACTCTTTGGTTAGCATAGTGTTGATTTGATCAACAGAGTAACCCAGTGCATCGTGCAGGTGGAAAATGATTGCAGGGTCGATGTCACCACAACGTGTGCCCATCACCAAACCTTCAAGCGGCGTTAGACCCATTGAAGTATCAACTGATTGACCGTTTTTGATCGCACAAACAGAAGCACCATTGCCTAGGTGACAGTTGATGATGTTAACTTCTTCAACTGGCTTGTTGAGTAGGCCTGCAACTTCACGAGTGATGAATAAGTGTGAAGTACCATGCATGCCATAACGACGGATACCATGCTCTTTGTATAGATTGTACGGAAGAGCATATAGGAAAGACTCTTCAGGCATAGTTTGATGGAACGCAGTATCAAACACAGCTACGTTTTGAAGCTCAGGGAAGTTTTTCTTAGCGGCTTCGATACCGATGATGTGTGCTGGGTTATGAAGCGGTGCAAAGGTTGCAGCGTCTTGGATACCTTTCAGTACATCATCAGAGATAAGTGCAGATTGAGTGAACTGCTCACCACCGTGTACGATACGGTGACCGATAGCGCCAAGGTTAGCTTTAAGCTCTGGCTTAGAAGCAAGAATAGTTTCAACCATAAACGCGAGTGCTTCTTCGTGCGCTGCACCTTCGCCTAGTTGCGCTTCGTGTTTACCGTCAAGTTTCCACTTGATACGTGCTTCAGGAAGGTGAAGACATTCAGCAAGACCTGATAGGTGCTCAGCACCTGTTTCTGCATCGACAACAGCAAATTTAAGAGAAGAACTACCGCAGTTTAAAACTAAAACTAGCTTAGACATGTGTGACTACCTGTAATAATCGGTTAGGATAAAAATCATTCACAAGAATAGTAGAACCGTTGTGGAGCGCTACTAATCTTGGTCAATAAAACTTGAATTTCCGTATAATGAGACGGGGCTTTTAACGTAAAGTCGTCGATGCATTCCTTGCAGATTTCATCTCGGAGTTGCCTAAATTGTAAATAACGGCAACAATGAGATTGAGGGCTCGCAAAGAATAGCGATAATGGGCCAATATAACAAAAAAAAATTGAAATAATATTAACTTCTATCAATTTTTTACTAGATTAGTTGAATCATTAAACTATTTTTTAGTTGAATGGGCAGCATCGAGAGTGAGGGCGCGCTATGAATAACAAAGTTGGAATCGTTCACAGCCTGAAAGATGGTCAGAAATATATGGATGTTTGGCCTGTGCGCAAAGAGCTAGGCCTCATTTTTCCTGAGCAACGGATCATTAAAGCCACGCGTTTTGGCGTTAAGGCTATGCCAGCTATCGCCGCAATCAGTGTACTGACACAGATGGTTTTTGAAAATACACAGGCGATGCCCCAAGCAGTGGTAGTGGCACTTTTTGCCATAAGCTTACCGCTACAAGGTATGTGGTGGCTGGGAAACCGCGCCAATACCCAGCTTCCACCTTCGCTTGCTGGGTGGTACCGAGAGCTGTACCAGAAGATTGTCGATACTGGTTTTGCTTTAGAGCCAATCAAAGCGAAGCCGAGATACAAAGAGCTGGCTGCTATCCTCAACCGAGCATTCCGTCAGTTAGATGACGCCGCGTTAGAACGCTGGTTCTAGCCACCCAGGTAGCATGTGAATAAAAGGCAAAGAGGACTTCCGCAGTGAACTCCTCTTTGTTATTCAACTTTCGCCTTATTCTTATCTCTCTTTTTGTTACTTTACTGTTAAACCTCACTTCCCTTTAGCCTGAGTTACTGGTAATAATGTTGTCAGCGACGCTCAGTGCGCGTACATAAAAATATTAAAAACACAACATCCAACATGTATACCCAAACAATATGAAGTTGTAAGCAATCTGCAATGGGATGAATCCTAATGTGGCACAGGTTAACTGTGTTTAACGGGATGAGCGCATTTGCTAGCACTGCTACCGCTTTAAGTAGGAAGGGTATAATGCTTAAATCAAGGAGTTAAGATGAAAGCAGGCAAAGCCATTGTTACCGCCGTTTTTGCAGGAGCAGTATTACTCTCTTCCACAAGCATCATGGCCAAAACAGCGAAAGTCGCCGTATCGCAAATTGTTGAGCACCCAGCTTTAGACGCAACCAGACAAGGTTTACTTGATGGTTTAAAAGCAAAAGGTTATGAACAAGGCAAAAATCTAGATTTTGATTTTAAAACCGCGCAAGGCAACCCAGCTATTGCTGTTCAAATTGCGCGCCAATTTGTCGGGGAAAATCCTGATGTGTTAGTCGGCATCGCAACCCCCACGGCGCAAGCGCTCGTCTCTGCAACCAAAACTATTCCTGTCGTGTTCACGGCGGTGACCGATCCTGTCGGTGCTAAATTGGTGAAAAAACTTGAGCAACCGGGTAAAAACGTGACCGGGCTTTCTGATCTATCGCCAGTTGAACAGCACGTTGAGCTGATCAAAGAGATCATGCCAAACGTGAAATCTATCGGTGTAGTGTATAACCCCGGAGAGGCCAATGCAGTGAGCTTGATGGAACTGCTTAAATCGAGCACTCAAAAACATGGCATTAAACTTATTGAAGCGACAGCCTTAAAAAGCGCAGACGTACAAACTGCGACACAGGCGATTGCCTCAAAATCAGACATTATCTATGCCTTGATTGATAATACCGTCGCCAGTGCGATTGAAGGGATGATTGTTTCGGCAAACCAAGCTAAGACCCCAGTATTTGGCGCAGCAACCTCTTATGTTGAACGCGGAGCGATTGCTAGCCTTGGCTTTGATTATTACCAAATTGGCGTACAAACCGCGGACTATGTTGTCGCTATCTTGGAAGGACAAGCACCGGGTAAACTGGATGTTAAAGTGGCCAAAGGGTCTGATTTAATGATCAACAAAACCGCAGCGGAAAAACTGGGCATAACTATTCCTCAGTTAGTACTTGATCGTGCTACGAGCGTAAAATAAAGACCATTCAGAGCTAGAGCGAAGGCTTTAGCTCTGTTTAAGCAGAGAAAGGAGTTGTTATGTCTGCTTTTGCTTTTTTTGGCGCTCTAGAGATAGGGCTGCTGTACGGATTAGTGGCATTGGGTGTTTACCTCACTTTCCGTGTCCTTGATTTCCCCGATTTAAGCGTTGACGGCAGCTTCCCGATGGGCGCTGCGGTGGCCGCAACGGCGATTGTGGCAGGTATTAACCCTTGGGTCGCTACAGGAATGGCAATACTTGCGGGTGCCTTTACCGGTTGGGTGACTGCATTTCTTGCGGTTCGCTGCGGTATTTTGCATCTATTGGCGTCGATTCTCACCATGATTGCCGCCTTCTCCATCAATATTCGTATTATGGGACGCCCCAATATTGCTCTGCTTGGGGAGGAGACCATTCTTACGCCCTTTGAAGCCATGGGTGACTCGGTTTACATTCGCCCGCTGGTCGTGGGTGTATTGGTCTTGATTTCGGCCTGGTTTGTGGTGCGATTATTAAACAGTGACTTTGGACTTGGACTGCGTGCTACGGGCGTTAATGCCCGCATGGTGAGAGCACAAGGCGGAAGCACCTCGTTTTATACCTATTTTGCTCTTGCGTTATCGAATGGTTTTGTCGGTTTTGCTGGGGCACTGTTTGCGCAAACCAACAGTTTTGCTGATGTAACTTCGGGCGTAGGGACGATTGTCGTTGGCCTTGCTGCTGTGATCTTGGGGCAGACGTTGATCCCTGGGCGCCGGATCTGGGTTGCAGTGCTGGCGGTCATCGTCGGTTCAGTGCTGTACCGTTTAGCGGTCGCCTTTGCTTTGAGCTCGGGCATGTTCGGTTTGCAGGCGTCTGATCTCAACTTAGTTACTGCTGTGCTGGTGGCCATTGCACTGATTGCGCCAAAAATGAAAAGGAACTTCAAAGTAAAAAAGGGTAATTCTCCTGCTCAGAAGTCGGTTGTTGCTAAGCAGGATAAAGCGTCAGGAGAAACATTATGATTCGTTTAGAAGATATTCAAGTCACGTTTAACCCTGGCACAATTTTAGAAAATAGAGCGTTAAGAGGTGTTCACCTCGAAGTACCTGAACATCAATTTTTAACTGTGATTGGCTCAAATGGTGCAGGGAAATCGACCTTATTAGGCGCTGTAACGGGCGAAACGCCCATGATGGCAGGCAAAGTACTCATCGATGAAGTCGATGTCACGCGCCAGAGCGTGGATCAGCGTGCACGTTTATGCGCTCGCGTGTTCCAAGACCCACTTGCCGGTACATGTGGCGATTTAACCATTGAAGAGAATATGGCTTTAGCCTACATGCGCGGCAAGCGCCGAGGGTGGGGGCTGTCACTTTCTTCATCACGTCGCAAGTTGTTTCAAGAGCGAATCGCTATCCTTGGTTTGGGATTAGAAGATCGTTTAGGCGATAACATCGGCCTACTGTCTGGTGGGCAGCGTCAAGCGGTTAGCTTAGTGATGGCAACTTTATCTGACAGTAAATTGTTACTGCTTGATGAGCACACTGCGGCTCTGGATCCTAGAATGGCGGCCTTTATCATTGATTTGACCAAAACAATCGTCAAAGAATTTAACTTGACGGTGATGATGGTAACGCACTCGATGAAAGATGCCTTAGCGTGTGGTGATCGCACTGTAATGCTTCACCAAGGTGAAATTGTTCTTGATGTGTCTGGTGAGCAGCGTGCCAATATGAAAGTGCCTGATCTACTGGAAATGTTTTCGAAAGTTCGAGGCGAAGAGCTGGCAGATGATAGCCTTCTACTCAGTTAATGGTTTTACTTCGTTATCACAGAGGGTTAGTTAACACAGTGGTTGGCTAAGCAGCAACAGGCTTTCTCGGCGTGAGGTTGAGAAAGCCTGAAGAAAACGCATCACAACGTGTTTTGTAACCGATCACGGTAACGCTGAATGTGCTCCACGATAGGTTCCGATTTGGTGAAGGTCCTGATTTCGCGAAATAGCTCGTTAGCTTGAGGATATTCTTGACGCAAGTAGGTAAACCATTGCTTGACTCGGTTGGGATAGTAAAAGCCTTTATCGCCTCTAATTTCAAATTGCGAATAGCGCAGGAGCAGATCAACCACTTCATGCCAAGGCATCACTTTATGGTTATGTTTGACCACATTGCCTAAATTGGGAACGTTGAATGCGCCTCGACAAACCATCAATGACTCTACGCCCGTTGCTTTAATACAGGCTTGACCATCGTCATAGTTCCAAATTTCGCCATTAGCGATCAGAGGCAGAGACGTCTTCTGGCGTATCTGATTAATGTAATCCCACTTAATTTCACTGGCGCGATAACCGCCCGCTTTTGTTCGGGCATGAACTGTGAGCTCGTTTGCTCCAGCTTGTTCAATCGCATCGACAATTTCAAAGCAGTCGTTAGGGTCTTCCCAACCTAAGCGGATTTTAGCCGAAACAGGGATCGCTTTCGGTACCGCATCTCGGCATGATTTCACCACTTGATAAATCAATTCCGGATGTTGTAACAGCGCCGCACCGCCTTTGTGTTTGTTGACCGTTTTCGCTGGGCAACCAAAATTCAAGTCAATGCCGTGCGCGCCTAATTCAGCAACTCGTGCGGCATTTTCTGCCATCCAATGTGGCTCTTGGCCGAGCAGTTGAACGTGCACGGGAACACCTGCTTGTGTTTTTGAGCCTGTTTTCAGTTCAGGACAAAGGCGATAAAAAACGTGGTCAGGCAATAATTGGTCAACGACACGCACAAATTCAGTCACACACAGATCGTAATCATTCATCTGGGTGAGCAGTTCACGCATCAAGTGGTCTAGCACACCCTCCATTGGGCCCAAAATTACACGCATCATCATTTCGCCTTAAAAATTCGAGGCGAGATTGTAGTGGTTACCGAATCAAAAGTCACTAAATGCAAGAGTTGGTATATAATCCTTGGTCAACCATTTTAACTGTACAGATTTTCATGACCTACTCATTGCTCTCTCTTCCTCAATCAGCTCCTCAATCCGCTCATTTTTTTGAAGGGGCTATTTTGGCATCCAATTTCGCCACTAAGCCGTTAGAACCCACAACTTGGTTAGAACCTTTAGTGGGGGAGCAAGTCAAAGCACTTGAACCAGCGGTGATGGCGCAAATTAATCTGCAATATAACTTGCTCAAACGTAGCGAATATTCGGCGTTAGCCTTGCTAGATAATGCGACTCAGTGGGCTGATTTTGCTGAAGGGTTTATGAGCGTCTGGCCAGTCGTTGAACCGCAATGGTTAGAGACTCAAATTGGTGATGGCAGCCTGCGCATGCTGCAAGCTTTGTTGACCACCTTCATGTTAGCCATCGATGAAACACAAACACAGCAGCAGATGAGCGAAGCGGGTTTTGCAACACCACCCAGTTTGAGTGATTTTGCTGAGCAGTTGGATGTCATGATCACTGAAGTGGCGTTAATGGCTGATGAATTAATGCTCGGCATGAAAACGCAGCGGGTTAACCCATTTAAAGGGATTGGACGCAATGATCCTTGTCCGTGCGCCAGTGGCAAAAAATTCAAACAGTGCTGTGGCCAGTAAAGTACGCCGCCTGAGGTTTAATCTCAACAAAACGCTGACAAACCCAAGCAAATAAGCCCTTATAAACGAGTTATTCTGATAAATAAGTTGTTCTGATAAGCGAACTCTTCTTAAGAGAAGAGGGCCTTATCAATAAACGTTATAGAAAACGTTATAGACAAAAAATTGTTATCCATGGAGTGTGGTAATCATGAAAAGAGTGTTAGCCCTGTTGCTGTGTAGTTTTTCTGTCGCTGTTTTGGCTGCGCCAAAAGAGGAGTTGAGCCAACGCCTCGCGCTGAACGCTGGTTTTAGCGCTACCTTTGCCCAGCAAGTGATCAGCCCTGAAGGTGATATTGTAATGGAAGGTCAGGGGAAAGTTGATATTGTTCGGCCAAGCCTTTTCCGTTGGCAAACGACCGCTCCTGATGAAAACTTACTGGTGTCTGATGGTAAAACCTTGTGGTATTACAGCCCATTTATCGAACAAGTGAGTATTTATAATCAAGAACAAGCGACGGAACAAACTCCTTTTGTGTTGCTGACTCGTAATCGCGCCAGTGATTGGGATCACTACAAGGTTGCACAAAACGGTGATGATTTCACCCTAACGCCAACCGCGGTAGATTCAAACCAAGGGCAGTTTCAGATAGCGATTGATGAGAAAGGGATCGTGAAAGGTTTTAACGTGATTGAACAAGATGGACAGAAGAGTCTGTTTACGTTTAGCGATGTACAACTAACACCGGCCGCTAAAGCGCGTTTCACGTTCCAGATCCCGCAAGGTGTCGAGGTTGATGATCAACGTAATTGAGATAGGGACTAAGGCGTGAGCAATTATAGTGTGGGTAACTACAGCTTAGATTTTTCGGGTGATGAAGATTTCCGTCCGTTGGCCGCTAGAATGCGCCCTCAGACGGTTGAGCAGTATATTGGCCAGCAGCACATTTTAGGCGTGGGTAAACCCTTGCGGCGTGCATTAGAGGCTGGTCATATTCATTCGATGATCTTGTGGGGGCCGCCCGGTACGGGCAAAACGACCTTGGCTGAAGTGGCGGCGAATTACGCCAATGCAGAGGTTGAACGTGTTTCTGCGGTGACTTCTGGCGTTAAAGAGATCCGTGCTGCCATTGAAAAAGCACGCGAAAATAAAATGGCGGGTCGACGTACTATTTTGTTTGTAGACGAAGTGCATCGTTTTAATAAATCTCAACAAGATGCCTTTTTGCCACACATTGAAGATGGCACTGTGACTTTCATTGGTGCCACGACAGAGAATCCCTCTTTTGAACTCAACAACGCTTTGCTATCTCGTGCTCGGGTGTACAAATTAACCTCGCTGGCTAGCGATGAAATTTTGCTGGCGCTCAATCAAGCAATCAACGATGCCGATCGCGGTTTAGGTAAAGTCGCAGCGCAGTTTATGGATAACGTGCTCGAACGTTTGGCTGAATTGGTCAATGGTGATGCGCGCATGTCACTCAATTATCTTGAGCTGCTGTACGACATGGCCGAAGAGAATGCGCAAGGTGAAAAACTCATTACGCTCAAACTGTTGGCCGAAGTGGCAGGCGAAAAAGTGTCGCGCTTTGATAATAAAGGCGATATTTGGTACGACCTTATCTCTGCGGTGCATAAATCGATTCGAGGTTCCAACCCCGATGCGGCGCTGTATTGGTCGGCCAGAATGATCGCAGCAGGCTGCGATCCACTTTATATCGCTCGCCGTTTATTGGCGATAGCTTCGGAAGATGTCGGCAACGCCGACCCAAGAGGCATGCAGGTGGCGCTCGCTGCTTGGGACTGTTTTACCCGCGTTGGTCCTGCGGAAGGTGAGCGTGCTATTGCACAAGCGATTGTCTATTTAGCGTGCGCGCCCAAAAGTAATGCCGTGTATAGCGCGTGGAAGCAAGCCTTAGCTGATGCGCATAATTTGCCAGAGTATGAGGTGCCGCCTCATTTGCGTAATGCACCAACCAGTTTGATGAAAGATCTTGGTTATGGAGCACAATATCGCTATGCCCACGATGAACCGGGAGCTTACGCGGCTGGCGAAAGTTATTTGCCGCCTGAAATGAGCGATACACGCTACTACCAGCCAACAAATCGAGGGTTAGAAACCAAAATTGGTGAAAAGTTAGATTACTTGGCTAGTTTAGATGCAAAAAGCCCACAAAAGCGCTATGAAAAATAGTCTCTTTTCGTTATCTTTGTCGGGTTCAATTTTCTCTACGCGTCGCTCTTATTAGAAAGGGATGCAGGCGCGTTTTTCATAACTAAAAGCATAGGATTAGCAATGCTGGATTCTAAATTACTTCGCACTGAGCTGGATGAAACAGCTGCAAAATTAGCGCGTCGCGGTTTCAAACTCGACGTTGAGACAATTCGTCAACTTGAAGAACAACGTAAGTCCATTCAAGTAGAAGTTGAAAATTTACAATCCTCGCGCAACTCCATCTCCAAAGAAATTGGCCAAAAAATGGCCGCCGGCGACAAAGCGGGTGCAGAAGCAGTCAAGCTACAAATCGGCTCTCTAGGCAGTGACTTAGACGCGAAAAAAGCGCAGTTGAATGACATCCAAGCACAATTGGATGCGATCACTATGTCTGTACCCAACGTACCAGATGAATCGGTTCCTGACGGTAAAGATGAAAATGACAACGTAGAAGTTTCTCGTTGGGGCGAACCCAAAACTTACGATTTTGAGCTCAGAGATCACGTTGATCTTGGCGAAATGGCCGGTGGTTTGGATTTTGCTAGTGCGACTAAAATTACTGGCGCTCGCTTTATCGTGATGAAAGGCCAATTTGCTCGCCTACACCGCGCCATTGCACAATTTATGTTGGACTTGCACACACAAGAACATGGTTATACAGAAATGTATGTCCCTTATCTTGTCAACGCTGACAGCCTGTTTGGTACTGGTCAGCTACCTAAATTTGGTCAAGACCTATTCCATACTGAGCCACTAACTGAAAAAGTGAATGATGAAGAGCCACGTAAACTGTCTCTTATCCCAACGGCTGAAGTACCGGTAACGAACTTGGTGCGTGACACCATTTCTGACGAAGCCGATCTGCCACTCAAAATGACGGCTCATACACCTTGTTTCCGTTCTGAGGCGGGATCGTATGGTCGCGATACACGTGGTCTTATCCGTATGCACCAATTTGATAAAGTCGAATTGGTTCAGATTACGCGCCCAGAAGATTCAATGGCGGCGCTGGAAGAGTTAACCGGTCATGCGGAAAAAGTGCTGAAATTGCTTGAATTGCCGTACCGTAAAGTCGTGTTGTGTGCAGGTGATATGGGCTTTGGCTCTCGCAAAACTTACGATCTAGAAGTGTGGGTTCCTGCGCAAGGCACATACCGTGAGATCTCCTCTTGCTCAAACATGTGGGATTTCCAAGCGCGTCGTATGCAAGCCCGTTTCCGTCGCAAAGGCGGTAATAAACCTGAGCTTGTGCATACGCTGAACGGTTCAGGCCTTGCTGTGGGCCGTACTATGGTAGCCATTTTGGAAAACAACCAACAAGCTGATGGCCGTATTGCCGTTCCTAGCGTACTGCAACCATACATGGGTGGCGCAACGCACATCGGTTAATCATGATGCGTTAAACACAGTAAAAAAACCGACTTGCGAGTCGGTTTTTTTATGCATCAATATTCTATGTCGGTTCTATTTAAGCCCCATCGATTTGAAAGCATTGCGAATTTTGCAATGCCACCGCTACAGCGTTGATCAGTTTTTCAATGTCATCTATTTGGCTAATAAACGGTGGCATCACATAGATTAAACAGCCAAAAGGACGGATCCAGACCCCTTGTTCAACAAATAGCGCTTGAATGATTTCCATATTGGCAGGGCGATGCGTTTCAATCACGCCGATAGCGCCCAGCCAGCGCGTCTCTTTTACCATCTCAAAACGGTTAAGCATGGGCAGTAAATGAGCAAATTGTGCTTCAATACGCTGGGTTTGCTGTTGCCAATCGCCCTGTTCGATGAGCTCTAAGCTAGCGCAGGCGACGGCGCACGCCAATGGGTTAGCCATAAAGGTTGGCCCATGCATAAAGCAGCCCGCTTCGCCAGAACAAACCGTATCGGCGACTTGCTTGGTCGCCAGTGTGGCCGAAAGCGTCATATAGCCACCCGTTAAGGCCTTGCCGACACATAAAATATCAGGCGCGATATTAGCGTGCTCACAGGCGAAGAGCTTTCCAGTACGGCCAAATCCAGTTGCAATCTCATCGGCAATCAGTAGCAAACCATATTGATCGCAAAGTGCGCGCACGCCTTTTAAAAACTGAGGATGATAGATACGCATACCGCCAGCACCTTGCACAATTGGTTCTAAAATCACCGCCGCAAGCTCTTGATGAGCGTGCATTATTTTCTCTCGAAAATCATCGAGATCGCGTTCATCCCACTCATCCCAAAAACCGCAAGTTGGCGAATCGGCAAAAATATGCTGCGGCAAAAAACCTTTGTAGAGCGAATGCATCGAGTTATCTGGGTCAGTGACTGACATTGCGGCAAACGTATCGCCGTGATAGCCATGACGTAAGGTGAGAAATTTCGCTCGTGGTTGACCTTTTGCATGCCAGTATTGCAGCGCCATTTTTAAACTGACCTCCACGGCGACGGAGCCAGAATCGGCTAAAAATACGTGCTCAAGATTGCTTGGCGCTAATACCAGTAATTTTTTACAAAGCGTAATGGCGGGTTGATGTGTGATACCGCCAAACATCACGTGTGACATTTTATCAATTTGCTGATGCGCAGCGTAATTAAGGTGTGGATGGTTATAACCATGAATAGTTGCCCACCAAGAGGACATTCCATCAATCAAGCGTCGCCCATCTTCCAAATAAATATGGACACCTTGAGCGTGAGTGACGGGATAGCAAGTCAATGGCGTCAGCGTTGAAGTGTAGGGATGCCAGATATGTTGGCGGTCGAAGAGTAAATCCATGATCAGTCCATATTGCTAGGTTTGTTTGAAAATTAACCATTAGTAAACTTGTGTTTTCTTTGGTTGTTGACAGTTTATCGCTTGTCAGTAGACTAGCCAAGCAACAAAATAATAAAACTGAATAAGGAAGAGATGTGGAAGTTCGTCATAACTGGACCGTTGCTGAGGTGAGCGCACTGGTCGAAAAGCCGTTTATGGATCTACTGTTTGAAGCGCAGCAAGTACATCGTCAATACCATCCCAAAAATTATGTTCAGGTCAGCACGTTACTTTCTATTAAGACGGGGGCGTGTCCTGAAGATTGTAAATATTGCCCGCAGAGTGCGCATTACCGGACTGATGTTGATAAAGAACGGTTGATGGAAGTCGAGCGGGTGTTAGACGCGGCGCAAAAAGCGAAGCGCTCTGGCTCGACCCGCTTTTGTATGGGAGCGGCGTGGAAAAACCCGAAAGCGCGTGATATGCCTCTCTTGAAAGAGATGATCAGTGGCGTGAAAGAGATGGGCTTGGAAACGTGTATGACGTTGGGCATGCTAACGCCTGATCAAGCAAGTGAGTTGGCCAGTGCAGGGCTTGATTATTACAACCACAACCTAGATACCTCACCTGAATACTATGGCAACATTATCACCACCCGAACCTATCAAGATCGCCTTGATACCTTATCGCACGTGCGCGATGCAGGAATGAAGATCTGCTCTGGGGGAATTATCGGTATGGGAGAGAGCGCTAATGACCGCGCTGGCCTGTTGGTGGAATTAGCGAACTTACCAACCCATCCTGAAAGTGTACCGATTAATATGCTGGTCAAAGTGAAAGGCACACCGTTAGAGCAAGCCGAAGATGTCGAAGCGTTTGATTTTATTCGTCTGATTGCCGTTGCTCGGATCATGATGCCACAATCGGCGGTGCGTTTATCGGCTGGACGTGAAAATATGAATGAGCAGATGCAAGCGCTGTGCTTTATGGCAGGTGCAAACTCCATTTTCTACGGTTGCAAGTTGCTAACGACTCCTAATCCTGATGAAGATAGCGATATGCAGTTATTTAAAAAACTGGGTATCAATAGCCAACAAGTGAGCCAAAAACCGGATGAAGTTGCAGAAAGTGAGCTGCTTGAACGTGTCGTAAAACGGGTGGCAGCTCGTCCTACTAAAGATGATCTTTTCTACGATGCCAGCGTTTAATTCACGTATTTCAGCGGCGCTCAGTGCTCGTCACGATCTTGGGCTTTCTCGTTCTCTTATCGAGCTTGAGGGAGGCAACCAGGTTCGATTGTGCAAAGATGGCCGCCAGTATCTTAACTTTTCCAGTAACGATTACCTTGGCCTTGCACATGACTCAGAATTGATTGCCGCTTGGCAGCAAGGGCTGAGTATGTATGGTTGCGGTAGTGGCGCATCTCCTTTGGTCACAGGCTTTAGCTCAGCCCATCGCAACCTTGAATCTAACTTGTGTGAGTGGCTAGGTTATGAGCGAGCCATTTTGTTTGGCTCGGGTTTTAGTGCTAATCAGGCACTGCTGTTTAGCCTGCTCAATAAAGACGATTTGCTACTGCAAGATAAACTTAACCACGCCTCTTTGATGGAAGCAGGAATGCTTTGCGCAGCCAGTATGAAGCGTTTTCGGCACAACGATGTCACTCATCTTAAGCAACAGTTTAACCGCGATAGTCATACGTTAGTGGTGACTGAAGGGGTCTTTAGCATGGATGGTGATTGTGCACCGCTGTGCGAAATCACGGATGCACTGCAAGGTGAAGCGTGGTTGGCAGTCGATGATGCACACGGCATCGGTGTGTTGGGCGAGGGTGGGGCAGGCAGTTGCAGCGCGGCAGGAATAAAACCACAGCTCTTAGTGGTGACCTTTGGCAAAGCCTTGGGGTTATCGGGTGCAGCTATCTTATGCAATCAAGAGGTGGGTGACTTTCTTACGCAGTTTGCTCGTCACCACGTCTATTCTACAGCCATGCCGCCAGCGCAAGCTTATGCAGTAACTCATGCTATTTCAATGGTCACTCAGCAGCCGTGGCGCAGAGAAAAACTGACTGAGCTGCAAGCTTATTACGCTGAATCCATGCAAGGTTTCGATGGCTATGTTGAAACGCTAACGCCAATCAAACCCTACCTTGTTGGTGAGGCGCAAACAGCATTGAATATCGCCGAACAATTGCGACATCACGGGTGTTGGTTGACCGCGATTCGCCCACCAACGGTGGCTCAAGGCCGTGCTCGATTGCGTATCACTCTAACCGCCAACCACACTATTGCTGACATAGAGCAACTAACCACACAACTGCAACGTGCGCTAGAGGAGAGCTGAATATGTCACAAACTCATGCCATAGAGATAAATACGCTGCATGACAAAGCCGCCATTGCCCACTCTTTTAGCCGCGCGGCAAAGCATTATGATGTACATGCCGCTTTTCAACGTGGCGTAGGACACCGTTTATTGGACAAAATGCCGCGCAATCTAGTAGGGAAAAGAGTGCTCGATCTTGGTTGTGGTACGGGCTATTTTTCAGAGCAACTGCGGCGTAGAGGGGCGTATGTGGTATGTGTTGACCTCTCAAGTGAGATGCTAGTACAAGCTAAAATACGTTGTGGTGATGTTGGCGTCACCTATTATCAAGCCGATGCTGAGGTGCTTCCTTTCGCCAACGCCTCTTTTGATTACGTTTTTTCTAGCTTAGCGCTGCAGTGGTGTGATGACCTTGTTCTACCACTGCGACAAATTCACCGCGTATTGAAACCACAAGGGACGGCTTATTTTTCGACATTATTGGACGGTTCGCTGTTTGAACTGAAACAAGCGTGGACAAAAATTGATACACATCAACACGTCAATGATTTCATCACACTCAATCAGGTAAAAATTGCGTTAGCGCAATCTCACGGTTACCACCATCAACTAGACTTGCCTTCGATCACAGTTTGGTATGACAAAGCTTTTTCCTTGATGAGAGATCTTAAAGGAATTGGTGCAAATCACGTAAGTGGACGCTCACAAGGGTTAACAAGCCGCAAGGCTCTACTGCAAATTGAGCAGGCATACCAAGCATTTCAAAACCATCAAGGTCTTCTACCTGCAACTTATCAGGTTTGTTTAGGGGTTATACATCGATGATTGATGCATTTTTTATTGCGGGTACGGACACCGACGTTGGAAAAACGGTCGCTTCAAAAGCG
The DNA here is from genome assembly GCF_024743775.1 of Vibrio sp. RM-69-4. Classification (NCBI taxonomy): domain Bacteria; kingdom Pseudomonadati; phylum Pseudomonadota; class Gammaproteobacteria; order Vibrionales; family Vibrionaceae; genus Vibrio; species Vibrio sp. RM-69-4. Next base: position 661,937 of record NZ_JAMQXI010000076.1, read on the forward strand.
ATTCTACAAGCATTAGCCGCCAAGGATTTGGTGACTATTGGCTACAAACCCGTTGCCGCTGGTAGCGAAAAAACGGAATTTGGCTTACGCAACTCAGATGCATTACATCTGATGAAAGCGGCAACCAAAGAGATGCCCTATGGTGATGTGAATCCATATTCTTTAGCGCTCCCTACATCACCACATATCGCCGCAAAACATGAACACGTCGAGATTGATTATGGCGTACTCAGTAGCAAATTAGCTAAGCATAAAGCGAATGCTGACATTGTGTTGATCGAAGGTGCTGGTGGTTGGCGCGTTCCGATCTCTGATACTGACTGCTTGTCTACTTGGGTTAAACAAGAACAACTACCAGTGGTATTAGTGGTAGGAATTAAACTAGGCTGCTTAAGCCATGCAATTTTAACAGCGGAAAGTATTATTGCCGACGGGTTGAAGATTGTTGGCTGGGTAGCCAACCGAGTGAACCCAGGAACTGAGCATTACGCTGAAATTATTGCAATGTTGGAATCGCGCATTCCAGCGCCTAAGCTTGGTGAAATACCCTATGTGCCAACGGTAAAACGGCAACAAATTGGTAAGTATATTAATGTTGCTCCGCTGCTTGCGTCAGAGTAAGTGATGTGAATCAGCCAAAAGGCATCTCTTAGCGAGATGCCTTTTTTGATCAAGCAGGTTATTACCGCAGCTTATTGACGGGGGTTTTCGCGAACTGAGCTAAAACAACAAAAGCGAGCACCAGCAAGTTAGCAGCATAGATGACCACTAGCCACTGTGGCATGGAAAGCGTTAAAAATTGCCATACCACTTTCGAACAGTCACCGTAAGCTTCGAACATCCAAGGTGCCCATTGATTGAGTGGTGCCCAGCTTGGGAAAGTGACAAATAAATCACAAGTGGCAAAAGGAGAAGGGTTGAATTGGTAATCTACGTGTTGCATAGATAAGGTCAAACCTTTATAAGCACTGGCTCCCCAAGTAACGAGTCCAATCCAACGAACAATCGGATTATTGGGTGCGATTAAGCCAAGCAGAGCTGCTCCGCCAATTCCTAGCATCGCCACACGTTCATAAATGCACATCACACACGGTGCGAGCATCATGATGTGCTGAAAAAAAAGCGCACAAGCCTCAAAAAAAACCACAAAAAGAAGTAATAAAAACCAAGATTTTCTCGATTGAGAGAACAGTTTCAGAGTAGAAAAAAAAGTCACATTCAATACCTGTAAAGAATAAAAAGCCCTGATAGTTCAGAGCTTTTTAACTTAGATAAGTTTCATTATCAACCGAATATTTTAATGCCCGACAGAGATGGCTTGAACTGCTTTGGCTGAATGGTGCGTAATCCACCCTAAGTCATAAAAATGCGCAGTCATGGGTTCAACTAAGAAGACAATGCCAAACAGGCCAACTAATGCCAATACAATCGTGTAAGGCAGAGCCATGATGACCATTTTGCCATAAGAAAGGCGGATCAATGGTGCAAGTGCTGATGTTAATAAGAATAAGAAAGCGGCTTGACCGTTTGGTGTTGCTACTGACGGTAAGTTCGTACCTGTGTTAATCGCGACAGCCAATAAATCGAATTGGTCACGCGTGATAACACCTTCTAGTAGCGCTGTTTTGACTTCATTAATATAGACAGTGCCAACGAAAACGTTATCCGAAACCATCGACAAAAGCCCGTTAGCCACATAGAAGAGAGCAAGCTGAGCCCCTTTATCTTCAACATTCAACACAGCATCGATAACTGGCTTAAAGAGTTGTTGATCGATAATTACGGCTACGATGGAGAAGAATACCGCCAGCAGCGCCGTAAAGGGTAGGGCTTCTTCAAATGCTTTGCCTAGCGAATGTTCTTCTATCACACCAGTAAATGCTGTCGCCAAAATAATAACTGAAAGACCAATCAATCCCACTGCCGCTAAGTGCAGTGCCAATCCAACAATCAGCCAGACAGCAATAGCGCCTTGGATCCAAAGTTTTGCGACGTCTTGATTGGTTCGATTTTTGCGCTCAGCCGTGTCAAAATCGACCAGAATTTGACGAACGTTAGCGGGTAATTCTGCGCCGTAACCAAATAGCTTCAGCTTTTCAACCAATACACAGGTCAAAATACCACAGAGAAAAACAGGTACGGTTACCGGAGACATACGGATGATAAACTCGCCAAAAAACCAACCTGCTTGATCGGCGATGATCAAGTTTTGTGGTTCACCAACCATGGTCATCACCCCGCCTAAAGCGGTACCTACGCCAGCATGCATCAGTAGTGAGCGCAAAAACGCACGATAGTTTTCTAGGTCATCACGTGTTAGTTCTGAGATATGCTCATCTTGAGTATGGTCATGAGCGGAGCTTGTCCCTTGTCCCGATGCCACTTTGTGATAAATCGAGTAAAACCCAACGGCGACACTGATGACCACTGCAATAACTGTTAAAGCATCCAAAAATGCAGACAGGAAAGCAGCTGTAATGCAAAAGGCGACCGAAAGCATCGCTTTTGAACGAATACCAAGTAGTATTTTGGTGAAGATGAACAGCAATAGCTGTTTCATGAAATAGATACCAGCCACCATAAACACCAGTAGCAGCAGAACTTCGATGTTATTCACAAGTTCATGTTTTACTTGCTCTGCACTGGTCATCCCAATGGCGATAGCTTCGATAGCCAGTAAGCCACCAGGTTGCAGGGGATAGCATTTAAGCGCCATCGCTAGGGTGAAAATGAATTCAACCACAAGTAGCCAACCAGCAATAAATGGGTCGACCAAAAAGAAAACAATCGGGTTGATAATGAGAAAAGCAATAATGGCAACTTTGTACCAGTCAGGGGCTTTACCAAGAAAGTTCTTGAGAAAAGCGCTTCCGAGGGACATCGGCATGGGTAGTTCTCTTACTGTTGAGATGATAGACGCTGTCAGCTTATCTTTAATTCATTATGTGAAGTGGCCAAATAGAACGTGTTAAACACGAAAACAGTATCTATCGGCAATGTTCTAGCGAAACAACAAACCGTTTAGGGATTATGGTTTTACCAAGACACTCCTTGAGTGAGACAAGCAATCCTTACTTCGACCGTCACTCTACTCCGCAAGCTTTTTTAGTCAATAATAATCAGGTTATTGATAAAACACTTACCGATATTTTGGTCAAAAACGCGATCAAAGTTGGGTAAGCATAGCATAAGAGTTGTGAAAAATTCACGCCGAGCCGTATTTTGAAGTGGAGTTAAGGTAATAGGCATCTAAATGACTAAAAAGAGCGAATTTTGCAAGCTTAAATTGATTATTTTAAGTTTATTAATGTGAGTTATATCTCTTTATTTTTTCTACTCTTATGTGTTCTTCCTTTTGAAGAACTGCTAAAAATTACCATTTCATTGACTCGGTATTGTTCATAAACAAGATGATTGAATTAGAGTTTAAGCTCTATTTTGTTTGTGATAACTTCGCGGATGGTTTGTTTCCGATAACGTTCAACTAGTGGTATGATGAGTCCCATTCGACCCAAATAAATAGAAAACTGGATAAGTACTTAATGGTCATTAAGGCAAAAAGCCCAGCAGGTTTTGCTGAAAAATACATAATTGAGAGCATTTGGAATGGTCGCTTTGCACCGGGTTCTATCTTACCTGCAGAGCGCGAACTTTCAGAATTAATTGGTGTAACACGTACAACGCTTCGAGAAGTATTACAACGCTTAGCCCGTGATGGTTGGTTGACTATACAGCATGGTAAGCCAACGAAAGTAAACCAATTTATGGAAACTTCCGGTTTACACATATTAGATACATTAATGACGCTCGATGCTGAAAATGCCACCAGTATTGTGGAAGATTTACTTGCGGCTCGGACAAATATTAGCCCCATATTTATGCGTTATGCATTTAAAGTGAACAAAGACCCTGCCGAGCGCACTATTACTAATGTTATCGAAAGCTGTGAAGCACTATTAAGTGCCAAATCTTGGGATTCTTTTATGGAGTTATCTCCTTATGCACAGAAAATCCAACAGCATATTAAAGATGATGGTGAAAAAGACGAATATAAACGTCAGCAAATATTGATTGCGAAAACCTTTAACTTTTACGATTACATGTTATTTCAGCGTTTAGCGTTTCACTCAGGAAATCAAATTTATGGTTTGATTTTTAATGGGCTAAAGAAATTATATGACCGAGTTGGCAGCTATTATTTCTCTAATCCAGAAGCACGCGAGTTAGCCTTGCAGTTTTACCGTGAATTATTAGCAGTATGTGAAAGTGGCAATCGTGAGCAGTTGCCGATTGTGATCCGTCATTACGGTATTGACAGCGCTCACATATGGAATCAAATGAAAACAACGTTACCGACAAATTTTACAGAAGATGATCATTAGAAAATTCGTTTTACTGTAAAAAAAGCCCGTATGAAACGGGCTTTTTTGTAGGTTAGATATCTTCGTTACCACCTGCTTCTTTAAACCAAGCGGCTAAATGTAATTTTAAATCTTTCAGTTCATCTGGGCCGATTAAGGCCAACCCTAAATCTTCTGCACGAGTAATGTCATTATGGCGGAGTGGGCGAAAGCTCACGAGCATAGCGCGAGCTTGTAGGCCACCAAGCAAATCACGTAATGATTCTAGCTTATAAAGCGTATCATCGCCGTCATCACGCATACCTTTCGTTTTACATTCAATAATATGCAGTTTGTTATTCACCACTGTAGCGACATCGAGTTCATTTCTGACTTCTCGCTCACCTAATTGACGGTAGACTTGAACATTCAAAGAGCGATCTTGAATGGTAGGCATATCATCTTGGATCTGCCTTATTGTACTGTGCACTAATGTTTCTAACCATTCTCCATTGGAAAATCGGCGCGCATCTTCGTTGGCGAAGGTTAAAATGCCATTTTGATAGGTGGCGATTTGTGCTTCGACAAGATCGGTCAACAGAATATGAAGTTCACGATACCCTTGTTGTTTTTCTGAAAGTGCAACATCTAGCCGCTGCTCTTTGCGGCACGTCGTCGCTAAATAGTTTAATGTGGCTAAACCAGGACCAAGTTCTAATGCATTACTTGCCCAGCGCTCGCCGAGTTCGTAAAGTTTTTGGTCAAGTTGTGGCGGAATATGATGCTCACTAAATTCACCCCGTGCACCAAAAATGGTTAAGTAGTCTGAAATGGTAATGTGGTCTTGCACTTGGGTATTATTTTGACCATCGGGATAAAGCCAACACAGCTGATCACTGTTCGGTTCGACGACAAAAATAGGCCATTGATAGCTACGGAACACCTCATAAACGGATAATAAACGATGTCTCAAACCACAACTTGCGTTCAGCTTGACTTCGTCGTATCTGGTTTTCAAATCTTCCGCTAAAAACTGGATAGCTTGTTTGATTGCTGAGGTATTGGAACCCGATGGGATTTCAAAAAACTCAGAAGTGATATCGCGCTGACTCAATACCGAGTGTAAACGTAAATACATTGATTTTTGGTCTTGATCACCGATGAAGACAATGTGCGAACTTACCGTTCGATTATCAAGCAGGGGAGTAACCAAGCGAATAGGGTCTTGGTCGATAATGCCAACATGAACAGCCATAGATCATCCTCATGTTTGGCTTGCAAAGAGTAGGAGGTAGATAATAATGCGCAAGCCGATAGTTATCATATAACGATGTGGCATCAAAAAAACAAGGGCGACTTTAGATTAAAAGCCGCCCTTGAGACATAATTTACATGTAACTTACAAATGGGGTTGAGTTTGTTAACGGTCACTCATAATGTAAAACGATGGACTAATTCATTCTGCTGATTAGCAAGCTGAGTTAGGTTGGCGCTTGCCTGTGCAATTTGAGACATGGCTTGATAGCTACCATCTGCGATTAAATTAATATCCTCGATACTGCGTGCAATGTCACCAGTTGTTTCACTTTGCTCGGCGGCCGCCTGTGTAATATGAGTACTCATCTGACTGATTTCTAGAATTAACGCTTGGATCTCTTCCATTGCGCTATTCGCCGTTGATGCTTGCTCGACAGAAAGTTCCATATCAGTCATGCAGCTTTCAATAACAGTACTGGCAGAAGATGAGCTGGATTGCAAGTTGCTGATCATACTTTCAATTTCAGACGTCGAATCCGTTGTGCGTTTTGCCAAAACACGAACTTCGTCAGCTACGACTGCAAACCCGCGCCCTTGCTCTCCAGCACGAGCAGCTTCAATCGCGGCATTGAGCGCCAATAAGTTGGTTTGTTCTGCAATGTTACGAATCACATCCAAGATAGAACCAATTTGGCTGCTCATTTTTTGCAGTTCACCGACAGCATCAACCGATTGATTTAAGCGAGTCTCCAATTGATTAATAGTAGTGATATTGTCACTCATAATTTTACGGCCCGATTCAGAAGCCGATTCAACTTTCTGCACCATCTCTAGCGAACTTTGAGCACTTTGCGCTACTTCTTGTACTGAATGAGCCATTTCTGTCATTGCGGTTGCCACGCTCGCGGTTTGCTCACGTTGGGTGCTGAGTTGTGACTGTGCTTTTGAAGAGGTGGTTTGGTTATGGTTAGCTGTGTTGGTTAAATTTTCAGAAGCATCATTCAACTGCACCAAAATATGGTGCAAATTATCTGCTAGCGAATTGATGTGGCCACTTAAGCGACTAAACTCGTTGTTGTAACGAATTTCAATGCGTTGTGTCATATCTCCTTTTGTCAGCCCTTCTAGCGTTTTGAGTATACGATTTAACGGCTCACGAACACTTTGCGCAATGTGGTAACCAATACCCGTAGCCACTAGCACAACCGCAATACCAATCACGATCGCTTTAATAACTCCTTGCTTATAGACTTCCCCGGCTTCTCGCAGAGAGGCATTTAAACCGTCGGTCGCAGTATCGTTAAAAGAGTCTAAAATCGTCATTGCTTTATCGACCTCGATAGCCAAATTCGCAATGTTTTCATAAAGGGCTGTTTTCGCTAGTAAGTAACTATTGTGTTGATCAAGCACACCACCCTTTTGTCCAATATCTTGAGAGAACTTTTGGACGAGATCGTCAAATGTTTTTTTCAGTTCAGGTAATTGGGTCGATAAGCCTCGGTAAGCGTAGTTGAGGTGCGTGACCGCTTTTTTATTCATGGTGACGGCCTTGTCAACAAAGGCGACATCCGAACTGGCCAAAGCGTCTGAAGTGATTAATTCCGCATCTTTCAATTTAATGAAATAACTTTTCGCCATGACTTTAACTGAAATACTATTTTGCCCATCGACAAAATCTTTCATTCCGGTGCTTAAATCGGCATGAAGTCTTTGAAATTCACGAGTTGATTTTTGCACTTGAGCTTGCGCCTCAAACATCGCCTGATAATTATTCATGGCTTGTTCTGCTTCTGAAAAGTAGCGGAGTTCCATCTGTTTAAGTTGGCTTATCCGCTCTTCAAGAGAGGGGTTCATTGCACTTGCTTGTTGGAGCTGGTTTAGCACGTCAGCAAAATCTTGTTTTGCTTTAGCAAATTCTGAACGCATCACATTCATGCGATCTTGGTTTTGTGTCGTCAAAAAGTCCTTAAAAGATTTATCGGCAGAAAGCAGTTGAACACTTGTTTTGTTTGACAAAGAAACGAGCGGTAAGGCGGTGGTTGATACACTTTCGAAATTAGAATGAATTTGATTCATTCCTCCCATCATAATGGCGGTCGTTACTGCAAACATGATGATGATCAGTGTGAAACCAGCGTACATTCGCCTAATCACTGAACCCTTCATAATCCTCTCCCTAGAAAAATAGTGTTTTGTTTTAAAAAATAACAAAATAATGAGTATTGTATTGAATGTGAGACGTACATTTTATGACGGGCCTGGCAAAACGCATTTTTTATATTAGTGTTCTGTCATTTATGCTACGCGTACGGTGTTTTTTATTGAGCTTTTGACAGGGTTCACGCATACTCAAATCCAACTACACACCTATTATATTCAGTAGCATTAAGGTCAAATTAGTGTCGGTTCTATCGGTTGTCGATATGTTGTCGTGGGCCACTTAGGTATTAGCCTTGAACCACTTATCTCGATCTAATGTACTTTGATGTGACTGCGTAGGCCTATTTACTAGTGGAGTATTTCATGGCTGAAGAAACCATTTTTAGCAAAATTATCCGTAAAGAAATTCCTGCAGATATCCTCTATCAAGATGATTTAGTTACCGCCTTTCGGGACATTAACCCTAGAGCGCCTAGCCATATTCTTATCATTCCCAATGCGTTTATTCCGACGACCAACGATGTTGAACCTGAGCATGAAGCGGCTATGGGACGTATGTTTACAGTGGCAAAAAAAATCGCTCAACAAGAAGGTATTGCACAAGATGGCTATCGCTTGATAGTGAATTGTAACGCTCATGGTGGCCAAGAGGTTTACCACATTCATATGCACTTGGTTGGTGGTCGCCCGTTGGGTCCGCTTTTGATGAGCTAATGCATGGGTCGCCCAGTCACTATTGGGCGCTCGATTGATACGGTTAGAGTTAAATATGGAGTATTGAGTGAAGCGTTACGTGCGACATATTACGGTTTTTTTATCGCCTTTTTTTCTCAATGCCTGTGCTAATTTTTCTGCGGGGAACTTGTTTAGTCATTACAGTGCTCAAAATGGCGCTGTCTATCAGTCAGTTAAATCTGGGCAGTATCAAGATGCGGAGAATGAACTTGCGGAATTTGTCGCGGGTGACATTCTGGACAATCTGGAAAAAGGGCGAGTCCATTTTCTTAACCAGAATTATGTAGACAGTAAGCGTAGTTTCGAATTGAGTGATTCTGCGGTTAAAATTCAACAAGATAAGGCATTGATTTCACTAAGTGATACGGCGACAAGTGTCGGTGCGTTGGCTGTGAATGATAACTTGATGGAATACGTTCCTGCGGATTATGAACTCGGTTTTTTACATCTTTATCTCGGTTTGAATTATTTACAACAGAATGATTTGGATGGAGCTCTGGTTGAAGTTCGGCGAGCGAATCAGGTACAAGAGCAAGCAAGGCAGGCTAGAGAAGCGGAACTTGAAAAGGCGCAAAAAGAGCTAAAATCACAAGGTGTGACACCAAACTTAGGCAGCGTACTAGCAAACTACCCTGATGCAGGAAAAGCTTTGCAGGCGGTGCAGAATGGTTACCTTTTTTACCTTTCTGCTTTGCTTTATGAAGCCTCTGGTGATGTTAACAGTGCCTATGTCGACTATCGACGCGCTTTGGCAGTCACTCCCGATAATATTGAGGTTATAGAGGGTACATTACGCGTTGCGAAACGATTAGGGATGAGAGAAGACCTAATCCAATTAGAGAAACGCTACGGGAAATCTCATTCACTGACTGCTTCTCAAGGTCGTGTGCTTATAATAGAAGAGCAGAGTGTGGTGAAAGCCTTAGATAGCTGGCGTCAATCTTTACCCTTGTATGACAGCAGAGGAAATGGCGCATTGTATTCTCTCGCCTTACCTTATTATCCGAATACACCCGTTGAATCATTTTCATCACTGACGATGAATGACAAAGTACTGACTTCTCATTTTCTGACGGATGTGAATTTAATGGCAAGTCGAAACTTGTCTGAGAAAATGCCCTCTATAGTAATAAGGCAAGTGTTGAGAGTGCTGGCGAAAGATCAATTGCGCAAAGAAGCGGCCAAAGATGACAATGTTGGTAATTTAGTCTTCAACGTTTGGAATCTGCTGACAGAGCAGCCCGATACGCGCAGTTGGCTAACGCTGCCAGGGTTGGTGCAAACGGCCAGTCTGCAAGTCAATGCAGGCGAGCAACGAATAAAGGTGGGAGAGCAAGAATATCAGTTTTCTGTACCGGAAAAAGGCACCACTTTGGTGTGGGTTTCTCGTCAGGGACGTCATTCAACCATCTGGCATAAACAACTAGGAAGATTGTAATGAAAAAGTGGATATTGGGACTGTTAGTCACATTCTCATTGATTGGATGTGCTGAAAATATCGCAGGATTAAGAGTTGATGGCGCTTCGCAAAAAGTGCTATTTGGCGACAATGTATTAGGTAATCGCTTGGTTGTTGAAGACATTGCAACTAACCAAGTGGATGGTCATACGAGGGGACTTGTGCGTTTAGTGAGTCATTACCAAGGTGACCAAATTATCGAGTACCGTTTTTCTTGGTATGACGATGATGGGCTTGAAGTCAATAACAGACAAAGTCCTTGGAAACAAAAGATCATCAGTGGGATGGAGACGGTGTCATTGTCGGAGATTTCTGTCAATCCAAATGGAAAACAGTTTCGCGTACAGATCCGTGGGTCAAATAATTAAATTGGGAAAGTAAGGAACCAATATGAACAAAAGTATTATCGCATTGCTAGGACTCGCTGTCATTTTGGGCGGCTGTTCAAATAAAGTCAGCTACGGAGATGCACAATCCGTTGAAACGACGACAGTTGATTTTGGTTCAACAGATTTACAAAAAATCGCGGGGGAAATGGTTGATAGCATGATGATGTCAGGTTCGGTAGCAGCGATTACCCGTGATTCTCGTCCTATCGTGTTTGTTGAGCGAATCAAAAATAAAACCAGTGAGCACATTGATACTGAATCTATCACTGACACCATCAGTACTAAGATGTTGAATTCAGGTAAGTTCCGCTTCGTCGACATGGATCGTGTTGAAGCCGTGCGCGAACAGCTCAATTTCCAAAATAATGATGAGTTGGTCAATCAAAGTACCGCCATTCAGTTTGGCAAAATGGTTGGCGCACAATATATGCTGTATGGCAACTTGTCGAGTATTGTGAAAAACGCAAGCAGTGATAAAGATGTATATTACAAAATGACGATGCGTTTAATGGATCTTCAAAGCGGCCTTATTGAATGGGCAGATGAAACCGAAATTCGTAAACAGCAGTCAAAAAGTTTACTCGGTTTTTAATCACAAAATTGAGTAATTGAGAGAAGAGGTCCTTATGGCGAGAATGTCTTGGCGTGAAGCTTGTCAGCTTGATCGTACCTTAACGTCGCTAGAAGAATTCTTCTCTACTCCCCCTGACTACGCACAAACGCTGACAGGGGGGTTAACAAACCGATGTTGGAAAATTGTCACGGAGGAACGCAGCTTTGTTTGGCGGCCTAATACGCAGATCACTCAAGCCTTTTCCATTTCGCGTTTTCAAGAATATCAAATTCTCTCTGCTATCGAATCTTCTCACTTAGGCCCCAAGCCACTTTCCATTAATGATCAAGGATTATTAGTTGAATGGATTGATGGCCAATCCCTTACTGGTGGTTTACCTTTCGATTCTCTATTAAAAACACAGATAAAGATCCATAACCTCAGTACAGCACGCATCCCAGTTGCCCCTTTCAGTTTTATCGCTCGGGTTGATCATTATTGGCTACAGCTCAAAGCTGAGTATAAAAGTGAGGACTTGTCGGCTTTATATCAACGTTGGCGCACCGCACCTAACCTTGCTGATGTTGGTCAGACTTTGTGCCACTTTGATTTAGCTGGCTACAATATGGTTAAAACCGATGAAGGTAACCGCGTGATTGATTGGGAATACGCCTCAATTGCCGACCCCCGACTCGACCTGGCTTTAAGCATTGATGTTGCAGAAGAAAAACCATTAGAGGCGGTCTACCGTTATTGTCAATTGCGTGAGATTGTGGGGGTCGATGATTGGGTCGAAGGAGTGGTGGCTTGGCATCCAAGAGCAACAATGATGGCCATGTTATGGTATTTGTTAGCACATCAATTATGGGGTGATGACTATTATCGCCAACAAGCCGAACATCTAAAACGCACATTATGTAGCTAGGATCACTGTTTCGTCGTTTTGTTGCAGTAAATTAAGGTTAAAGTCTTTGAAACCACAATCTTCGTGGTAGATTAAAAACCTCAAGGAGTGGGGAGTTATTATGATTATTTATCTGCACGGTTTTGATTCAACAAGCCCAGGAAACCATGAAAAAGTACTGCAATTGCAATTTATTGACAGCGATGTCCGTTTTATTAACTACAGTACACAGCATCCCAAACACGATATGCAGCATCTTCTAAAAGAAGTGCATAAAGTGATTGAGTTGTCTGATGACCCACATCCGATTATTTGTGGCGTAGGCCTCGGCGGCTTCTGGTCTGAGCGGATTGGATTCTTATGCGGAATTAAGCAAGTGGTGTTTAATCCTAACTTGCATCCGGAAACAAACATGACTGGACGCATCGATCGCCCTGAAGAGTATGAAGATATTGCGACTAAGTGTGTTGAGCAATACAGGGTAAAAAATAAAGGACGCTGTTTAGTGATTTTATCTAAAGAAGATGAGATTCATGACAACAGCAAAACAGCAGCAGAGCTCGAAAACTACTACGATATCATTTGGGATGAAACCCAGAACCATAAGTTCAAGAAAATCTCACAGCATTTGCAAGCGATGAAGGCATTTAAAGAATCAAATTAAGCATCCGTGCATCATAGTTTCGACTGAACGACTCACAATTGTGAGTCGTTTTTTTATGGCCCAACCCCCCTATGTCTCGTAGTGAAATAGAGGAATTCTTTGGTTGCACCATGAGTTTTGCTCTATATAATGATTAAATTATAAATATTTTGATAAATATCAAAAAAAATTGAGAGCAAGTCTTAAATTTGCCTAATTTGTGTGTAGTTACATGCACTTATCCTAATGAAACGTGCTGCGAAGATAGCTTCATTTGCTGAACAAGATTTATCTGAAGCAAGCGCATTACTGAGAATTCCTTCAGTGTGAGATTTCACGCTGAATCATGTTTATTTCTTTTTGAGGATTATTGTTGTGACACGAATTATCGTAGTCGGTGGTGGCGCGGGTGGTTTAGAGCTCGCGACTAAACTTGGTCGCACTCTTGGCCGTAAAAATCGCGCAGAAATCACATTAGTAGATCGTAAAGCAAGCCACTTATGGAAACCGTTATTGCATGAAGTGGCAACGGGTTCATTAGATGAAGGAGTGGATGCGCTAAGCTATCGCGCTCACGCAAAAAATCATCGTTTTGATTTCCAAATGGGTAGTCTTGCTGATATCGATCGTGAACGCAAAGTGATTGTTCTTAGTGAATTGCAAGATGAGCATGGTGAATTGTTAATGCCAAGTCGTGAGCTTGAATATGACATTTTGGTGCTGGCAATCGGTTCAACGTCTAACGACTTCAATACTCCAGGAGTTCGTGAGCATTGTATCTTCCTTGATAGCCCTGAACAGGCAAATCGTTTTCGTACTGAAATGAACAATGAGTTTCTAAAACTTCATGCGAAAAATGGTAACGGTACAGTTGATATTGCGATTGTTGGCGCAGGTGCAACGGGTGTTGAATTATCTGCAGAGCTACATAATGCAGTAAAAGAGCTGCGGACTTATGGTTTTGGCGATCTTGATTCAAGCAAACTGAATGTCAACCTTGTGGAAGCGGGTGAGCGTATTCTACCCGCTCTTCCACCTCGCATTTCTAGTGCTGCGCACAGCGAATTAACGAAATTAGGTGTCAACGTTCGTACTGCGACTATGGTCACGCGAGCAGATAAGGATGGCCTAACAACTAAAGATGGCGAAAAGATTCCCGCTCAGATCATGGTGTGGGCTGCTGGTATCAAAGCACCGGACTTTATGAAAGAGATTTCCGGTTTGGAAACAAACCGCATTAATCAGTTAGTGGTAAAAAACACCTTACAAACCACAAGAGATGACGATATTTTTGTGATCGGTGATTTAGCACAATGTACACAAGCCGATGGTTCATTTGTGCCACCTCGTGCACAAGCAGCGCACCAAATGGCAAGCCAAGCGTTCAAGAATATTGTTGCTAAGCTTAACGGGCGTGAGCTCAAACCGTATGTTTATAAAGATCACGGTTCGTTGGTTTCATTAAGTCGTTTTTCTACCGTTGGTAGCTTAATGGGTAATTTAACCAAAGGCTCGATGATGGTTGAAGGTCGTATTGCGCGAGTAGTGTACATTTCTTTGTATCGCATGCACCAAATGGCGCTACACGGTATGTTCAAAACAGGGTTGATGATGTTAGTTGGCCGTATTAATCGTGTGTTGCGTCCAAACTTAAAGCTTCACTAATATTCCCAGCGTACTAGCCATAAAAAACCTCGCCTTTGTTAAAAGGCGAGGTTTTTTGTTGTCACCCACCACCACCGCCTTGGGCGATAGTGGTGGTTATATCAAATTCAAGTTATTTAATGGTACTTGAGCGATAAGTGTTATGTGTTAGCCAACTAGGCTGAGCATTGGTTGGTACTGAGCCATCTTGGTTAATGTTTGAGAAATGGAATGAATGTTGGTTCCAAATTCTCGTTGCATTTTTCCATGGTTTATCAGCATCGGCTGATTCATAAACATAGACGCCGTGGTTGATTGCGCTTTCTTTTGCATAATCATTTGCGACCACAATAAGCGATGCATTGTTGTTGCCTTCGAGATCCGCCACAACAGGATATTCCCACAAGGTGTTCGACGAGTTAGCAATCGTTGCTAATACTGCTCCCGTGCGCCCATCAAGAATACGGACTCTCAGAAGATCTTGTACGATAACTTCATCAATGCCATCACCAGTGAAATCGTAAGCCGAGACACCAATTTTACCGCTGTTATAGTCATCATTTGCTACAGACCAAACTTTGCTACCTTGTGCATTATACATATCAACAGCATGATAACCCGCATAGACAATACCAGTGTTCAGGTAACTATCATTAATGCTTTCCCCAACAACAAACTGAACTGCATTAACGTGTTTTTTGAAGGTAAAGATAGGTTTTGGTTTGCTCCAAACATTTAAGCCTACCAATTGGGTATTGCTTGGGACTGTGTATCGTTCAGTGGTTGCTTTGCTCTTCATGACGGGAACAGCATAAGGAATCGTTTTAGTTTTCCAAACAGGAGCTAGGTAAGAAACTGTTTTGGTATGCCAGCCAAAGAACCAGTAAGAAACTTGTTTTGTTCTCCACTCCAATCCAAGATATGGAACTTCTTTGGTTCGCCACTCTAATGCTGGGTATTTAAAGGCTGAGTCTTTTGAACCTAACGTTATTTTCGAACCATCATTGAGAGTGAATTCCATCTCGAGTACGCCATATGTCCACCACGTTTTATATTTGCCGTAGGTTACATCGATAGAGCGGACTTTGCTTGCATCAATAGTATGCAGTGAACCGCCTTGACCACCCACCATATTACTTGCTGTTGATCCAATAGCGTCAATCAGATCTCCTGAGCGGATTTTAAGTTGGTTGTCATCTGCTATTTTAACTGGATGGCTGTGATGTAAATGGGTATATCCATAAACAGGGGACTTAGCTATTTCATTGGTAGAGCTTGTTGCTGTATTACCAAGGAAGTTAGAGATAGCTTGTACACCACCACCTGGGTTTTCAAGGTTATTAACCTCCCACTTTACTGAGCCGTCATGCTCTAAAACTGCAAATACACTGTTTTGTGCTGTTGCTTTAGTGGCTGGTACTGATACAACAATTTCTGGTTTATTGTCGCTATCTAGGTTGGCAACGGAAGAAAACCAAACCGTATCATTCGCTTGATATTGCCAAGTAAATGAGCCGTCACTTTTGTAAAGAGCGCCGTTTGAAAATATTTCTTGAACACCATCGCCATCCGCATCAAAGCTGATCGATGATGGAGCCCACTCCAAACTAAATAGCAAACCAGTATCGTAGTTATAAACACCATCGGCAGAGATGATCTCAATTGACCCATCATTGTTTAAATCAGAGATCGAGATTGTACCGACTGACCGTCCACCTGTGACATGCTTTAAAATTTGCTTTTTAATATTCCCTTCATTATCTAGGATAGTAATGTAAGGGCTTGATGCACTGGTAATAACAATATCAACAACACCATTACCATCAAGGTCTGCAACAGCAGGAGAGTAGCGAGCATCGGCTATGATGCCACCGTTATCGTATGACCAAAGCTCAGAACCATCAATACCACTTAATGCCCTAACTAGTCCACCTTGTGTATATTTGTTATTTTCAAACGTCACAACAATGATATCAGCAATATCATTCTCGTCGATTTTGCCATCGCCATTATCATCATTTAGCTGGGCAATAACAGGAGCCGCCATGACTTGATTTGATTCTGGTTTAAACGAGCTACTTTCCCAAGACCACTTTAATTGGGTGTTTATCTCACTAGGGTTTGATGCGGTTGCAATAGTGCTGACTGCAATACTGCTTATTGACAGTAGCCCGACCGCACATAACGAAAATTTAGAAGTCATTAGGTAACATCTCTCTCAGTATGTTTGTGTAAATTCCGATTTAAATTGATGTTGTTAACCTGTGCTGCACTTTAACGATAGGTCTTACGGTAAATAAGTTGAACATGGCACAACACGAGATGGAGGGATTATCAAGACTTAATAAGAGAGATTCAATCTAACATGGCTCTCATAAATGAGAGGTCTTAAAAATGAAACACTCACTAATAAAATACATTGCCAGTTTAACTTTTAGAAGATCACGTACCCAAACCATTGGAGCGGCCTGTAGGTGGGTTGTGTTATTGGTTTTGATAAGAATAGTTAACAACAGAATAGCTCTAACCGGTAAGGATATGAAATCAGTGAGCTAAACTGTATGAGAGATGAATAAAAGAAAAAACGCCCAGACAGGGCGCTTTGTTAGGCTTTATTCTGCAACGCGGCGAACTTGAATGATCATTCCCATTAATGGATGGTCTAGATAGTGGGTTTCGTTGCTGCGCATACGGCGTTTTTGGTCCATCCGATAGCTCTTTAAAAACTCTTCCTTTTCCACTGTTGGGGAGATAGCTTCTAGGTTCCCCAGTTGAACCTCGGCATTTTGCTCTTCAGGTGTAATGTCTAACTCCAATGGTTTACTTTGGAGCATGATTTCTCGCACACTCGGGGCTTTAAGGTCGAGCGTGGTTTCAGCATAAAGATAGTGCTGCACATAGATTTGTAATTTACCGTCGAGTTCGTAAAGGGGACTCGCGATGCTTTGTTCTAGCACACCGTTTACTGGCGATTCTTCTAGTACGGCCACTTTTTCACTGCCGTCAGTATTGAATTTAGCGGAGTAATCTTTACCCGCTTGAATATGGAAAATCGGTGCGGAAGCTCTGCCTTGATCGCCTTGACGCCAAGCCGTATGCAATAGCACTTCAAAGCCGGCGTGGTTTTTCAGTTTTTGTGCTTGGTCGTTAAGTTGGTAGTCGGAAAAAGGCAGCATTTTCACGCCTTTTTCTTGGCGATAGTTTAAGTCACTAAAACTGCCCGCGCGTTGAATATTGATTTCAGGCAATGAGTTAGGCCACGACTCACTGACCTTCTCTGCATCAATTGCACGCTTAAAAATGATCACTTCTATGTCAAATTGCCGTTGTGCCAGACTTGGCATCGAAATAAGCAAAAGTAGGAGTGGGATCAGTTTTTTCATTATGGCTCCATCATTTTTTGTGCGTAATTTATGCTCTAGGCATCAGGTTTTGTTGGAATTCGCTGAGCATACTCGACACAAATTGAATTCGTTCACGTCTATCAGCTAATGGTACAGCAAACTTAAACTTAGTTGGCCCTTCCATTGCAAATTTTTTCGGTTGTGATTGCAGAAGTCTAACCAAAAAGACGGGATTAATGTCAGCATCTGGATAGAACTCAATGTAGCCGCCTTTTTCATGCGCTTCGATTTTCTTCACTTTTATACGTGCAGCATCAATTTTGACTTCAGCAACGCCGAGTAAGTTATTTGCAGCATCAGGTAACTTACCAAAGCGATCAATCAACTCGACTTTGAGCTCGGCGAGCTCATCTCGGCTAGCGACACTCGCTATCTGTTTATACATGGAGAGGCGAGTATTTACATCAGGAATGTAATCATCGGGTAATAGCGCTGGCAAACGCATTTCCACTTCGGTTTGTTCACGAAGCAAATCGTCAAGAGAAGGTTCTCTGCCATTTTTTAATGCTTCAACCGCTTGCTCTAGCATCTCCATATAGAGAGTAAAACCAATTGATTGGATCTGACCGCTCTGTTCATCGCCCAATAATTCACCCGCTCCACGGATTTCTAAATCGTGCGTTGCTAGAGTAAAACCGGCTCCAAGATCTTCAAGAGATGCAATCGCTTCTAAACGTTTCACGGCATCTTTAGTGATGGCTTTAGGATGTGGAGTGAGTAAGTAAGCATAAGCTTGATGGTGAGAACGTCCTACTCGGCCACGAAGTTGGTGTAGCTGTGCTAGGCCAAGGTTGTCTGCGCGGTCCATAATGATGGTGTTCGCCGTCGGGACATCAATCCCTGTCTCGATGATGGTTGTGCAGACCAATACGTTGAAGCGTTGGTGATAAAAGTCGTTCATCACTTTTTCCAGCTCACGTTCACGCATTTGTCCATGGGCGACGGTAATTCGAGCTTCAGGGACCAGCTTTTCTAAATCGGCGGCCACTTTGTCTATAGTTTCTACTTGGTTATGTAGAAAATAAACCTGTCCACCGCGCATGATTTCACGTAATACGGCCTCTCGAATCGTATTGTCATCATGTTGGCGTACAAAGGTTTTGATGGCTAATCGTCGTGCGGGTGGTGTGGCGATAATCGATAGATCGCGCATTCCGCTCATCGCCATGTTTAACGTGCGCGGAATCGGCGTTGCCGTTAGCGTGAGAATATCCACATCAGCACGCATCGCTTTTACTTTTTCTTTTTGGCGTACGCCAAAACGGTGTTCTTCATCAACGATCAAAAGACCAAGATCGCTAAATTTTAGCTCGCTGGAAAGCAGTTTATGCGTGCCAACCAAAATGTCGACTTTGCCGTCGGCGACATCTTGTAGTATCTGCTTTTGCTCTTTCGCTGATTTGAAGCGTGATAAAACTTCGACACGGATCGGCAGGTTAGCAAATCGGTCTCGAAAGTTTTCAAAATGCTGCTGCGCGAGTAAGGTTGTCGGCACTAATACGGCCACTTGTTTATTGTTGTCGGTGCAAACAAAGGCGGCGCGCATGGCGACTTCTGTTTTGCCAAATCCAACGTCACCACACACTAATCGGTCCATCGCTTTTTTCTGACACATGTCCGATAGCACGGCGTTGATAGCTGTATTTTGATCATCGGTTTCTTCAAATGGGAAACCTGCTTTAAAAGTCGCATATTGGCCACGATCCAGAGCGAACTTATAGCCTGGTTTGAGCTCTCGTTTGGCGTAGACATCCAGCAGTTCCGCAGCAACATCACGGACTTTTTCGGCCGCTTTTCGTCGTGCCTTGGTCCATGCTTCACCCCCGAGTTTATGCAATGGTGCGCTTTCTTCTGCGCCGCCAGAGTAACGACTAATGAGATTCAATGAAGCGACAGGGACATAAAGTTTGGCTTCGTTTTGATACTCAAGGGTGACGTATTCGGTCATCATGCCACCCGCTTCAAGCGTCTGTAACCCGAGATAACGGCCGATACCATGATCAATATGAACAACGGGTTGCCCTGGTTTGAGTTCGGCTAAATTACGAATGACAGCGTCACTATTGGTGACTTTACGATCTTTCTTACGGCGAAGAATGACACGGTCACCGAGTAAATCACTTTCGCAGATGAACGCTAAGTTAGCATTGTTATCGATAAAGCCGTGCTCAGATGCCCCTAATACGAGACATTGTTTTTCTTTTGCTTGGCACGCTTGCTGGAAGGTTTCTTTTTCGATAGGGCGCAGTTTTACGCGTTGCAATAGCTCTAGTAATGCTTCGCGACGGCCTTCTGATTCGACGGAAAAAATGATTTTCCCAGTGAAACTTTCACTAAATTGCCGAATGGCGACTAAAGGCTCTTTATTTTGATGCATGACCGCCAAGTCGGGTAATGCACTGACCGCTAAATTGATTCGTCCTTGCTTTTCGGTAATCGGCTCGATGCTGAGTTGTATTTGAGCCACGTTTTTGAAAAGACTAAAAAGCTCATCTTTTTTAAGCCACAATTCGTGAGGTGGCAGTAATGGGCGAAGAGGGTCAACTTTACGCTGCTGGTAACGATATTCGACGTCGGTTAAAAACTGGTCAATCGCTGTTTCGATGTTTCCTACGACAATCAGTTGGCTTTCTGGCGCGATATAATCGAACAAGGTTTCGGTGTGTTCAAAAAATAGCGGTTGCCAGTATTCAATACCTGCGGGCCAAATCCCCTTTGAGACTTGCATATAGACTGATTCTGGTTCGCGACGCGCTTCAAATCGTTGACGCCAGCGGGTGCGAAAATCTTCAATGGCACTTTCTGTGGTGGGAAATTCATGAGCAGGCAGTAAGCGTATCTCGCTGATCTCTTCAATTGAGCGTTGATTCTCAGGATCGAAGGTGCGTATGGTGTCGATTTCATCATCAAAAAAATCAATGCGATAAGGATCGCTGCTGCCCATTGGAAATAAATCAAGAATCGAACCTCGGCTGGCATATTCGCCTGGGCCAAACACTTGATCAACATGACGATAGCCCGATTTTTCCAGTTGAAGACGTAATTTATCTAAGGAAAATTGATCACCGATTTTGACCATTAAAGTATGCTGTAGCAGAAATTCTCGCGGCGTTTGACGCTGTAATATGGTGCTCACAGGCACAATGGTAATGCCTGTTTTCAAGCTCGGTAATTGATACAGGCGTGCGATGCGATCAGAAATGATCTCTTGATGAGGCGAAAAATTATCATAAGGCAAAGTTTCCCAATCAGGGAACAGCGCTACTTCGGTGCCACTAAACTGCTCAATTTCGTGCTGCAGCTTTAAGGCGGTTTGAGGATCAGGTACAGCCAGTAAAGTGTGGCTATTATGCTGGTTGGCCAGCTCTGCAATTGCCAACGCAAGGCTTGCACCACGTAGGTTACCAATGTGTTTTTTGTCGCCCGCGCCAGCAGGTTTAATCAGAGTCAGTAAAGAGTGTGTAGTCATGAGAACGCTTATGGTTTATTTCGGTCTAAAGAGCGTTGACGCAGCAATTTTTGCTGCTGGTACAGTGCGGCTTTAATCAAGAGATCTTGGTCAGTATCTCGCAGTAAATCGTATTTCATCGTGATGAGATAGTGTTGCTCGTCCGCTTGGCAATCAATCACCGAACTATAGCAATAAATAGCGGCTGCAGGGTGGTCCAAAAACAGTTTACAGCGGGCTTGGGTACCAATCTCTAGTGCGTTTGGATAACGAAGAGAGAAGCGACTGGCACCAAATGTGCTGGTGATGAAGCGTGAATGTGGCTCATCTTGCTGTGATAACATAAAGGTCAGCAACAAATTCAGTTTCGAATTTTGAGTATCAAGTAACTGAACGACGTGCTTGAAATCACTATTTTTCAGTTCTAGTCGTGCACTTTCGGTGAGTGCATCCAACTGGCTAAACTCACTGGCCACAATAAATGGGGCAGGAATCTCCGCTTCAAATATTGATTGGGAAGGTAGCATAAATGTGCTGTCTAAAAGTTCAATATTGGTTGTCAGTCCATAGTGAACCGTAAAAAATTCTTGCTCGGTCATAAAGGCATCCTTCTCATCGCTTTGTTGATTATCGTCATACCGGCGAACTAATCAAGGTATGTCCTTGTTATCGATTCTATTTAACCGATTTTTGGCAAATTAAAGCTACAACCTTCCACCGTTTCTCGTTACAGTACTGAGCATCACTTTTAGGCGGTTTTTCTTATGTTTCATCCTATTTCGGCGTTCATTGGCTTGCGTTATTTACGTGGGCGATCCGGTGATAGATTCAGTCGATTTGTCTCTTATATGTCTACGGCGGGGATAACCATTGGCGTGATGTCACTGGTGACGGTGCTTTCGGTCATGAATGGTTTTGAATCCCAGCTCAAAAATAGAATTTTAGGTGTGTTGCCTCAGGCTGTAGTTTCGCAAAATGGCGATCGCACTTTGCTCACGCAAGATGTGCCTCAATTCATTAGCCAGCTCTCTAGCGCCAGAGCGGCTGAACCGATTGTGCGCAGTGAAGCGGTTGTTCAAAGCTCATCGCAACTGGCCGCAGGCTTGTTGGTGGGAATTGAACCTAATCAAAATGATCCGATTGCGGCGCACTTGATTGCAGGTCAAGTGAGTGCGCTCAAGCCGGGCGAATATCAACTCTTCCTTGGCCATTCACTGGCGCGTGCGCTCAACGTGACAATTGGCGATAAAGTGCGTTTGATGGTCACTTCAGCTAGCCAATTTACCCCCTTAGGTCGTATTCCTGCGCAGCGTAATTTTACAGTCGCAGGCATCTTCAATACGGGGTCTGATGTGGATGGACAGCTGATGCTGACGCACATCAAAGATGCAGCGCGATTGCTCCGTTTACCATCAAATACTGTGTCGGGATGGCGGCTCTTTTTTGATGATCCTTTTGTGGTCGCAGACCTAGCTAGCGCACCTTTGCCTAAGGGATGGCAATGGAGTGACTGGCGAGATCAGCGTGGCGAGTTGTTCCAAGCCGTTCGCATGGAAAAAAATATGATGGGTTTGATGCTTGGGTTGATTGTTGGCGTGGCGGCTTTCAATATCATTTCCGCGTTAATCATGGTGGTGATGGAAAAACAAGCTGAGGTCGCGATTTTGAAAACGCAAGGCATGACAGATCAACAAGTACTGGCCATTTTTATGGTTCAAGGCGCGAGTAGTGGAGTGATTGGTTCGCTTGTCGGTGGTGTGTTAGGCGTATTGCTGGCGGATAACCTCAATGGATTATTAGAAAGCATGGGTGTAGCGCTGTTCTCTGTGGGGGGAACGCTGCCTGTAGTGATTAACCCCATGCAAATTATGTTGGTGGTGATAGCAGCCATCACGCTCAGCTTATTCGCGACACTGTTTCCTTCCTACCGCGCGTCATCCGTAAAACCTGCCGAGGCTTTAAGATATGAATAACCTTTTACAATGCCATAACGTATGCAAAACCTACCAAGAAGGGGAGCTACGGACTCAAGTGCTAAAAGGCGTCAGTTTTGGCATTCAAGCGGGGGAGTTAGTCTCAATTATTGGGACTTCTGGATCTGGGAAAAGTACGTTATTACACATTCTGGGTGCACTAGATGAGGCAACCGAAGGTTCAGTGTCGTTTTTAGGTCAGGATTTATCGAGCTTAAGCTCCAATAAACAAGCGAACATTCGCAATCAACATTTGGGTTTTGTGTACCAGTTCCACCATTTATTAGCCGATTTCACCGCTCTTGAGAATGTGGCCATGCCGTTGCTTATTGGTGGCCAAAAAGTATCGCGTGCTAAACAGGCCGCGCAAGCATTGTTAGAAAAAGTGGGGTTGGGACATCGTTTATCTCATCGACCCTCTGAGCTCTCTGGTGGAGAGCGGCAGCGGGTAGCGATTGCGCGAGCGCTTGTCAATCAACCCGATTTGGTGTTAGCCGATGAGCCTACGGGCAACCTTGATCACAAAACGGCGCTGGCGATTTATGATTTGATGCGTCAAATGAATCAAGAGTTTGGCACGGCATTTTTAGTGGTAACGCATGATAGCGAACTTGCTGCAAAAATGGACAGACAGATGCACATGCAAGATGGTTTGCTGACTAATGTGGAGGCACCGTAGATGTTCACCTCGCTCTCTTTAGTGATTGGTCGGCGTTTTAGCCTGGCAAAGCAGCGTAATAAAATGGTGTCGTTTATCTCGCTCTCTTCCATTATCGGTATCGCCGTGGGCGTTGCGGTGATCATCGTGGGCCTGTCGGCGATGAATGGTTTTGAGAGAGAGCTGCAGAATCGCGTGTTATCTGTCATTGCACACGGAGAGTTTGAAGGGGTTCAACAACCCATCGCAAACTGGTCGTCATTAGTCAAGCAAGCCGTGCAGCATCCAAAAGTGGAAGCGGCCGCTCCTTATGTAAAATTGACGGCATTAGCGGAGAAAGGCGCGCAACTGAAAGCGATTGAGGTGCGTGGAATTGATCCGCAAATGGAGCGCGCCGTGTCGCGTTTATCTCAATTTGTCTCTTCCGATGCATGGCAAGGTTTTGTCGCAGGTCAGCAACAGGTCATTTTAGGCAAAGGAGTGGCGGATAAATTGGGCGCGGCAGTCGGTGACTATGTCACTTTGATGATCCCCTCTGCGAATGAGAGCGCTAAAGTTCAAGCGCCAAAGCGCGTGCGCGTCAAGGTCTCAGGGCTTTTGGAACTCAATGGCCAAATTGACCACAGCCTTGCATTAGTGCCATTGGCAGATGCACAAGCTTACGCCAAATTAGGAGAGCGAGTGACGGGCGTTGCTATCAAGGTCTCAGAGGTATTAAATGCAACTCAAATTGTAAGAGAGGTCGGCAATACGCTTGATCAATACGTCTATCTACGCAGTTGGCAGCAAAAATTTGGCTTTTTGTACCGTGATATTCAACTGGTCAGAACCATTATGTATTTGGTGATGGTGCTGGTGATTGGTGTGGCGAGCTTCAACATCGTTTCAACACTTATGATGGCGGTAAAAGATCGTGCGTCTGAAATCGCCATTTTGCGCACTATGGGCGCGACCGATGGATTAGTGAAACGAATTTTTGTCTGGCAGGGTGTTTTCTCTGGTGTATTAGGCAGTGTGATAGGTGGCGTGTTAGGTGTGTTGATTGCGTGGAATTTAACAGCGTTAATCAAAGGATTAGAACGATTAGTCGGCCATCAGTTTTTGTCTGGTGATATCTATTTTGTCGACTTTTTGCCATCACAAGTGAACCTATCGGATGTGGTGCTTGTCTCTTCGACGGCGATTGTGTTGAGCTTATTAGCTACTTGGTATCCGGCCTCTAGGGCCAGTCAACTGAATCCGGCGTCTGTGCTTAGCGCTAAATAATCTCAACTCGGATTCTTTTCGTTCATCAGCATTGAGCTATTTTTAGCAAACAAAAAGGACCATTTGGTCCTTTTTCAACATCATGCGACATCGTTTTACATGCTCAGTTGTATAGCCAGTCTCAATCTCTTGAAGCTTTTATCTCGCTTGGCGCTTTTGCCAGCTTCTTACGACAGAATAGCGCCATAAACCGTGAATGCCGAAGTAGCCGATTATGGCGGAGATCACTCCGCACATCATGCAACCCAAAAGGAATGGCGGACCAATGGTACTCATTTGTTGCATGATAAAATGCCAAGAGAGTTCAAAGTGAAATGGTTGTGGTGGTGTTTGCATTACCCATGCGCCAAGCTTGTAGGCGAAGTAGAACAGCACTGGCATGGTGATGGGGTTGCTAATCCAGACCAAGGCTACAGAAAGCGGTAAATTGACGCCGCACATAATGGCAAGGCCAGCGGACATGATCATTTGACTCGGAAGTGGAACAAAAGCCATGAACAAACCTACGGCGAAGGCGCCCGCTGCTGAGCGGCGGTTCAAACACCATAAATTGGGGTTGTACAGCACATTGCCAAAAATTTTTAATGCCTTCTGACGCTTAATCACTTCATGGTTAGGCATAAAACGTTTGATGAACTTTCTTGGCATCGTGACATGACTCTCTTATCTAATTACTGGACCCTAGCTTCGTTTTCGCTAACCGCCATTTCTGCTTCTTATTGGCCTTGGATGCCAGATTGGAAATGGAGTATGCCTCTATTCGCCATTCTTATACTCTCTGTCGGTTATAGAAAACTGCGCTTTCTCTCAGGAGTAACAATGGCTTTAATGGTCATTGTGATCAGCGGGAACTTATTACGTGAGCAGTCCAACACTATTTTTCAGACAGGTTCGGATATTACCATAAACGGGCAGGTTAACAGCTTTTTTAGACAAATTACTCATGGTTATGAAGGAACAATTTCGATTCGATCAATCAATGGTCAAACCTTAGGCATTTTTTTGCGGCCCAAGGTGCGATTAATTGCTCCTTTACCGTTGAAGTATGGTGACGTGGCTGAATTCTCCATCACAGTAAAACCTATCTTTGGTCGGTTAAATGAGACCGGGTTTGATGCAGAGGCGTACTCTTTGAGCCAAGGTATTGTGGCTCGTGCAACGGTTAATAATGGACAGTCTTATCGCATTGAATCATTACCAGAATGGCGAGCACAATGCTACCAGAAGATCAAAACCTGGCTCGCTGATGATCCCAATCTTGGTATTTTAATGGCGCTTACGTTTGGTGAGCGCAGTGATATTTCAACGGCACAGTGGAAAGCATTACGAGACAGTGGGCTGATTCATTTGGTTGCCATTTCTGGTCTGCACATTGGCATCGCGTTTGGTTTTGGTTATAGCCTTGGGCTCGTATTGATGCGTTTGCATCATCGCATGGGGTGGTCGCCATTCGTCGTAGGAAGCTTGTGCGCACTAGGCTATGCTTGGTTGGCTGGCTTTACCTTGCCCACTCAACGCGCGCTCATCATGTGTTTGCTCAATGTGGCGATGATTGTCCTCAATGTCCGTATCAATACTTTGCAGCGACTGCTTATGACGTTATCGGCGGTGCTGCTTATCGATCCTTTTGCTGCGTTATCCAGTAGCTTTTGGATGTCCTTTATTGCTGTCTCGGTTGTGTTCTACCAACTTTCTCTACCTCAAACTCAGCGATTTTTTTTATGGCGTTTATTGACGATGCAGATTGGGTTAGTGCTGTGTATGCTTCCGGTAACCGCTTATTTTTTCGGTGGGGTCAGTACCAGTGCGGCGCTCTATAACTTAGTGTTTATTCCTTGGTTCAGTTTTGTGGTGGTTCCGGCGATCTTTGTTGCTTTAGTGTGTACGGTTTTGACTTTTGATGGCGCACCTATGGTGTGGCATTGGGTGGCCAAATTACTCATTCCAGTTGATTGGTCAATACATTATTCAAGCCTCAGTTGGTTTCCTATTTCTGGGGCTGTTTTGGCTCTGTTGAGCAGTGCTCTGTTGCTGTTTGTGTTTTCACCGTTGATCTCGCGTTTTGCACTGGCGGTTTACAGCATCATTGTGATGGTTTCTTGGCTCACCATTCCGATAAAAACAGGTTGGCGGATTGATGTGTTAGATGTTGGGCATGGGTTGGCAGTGTTGATCGAAAAAGAAGGACGCTACGTGCTTTATGATACTGGTGCAAGTTGGCAAGGTGGTGATCACATCCAAGCAACAGTTGCCCCCGTGTTAAACAAACGGGGAGCTACGCAATTAGACGGGTTGATTTTGAGTCACTTGGATAACGACCATGCAGGTGGAAGAGCGGAAGTTGAGCGTGTTTGGCAGCCCAAATGGAAACGTGCTAGTCAAACGATAGCGGGTTACCAACCTTGTATTGCTGGCGAACAATGGCAGTGGCAACAACTCTCTTTTGATGTTATCTGGCCACCAAAAACTGTAGCGCGGGCTTACAATCCTCACTCTTGTGTGATTCGAATCTTTGACCCAAATACCGGTTTTTCAGTGCTTTTACCCGGGGATGTGGATGCTATGAGTGAGTGGTTACTTGCGCGAACAGAGCAATCCTTACAAAGTCATATCCTGCTTGTACCACACCACGGTAGTAGGACATCTTCTACTGTTGCTTTGATTCGTAAGGTGAATCCTGAGGTCGCTATTGCCTCGCTCGCCAAAGGCGGACGCTGGCAATTACCTTCCGCACAGGTTGTTCAACGCTACCAACAACATGGAGCAAACTGGTTGGATACGGGTGAAGCAGGGCAAATTAGCGTTATTTTTGGCATGCAGAATTATCAAGTTAGCAGCTTGCGTATCTCTCGCTCTCAGGCTTGGTATAGGCAGATGCTCCGTAACGAGGTAGAATGAGCGCAATATTTTCTTAAAAACAAAGCATTTCTATGTCACTCAATACTGACGAAACCACTTGGCAAACCTTCAAACGCCTGTGGACCTATATCCGCCTATATAAATCTGGCCTAGCAGTTGCGGTTGTCGCATTGATTATCAATGCGGTCTCTGACACCTATATGGTGTCGTTACTTAAGCCTCTTCTAGATGAAGGATTTGGTAATGCGGAATCCGATTTTTTGCGAGTGCTGCCTTTTATTATTTTGGGGATGATGGCGCTACGTGGTTTAAGTGGCTTTGTCTCCTCGTACTGCTTGAGCTGGGTTTCTGGCAATGTTGTGATGTTGATGCGTCGAAAAATCTTCAATCAATTCATGCACATGCCTGTCAGTTTTTTTGATAGAGAATCAACGGGTGGTCTGTTATCACGTATCACCTATGATTCAGAGCAAGTGGCTGGGGCGACCAGTCGTGCATTGGTCAGCATTGTTCGCGAAGGTGCGAGTATCATCGGCCTATTGACCTTGATGTTTTGGAATAGCTGGCAGTTATCTTTGGTATTAATCGTGGTTGCGCCAGTGGTTGCGATGGGGATTGGTATTGTCTCTAAACGTTTTCGCAAGATCTCAAAAGGGATGCAGACCACCATGGGTGATGTGACCTCTTCAGCAGAGCAGATGCTAAAAGGGCACAAAGTCGTACTGAGCTATGGTGGACAAGACGTAGAGCGTAAACGTTTTGACCATGTCAGCAATCAAATGCGTCAACAAACAATGAAGCTGGTTGCGGCGCAGTCCACTGCTGACCCTATTATTCAAATGATTGCTTCTTTAGCACTTGTCACTGTGCTGTTTTTAGCCAGCGTTGATTCTATTCGTGCCGAATTAACACCAGGTACTTTTACGGTGGTGTTCTCGGCAATGTTTGGCTTGATGCGACCACTGAAAGCGTTAACGAGTGTTACCTCCGATTTCCAACGTGGTATGGCGGCCAGCCAAACATTATTTGAGCTGATTGATTTAGAAACCGAGCGCGACACTGGCCAGTTTGAAGCCGAAAAAGTACGTGGTGACGTTAGAGTTCAGGATGTGACCTTTACTTATCAAGGTAAAGAAAAACCAGCGCTGTCTCATGTGAGCTTTGAGATTCCTCAAGGTAAAACGGTCGCGCTTGTTGGGCGTTCCGGCTCAGGGAAAAGTACTATCGCGAGCCTCTTGACTCGTTTTTATGATATCGATTCAGGTGCTATCTATCTAGATGATCATGATATTCGCGATTATAAACTGAAGAACTTGCGCACCCACTTTGCGCTGGTTTCGCAAAATGTTCACCTCTTCAACGATACCATTGCCAATAATATTGCTTACGCGGCAGAAAATGAGTATACGCGTGAGCAAATTGAGCACGCGGCTAGGCTTGCTCATGCCATGGAGTTTATCAATAACATGCCTGATGGCTTGGATACCATGATTGGTGAGAATGGAGCCAGTTTATCGGGTGGTCAACGTCAACGAGTAGCGATTGCTCGAGCGTTATTACGTGATGCACCCGTACTTATCCTAGATGAGGCGACTTCTGCGTTGGATACAGAATCTGAGAGAGCGATTCAATCAGCACTTGAAGAGCTACAAAAGAATAAAACGGTATTGGTCATTGCGCACCGCTTGTCGACGATTGAAGAAGCCGATGAAATTCTAGTGGTCGATGAGGGTGAAATTATCGAACGTGGTCATCATGCTCAGTTAATTGCACAGGATGGGGCGTATGCCCAACTACATCGAATTCAATTTGGTGACTAATCAGTGATTGAAAAAATCTGGTTCGGACATCACCCAGCGTGTTTTTTGTTGTGGCCACTGTTGTGGCCACTGAGTGTCTTGTTTCGGTTGGTCAGTCAAGCACGTAAGCGAGCATTCCAAGCGAACAAAAAAGAGCGCTATAAGGCTCCCGTTCCTGTGGTGGTGGTGGGTAATATTACTGCGGGTGGTAATGGTAAAACACCGTTGGTTGTATGGTTAGTGGAAGCTTTACAAGAACAAGGCTTCAAACCAGGAGTTGTTTCGCGTGGGTATGGTGGTAAGGCTCCGGTTTATCCATTAGTGCTGCAAAGTGATACGCCAACCGCTCACTGCGGTGACGAACCTAAATTGATTCACCAGCGCACGGGTGCTCCGGTTGCTGTTGCACCAAAGCGCTCACAAGCAGTGCAAGCCCTGCTTCCGTTGGGTGTTGATGTGATCATCACTGACGATGGCCTTCAGCACTATGCATTGGAGCGTGATCTCGAATTTGCAGTCGTGGACGGCGTTCGTCGCTTCGGTAATGAGCAGTTCATGCCTTTAGGTCCGTTAAGAGAGCCACTCTCTCGGTTAGCGGAAGTTGATTTTATTGTGACTAATGGCGGTCAAGCTCAATACGGCGAATTGGCTATGCACCTTTCACCTAGCTTAGCCGTTAACTTAGTGACAGGTCAGCAAGCGCCAGTGAGCCAGTTACCTGCATTAGTGGCTTTTGCTGGCATTGGTTATCCCACGCGCTTTTTTAATACATTAGAAGCTTTAGGTGCAAAGACGGTATTGACCCAAGGTTTTGCTGATCACCGAGAGTATCAATATTCAGAATTAGAGGCGCTTGCGCAACATGGAGCAAACGTCATCATGACAGAAAAAGACGCAGTGAAATGTGCGGCCTTTGCACAAGAAAACTGGTGGTATCTTCCCGTTTCTGCGCAATTTAGTTCGCCAGATGAAAGGCGTATTTTGGACAAAATAAAAGAGGTAATGGAATCATATGGATCACCGTCTGCTTGAAATTGTAGCTTGCCCTGTATGTAAAAGTAAGTTGACTTATGATAAAGAAAATCAAGAGCTTATTTGTAAGTTAGATCGTTTGGCCTACCCAATAAAAGAAGGGATTCCTGTGTTGCTTGAGCCAGAAGCGCGCAGCATGACGATGGATGAGGGACGATAATGGCTTTCACCGTTATTATCCCTGCTCGTTATCAGTCAACTCGCTTACCTGGCAAACCTTTGGCCGATATCGGCGGTAAACCCATGATTCAGTGGGTTTATGAGCAAGCGTTACAATCGGGAGCTGAGCAGGTCGTTATTGCTACTGATGATGCTCGTGTTGAAGCGGCTGTCCATGCGTTTGGTGGCAATGTTTGTATGACATCATCACATCACGAGTCCGGTACTGAGCGTTTAGCCGAAGTGGTGAAATTAATGGGCATTGCCGATCACCACATTATTGTTAACGTACAAGGTGATGAGCCACTCATTCCCCCGAGCATCATCAAGCAGGTCGCTAACAATTTAGCCAACAGTAGCGCGCCGATGGCGACTTTAGCGGTTGAAATTACTGATCAAGCTGAAGTGTTTAACCCTAACGCGGTTAAAGTGGTAACAGATCAAGAGGGTTACGCGCTGTATTTCAGCCGTGCGACAATTCCTTGGGATAGAGACAATTTTGCAACTGGTGGTCAAACGGTGATTCAGCCATTGCTACGTCATATTGGTATTTACGCTTATCGGGCTGGTTTCATCAATACTTATATCAACTGGCAACCCAGTGTACTTGAGAAAATTGAGTGTTTAGAGCAGCTTCGAGTACTGTGGTATGGTGAAAAAATTCACGTTGCCGTTGCTAAAGAAGCACCGCCTGCAGGGGTAGATACACCAGAAGATTTAGAGTTAGTGAGAGCGATAGTAAGCCAACGTTAGCTAAAAAAGGAGCAATTATGCTCCTTTTTATCACCGAGTTAATCACGGTTTTATGCGTGCCATGACCTGATCTTTTACGATGAAGTGATGATAAAGAGCCGCTGCGATATGACCACCGATAACAGTCAATACAATCACCTGCATTACTTCACCGTGTAAAGTTTTCCCTATGTTATAAAGCCAATCACTCTTACCTATCAATGAGGGAATAGCATCGCCTGCCAGAGTTAATGTCCGACCTTTTCCTGCAAAACGAAGATAACCACTGATTGGAACAAGCAATGTAAGGAGGTAAAGGGCAGCATGCGCTCCATATAGCAGCTTCTGCATAAGGTCACTTTCATACACTGGCGCTGGTGCTGTTGTGCTTAGTTTTACGGCTAAACGAATCATCGATAATCCAAAAACAGCGACTCCAAACCATGCATGTAAGTTCAGCCATAACACTCGCATTTCGCTACCTTTATCGGAGAATGAACGAAATGAATCGCTTAAAAACAGCAATACGAACAGTAATGCTATAACCCAGTGTATAGCGATGATGATTTTGTTGTGCTTCATTAGTTAAATACCCTTATAAATATTGGTGATTTTATTTAAGCAAATATTTAATGAATGAAATGTGAACAAAGCTGTAAGGATGTATTACAAATATTTTTTTAATAAAAAATGCGCAACGAATGAGGTCGCGCATTATGAAGTCGATATTTAAGGTAACGACTTGTTCTTATGTGTCACGTTCGCCGTGTGGTGGGCAAGTCGCTAAAATTTCACGTCGGCCACTCTCTTTGACTTCCTCTAAAATGACATCAAACCCCCATAAACGGTAAAGGTGTTTTAGTACCTCATGACAGCTTTGATCTAAAGGAATTCTATCGTGTGGAACGTGTTGAAGCGTCAGTGAACGATCACCACGAACATCCACGTTATAAACTTGAATATTCGGTTCTAAATTACTGAGATTGTACTGTGCCGCAAGCTTTTCACGGATGGCGTGATAGCCAATATCATCGTGAATGGCACTAACTTCAATAAAATTCTTGCGATCGTCATCCACAATGGCAAACAGCTTGAAATCGCGCATTACTTTAGGTGAAAGATACTGGCTAATGAAGCTCTCGTCCTTAAAGTTGTGCATAGCAAAATGAAGCGCATCTAACCATTCTGTGCCAGCAAGCTCAGGAAACCATTCCCTGTCTTCATCGGTTGGCTCTTCACAAATACGTTTAATATCTCGGAACATAGCAAAGCCAAGTGCATATGGATTGATGCCACTAAAATAGGGGCTGTTGTAAGAAGGTTGTGCGACGACACTGGTGTGGCTGTGTAGAAACTCAAGAATGAATTTCTCAGAAACAAAACCTTCATCATAAAGGTGATTCAAGATAGTGTAGTGCCAGAATGTGGCCCAGCCTTCATTCATCACTTGCGTCTGTTTTTGTGGGTAAAAATATTGGCTTATTTTCCTCACAATACGAACGATCTCCCGTTGCCATGGCTCAAGCAGTGGCGCATGTTTCTCAATGAAATAAAGAATGTTTTCTTGTGGCTCACTTGGAAAACGAACTTTAAGATCTTCTTCTTTGGTTTTTGCTTTAGGCACGGTGCGCCACAGTTCATTAACTTGCGATTGTAGATAAGCTTCGCGCTCTTCTTGACGTGCTTTTTCTTCTGCTATCGATATTTTTTCAGGTCGTTTATAGCGGTCAACACCATAATTCATTAACGCGTGGCATGAGTCGAGCAGCGATTCGACTTCGGGTACGCCATATTTTTCTTCGCATTCTGAAATGTAGTTTTTGGCAAACAAGAGATAGTCAATGATAGAGCTCGCATCCGTCCAAGTTTGGAAAAGGTAGTTGCCTTTGAAAAACGAGTTGTGTCCATAGCAAGCGTGCGCCATCACTAAGGCTTGCATAGTAACGGTGTTTTCTTCCATCAAATAGGCAATGCATGGGTCTGAGTTAATAACGATCTCATACGCGAGCCCCATTTGGCCATGTTTGTAACCTTGCTCCGTTTGAATAAATTTTTTGCCAAATGACCAGTGGCTGTAATTAATCGGCATGCCAATGCTGGAGTAGGCATCCATCATCTGCTCGGAGGTAATAACTTCAATTTGATTGGGGTAAGTATCGAGACGATAAAACTCAGCTACCCGACGTATTTCAGTATGGTATTTCTCCAAAAGCTCAAACGTCCAGTCAGGTCCGTCTGGTAACAATTTGCTCTTGCGTTTTGAAGTACCTTTCGCTTTTGTTGTCATTAGTATGCCTCCCTAAGCTGTTTCCTTTTGGAATAGCTCCCTAAATACAGGGAATATGTCATCCACAGTGCGAATGTTTTTAATCGCAAAATTGCCAAATGAGGGTTGTAATTTTTCGTACTCGTGCCACAAGGTTTGGTGTGAGCGACGAGTGATTTCAATATAAGCGTAATACTGGCAATATGGCAGAAGCTTATTGGTGAGGAGTTCTTTACAACGAGGCGAATCATCAGCCCAGTTATCACCATCGGATGCTTGAGCTGCGTAGATATTCCATTCGCCGAGTGGGTAGCGTTGTTCAATGATTTCATGCATTAATTTCAGGGCGCTAGAAACAATCGTGCCACCTGTCTCTTGAGAGTAGAAGAACTCGTGCTCATCCACTTCTTTGGCTTGCGTATGGTGACGAATAAACACCACTTCGACATTTTCATAAGTGCGAGTTAAAAATAGATACAGCAACACGTAAAAACGTTTGGCCATATCTTTAGTCGCTTGATCCATTGAACCCGACACATCCATTAAGCAGAACATAACAGCTTGGCTCGATGGAATGGGGCGTTTTTCAAAGTTTTTGAAACGTAGGTCAAACGTATCAATAAACGGCACACTTTCAATTTTTTTACGCAACGCTTCGATTTCTTGCTTAAGTCGCTTCTCTTCTAATACTTGAGCGGGCTCTCTATTTTGAATGCGCAGTAACTCTTCTTCTAATTCCCCCATTAAACGACGTTTTCCCGCTGTCATTGCGGTGCGGCGAGCCAGTGATTGTTGCAAAGAGCGAACTACAGCAATGTTCGACGGTACACCTGCCGTTTTGAAACCCGCGCGATGAGTTTTCCATTCTGTAATCTTATTGATTTGATTTTTTTCTAGATTAGGCAATTCCAGATCTTCAAACAGTAGATCAAGATATTCATCTTTAGAGATTTGGAAAATAAATTCATCTTGACCTTCGCCATCAGCACTCGCATCACCTTGTCCTGAACCATTGCCTTGTCCGCCACCTTTAGGTCTCTCAATTTTATCACCAGTAATAAACTGGTCATTACCCGGGTGAACCCGTTCTTTAAGGCCGCCTTTTCCTTGATGAAACACGGGTTCTTTGATGTCGTGATTTGGGATCGACACATCTTCGCCAGACTCGGTGTTGGTGATGGAGCGACGATTCACTGCGTCTGCAACAGATTCTTTGATCTGCTCTTTATGACGGCGTAAAAAGCGTTGTCTATTGACCGCGCTTTTGTTTTTACCGTTCAATCTTCTATCGATAAATTGCGCCATGAGTATCCCCTTGAAAACGTCACCTTTACGTTAGCCATTGTTCGTATGGCTAACGCATGTACAGGTTTTGGTTTGCTTGAAGTTAAGAAGATTTACGGACGCGTAAATACCACTCAGACAACAGCCTTACTTGTTTTTCTGTATAACCTTTCTCCATCATACGAGCGACAAAATCGTCGTGTTTTTTCTGATCATCAGATGAGGTTTTGGCATTAAAAGAGATAACAGGAAGTAGCTCTTCGGTATTTGAGAACATTTTTTTCTCAATGACGGTACGCAGTTTTTCGTAACTGGTCCAAACCGGATTTTGTCCATTGTTGTGCGCTTTCGCACGCAGTACAAAATTGACGATTTCATTTCGGAAATCTTTCGGGTTACTAATGCCTGCTGTTTTCTCGATTTTTTCTAACTCGTTATTGAGCGATGAACGATCGAAAAGTTGGCCAGTTTCAGGATCACGATACTCTTGGTCTTGGATCCAGAAATCAGCATAAGTAACGTAGCGGTCAAAAATATTTTGACCGTATTCAGAATAAGATTCCAAATAAGCTGTTTGAATCTCTTTACCAATGAACTCGACATAACGAGGCACTAAGTAGCCTTTTAAAAACTCCATATATCGTTCAGCGATTTCTTGAGGGAACTGCTCGCGTTCAACTTGCTGTTCGATGACATAGAAGAGATGAACGGGGTTAGCCGCAACTTCCGTTTGGTCAAAGTTGAATACGCGCGACAGTATTTTAAAGGCAAAGCGAGTCGATAAACCGGACATCCCTTCGTCAACACCTGCGTAGTCACGATACTCTTGATAGCTTTTTGCTTTTGGATCGGTATCTTTTAGCGTTTCACCATCGTAGACGCGCATTTTGGAGAAGAGTGACGAGTTTTCCGGCACTTTTAGGCGCGAGAGGATACTAAATTGACCAAGTAATTCTAGTGTGCTTGGTGAGCATGGCGCTTTGGATAGTTCACTGTGTTCAAGCAGTTTTTGGTAAATTTTCACTTCTTCCGAGACGCGTAAACAGTAAGGAACTTTAACGATATAAACCCGGTCCAAAAACGCTTCGTTGTTTTTGTTGTTACGGAATGTCTGCCACTCTGATTCGTTTGAGTGCGCTAAAATCATGCCATCAAAGGGTAGGGCGGATAACCCTTCTGTTCCGTTGAAGTTTCCTTCTTGCGTGGCGGTTAAGAGTGGGTGAAGCACCTTAATTGGCGCTTTGAACATCTCAACAAACTCCATTAACCCTTGGTTGGCTTTACAGAGTGCACCGGAATAGCTATATGCATCGGGGTCATCTTGCGAGAAATGCTCGAGTTTCCGAATATCCACTTTCCCAACCAGTGACGAAATGTCTTGGTTGTTTTCATCTCCGGGCTCGGTTTTTGCGACGGCAATTTGATCGAGAATTGAAGGTCGTACTTTGACGACTTTGAATTTGGAAATATCGCCACCAAACTCGTGTAAGCGTTTGGCCGCCCAAGGTGATGTAATTGAGCGTAAATAGCGTTTTTCTATCCCATATTCCTGCTTGAGGATTTCGCCATCTTCAACCACATCAAACAGGCAAAATGGGTGGTCATTGACTGGGCTACGAACGCCATTTGCAGACAAAACATAAATAGGCATTTGTTGCATTAAAGCTTTGAGTTTCTCCGCCAGTGAAGATTTACCGCCACCAACTGGACCGAGTAGATAGAGAATTTGTTTTCTTTCTTCTAAACCTTGGGCAGCGTGTTTGAGGTAGGAAACAATCTGTTCTATGGCTTCTTCCATGCCATAGAAATCCTCAAAAGTTTTATAACGAGAAATCACCCGGTTAGAGAAAATGCGACTCAATCGGGGGTGTTTTGCTGTGTCTATCAGCTCAGGCTCACCAATCGCCATTAACAGCCGCTCTGCTGCATTGGCATAAGCACTTTTATCTTCTTTACACAGAGCTAAAAACTCTTGCAGTGATAGCTCTTCATCCTTGGCGGCTTCATAGCGTGCCTGAAAGTGGTCAAAAATACTCATAGTGAATTCCCCTCTGAAAACTGTCTAACTGACAACACCGCTTAAAAACACAAATTAATAACAATTTAAGACTAGTCCGAGTTTGACAATTTTGCTTAACAATTATGTGTTTATTTAAATTTCGTGACAGTAATAACGTCGATCAGGTTGAACTATTTAGTGTATGAATATCAAGAGTTCGAGGGATAAGTTGGTGTTGGAGTTAACAACTGCGAGGGGGAATGTAAAAAAGACGCAGTGTCTGCGTCTTTTCATCTTTCGTCAGCCTACTTTGCTAGGTATTAAAATTTAGGCATTAAAAATTTGTGTAAATTCTGCGGTTGACAAATGGTATTGGCGAGGACAATTACGCCAAGCCGTTAACATGCGACGATATTTATCTGACATTGGCATTTGGCTGTTGAAGTGGTGATCGGCTTTATCAAATTGTGGGTAAAGCCCTTCAGACTCAACCAAGAAACGCACGTAATGAACGCGTTGTGACTCTTTAGCGATATCAAACCCTAAAAAGTGCAGGCGGCGCTGATCCACATTTTTGCTTTCTGCATCGGAGAGCATTTTGTGTGATTCTTGCATGGCGTGATACATCTCCATGATGTCGATCACTTCGCGGCACTCCGCTTCGGTCAAGCAACCAAATTCTTTGTTGAGCTCTCGCATTTGCAGTTCATAACCACGTTCTACAATGGTTTGTAACCGCTTGTATTTTTTGGCGTTGTTGGGATCCATCTGTGACATCAAAAAATACTGATTAGATAGAATCAGTCGTTGAGCGTTGGTCATTTCCATGGAGGTAGCCTCACTAAATTTTATGTTCTATTTGATGGTATAAGGTTAACAGCAATTATCGACAATGAAACATGATCTCAACACGGATTTAATATGGAAAGCATAAAATGTGTGCAATTCTTGTTACTTTTTGTGTAAGTGGTTATAGATATAATCTTTATCGGAAAAGACACGCAACCATTCAGGCTTAAATACGGACAGTATCGCTAACGCCATACCATTGAGCAGCCCTTCTGGGAAAGCGAGTAAAGGAACAAAAATTAGGTAATTATCGCGGATGACTTGCCAGTCATGTTGCCCAAGAAGTAATTGATAAGCGGTGTTAATGGCCAAATGCAGGCTACCCGTCAGGCCGCCATTTAAAAAACCAGCCACAAAAATAAACACAAAAATATTGCGCGGTAGATAATGATAACTCAAAGCAAACAAAGCATAACTAACTAGGATTGGCAGTAGCGATGATAGTAGTAAGTATTCGGGGATGTTAAAGAAGGCCAGTTTACCGACCACCGCCAGTGCGAATGTAACAGGAATAGTTATAACAAATGCGCAGCGCCAGCCAAACATCATCGTGAGGGTTGTTAAACCGAGAAAATGGATAGGCAATCCTTCTGTTACTCCGGCTTGAGCTAACCACAAAAGAAAAAGTGCAAAAGAGGCAAAATAGGTGAGATGCTGAAAGGATTTCTCGGCCTTAAACTTTGTCCAAAATGAGTATTTAAAATCGCGAAGGGTCGTTAACCCAACAAGTAGCAGGAGCAATAGCACCGCAAGTTGTTCCAGCTGCATGGCTAGCCTCTCTATAAAAATACCAGCATTATGCTGGCATTTTTATGGTTATTAAATCAAGCAATCAATATTTTATGTTTGAGTGATACTGAGCTAAGATCCCAACGATTTTGTCCATGGTCTCTTTTGACGGCGGATTCACACCTTCTAATGGGTATTCTAGCCCCATTGCTTCCCATTTATGAGCGCCCAATTTGTGATAAGGCAGCAGCTCTACTTTCTCGATGTTATCCATATCTTTAATAAAATCACCAAGCATATGAGCCGCTTCTTCGTCATCAGTGTAGCCAGGAACAATCACATAACGGATCCACGTTTTTTTACCTATGGTGTGTAAGTAGCGCGCGAAATCTAAGGTTCGCTTATTCGACACACCAATAAAATCATGGTGGATCTCATCTTTCATGTGTTTGATGTCTAACATCACTAAATCAGTGGCATCGAGTACTTCATCAATCACGTCTGTGTGTTTGCGAATATAACCGTTGGTATCTAAGCAGGTGTGAATGCCCTCAGCTTGCGCTGCGCGGAATAAATCACGAACAAATTCAGGTTGAAGCATAGCTTCACCGCCTGAGCAGGTAATTCCGCCGCCAGAGGCTTTCATAAAATGGCGATAAGATTTTGCTTCGGTAATGATTTCTTCAACAGTCACTTCCTTGCCTTCATGGGTGTCCCATGTGTCACGATTATGACAATACATACAACGCATTAGGCAGCCTTGCATAAAAACAATGAAGCGAATTCCAGGGCCATCTACCGTGCCACAAGACTCAAAAGAATGAATACGACCAGTTGTTGACATCAGTTCATCTCGAATAGGTTATTTGCCTGTTATTTTATTACAAATAGTAGGGATTAAGTAGGGTTAATGTGCAATTGCCGCCGCATATCCTAAACCATATGTTGTGGCTTAAAATGAATGTCATGAAATTCTGCACATTGACTACACTGTATAGAAATAAGAACTCGTTGAATGCGATAGGGTTTAAATAAGGAATAGTTCATGGATGTACAGTTTTCTCAAAAGCAAAAAATCAGTCTATTTTTAGTTATCCTTTGTGTTGGTTTTTTAGGTTTAGGGATTTATACCGCAAAGAGCTTGATGGGAATGGATGAACAGTATCGCTCCAGTGGCGAAGTGGCATCCGGTTCTGTGGCGATATTTACTACTCAAGCAAATTTGTTGTCGCTTGCATCAGAGCTAAACAACATGCAAGGCAATCAGGTCAACTCGATTTTGAATAAATTGGATCAGTTGATGGAAGAGGTGAATGCTAATGTTGCTTTCCTGCAAAAGACCAATTTTGCTCAAGAAGGGGAAGTGTTGCTCAAGGCGGCCAAACAATTTGACCAATTTTTGCGTCCTTGGTTGCAAGTGAAATCAGAAGTGGGTTTCAACGTTAACGAAGGTAAACTGGGCGAGCTGAAAACGTTGGCCACCACGATAGAGAAAAAGATAGATGAGACGGGGATGGTTACAATCAACTCGGATTTTCAAGCCATGGTTAAGGCGCAGCAAAATTATTTATTAGAACCCACGGAGCAAAACTTAAAACTGTTTAATCGTGCTATGGCCAGTTTCGTCAATATGTCTGATTCTTATTCGATGTTGGATCTGTATGAAAAAGAGATACAACAATTTAAACAGGCTTTTTTACGTGTGAGTGAACTGTCTCAGCAATTGCAAGTGATGGAGAAACAAAGAGGCGATACAGAGGCGCAAGTTAAGTCGGTGATTCAAGATATTTCAACCAAGCTTTCCGCGTTGAGTGAGCAATATCAGTTGGCCGCAAAAACGACCGCATCGCAAACACAGTGGTCTGTATTGGCGGCCTGTGCGTTACTTGCCATATTGACCATTGCTATTTTCCTTACCTTTAGTTTTTCTCTTTCTCGTTCTTTGTCGCAAACAATTCACGTGTTGAACAATATCTCGCGTGGCGATTTGTCACGCCGTATGCCGATGACGAATAACGAAAAGGACGAATTCAATCAACTGGCATTGGCCATTAACCAAAGCTGTGAAAATTTAGGGAAATTGGTGAGTGGTGTGCAGAAAAGCAGTGAAGCCTTGTCTGGTGATGCCGCGTCACTGAATGTTGGATTAGACACTTTGGTGACAAATCAATCTGACGTTTTGGGACAAACGCAATTATTGGCATCGGCCACAGAAGAGGTCAGCGTGACGACCCAAGAAGTCTCCAATTCATTGGAGTTCGTTGCGGAACTCAGCAAATCTTCTATGCAAAGCGCAGAAGAGGGAGGAAAAGTGATTTCCGTTGCTATTACGTCACTGGTTGAGGTTGGTAAAATCCTAAGCTCGGCCGCAGGCCACATTCATCAACTTGAACAAGCTTCTGCAAAAGTAGACTCGGTGATGGACATCATTAATGGTATTGCCGAGCAGACTAACTTATTGGCACTCAATGCCGCAATTGAAGCGGCGAGAGCGGGAGAGCAAGGTCGTGGCTTTGCTGTTGTCGCTGATGAAGTTCGAAGTTTAGCAGTAAGAACGGTCAATGCCGTGGCCGAAATTTCCGGCACTATTGATACTATGCAAAAGGAAAGTGCGGAAGTAATCACTTATATTGCGCAATCTGAGCAGTCTATGCAGAGTGGGCAAGAGAAAGGTAATGAGGCAATACAGGCCATCGCGCAAATTATCAAAAAAGCAGATGAAGCGGCGAATAAAACAGAAGCCATTTTTGCATCGATCCGAGATTTGGCGACGACTAGCCATTCAATGGCAGATAATATGATACAAATATCTCGAGCCATGAAAGCCTTGGAAGAGAACAATGAACAGTTAAGAGCAACCAGCCAGATTGTGGATAAACGCTCTAGCAGCCTAAGTGTAGACTGCCAAAGTTTCACCATATAATTTCAGTTTGCTAAACGTTAGAAAAAAGCAAAAAGAGAAATATTACCGACACCGTGAATGGAGCTTTTGTCTTCCTTATACTCAGGTGTGTTTGCGGTGAACGTTAAACTCGCACCGACTTGTTGAATATACCAAGCCGCACCAACTACGGCGGTCGCCTGAAGATTTTCCAAGTTAACTTGGTAATATTCAGATGGGTGATCTAATCCGTTTAAAGGCCTATCTCCTTCGATGGTAATGTCATTGAAGCGATAGCGTCCTTCTACACCTCCGAATAGAAACCATCCAGTATCCGAGGCACCAATCATCCCTGCCGAGAAAGGGTTTTCTGCACTGATTTGAGCACTGCCAAAGTTACCCGCAAGATCGGTCCCCCAACGCATCATAAAACCTGTGGAGAGATCACTGCGAAAGTTACCTACATTGACCTCTGAAACGTTGGAAAGCTCAACGTCAGTTCCTGCATAGCTGCGGTATCGTGTCAGATTAAAGTGAGATAGATAACCTACGCTGCCGACGATTTTTTCCTCTACTTGGTAGGCCCAACCATTGGGTTCGTCAGATTTAGTTATGCTGTGCACTAACTTTTGCGCTTTCTCAGAAAGCGCAGCATCTCCGGTGGTTCCAATGGTTAAATTTGCCCGCGTGGCTTGTTGGGGATGCAAACTAATATAGTTAAGCTCGGTGTGTAAATACCCAGCGTAAGGTCGTTCATTCGGCTCTGGTTTGGTAAGAGAAATCTCCGAAGGAGTCCACATTTTGTGGCCAATGCTGATTTCCCATTTGTCCAATGGGGCCGCTCCCCAAACCGAAAGGCTAAGTGGTTTAGCCCACCAATATGGAGCAATCGCCCCTGAGGTGTAGCTTAAAAATAAACCATTGGTGTAGTCGCGATCTACGCCAAATACGCCATCGTTATCGAGGTTAAAAGCAACCGTTGCGTGTTGAGAGGCCAGCGCAGAAGCACTGAGTAACGTCAATGGAAGAATGTGAAATAGCTTCATACGAACACTGCAGAGTATAGACAAACCCTAATCATATAGGAAAGATGCGCTATTCAGTTGATAAATAGGCAATTGAATCAAAATAAATGTGGTAAGCGTAACATTTGTGGTCGATGCATTACGCATTTTTGATTTCTGAGTATAAAAAAGCCCCACTCATCGAGCAGGGCTTAACTATTTTGCTAGTAATTTAACTGAAATTATAGAGATTCAGTGAAAGTACGTGCAATAACGTCAGCTTGTTGTTCAGCAGTCAGTGAGTTAAAACGCACAGCATAGCCAGATACACGAATGGTCAGCTGAGGGTATTTCTCAGGGTGTTTAACCGCATCTTCTAAAGTTTCGCGATTAAGCACGTTCACGTTTAGGTGTTGGCCACCCTCAATGCCTGCTTCATGGTGGAAGTAACCATCCATCAGGCCAGCAAGGTTGGCACGTTGACTTGCTTCTTCTTTGCCTAACGCATTTGGAACGATAGAGAAAGTATAAGAAATACCATCTTGCGCATCAGCAAACGGTAGTTTCGCTACTGAAGTCAATGATGCTACTGCACCTTTTTCGTCACGGCCATGCATTGGGTTTGCACCCGGTGCGAAAGGCATACCAGCACGACGACCATCAGGTGTGTTACCTGTTTTCTTACCATATACCACGTTTGAAGTGATAGTCAGGATAGACTGAGTTGGAATTGCATCACGGTACATCTTAAGTTTACGGATTTTGCCCATAAACGTAGAAACAAGTTGGCATGCGATGTCATCAACGCGGGCGTCATTGTTACCAAATTTAGGATAATCACCTTCGATTTCGAAATCGATCGCTAGGCCATCTTCGTCACGAATTGGCTTAACTTTTGCGTATTTGATTGCAGATAGAGAGTCAGCAGCAACAGACAGGCCAGCAATACCACATGCCATCGTACGTTTAACGTCACGATCATGCAGTGCCATTAGCGCGGCTTCATAGCTGTATTTGTCGTGCATGTAGTGAATGCTGTTTAGTGCAGTCACATATTGCTTCGCCAACCAATCCATGAAGTGGTCCATTTTTGCCCATAGTTCGTCATAGTCAAGATACTCACCTGCGATCTTGTCCATTTTAGG
This sequence comes from Vibrio sp. RM-69-4, assembly GCF_024743775.1. Classification (NCBI taxonomy): domain Bacteria; kingdom Pseudomonadati; phylum Pseudomonadota; class Gammaproteobacteria; order Vibrionales; family Vibrionaceae; genus Vibrio; species Vibrio sp. RM-69-4. The sequence goes on from NZ_JAMQXI010000076.1 coordinate 705,508, forward strand.
ACCAACTTGGATTTTCAACTTCTCATCAATACCACCATTGATGGTGTAAAGCATGGTTTTAGCAAGGTTTGCACGCGCTCCGAAGAACTGCATTTGTTTACCTACAACCATTGGCGATACACAACATGCGATAGCATAGTCGTCAGAGTTCATGTCTGGACGCATTAAATCGTCGTTTTCGTACTGGATAGATGAAGTATCGATAGATACTTTTGCACAGAAACGTTTAAAGCCGTCAGGTAGCTGCTCAGACCAAAGTACAGTGATGTTTGGCTCTGGAGAAGGACCCATAGTGTATAGGCTGTTTAGGAAACGGAAGTTAGAACGCGTAACGAGTGTACGGCCGTCAAGACCCATACCACCCATTGATTCTGTTGCCCAAATTGGGTCGCCAGAGAATAGTTCATCGTATTCAGGAGTACGTAAGAAACGAACCATACGCAGCTTCATTACGAAGTGGTCGATCATTTCTTGAGCTTGTACTTCAGTGATTTTACCCGCTTCTAGATCACGTTGGATGAAGATATCTAGGAAAGTCGAAGTACGACCTAGCGACATTGCCGCACCGTTTTGTGATTTAACAGCAGCTAGATAGCCGAAGTAAGTCCACTGGATAGCTTCTTGTGCAGTTTCTGCTGGGCGAGAGATGTCAAAACCGTATTTTTCAGCCATTTTTTTCATTTGGCCAAGTGCGCGGTGTTGTTCTGCAATTTCTTCACGAAGTTGCATCGTTGCCGTTAAATCTTCGCCGTTCTCAAAACGCTCTTGTAGAGAAGTGAATTGAGCAAGCTTATCCTTCATTAGGAAATCAATACCGTAAAGTGCTACGCGACGGTAGTCACCAATGATACGGCCACGACCATAAGCATCAGGAAGGCCCGTCAGAACACCAGACTTACGACACGCTAGGATATCAGGAGTGTAGATATCGAAAACGCCAGCGTTGTGAGTTTTACGGTATTCTGAGTAGATTTTTGAAATCATAGGGTCAAGAGTTCTACCGTATGCTTTGCAAGAACCTTCAACCATACGCACACCACCGTTAGGGATGATAGCGCGCTTAAGTGGTTTCTCAGTTTGTAGACCAACGATAGTTTCAAGATCTTTTTCGATGTAGCCTGCATCGTGAGCAGTGATGGTAGAAATAACGTCAGTATCGAAATCGACAGGGGCCTTAGTCGCGTTTTCCTGTTTGATACCTTCCATTACTTTAGCCCAAAGCTTGTTTGTCGCTTCAGTACCTTCAGAAACTAGGAAAGATTCGTCACCTTCATACGGCGTATAGTTCTTTTGAATAAAATCACGAACGTTAACTTCGTTTTGCCACTCACCTGCAACAAAACTTTCCCAAGCTTTAGCAAATTGCTCTGCCATGACATACCTACCTTTTTAGTAGAAAAAACACGTACCGTCTTCACCGTTGAGCCAGTTATCCTCGAAAGGAGCAGTACACTCTATTAATACAATATCTATATTCACACTATTCAATTATCTGAATATAGATATTGTGCTTTTAAGCCTTGAATGCAAGATTAGACTAAAATTTTTTTGCAAACCTTAAACTAAATCAATAAAAGTTAAATTTTTCAAATAAAGTTTGGGTAGTGCGAGCACTACCCAAATTCGTATTAGTCCAAGCTCATTATAGCCAAGCTTTTAAACCGTATTGGTTTTCAAGCATACCAACCGCAAGCATAGCAATTAAACAGATGATCAGCACACCACCTGGAATGATGATTTTATCGATAAAAGACAGCTTTGATGCACGTTCTTTGTCGCCAATTAGGCCATTGTTATCGAGTAGCATGGTCAATGCCCACGCTAGAACAGGGTTCACCACAGCGCTACCAAAGATACAGATGCCCGCTGCTTGTGAATCTTTTGTGTTTCTTACCATTTGCATACCCGCTTCTAGTAAAGGAAGAAATACCCCTACTAATAGAGCAATACGCATCACTGGAGGCCAAACCGCTACGTCCATAGGGAAGCCAAGGATAGCAATAGTCATGACCAATAAACCTAAGATGATGGCACCACCAGGAATTGGGCGTTTAGCAATCGCCGCTGGGATCATATACGTTCCCCATGACGATGTGATATTACCACCACCAAGTGCTGTACCTACCATTTGACGAATTGAACACATGGTCATTGTGTCATCAACATCCATCAGTACTTTTTCAGTTCTCTTTGGATAGTTCAATTCTTGGAAAATTCGGTGACCAAGGAAATCTGGTGACCACATCGCAACGGCCAAAATAGCAAAGGGCAATGAGGCAATAAAGTGTTCTACTGTTGGCAAACCAAGCATCCAACCTTCAGTGGTTGAGCCCCACCAGTAAACAGGATTAAGGTTAGGTAAGCCCATTTGAGTTTCAAATTGAAGATCAAAGCCAGTACCGAATAAAAGCGCAATCGCAAGCCCTGTCATTGCACAGACAGGAATTGCTAACCAACGCATGTTGATTTTTGCAAGAAATGCATACAGCACAATATTGACACCTAAAACCACTAGGCCAACGTAACCTAAGCTGCCTGCGGCGACATCGGCCGATTGCAAACTGGTAGCCCAAGTTTGGATAGAACCAATTTGGCTCATTGTTCCGGTAAAGCCGAGGAAGATAAGCAACCCGCCTGCGGTTCCCTCGGAGGTTAGATTGACCAGTTTCGAGCCTCCTTTAAAGTAACTTAAGAGAAGACCAAAAACGCCAAGCAAAATTGCCAATGCCAAAGGGTGTGCACCGGCTAATGCGATTGAGCCGATAAGAGGGATCATTGGGCCATGGTTGCCAGCTAAGTTGGCTTTTGGGTTTAAGAAACCAGAGGCAATAACACAGAAGAAGAGGGCAGGAAATAACATCTCTACACGTGCAACTTCAATCGCGAAGTCTTTACCTAGATGAATGTGATCCCATGCTTGGGTTAGGCCATCAGCCCAAGACATCATTACCGCTGAGTACATGGCGATGATGCCGATTGTGCCCGCGATGGCTGGTACAAAATCTTCAAGTTCAAAACGGAAGTCACGACCAGGTAAGTTCAAACCAAAGCGACGGGGCTTCATGATTTGCAGTTCGTGGTCTAGGTAATCTGAACGGCTTGCAAACTCAGATGCTGGACGATGCAGCTCTTTATAGCTTTTCGTCTCGATTTCTGAGCGCTCATTGTTGACTACGTCTGGCATAGATTCCTCATATTTTTTAAAAGTTAGTAATTCGTACTGAATCCTAGTAATCCGCGAAGAAGCGGTAATGTTTTTAATTGAATATGTAGCACATCTCATATGTGCTTGCATAACAACAACTAAAAAAGAGAGTGTGGTTATTTATACAACCTTATCTTTGCTCGCGAGTTTAGCTTGCTTATCCTTTAGGGTGATTGATCTTGATCACTTTAAGAATAAATGTGAAAGAAAACTACAGCAGCCTAATGAAAACGGGGGGTTGAGGCGTTACTTGCTTGAAATAAGTTTTCACATTGTGATGTTTGTAAAAGAGTTTCAATGATATTAATGACCTTAAATATCCTATGAATCTAGGTGTACTTTATACATGAATAGGTTGTCTATTTTTAAGTAAATGTTAATGAAATGAGTTAACTGTTAATTGCTTGATGTGCCATTTATATGCGCCATATGGAGAAGTATTGGCTGAAATGTGAATTTTTAATCAGATAAAATAACTAAATATCCTTATTTTCTAGGTTAATAATTTGTTGCATGTTTTAGGTGTGAATGCTAGTTTGTATCAAAAATGGGAGTTGTAATACTCTGCAGTAGCAAATACAGGGAGTTAAGCGCATGACTGATGTACCGGCGCTGAATATTAAAGAGCTGCACAAAACCTTTGGTCAAAACCAAGTACTAAAAGGAATCTCACTAGAAGCTCGTAAGGGTGATGTGATCTCCATTATTGGTTCTTCTGGCTCGGGAAAAAGTACCTTTCTTAGATGCATCAATTTACTTGAAACACCAACTTCTGGTGATATTTGGGTCAATGGTGAACTCATTCAAATGAAAAAAAATCGGCAAGGTGAAGCTTCACCTGTGAGTGAAAAGCAGGTGCAACGAATTCGCTCACGCCTTGCTATGGTATTTCAGGGATTTAACCTTTGGTCGCACATGACGGTGTTAGAAAACGTTATTGAAGCACCAATTCATGTGTTAGGAGTACCGAAAGCACGAGCCATCGAGAGTGCTGAGGTGCTGCTAAAAAAAGTCGGTTTGTATGAACGCAAAGATTATTACCCTGGTCACCTCTCTGGTGGGCAACAACAACGTGCGGCGATTGCTAGAGCGTTAGCCGTAGAGCCAGAAGTCATGCTGTTTGATGAGCCCACTTCTGCACTTGATCCTGAATTGGTCGGTGAAGTGTTGGGTGTTATGAGAGACTTGGCAGAAGAAGGCCGTACTATGCTGGTAGTGACTCATGAAATGGCCTTTGCTCGCGATGTTTCAAACCATGTGATGTTCTTGCACCAAGGTTTAGTGGAAGAGCAAGGAGATCCAGCCATCCTGTTCACCCAGCCTAAATCTGAACGGTTAAAACAATTTATATCCTCTATTTATTAATGTGTTCATTATGTTGTGGTATTCGCCACGGCATAAATATTAAGCAAAACCAACATAAACATAGCATGATAAATAAGTAAGACCTCAATCACAGGAGTATGGAAATGAAAAAGTGGTTATTAGTTGCAGCCGTTGCTGCTAGTGCAATGACTGGTATGGCCCAAGCGAAAGAATGGAAGACGGTTCGTTTTGGTATAGAAGGGGCTTATCCTCCTTTTAGCTGGACAGAGGCTGATGGATCTCTCAAAGGCTTTGATGTTGATATGGCCAATGCGTTGTGCAAGGAGATGAAAGTGGAATGTAAAATCGTTCCACAAGACTGGGATGGCATTATCCCATCACTGCTCGCACGTAAATATGACGCGATTATTGCAGCCATGTCGATTACCGACGAGCGCAAGAAAAAAGTCGATTTCACTGGTAAGTACGCATTAATTCCCAATAAATTTATCGCCAAGAAGGGAGCCGCGTTGGATTTTTCTAAAGAAGGTCTAAAAGGGGTGAAAATTGGTGTACAACGTGCAACAACGCACGATAAGTATCTTACTGATAATTATGGCGATGCAGTTGAAATTGTCCGTTATGGTTCATTTGATGAAGCCTATCTTGACCTAGCCAATGGTCGTATTGCGGCAGTATTGGGTGATGCCTCTGCCTTGGAAGAGGGTGTGCTTAACAAAGCGGGCGGCGAAGCGTATGAGTTCGTCGGCCCATCATTAACCGATCCGAAATGGTTTGGCGATGGTTTTGGTATTGCGGTTCGTAAACAAGACAAAGATCTCACTCAAAAACTTGATATGGCGATTAAATCTCTTCGTCAACAAGGGATTTACCAAGAAATTGCGACCAAATACTTTAATTACGATGTATACGGTGAATAAACTGTAACATCATATCTTACCCATATAATTAGAAGGTGAGAGTGGGCCGAGCATATGAATATGTTTATCGATCACTCTGTAATTAGGACTGGTTAGCTCAGTTGACTCCACCTTCTCAATTATGATGGGAATCCATTGATTCTTAACGGCTGGATCCTAGTTCCAGAAGTACCCAGCCGTTAAATTCTCCAGGGACTAGGGATGAATTATGTTGGACCTACACGGATATGAAGCCTCAATTTTGAAGGGAGCGGTGCTGACCATTGAAGTTGCCGTGCTCTCTTTATTACTTGCCATGTTACTTGGCATGCTAGGTGCGCTAGCCAAGCTTGCACCTTACCGTTGGGCAAGAGCCATTGCCACTCTTTACACGACCATCATTCGCGGTATTCCAGACCTTGTGTTAATGATGCTTATTTTCTTTGGCGGTCAAATATTGTTGAATAATAGCCTTTATTCAATCAACGAATGGCTAAACAATTGGTTTATGGCAAGTGACCCGAGCCATGAATGGACCGCTTATCTCCCCGATTATATTGATGTTAGCCCTTTCATTGCTGGGATACTAACCATAGGTTTCATTTTCGGTGCCTATATGGCTGAAACCTTTCGTGGCGCCATTATGGCAGTTGATAAAGGAGAGATGGAAGCGGCGAAAGCGTATGGTATGAGTTCTACCTTAGCATTTAGACGCATTTTGCTTCCTCAAATGGTTCGTCATGCATTGCCAGGGTTTGGTAACAACTGGTTGGTATTGCTCAAAACGACGGCACTTGTTTCCATTATTGGATTAGAAGATATGGTCAGAGTCAGCTCACTCGCGGCGGGTTCGACAAAAATGCCATTCACCTTTTATATGGCTGTCTCAGTGATCTTCCTTTTCTTTACCAGTGTATCAACCGGTCTTCTCAAATTGGTTGAGCGCAAGTTCAGCATTCACACGAGGTAAATATGGATTTTTCCCTTATTACTCAAAGCCTACCAATTTATTTTAGTGGGCTGTGGACAACGGTTTGGCTGGTGGGGTTGTCGTTAATTATCGGTTTGAGCCTTGCCATCCCCTTAGCGATTGCTAGAAATAGCCACAACTATTTGATTCGTACTCCAGCATGGGCTTATACCTACTTTTTTCGTGGTACACCGTTATTGGTCCAGCTTTATCTCATCTACTATGGAATGGATCAATTTTTCCCGGTGAAAGATACCTTGTGGGAAAACGCTTGGTTTTGCGCGTTGGTTGCTTTTGTTCTCAATACGTCCGCCTACACGGCTGAAATTATTCGCGGTGCGATCAATGGGTTGCCTAAAGGCGAAGTTGAAGCGGCGAAGGCATACGGAATGAGTACTTGGAAAACGTATCGACGAATTATTCTACCGAGTGCGTTAAGGCGCGCACTGCCCGCTTATAGTAATGAAGTTATCTTCATGCTCCACGGTTCTGCGGTTGCTGGTATTGTTACCATTATGGATTTAACGGGGGCTGCGCGTTTAGTGAACTCTCGTTATTATGCTCCATTCGAGTCATTTTTAACCGCAGGTTTGTTCTATATGGGCTTGACCTTCATTATTTTGTTCTGCTTCAAACAGGCTGAAAAACGCTTCTTAGCTTATTTGCGCCCATTAAGCTGAAGGGCTGCGAGTAGCATGTTGTACCGAGTTTGTTTCTATAATCAAGGCATAGATTAAAATAAGAAGCGCGCTGAATGCGCGCTTCTTATTGGCACGTGACTTTCTGTTCCTACAAAGAAAAACTGGACCAAATTGGCGCGTGATCAGAAGGTTTTTCTATTCCTCGAAGTTCATAGTCGATGCCGGCCTCTTGGCATTTTTTTGCTAGGTTCGGGGTCGCTAAAATGACGTCGATTCGTAGCCCACGGTTATCATCAAAGCCGCGTGAGCGATAATCAAACCACGAAAATTGATCATTTACATCCGGATTTAACTGACGGAATGTGTCAACAAAACCCCAGTCCATTAAAGTTTGTAACCATTCGCGCTCTTCAGGTTGGAAAGAGCATTTTCCCGTTTGCAACCAGCGTTTTCTATTGGCTTCACCAATCCCAATATCCAAGTCGATAGGGCTGATGTTAATGTCTCCCATCACAATTATTTGTTCGTCAGGGGAATGATGTGTCGTTAAGTAACCCATTAGATCTTTATAAAACTGACGCTTATAGGGGTATTTTGTTTCATGGGAAATATTCTCCCCTTGAGGAAAATAGCCGTTGAGTATGGTTGTTTTTTGGCCGTTGTCATCTTCAAAAGTGGCCATAATCATGCGTTTTTGATGATCTTCATTATCGCTAGGAAAGCCTTTCTGTACTGAAATGGGTTCCTTCTTACACAACATGGCGACGCCATAATGCGCTTTTTGACCATGGAAATAGACGTGGTAGCCCATGGCTTTAACATCCTCAAGAGGAAAAGCGTCATCGTGTACTTTGATTTCTTGAAGTCCAATGACATCAGGTTGATGCTTATCAATAATCGCTTGCAGTTGATGAAGGCGAGCTCTCAACCCGTTGATGTTAAAACTGATGACTTTCATAAGGGATCCTTAAGATGAGTTGTGCGCAAGATGTTACCACTTCAAGGCGCAAGGACAAGACGAAAAGCGAATCAATTGTAATACGTAAATTTTTTGAATAGTCAGAAAGGATATTTTTATTAACATTTATGTAAACTTACGATTGATCTCTCAAGTCAATATGCTCTAATTAAAGTCGTCACCATTTCGTCTGAAAACCCTATTAGCGCAGCATAAGGATGTAGTATGCGAACACTTTCGGTTCAATGGAAAATAACCCTTTTAGCCGGCCTTTGCCTGCTAATTACGTCATTGTCTCTCATTGGTTTTTCTGTTTATAACGCAGTGAATAACCAACAAGCAATAAAACAACAAAGTTCAGATTCTGTGATCAATAAATCGCAGCAGTTATTAGAAACTCGGGCGCTGCTCAATGCCACCGAAGTATCTGAATATCTCAGTGAAGCCATGTATCGAGCTCAAATGCTTGCTGATACGGCCTTGTTTTTCAAATCAAATACCGAAGAAAATTTTGGTGAAAGCGAAGCGTTAAGGACATCTTTAGATGAAATGGTTCGCAAGACGGTAGTCAATTATCCCAATGTTCAGGGGGCTTATCTCGTCTTTAAGCCAAATTTGCTCGATAGCGAGGATGACAACTACCAGAATGCTGACTATGTAGGCTCAAATGAAATAGGTCGATTCGCTGCATACTGGATAACGTCCTCCAATGGTGAAAATGTGGTGGCAAATGTATTAAGCGAAGTGGCATTGAAGGATGAAGGAAACAGTGAGCGTTTCTCCTGCCCGTTAACGACCGCTAGTGCATGTATCTCATCGCCTAAAATTGTGATTCAAGACAATGAAACGTTTCTTACTTCTTCTCTCTCTGTGCCCATTTTGATTGATGGCGTTGCGATTGGCTTTTTTGGCATCGATTTAAAACTTAGCCCACTGGTAGCGATTGCACTGAGTTCAGATCAAAGTCTATTTGGCGGTAATGGTAAGGTCTTTATTGTCAGCTTAAATAACACGCTTATTGCGACTGATGAGCGTGAATTAACCTTAGGTGCGCCACTGGCTGATTCAGTTTTGACTACAAAGGAGATCGCCAATCTTCTAGCCGAGGGTAAAGTCCATTCTCAATGGAATTCAGATCGGCAGTGGTTGTCTGTCTTTGCTCCCATTCAGGTGGCGAACCAGACTTGGGGCGTGGTTTTTGAAATGCCGACATCGAGTGTGCTAGCTGATGCCAATCAACTGGATCAGATCATTACTCAACAGGTAGAGAATGGCGTTAGAGCGGAGTTATTAGTCGGCGCATTGCTAGTCTTTTTAGGGCTCGCAATCATTGCGTTAGCTGCAACCCAAATTGTGAAACCTATCCGAGCGGTCGTGGAGCGGTTACAAGATATTGCTTCTGGCGAAGGGGATTTAACTCAGCGGCTTGTCATCAGTAGCCATGATGAAATCGGTGATTTGGCACGTGGCTTTAACCAGTTTTTAGACAAATTACAGGCTATTATTCAGCAGATCGTAGAAAGTGCGAACCAAGTAGCTCAAACGACTGAACAGGCACAGCAGTCTGCCGTACAAACGCGTAGCCGTAGTGAGTCTCAATTTAAAGAGATGGATATGGTGGCGACTGCTTCTGAAGAAATGACACAAACAGCAAGTCTCGTTGTGCAAAATGCCGAGGCTGCGGTGCAAGCCGCTTCGCAAGCTAATCACTCCGCACTGACTGGGCAGGATGTCATCCGTGCCTCTGAAGCTGAGATGCATAAGCTGGTGGTGCGAATGAGTGATGCGGTGCCGGTTGTTGAAGAGTTGGCTCAAAACAATATCAATATTACCGAAATTTTAACGGTCATTGAGGGAATTTCACAGCAAACCAATTTGCTCGCATTAAATGCGGCTATAGAAGCGGCTCGGGCCGGAGATCAAGGGCGAGGGTTTGCTGTTGTCGCCGATGAGGTACGTAATTTGGCCCAGCGGACTCAGAATTCTGTGGGTGAAATACGCAAAGTGATAGAAAAAGTCCAACAAGGTACTGAGGGCGTAGTTGAGGTGATCCAGCAAGGAAACGCGTTAGCAAATGGAACTGCGATGCAAGTCCAAAAGGCCGTTGCTGAATTAGAAATAGTGTTTGAATCCATCTCAGCAATTAACGATATGAATAGTCAGATTGTGAAAGCGGCCCAAGAACAGCAAGCCGTCTCTGGTGAAGTCAACCTCAGCCTATCCAATATTCGTGATCTTAGCGCGCAGATATTGACACTGGTCGGTGAATCAGAATCGGTTGGTGCTCAGATAAGCCAACTCTCGGCTAAGCAACAACAGTTGGTTGGACAATTTAAAGTCTAACGGCTGGAAAGAGTAAGAAGTAGATGTTTGCTTCTTACTCTCTCGCAGTATCATCCAGTTTACGCAATAAATCCTGCTGTACGATTTTCAGCGCTTCAAGTGCGGTGTGTGGTTCAATCTGATTGGTTTCTAATAAATAGATGAGATCGACAGCGAGCTTTATCTCTTCAGACGCGCCGTCTAGCGGTACAGTAGGATCATTCATTTTATTGGTTTTTCTCCCTGAACGTAATTTGTTTTTCGATCTTAGCCTTAGCTTCTTGGCAACGCTTGAGCCGTTGCTCTACCGTTAATAACGCTTTTTGTGCTTGCTGCTGACTAACAGCAGAAGTTTGCTTAAGTCCGAGTTCTTTTTCTCTCACCATATCCATCAGCCTCCGCTCCCATTCTTGGTGCTGGGCCAGCTCTTGATATAACGCATTGATCGGTTTGCGATAATAGCTGCGATGCTTGGGCTCACTTTTTCTGATCGATACTGTCGATATTTCGCGTTGGATTGCCGCAATTTGTGCAAGCAGTCGATCGGTTAGATATTGAGCTCGTTGACTGGTTAGCCGTTTGCTCTCTTGTTCGCGCACGATGGAATCAAAGGTCGCTTTTGCTTCCATAACACAAGGGATTAATAAGTGCGCTTTACAGTGGAACAGGCGCTCATCAAACAGAGCCTGATGGTGTTCACCACGAGTTCGGTCAACACTGGCGGCTTGTTGCTTCAACTCTTCAATTAAGGACTTCAATTGAGAAAAATGGTTCATAAGCCTGCAAACCACGCATCATAAGTCAGCTTAATTGCAAGCACACTGACCACACTCACAAACACCGGACGAATAAATTTAGCGCCGAAACGAATCGCTGAATGTGCGCCAACAAAAGCTCCAGCCATCAAACAAACTCCCATAGTCAGTCCCAGCACCCAGTCAATATGCCCCAAAATGGCAAAGGTAACCAATGACGTTACATTACTGGTAAAATTCATCGCTTTAGCAAGGCCAGAGGCCAATAAAATGTTGAGTCGGTATAACGCCATCGAACTGACTGTCCAAAATGCGCCAGTCCCTGGCCCTGCCAGCCCGTCATAAAATCCAAGTATCAAGCCTTGCGCATACTGCTTTTTGTGAAGTACAGGGCAGGGAGGCGGGCTGACATTCTGGTGTGCATGTGGTGTTTTATGCCATATCGTATAGATAGCGGCCGCTAGAATAATGAGCGGCAGCACTTTTTGTAGCCAATCGGTGCTGATCGCATCGACAGCAAAAGTACCTATGGTTGCGCCAATTAAGGTGGCAATGAAAGCTCTGACCCAGCAACTTGGTTGAAACAACTTCTTCTGATAGTAGGTTAATGCGGCAGTTGATGAGGCAAATGTTGCTGCCAGCTTATTCGTTCCTAGTGCGATGTGCGGCGGAAGACCGATTGATAATAACGCGGGTACAGTAAGCATGCCACCGCCGCCAGCGACGGCATCGATAAAGCCAGCAATAAAAGCAACAAGCGCCAACACAATCAAAGTGGTTGGCTCAACAAATTCCATGAATAAAATCGGCCCTGAGTAATGAGATGAAAGGGCGTAGTGTTAAGCCCTAGCTAATATTCTATTGTTCTTTTAAATGGAGGAAGCGAGTCCAATAATGATTTTCCGTAGCGTTTTGAAACGATTCGGCGATCGAGAATCACGACTCTACCAGAATCACGCTCTTTGCGCAGCAATCTCCCGACGGCTTGGATCAGCTTTTTGCTGGCTTCAGGAACGGTTATCTGAATAAAAGAGTTTCCACCTCGTTTCTCTATGTATTCGGCGTGAGCTTGCTCAACTGGAGAGGTTGGTACGGCAAACGGAATTTTTGTGATCACCAGATTCTCCAAAAGCTCTCCTGGCAAGTCTAGCCCTTCCGAAAAGCTACTGGTGCCAAACATTACGCTCGTTTTACCACACTGCACTAGCATTTTATGTTTATTTAGAATTTCTGTGCGTGATATTTCACCTTGGACTTGCAGCGCCCAGCCTCGTTTAACAAAATCTGTTGATATTTTTTCAGCCACTTCGCGCATTTGCCAGTAAGAAGCAAATAGCACTAAATTAGCTTTGTTTGGCTGAATAAACTCAGCGAGCCGCTCTACCAGATAATCAGTATACTCTTTCGCTTGCGGTTCAAAACGCATTGCTGGAATGAGTAACTCGGCCTGATTTTGATAATCAAACGGTGAAGCGAGTGCTAGGAAACGTGTTCCATCTTCTGCCTTTTCACTGATCCCTGCTTGCGAGCAAAAGTAGCTGAACGAGTTAAGAGCTCGCATCGTCGCGGAGACTAAGATTGCGCCGATGCAGCGGCTCCAGATCTGTTGATCAAGTTGCCAACCAATTTCTAGCGGTGAAACGTTAACAATGAAATCACCTTCACGTTCAGGGTGAATTTCAAGCCAACGTGCCAAAGGGGCTCCTTTTTCTCGCTTGGGCTCCGCCATCAGCAACCATACTTGGGCAAGGTTCTCTAAACGCTGAATATAAAAGCCTAATTCAGTCAGTGCTGGTTCTGCCAACCGAGCGGCGAGTTCGCCTTCTTTAACTCGTTCAGCAATCAAGTCCGCAATTTTAGCGACGGATTGATTGGCTTTTTGAGAGAGCCGCTTCAGGGTTTTAGACTCTTCTTCAAGCCATTGTGGCAGTTCTCCATGCTCAAAACGGTATCGCTTTTCTTCAAATTGTTCGGGTACAAACTGCTTTGTCAGTTGGCTCAAGCTTGGGATAAGTTGTTGCAGTGTCTCTTGCAGTTCGTTACGAAAACGTGCCACTCGTTTTTCTTCGGCTAAGCTTGAAAACTTGGTTACGGATTGATTGAGTTTTTCTAACCAACTAGCTGCGCCTTTCAAGCTTGCTGACGCTGAAGCGTGATCACGTGCTACATGAGGTAAGTGGTGTGCTTCATCAAAAATGTAAATGGTGTTTTCGGGCTCAGGCAGAATGACACCACCGCCAAGGTCAGCATCCGCCATGACCAAGCTGTGGTTGGCAATAATGACATCTGCTTTATCCAGTTCCGAACGCGCCTTTTGAAAAGGACAATCTCTGTGGCCAGCAAAGCTACCATTACAACTATGCTTATCACTAACAATCAGTTGCCATAACTCATCTTTAATCGCTTTTGGCCACGAGTCGCGATCACCGTTCCATTTTCCTTGAGCCAGTTTTTCATACATGGTGGTGAATAATTCAACGTCTTTTTTTTGTGGCTTTGATTCGAACAGGGCAATTTGTGAGCCATCTACTCCACACGCAGCCGCGAGTTTTTCGGTGCAACAGTATCGTTGACGTCCTTTGGCAAGGATAAAAGAGAATTGACGATCAGTGATGCGTCTAAATAAAGGCAAATCTTTGCTGATCAGCTGTTCTTGAAGTGCCACCGTGGCTGTTGAAACAACAACCTTTCTGTTATTCAACACTGCAACAGGAACCGCCGCCATTAAATAGGAGAGTGATTTCCCTATTCCTGTACCCGCTTCTGCAATCAAGATTCGGTTGGACTTGTGATATGAACCGCACAATGTTTTTGCAATCTCAGCAACAAGATAATTTTGTCCTCGACGAGGAATGAAGTTTTCGAGCTGAAATTGCAGGTTTTGATAACTATCCCGAATGGATTTTTGGATTTTTGTTGTAAGCATACACAGACCTAAATAGCAGAGTGCCGAGTCTAGCACAGTTCACTAAAGGATACGCAGTTCACGAAATCGTATGCTTTTAGATCAAATCTAGATCTTGTTCACAAAAAAAAACTGAACCTTCAGGAACTTATGTTTAATTCTCATTGTGAAAAATATAAAACTATCCATTCGGTTAAATGATGACCTCAATATCTATTTAATACTGCCAAACTAGGTTTTACTGGTTTTTGATTCTGATGTTTCATGATTGTTAGTTTTTAGATTGTGTGATGTTTTTGCTTGGAAGTCGCCCGTAATTTTATGAAAATATCATGTAACTATATGTTTTTAATTATTTTTACCTTTATTTTTGTTTATTTTTTAGGATATTTGACATGCAGGATAATCTTTTGCAATCTAATCCTTGAGATTTAATGGCGGCAACGAACCGAGTTTAAATTTGGAAGTTGCCAGCAAAAACAAAGGGAACCGGATAAGGAATTCCCATACATAAGAAAAGGCAGTGGATTAATTATGAAAAAGACTCTATTAGCACTAGCAGTGCTTGCAGCAGCAAGCTCAGTTAACGCAGCAGAAATTTACGCTAATGACAGCACTTCAGTTGGCCTTAAAGGCGAAATTGATGCTTACCTAATTCAGAAAGAAAAAACAGCTTCTGATGTTAAAACAAAAGAATCTGCTGATTTCTCTACTTGGGCAAAAATTCAATTAGATGCTTCTCATAAGCTATCTAATGGTCTAACCACTTTTGGTTCTTTTGAGTTTGAAGGTGACGGTTCTGCTGGGGTAGTAGTAGACGACCTATATGTCGGCGTGAAAGGCGATATCTGGGGTGTGGCTGTTGGTGAAACGGGTGACTTCGCAGAATCTTTTGATGCAATTCAAAAAACCGATATTGCTAACGAAGGTAACTACATCGGTCTAGATCGTCCTTACGAAAGCAAAACTGATGGTCTTGCACTGAAAGTGACTCCAGTTGGTGGCCTAACCTTAGTTGCGGATGTATATACTAATAACACTGACAAACTAGATAACTCTTACGGTCTATCGGCTAACTACGCGATGGAGATGTTCTCTGTTGGTGCTTCATTCAACAGCAGCGAAGTTTCTAAAGGTTATGACGCAAGCTCGTTCGGTGTATCTGCTTCTGTTGATGTTGCTGGTTTCTTCTTCGCGGCAACTTATCTAAGCACTGAAGGTTTAAGTACGCTTGGTGCGGTAGACACACAAAGTGTAGCCCTAGCTGATAAAGATAAAAAAGTACTTGCTGCTTTAGAAGGCGATGTATGGAACTTGGCTGCATCTTACAAGCTCGATGATCTTCGCCTATATACAACTTACGCATACGGTGATTTCGATAAGCTGGTAAGCTTCAGTGATGTAAACAACAAAACTAAGCTGGATGCTCAAGTTACAGATTTGGTTGTTGGCGTAGACTATGCCGTATCTAGTAACGTGCTAGTTTTTGTTGAATATGAAACAGCGAAAGCTAAGAAAGATTTTGCTGGTAACAAATACCAAGATATTACTCTAGGTGTTTACTACACGTTCTAATCCGAGTAATTTGATGAACTAAAAGCCGACGCTTAGCGTTGGCTTTTTTCATATAGGAGCTGTAAAAGAAAATGGTAAAGAACGTTATTGTAAGTTTATTGATGTTAGTGAGTTTTTCTTCATTATCTCAATCGCTTGATTTGCAAAGAGGCATTACTTTGGAAGTGCTGAATGAAGCGCTATTCACGGATGAAGAAAAACCAATATTTATTGATGGTGAAAACCAATTGGTTCTCACCTTTGCTGGTCGCTTAAAGAAAGTGGCTAAGCCAGAGTATTTCTCGTCTCTCCCTTATGTCATTCGAACAGAGATTAAAGCTGGAGATAAGCTATCTGTGGAGCTTGTTTCGGGTCGATACGAAGTTATTCAGGAGAAGCAGTTTAAGAGTGAGCCGATTTTTGTTTTGAAGAAAAACGGAGTCGAAGTCACAGATAGTAAACAATATCGCCTTGAGCCAGAAAATGGTTCGCTGATGCCTTATTCAGATATTCGTTCTTTGACGATTAAGCAAAACCGCAAAGAGGGTGTCATTTTTGAATCTGGAAAGTTTCATCATTTGACCGACGAATTAAAATCGTTGGGCACTTCAGCTCAATCGACAAAATATACTGAATCGGAAGCGGCCTTACAGCTAAAAATTTGGTTTAGTAAAGCTTCAAAAGAAGAAAGACGAGAGTTTTTGGATTGGGTTGTGCAAGGTCTTTATACTGAATAGGTTACTCCGTACTACACCATAATTCCAGGATCCAAAGTCACATAGCTGTGTGT
This sequence comes from Vibrio sp. RM-69-4, assembly GCF_024743775.1. Lineage (NCBI taxonomy): Bacteria > Pseudomonadati > Pseudomonadota > Gammaproteobacteria > Vibrionales > Vibrionaceae > Vibrio > Vibrio sp. RM-69-4. Next base: position 721,833 of record NZ_JAMQXI010000076.1, read on the forward strand.
GACTTTGAATCTCTTACCCACAACACTTCTTAAATTTCTTGCCGCTACCGCAATGACATGGGTCATTTCGTCCTAGCTTCGTTGGTGTGTTCTCCTGTGGAAATTCACCGTCAACGTAGAACCAGATACCATTTTCTCGTATAAATCGTGAACGTTCTTGCAGACAAAATTGCTGTTGATTCTGTGTGTAATAGGCTTTGAAATGAACGAAGCCTTCATTTTCGTTGTTGCGGATACTTGCGGAGATGACGTCTAGCCCACACCATTGACTGCTGATTGATTCTTCAATCGCGTCACGTTGCTGTGGTGCATTGCAACTCGGATGATAGGTATTGATGACGAAATCAACCAAACCCAGAACATGGGCACTATAGCGGGCTCTCATCAGTTGCTCTGGATAGATGGCTAAAGCTGAATCACTGTGGATTGGTTCACAACAGTGTTGGTAATCTAAATGACTACCACAATAGCATTGGTTCATAAATCCTCTCAAATTGCCCATTCATATAAGACGGGGAAGTTTAAGGAGATCTAAACTCGATGTCTACTCAGGAGTGGACACCCAGTAAATCGGCTGTCCATTTCACAGCTTCGTTGTAACACTCTTTCACCACGGGCTCTTCGATATTTAACGCATTAGCAATTTTCTCAACCTTTTGCCAGTCAGCCTGTTCATAAGCTCGAGTTAACTCGAGTACCAGACCTAATTCTCCTTTCCCTTCTATTAATGCAAGTTTAACGTATTCGTCGATAGGCATCTCTTCCATGATACTTTCTAAAGGTTGATCAAGTAGGCTATCGAGTAGCGAAAACATTCCTGTCAGGAAGGCCGAACCGGGTTCGACGTTCATTTTTGCTTTCACACCGATCAGCTCGCAATATCTTGCCCTTTGAATGGATAAACCATACAAATAGTCCGGTTTAGATTCTTGCGTCGAAGCAATAGCAACCAAGGAGATAAACTTTCTCAATCGTTGTTCACCGAGGTAAATCAGCGCTTGTTTAAATGAATGGATTTTTGAACTGACTGTTGCGGATGAGTTAACAAAGGTTAACAGTTTATAAGACAGGGTCAGGTCGGTGGCGACAAGCTCCTCAATGGCTTTGTAATCGAGGTTAGCTTTGGCTATTTCTTTGAACAGTTGCACCACAGTAAGAAATGCAGGCTCTAACGCTTTGCGCTGTAACATCTCTGGTTTGCTAAAAAAGTAGCCTTGAAAATAGGTAAAGCCCGCCTTTTTAGCTTGCTTAAACTCTTCATAGGTTTCTACTTTCTCAGCAAGGAACTCAATTTTCGTTGCGCCAAGTTTTTGAATAAAGCGAGTGGCTTTTTCAAGAGAAATAATGCGGATATCAAATTTGATAATTGATACATAAGGGAAGAAAGCGAGCCATTCGGAACTAGGCACAAAGTCGTCAAGCGCAATTCGGTAACCAAGCTTTGCCATCTTTTTAATTGCTTCTAATAACTCTAAAGTTGGTTCGCAATCTTCCAATACCTCAACGACCAAGTTTTGCGCAGGAAAAAGCGTAGGCACGAGGTTAATCAGGCTTTGATAAGGAAAATTGACAAACCCTAAATGCTTACCCAGCGTATTGTAATGAGTGGATAAAAAATGATCAGAGAGTAACCGGCTCGTTGCTAAGTCGGGGTCTATATCTGGAAAGGTGTTCTTAGGGCCGTCTCGAAATAGCAGCTCGTAGCCGATAGTTTTTCGGTCACGATCGAGTATGGGTTGTCTGGCGATATAGGAGTATTTCAAGGCAAGACTCTTATCTAATTATTGATATTATTGATTATACTTATTATAGCTTAACTTTTGATTCGACCGCTTAAACCAATAGTACCAGAGTGCGACTTGGCGTCAGTTTTTAGAACTAAAAGGTCGAGTTTGCAGTTCGTAACCATCATTAGCATAGACTAAGACTGAGCCTTGGGTGTACCAGTCACCCAAAACAATTCGCGTTGCGGTGCCATGAAGTTGATTTCTGTGATGAATCTCTGGTCGATGAGTATGGCCATGAATCATTAAATCGACCCCATACTGGGTCAGAACTCTATCAACTTCACTTTGTGTAACATCCATAATATCCATAGATTTCATTTGTTTATCATTATGGATGCCCGACTGTACTTTACCCACAATACGAACCTTTACAAAAAATGGCAGCCGATTAAATACCCATTGTAGCCAAGGCTGGTGAACCTTCTTTCGATAGGCTTGATACTTTATATCGTCAATACAGAGTGTGTCGCCATGCAACACCACGGCTTTTTTTCCGTAAAGGTCAATTACTTGTTCTTCTTGGAGAAGAGTGATTCCGGTTTCTTTCGCAAATCGTTTGCCAAGCAAGAAGTCGCGGTTTCCTTGAGTAAAATAGCAAGCAACCCCTTCGCGAGTCAGTTGTTTAAATTCCGATTTTATTTGGTTGGCGAAAGGTGAATTATCATCGTCACCTATCCAAAATTCGAAAAGATCGCCAAGCACGTACAGTGCATCGGCATGAATGGCTTCTTCGCGCATGAAACGGATAAAACACTCGGTGATATCTGGTCGAGAAGGGCTTAGGTGTAAATCAGAAATAAATAGTGTATGCATAATAAAAATAAGGAGCGCATAGCGCTCCTTTTACCGTTACTCTTCGATGGTTGTGCCAGAAATGAACACTTCTTCTAGTGGAACATCTTGATGCATGCCCATAGAGCCTGTGCTCACGGCTTTTATTTTGTTCACAATATCCATACCTTCGATCACTTCAGCGAACACGCAGTAGCCCCAGCCATCTCGGCTTTCTGAACGAAAATCTAGGAATGTGTTGTTGTTCACGTTGATGAAAAACTGAGAACTTGCAGAGTGTGGATCCATAGTGCGCGCCATGGCAAGAGTACCGATCTTATTGCTTAGGCCGTTGTTGGCTTCGTTTTTAATCGTTGCGCGAGTTGTTTTTTCTTTTAGGCCAGAGGTCATGCCGCCGCCTTGAATCATGAATCCATCGATAACGCGGTGGAACAGAGTGTTATCGTAAAAACCGTCACGGCAGTACTGTAGAAAGTTTGCGCTTGTTTCTGGTGCTTTTTCTTCATTAAGTTGAATTTTAATATCACCAAAATTCGTGTGAAGGATGATCATGATAGTTACCTTTATCTATTTTTCGTTGAGGCCCGGATTTTAACTGAACTTTGGACACATTCAAATCAACAAATGTCTTTAGGGGCCGTATTATTGCGAGAGAATAAGGATGACCAAGCTAGGCTAGAGTTGTTATACTGTGAAGCCATTTTAGTTCAAACAGTTATTAGATAGAGATCATGCTGAAAATATATAACTCAATCACTAGACAAAAAGAAGAATTCAAACCAATTCATGCCAACAAAGTGGGTATGTATGTCTGTGGAGTCACCATTTATGATCTCTGTCATATTGGCCATGGTCGCACCTTCGTTTCTTTTGATGTGATTTCTCGCTACTTGCGCTACTTAGGCTATGACCTTACATTTGTGCGTAACATCACTGATATTGATGACAAAATCATTAAACGTGCTGCCGAAAATGGTGAATCTTGCGATTCGCTAACCGAGCGCTTAATCGCAGACATGCATGCAGATTTCGATGCATTGAATATGAAACGTCCAGATGTCGAGCCTCGTGCAACCGCTTATATCCAAGAAATCATAGGCTTGGTGCAACGACTGATTGAACGCGGTTTTGCTTACGTTGCTTCTAATGGCGATGTGATGTTTGAAGTCAACAAATTTGACGAATACGGCAAGTTATCCAAACAAGATCTCGATCAGCTTCAAGCGGGCGCTCGTGTTGATGTTGATCTTGCTAAGCGTAGCCCACTTGATTTTGTGTTGTGGAAAATGTCGAAGCCGGGAGAGCCCACTTGGGAATCCCCATGGGGAGAAGGACGCCCAGGCTGGCACATCGAATGTTCGGCGATGAATTCAGCGATTTTGGGTAACCACTTTGATATTCATGGTGGAGGCTCTGATTTGCAGTTTCCTCACCATGAAAATGAAATTGCTCAGTCATGCTGCGCACATGACACTCCCTATGTGAACACATGGATGCACAGTGGCATGGTGATGGTGGATAGAGAAAAAATGTCTAAATCATTAGGGAATTTTTTCACAATCCGCGATGTACTTGCTCACTATGATGCGGAAACGGTGCGCTATTTCTTGATGTCGGGCCATTATCGTAGCCAATTAAATTACAGCGAAGATAACCTAAAACAAGCGCGAGCCTCGCTAGAGCGTCTATACACAGCGTTGAGAGGGTTGGATTTAACCGTAGCAGTTGCGGGCGGTGAAGAGTATGTCAGTCGCTTTACGATAGCGATGAATGATGACTTTAATACGCCAGAGGCTTATTCCGTCTTGTTTGATATGGCACGTGATATCAACAAGTTGAAGACAGAAAATCTTCAGCAAGCCAGCGCTCTTGGCGCACTTATGCGTGAGCTTGCCGATGTGATTGGCATTTTGCATCAAGATCCAGAAGCGTTTCTTAAAGGGGACACTAATGGCGACGAACAAGTGGCTGAGATTGAAGCTTTGATCAAACTGCGTAATGACTCACGTGCAGCAAAAGATTGGGCTAATGCTGACGTGGCACGCGATAAGTTGAACGAACTCGGCATCATTTTAGAAGATGGCCCAAGTGGGACTACTTGGCGTCGTAAATAATCAGGCAGTTAACTTGTCGATGATGGGCTTGAACTTTATTGGTTAAGCCCATTTTGTTTTTCGTCCACGATTAAGGTTTTCATGTCAATTATTTTAGGTATAGATCCCGGCTCGCGAATCACAGGTTATGGTGTGATCAGGCAGCATGGACGATATTTGTACTATCTTGGTAGTGGATGTATTCGTACATCCGAAAAAGAGTTACCTGGTCGGCTCAAGCAAATTTACGCTGGCGTGACGGAAATCATCACACAGTTTCAGCCTGATGTTTTTGCCATCGAGCAAGTATTTATGGCAAAGAATGCGGATTCAGCACTCAAACTCGGGCAAGCAAGGGGCAGTGCTATTGTGGCGGCGGTGAATGCGGATCTTCCAGTCTATGAATATGCCGCTCGACTGGTTAAACAATCTGTAGTTGGTACGGGTAGTGCTGATAAAGCGCAGGTGCAACATATGGTCCAGCAAATGCTCAAATTATCGGCTAAGCCACAAGCGGATGCCGCAGATGCCCTGGGTGTGGCAATTTGTCATGCGAATACCAATAAAACCTTGATTGCGTTAGCTGGGCGGGCAAGCAGTGCTAAAAAAGGCCGATATCGCTGAAAAACCGATCTCGAGCGAGGTGGTATTTTTCTACTGGCTATACATCCAGTTATTTATTATCATCCGAGTCAAATAACCTCATTTCTCTAAGGAATTTCCTGTGATTGGACGTCTTCGCGGCATTCTGATTGAAAAGCAACCTCCAGAGCTATTGATTGAAGTCGCTGGCATTGGTTATGAAGTCCAAATGCCAATGAGTTGCTTCTATGAACTCCCTAAATTGGGCGAAGAAGCGGTCATTTATACCCATTTTGTGGTCCGAGAAGATGCGCAGCTTTTATATGGTTTCAACACGGTAAAAGAGCGAGCTTTATTTCGTGAAGTGATTAAAGCGAATGGCGTCGGGCCAAAATTAGGCTTGGGTATTTTGTCCGGAATGACGGCCGGTCAATTTGTTTCATGCGTTGAGCGTGAAGATATCTCCACATTAGTTAAGCTTCCTGGCGTGGGTAAAAAAACCGCTGAACGTTTGGTTGTTGAGATGAAAGATAGGCTGAAAGGTTGGGGAGCCGGTGACCTCTTCACTCCCGCTACTGACGCTGCGCCAGTCGATAACAATTCCTTGGAAGCGCTCACGAGCAATGCGGAAGAAGAAGCGATCAGTGCGTTACTTTCTTTGGGTTATAAGCCTCAACAAGCTTCTAAAGTAGTGGCACAAGTAATGAAGGCTGACATGACCAGTGAAGCGCTGATTAAAGAAGCCTTGAGAGCAATGGTATGATTGAAGCTGATCGCTTAATTGCCCCTGATAGCCCTATTTTTAAAGATGAAGATATTATTGATCGCGCGATTCGTCCCAAAAAATTAGCGGATTATCGTGGCCAAGATCATGTACGCAATCAAATGGAAATCTTCATTAAAGCGGCACAAATGCGCAGCGAACCACTCGACCATCTCCTGATTTTTGGCCCTCCAGGGCTTGGAAAAACAACATTAGCCAATATCGTTGCCAATGAGATGGAAGTGAATATCCGCACAACTTCTGGTCCGGTATTGGAAAAAGCAGGCGATTTGGCGGCATTACTGACTAACCTTGAAGAGAACGACGTTCTTTTTATTGATGAAATTCATCGATTAAGCCCGGTGGTTGAAGAAATTCTTTATCCCGCAATGGAAGATTACCAGCTCGATATAATGATTGGCGAAGGTCCAGCCGCTCGGTCCATTAAAATCGATTTACCCCCTTTTACGCTGATTGGGGCAACAACTCGCGCTGGCTCGTTAACCTCACCCTTGCGTGATCGCTTTGGTATTGTACAGCGCCTTGAGTATTACAAAATTGATGACCTACAGTACATAGTGCAAAGAAGCGCGGACTGTTTAGGATTGTCGATGGAAGCGGATGGTGCACTTGAAGTGGCTAGGAGAGCAAGGGGAACGCCTCGGATTGCCAACCGTTTATTGCGCCGAGTTCGAGATTACGCTGAAGTGAAAGGCAACGGGCACATATGTATAGAGACTGCAGATAAAGCGCTAAACATGTTGGATGTTGATAGCCAAGGTTTCGACTATATGGATAGAAAGCTATTACTAGCGATTATGGACAAATTTGGCGGTGGCCCTGTTGGTCTCGATAACCTAGCCGCTGCAATCGGCGAAGAAAAAGATACCATTGAAGATGTGTTAGAACCCTTTCTTATCCAACAAGGTTATTTACAACGGACACCAAGAGGACGAATGGCGACCGATCGCGCCTATCTTCACTTCGGAATTGAAAAATAAGTTTACACCTCATCGTCATTTTTAGGTGGTAAGCACAAAGTGTGAACTACATCTTATTTATGATAATTTTCTTATCACTAAAGAGTTAATGATGTGAAGTGTATTGTTAACTCTCTGTGTGATTCGTTGTATTAATTTCTATCCCTTTCACTAAATACTCACAACAATTTCATTCTTCCTTTGATGTGGATCATTTTGTTCTTTTTTTGTTCAGGTTTGCCGCGTGAAAATTGATGTAAATCAAGGCGTTTTTCTCCCATAAATCTTTTGAAACAACCTGCATTTAGAAGTAGTATTAGTCTCAGCTATATTAGCTGATGCTTAACAATTAACTAACCATAACGGTACATGCTTGCAACAAAATTCTGATATTTTTCAACATTTGATGAGGTTATATCACTGATGAATTTTGAGGAATTTTAACCCGTTCAGCATGTCAAAAGTGTCATTCAGCCGGCACAAAGGAGTTACCATGATTGACGTCGTTGATCTATCGCGGTTGCAGTTTGCACTGACAGCGATGTATCACTTCCTGTTCGTTCCATTGACTCTAGGTATGGCTTTTCTTTTAGCCATCATGGAATCTTTGTATGTAATGACTGATAAGCAAATCTATAAGGACATGACAAAGTTCTGGGGTAAGCTTTTTGGTATTAACTTTGCCCTTGGGGTGGCCACTGGCCTCACTATGGAGTTCCAGTTCGGTACAAACTGGTCATACTATTCCCACTATGTAGGTGACATTTTTGGCGCCCCTCTTGCGATTGAAGCACTTGTAGCCTTCTTTTTAGAATCAACCTTTGTCGGTTTGTTCTTCTTTGGTTGGGATAGACTATCAAAACGCCAGCACTTGGGCGTGACTTGGTTGGTTGCGCTGGGGTCCAATTTCTCGGCACTTTGGATCTTGATTGCGAATGGTTGGATGCAAAACCCAGTCGGCGCAGAATTCAATTTTGAAACTATGCGTATGGAAATGGTCAGCTTTGCTGAAGTCGTTTTCAACCCTGTCGCTCAAGTGAAATTTGTGCATACCGTCGCTTCTGGTTACACCACTGGCGCGATGTTCATTCTTGGTATTAGCTCATATTACTTGCTGAAAGGTCGAGACGTTGCGTTTGCACGCCGCTCATTCGCTATCGCTGCATCATTCGGCATGGCCGCTATTTTGTCCGTGATTGTGCTTGGTGATGAATCAGGATATGAAGTAGGTGAAGTTCAAAAAGTGAAGCTGGCTGCGATTGAAGCTGAGTGGCACACGGAACCTGCACCGGCTGCATTTACACTGTTTGGTTTGCCTAACCAAGACGCCATGCACACCGATTATGCAGTAAAAATTCCATACGTGATGGGTATTATCGCTACACGTTCTCTCGATACTGAAGTCACAGGGTTGCGTGATTTACGTGATGATCACGTCGATCGCATCCGTAACGGTATGTATGCCTATGGTTTACTAGAAAAACTTCGTGCGGGTGAAAAATCTCAAGCGAATATGGATGCATTTGACGAAGTGAAAGGTGACTTAGGTTATGGTTTACTTCTTAAGCGCTATACCGAAAAAGTGACGGACGCAACGGAAGAGCAAATTCAAGCCGCCGCCGATGATTCAATTCCAACCGTATGGCCACTATTTTGGTCATTCCGTCTGATGGTCGGTGTTGGTTTTGTGATGCTATTTGTCTTTGGTGCAGCATTTATTCAAACTTGTCGTCAGAAAATTGAGCAAAAACAATGGGTACTTAAAGCCGCCTTGTTCAGTATTCCTCTACCGTGGATTGCAATTGAAGCAGGTTGGTTTGTTGCTGAATATGGCCGTCAACCATGGGCTGTTGGTGAAATATTGCCGACCAATGTTGCCGCTTCTGCGCTAACTCTGGGCGAATTATGGACCTCATTGTTTGCGATTCTTGCACTGTACACTGTGTTCTTGATTGCTGAAGTTTACCTGATGGTTAAATTTGCTCGTAAAGGGCCTAGCAGCCTGAAAACTGGTCGTTATCACTTTGAGCAAAACGCAAACTCTGTTGAAGACAAAGTTAGCCGTCAAGTCGAAGCATAAGGCAGGGAGATAGAATAATGTTTGATTACGAAATCTTGCGACTAATTTGGTGGGTGCTGATCGGCGTACTGCTGGTTGGTTTTGCAATCACAGATGGTTTTGACATGGGCGTTGGTGCTCTTGTTCCCGTCATTGGTAAGAATGACAGTGAACGTCGTGTCATGATCAACTCTATTGCCCCACACTGGGATGGTAACCAAGTTTGGCTTATCACGGCAGGCGGTGCACTGTTTGCGGCTTGGCCGTTAGTCTATGCGACATCATTTTCTGGATTTTATTTGGCTATGATTGTTACATTGGCTGCATTATGGCTTCGTCCGATTGGTTTGGATTACCGTTCAAAAATTGAAGATCCAAAGTGGCGTAATACTTGGGATATCTGTATTTCAATTAGTGGTTTTGTACCACCAGTCATCTTTGGTGTTGCTTTTGGCAACTTACTACAAGGCGTGCCATTCCAACTCAGTGATTTCATGATGCCAACGTATCACGGTTCATTTTTTGGTCTGTTGAACCCATTTGCTCTGCTTTGTGGCTTAGTCAGCTTGTTTATGATTATTTTACAAGGTGCCGCTTGGCTACAGATGAAAACCACCGATGAGCTGCATGCACGCGCTCGTGGCGTCGCTCAACTAATGGGCTTGTTGGTTGCTGTTACTTTCGTCGCTGCAGGGTTTTGGATCCAAAACATCGATGGTTACGTGATTACCAGCGTCATTGATACACATGCCGCATCAAACCCACTCAATAAAGAAGTGATACGTGAGGCGGGGGCGTGGATGGCTAATTTCAACGCTTACCCATTACTATGGATAGCGCCAGCTTTGGGTGTTGCCATGCCACTACTTGCTGTGTTGGCGTCGCGTTTTGAAAAAGGTGGTCTCGCATTCTTGGCTTCTAGCTTAGCCAATGCGGGTGTGATTTTCACCGCTGGTTTTGCGATGTTCCCATTTATCATGCCTTCAAGCTTAGTACCAAGTAACAGCTTGACCATGTGGGACTCAACATCGAGTGAATTGACGTTGAACTTAATGACAGTGGTCGCTTTTGTAATGGTACCTATCATTCTTGGTTACACCACTTGGACTTACTACAAGATGTTTGGTCGTCTTGATAGCAAGTTTATTGAAGAAAACAAAAACTCACTTTACTAAGGAGCATAGATATGTGGTATTTCGCATGGATTCTAGGTGTGCTTTTAGCTTGTGCATTTGGCATCATCAACGCTCTTTGGTTAGAGCATTCTGAAATGATGGACAAAGACAGTGAGTAAACTTGCAATGCAAGTCACTGAGTACCATAAACTGGTTGATAAGACTCTGCTCAGAGTCTTATCGCTCTTGCTTGGTTTTTATCATATCGCCATGATTATGTGGGATCCCGAGTTGTATTCTCAGAGCATTGGTGGTTTTAACGCGGTTATTTCACCACTCATGATATGGGCGCTGTGTGCAAGTATGGTTTTTGGTGTTGGCTTTAGACCACGCAAATGGTTTTGGCAATTATTGTTTAGCCCCTACATTTCATTATCGATCTTAATTTACCTAACGATTATTCGACTAGTTTGATATTTACTGTGTATGAATAACCTGTCGAAGGTTGATTAACGACCCACATTAGTGCTGCCTCTTTGAGACAGCACTAATTTTTTGTTTCAAGTTTTGTAAAAGTCCACTCAATGCTTGTACTAACGTCAATGAGTTGCGTTATAGTATCCGCCTAAATCTGCATATGTGTTGGAACCTTTGTGCAAAATACAGCCTCAGCCTTTCATTGGCCTGTAACGATTTACTATGAAGATACGGATGCTGGTGGTGTTGTCTATCACTCAAACTATCTTAAATTCTTTGAACGAGCCCGAACTGAAATGTTACGCGCAGTTGGAGTGTCTCAGCAGACGCTTTTGCAGCAGAACATTGGTTTTGTGGTCAGGCACGTTGACATCGATTTTCTACAAGCTGCACGTTTAGACGATATGCTGACGATAAATACTGTGATTTCGGCATTGAAAAAAGCCTCACTGATCTTCTGTCAGGAGCTCGTCAATCCTGAAGGTAAAGTATTGTGTAAAGCAATAGTTAAGGTAGCATGCATCGACAATCAGAACATGAGGCCAAAAGCGATGCCTCAATCAATAATTTTGGAGTTAACCCATAGTGACTGCTGATATCTCAATTCTCGATCTGTTTTTGCAAGCCAGCTTATTGGTCAAGATGGTGATGCTAATCCTTTTGGGGATGTCTATCGTTTCGTGGGCGATGATCATCAAACGTAGTAAAGTCCTTTCCCAAGCAGAAAAGAACGCTGATGCTTTCGAAGACAAATTTTGGTCTGGTACTGACTTATCCGTTATTTATCAAGATGTCAAAAAGCGTAAAGATGAACTTTTGGGTACAGAAGAGATTTTTTACTCTGGCTTTACCGAATTTGCACGTTTACGCAAGACTAACGCCACTTCACCCGATTTCATCATGGAAGGGACGGGACGTGCGATGCGAGTTGCTGTCGCAAGGGAAGTGGACGAGTTAGAGACCAGTCTGCCATTTCTAGCGACCGTGGGTTCTATCAGCCCATACATTGGATTATTTGGTACGGTATGGGGAATCATGCACTCATTTATTGCGTTAGGTGCGGTGAAGCAAGCGACGTTAGCAATGGTGGCTCCTGGTATTGCAGAGGCGCTGATTGCGACCGCTATGGGTTTATTTGCGGCTATTCCTGCGGTGATGGCTTACAACAGGTTGAGCAATAAAGTCAGCAAATTAGAGCATAATTACGCCACCTTTTCTGAAGAATTTCATAGCATTCTTCACCGCCAAGCGATGGCTGGTAGGGAATAGACGATGGTGGGTTACCAGCGTAAAAAGCGCAAGTTGACAGCTGAGATTAACGTTGTCCCTTATATCGACGTTATGCTCGTGTTGCTGATTATTTTTATGGTGACATCGCCGTTTGTCACTCAAGGCGTTGATGTCGAGCTTCCTAAAACCACCACTTCAAAGTCAGCGGCTGATCTGAAAGGCGACAGTGATAGTAGTTTTATCATCGTGGAAATAGATAAAGAAGGTCGTCTCGGGTTGAGCGTAAATAATGAGGAAGTCGAGCGGGGTCTTTCGCTGCAAGATGTCATCATTAGAGTCAAAGCTGAATTGTCGTTGAAACCGGATTCACCGGTTGCGGTTGGCGGTGATGCTGCAACGCCTTATGCAGAAGTGATACTGGTTCTGGATGAATTGAATCGTGCGGGCATTTCAAAAGTAGGTCTGCTAACCGAAATTAAAGGATAGTTTGTACTGTTCATGAAAGATCATAAATCCAAAAAAAGCGATTACAAAAAGCCCATCATTATCTCGGCTGTTTTGCATATAGTGTTGATCATTGCTTTGTTATGGGGTTCGGATTTTAGCCTAACTAAGCCCGAGCCTGTAGGGCAGATGGTTCAAGCTGTGGTGATTGATCCACAACTGGTACAAAAACAAGCCCAACAAATTCGTAACCAGCGTGAAGCTGCTGCCAAAAAAGAGCAGGATCGGCTGGATAAGTTACGCCGCGAAAGTGAGCAGTTGGAAAAAAACCGCAAGGCGGAAGAAGAGAATATTCGCCAACTAAAAGAACAACAAGCTCAGGAAGCGAAAGCGGCCAGAGAAGCTGAAAAGCAACGTGCCGAAAAAGAACAAGAGCGTAAAGTGGCAGAAGAACGAGCTCGTAAAGAAAAAGAGCGGGCGGTAAAAGCGGAAACGGAACGTAAGATAAAAGAAGAAGCGGTAAAAAAAGCAGAGCAGGAGCGAATCGCTAAAGAGGCTGAAATTGCAAAAGCGGAAAAAGAACGCATTGCCCGTGAAAAAGAGGCAGAACAAGCTAAAGAGAAAGCTCGTAAAGAGCGAGAAGCAGCAGAGCGAGCCGAGAAAGAGCGAATAGCCAAAGAACAAGAGGCGAAGAAAGCGGCCGAAAATGCAAAAAAAGAGAAAGCACGTCTAGAGAGATTGGAGCGTGAACGCAAAGAACAAGAAGCGGCGCTGAATAACATTTTTTCTGGGTTAGAAACAGAAGCAGAGCAAAATAGTTCAGCTCGTTCTCAATTTGTAATGAGTGAAGCTCAGCGATATGGAGAAATTTATGTGCAGCTCATTCAACAAAATTTGCTGATTGAAGACAGTTTTAAAAGTAAACAGTGCAAAGTGAACCTACGGCTCATTCCAACGGGAACTGGAGCAATAGTCGGTAATCTAAGCATTATTGATGGTGACTCAAGGTTATGCGCGGCGACAAAACGTGCTGTGGCGCAGGTGGGGACGTTTCCGCTGCCCAAAGATGATCTTGATGTAGTCAATCAATTGAAAGACATTAATTTAACTGTAGAACCAAATTAAAAGGAAAAGCTTGTGTTAAAGCGATTGATGTTAGGATGCCTACTTGTCATCGCAAGTAGTGTACAGCTCGCCAACGCCGCATTGGAGCTTGTGATCACCGACGGCATTAATTCAGCAAGGCCGATTGCTATCGTACCGTTTAAGTGGGAAGGCAAAACAAAATTACCGCAGGATGTCTCTGCGGTGATCGCGTCAGATTTGCAACGTAGTGGTAAATTCAGCCCGATTGCGACCAGCAAAATGCCACAAACGCCTTACAATGAAACCGATGTGAAGTTTGATGCTTGGACCAGTATTGGTGTTGATGCTTTGCTCACAGGTAGCATTACGCAAAATGCAGAAGGTAACTATGTCATCAACTACCAACTGGTAGATGTAGTGCGTGGTCAACTGACACAAGGCCAAAGCAAAGCATTAAGTAACGATGGACAGTTGGTGCTTTCTAAAGATCATGTTTTATTCAATAAAGTTGCCACCGTACCAGCAAACCGAATGCGTGAGTATGCGCATCGAATTTCAGATTTGGTCTATCAAGAACTCACGGGTGATAAGGGTGCGTTTCTCACTCGTATTGCCTACGTGGTGGTCAACGACGATGAACAATATCCTTACCAGCTAAGGGTTGCTGACTATGACGGTTACAATGAACGTTTAGTACTTCGTTCAAAACAGCCTTTGATGTCACCGACTTGGTCACCTGATGGTAAGCAACTGGCGTATGTGAGCTTCCAAAACGGCCAAGCGGAAATATTCATCATGAATATTTATACTGGTGAAAGAGAGAAAGTGACCTCGTACCCACGCCATAATGGGGCACCGAGGTTCTCGCCAGATGGGAAAACCCTTGCTTTGGTGTTGTCTAAAACGGGCAGCTTACAGGTTTATACTCTGGACTTGGTAACCAAGAAGCTGAAACAAATAACGAGTGGCAGATCAAATAATACAGAACCGTTCTGGCATCCTGATGGTAAATCGCTAATATTTACTTCGGATCGGGGTGGTAAACCACAGATATATCAAGTAAATTTATCAGACGGTTCTACCAATCGTCTGACATGGCAAGGCAGCCAGAATTTAGGTGGACAAATAACGCCTGATGGTCGATTCCTTGTCATGGTAAACCGAAGTAATTCGGGTTTTAATCTGGCGAAACAAGATTTGGAAACTGGTTCAGTGCAAATTCTAACAAAGACTTTGCTCGATGAGTCTCCAAGTATTGCACCCAATGGTGGTATGGTCATATACAGTTCTATTTATAACAAAGCGAATGTACTTTCGATGGTGTCTATAGATGGGCGTTTCAAAGCTAGATTACCGGCAACAAATGGTCGCGTTAGGGCTCCTGCGTGGTCTCCGTTTTTATAGCAAGTAAGTATCAAAAAGTAAGGAAAAAAAATGCAACTTAATAAAGTTCTTAAAGGGCTACTGATTGCGCTACCAGTACTTGCAGTAACTGCATGTAGTTCAAGCGATGAAGCGACAAACGCTTCTGGTACTCAAACTAACCAGTCTACTTCAGGTTCAGCAAATAGCGTTGATACAACTGTAGTTTCTCCAATTGATGCGAATGGCCAACTCTCTGAACAAGAGCTAAAGGAACAAGCTCTTCGTGAAACTCAAACCATTTATTTCGCATTTGATAACGCGACAATTGCTGGTGATTACGAAGATATGCTTGCTGCACACGCAGCTTACCTAAGCAAAAATTCAGCAATGAAAGTTACCATCGAAGGCCATGCTGACGAACGTGGTACGCCTGAATATAACATCGCGCTAGGTGAGCGTCGTGCACAAGCTGTAGCGAAATATCTACAAGCGCTAGGTGTACAAGCTGACCAAATCTCGATCGTTAGCTATGGCGAAGAGAAGCCACTTCTTCTTGGTCAATCTGAAGAAGTGTATGCGAAGAACCGCCGCGCGGTTCTCGTATACTAATCGAGGAATCGCCTCATGTTCAGTAACTTAAAGCGAATTGTAACGCTTACGTTACTGGCAAGTGCAGCGGGTCAAGTACTCGCTGCACCAGCTCCAGTATCCGATCTTAGCAATAGCTCTTCAGCAAGCACATCTCGTGCTCAACAATCATCATCTGAATCTAATGTACAACGTCTTGAACGTCTGCTTGAAAACCGTAATAGCGTTCAACTCAAAATGCAGCAGCAGCTCGATGATATGGCACTTGAAATCAGCGAACTACGTGGCCAGTTAGAGCGTAATAGCTACGATATGCAGCAAATGTTGCAGCGTCAGCGTGAACTCTTTATCGAGTTAGATCGCGTACGTGGCGAAATGAAGAATACAACCACAAGTTCGTCACAGCCGACAACGGACACTGATATTGCAGGAACGTTTAGCAGCAATGTTGATGAACAAACTGCCTATCAGAATGCGGTTGATTTGATCCTGAAGAAAAGGGATTACAGTGGTGCTATTGCAGCGTTTCAACAGTTTCAAAAAGATTATCCAGATTCTAATTTTGCGTCTAATGCCCATTATTGGTTAGGGCAGCTCTATTTTGCGAAAAAGCAGGATAAAGAAGCGACGCAAAGTTTTGCCGCCGTGCTCACTTACAGTGACTCCAATAAACGTGCTGATGCGCTGGTTAAGTTAGGTGACATTGCCAAGCGCAATAATAATACTGCGCAAGCAAATAAGTATTATCAGCAAGTTGTGGATGAATACCCTACAAGTGCGTCTGCCAAGGTTGCTAAAGAGAATTTGAATTGATAACAATTTGAGTTAATAAAAAGAGGCCTTGTGGCCTCTTTCTTCGACGGCACTATTTTATGAATCGCTTTTGATCCTTCGTTAGGTGCGGTGTACAATGCTCGGATTCTTGGAAGTTGCGTAGAGCAAGAGCAATGAGCCACATATTAGATACGATTGAAACTATTTATCCATTTCCGCCAAAGCCCATTCCACTAACGGTTGAGCAAAAACAAGCCTATACAGCAAGTATCAAACAACTCTTAAAAGAAAAAGATGCTGTATTAATTGCGCATTACTATACCGATCCTGAAATTCAAGCTCTCGCTGAAGAAACCGGCGGTTTTGTTGGTGATTCATTAGAGATGGCCAAGTTTGGTAATCGCCATCCTGCCAGTACATTGATCATCGCTGGTGTGCGATTTATGGGCGAATCAGCAAAAATCTTAACCCCTGAAAAACGCATTTTAATGCCAACCTTAAAAGCAGAATGCTCTTTGGATCTGGGGTGTCCTGCCGATAAATTCACAGAATTTTGTGATGCACACCCAGATCATACCGTTGTTGTGTATGCAAACACATCGGCGGCGGTCAAAGCTCGTGCCGATTGGGTGGTTACATCGAGCATTGCACTTGATATTGTTGAGCACTTAGATGCGGAAGATAAACCTATAATTTGGGGGCCAGATCGCCATTTAGGCTCATACATCGAGAAAAAAACGGGCGCAAAGATGTTGCTTTGGCAAGGTGAATGCGTAGTTCACGACGAGTTCTCTGCCGATGCATTGCGTAAGATGAAAGCACTGTATCCTGATGCAGCCATCCTTGTGCATCCAGAATCACCAGCCAGTGTGGTAGAACTTGCGGATGCTGTAGGCTCTACAAGCCAGTTGATTAAGGCAGCAAAATCCTTACCTCAACAGAAAATGATTGTGGCGACCGATAAAGGCATCTTTTTTAAGATGCAGCAGTTAGTCCCTGAGAAAGAATTGATTGAAGCACCGACGGCAGGGGCAGGGGCAACATGCCGAAGCTGCGCGCATTGTCCTTGGATGGCGATGAATGGTCTTCGAGCGATTGAGTCAGCTCTTATGGAAGGCGGTAAAGATCACGAAATTTTCGTCGATGAAGCCGTGAGAGTGAAATCACTCATCCCATTAAACCGTATGTTGGATTTTGCTGAACAGTTAAATTTGCAAGTCAAAGGGAATGCCTAATTCCTTTCGGCGGTAGTGGATGAAAAAAGGCTCTTATTCAGAGCCTTTTTTATCGCAAGCAAATTGATTTGAAATTAACGTTATTCGAAAATAAAACTATTCAAAAACAAAGTTATTGCTCTAGTGCCAACTGAGCGCCGCGTTGCGTTAAGCCACACAACATCACAGGTATGGCCTGATAGATTTCTTCAAACTGGTCGAGTCCTTGCATACCTTGTTGGGAAAGTGTTGCCAAGGACGTCTCAGGATCATAAAGCATACTCAGCGAAAGGAGCACGCCCCCAAGTAGCGCATTATCTTGGCTATCTTCAGGCATTAACGTTTCCCAATCATCACGCGTAAGTTGCCAACCTTGAAGAAAACCTTCACAAAAATCACGGACATGTTCAGTCACTATTTCTTGTTCATCGAGTGAGCAACCAGTAGGCCAGCTCCATTGATTTTCGAGCAAAGCAGGGCGATAGTCATTCCACATTTCAACGATCAGTTGGAAATAGGTTTCTAGCTGTTTGCCTTCGCTAAATGGCGCGATCTCTTCTCCCCCCCATAGAAAAGGGAGCCATTCCTCTGGCGGGAGCAAGTTAGGCGCTGACGCCATGGATGCGACAAAACCTTGAGTTTTGGCCTCATTAAGCAATTTATCTTCTAGTTCGGGTTGGGTAAGGAGTTCTTGTAAATTCACAGCAGATCCCATCAGTTGCCGAGTGTATTTGCAGCCATTTTAACTTTAAAGCGATACAATGTGCGAATTTTGCTGATAATTTGTTGGCTTTAGTGAGGTTTTACAACAATCAACATATTGCTCGCTGAGATTGTTCACTATAATTTGCACAAAAGAAAAAATTGAAAGGATTTATGAGAGCACCTATTTCATTGAAGAAGAAGAGCATTATCGCCCTTTCTTTTTATCTCTGCTTTTTTATTGCGATCACAGGTACCGTTACTTATTGGGTTGTCGAAGCGCCACTACGAGCTGAATTAAAACAGAATTTAGATCTTCGTGCAGAAGTGTTATCAGCCCAAATTCGCGAACCTCTCAACCGTTCTATT
Source organism: Vibrio sp. RM-69-4 (assembly GCF_024743775.1). Classification (NCBI taxonomy): domain Bacteria; kingdom Pseudomonadati; phylum Pseudomonadota; class Gammaproteobacteria; order Vibrionales; family Vibrionaceae; genus Vibrio; species Vibrio sp. RM-69-4. The sequence goes on from NZ_JAMQXI010000076.1 coordinate 740,253, forward strand.
GGTGTGCTCCAAAGCATTGTGAGCCTTGGGCAAGCTGCAACCAACCAAGCTGAGCAAGACAGAATGCTCTCTTCGCTGTTCACTATACTTGATGATGTTGTCGTCAGTGGTGGGCTATGGCCGAAACCCTACAGCATTAATGCATCGCAGCGATACAGTAGCCTGTTTTATAATCGAGCCGCTGACGGTCAAGTCGACAAATTGCATTCTTGGAACAATCAAGAAGCGCATGGTTACGATAACGAAGAGTGGTACAACGCAGTAAAAGAGAAGCCTGTCGGTAGTGTGGTATGGTCAGAAGTCTATGTTGATGCCTATACGCACGTTCAGATGATCACGGCTTCATCGCCCTATTACGTTAACGGTGAATTTGCTGGAGTAGCAACAGTCGATCTGTCATTGGCGGGGTTAGCCACATTTATTGCCAGTCAAGCGGAGCTTTATAACCTTGGCGTATCCTTAAGTGATTCGGGGGGCTCCCTGATCACTGAACATAATTTTATAATACGTGAAGAAGCTAACGTAAGTCATTTCGGTTTTGGTGATTTTGAATGGCGAGTTGATGTTATTAATGCCCATCGGTTAGTGAATGACGAAGTGTTTGATCTGGTGATGAATGTCGAACGGAGTATCATTCCGATCCTTTTAGTTTGCGTTATGATCGGTTATTACTTGATCAATCAATATGTGATCAAACCGATTACCATCATCGCCAAAAAAGTGAGTGATTCTAAACAGGGCGGTATTATTGATATGCCGTATCGAAGCCAAGATGAGATCCGCCAGCTTATCGATTCATTTAACCAAAAAACCGTTTATCTTGAAGCGGAAAAAGTGAAAGCTCAAGCTTCCACTCAAGCCAAAAGTGCCTTCTTAGCAACCCTGTCACACGAAATCAGAACTCCAATGAATGGTGTTTTAGGAACCGCGCAAATCTTATTGAAAACAGAGCTTTCCCCAGAACAGAGGCAACACCTTAATAGTCTGTATGAGTCTGGCGAGCACATGATGGTGCTGCTTAACGAAATTCTCGATTTCTCCAAGATTGAACAAGGGCGATTAGAACTTGATAACACCCGTTTCCCCTTGGATTCACTGATTGGTAGTATTAACAGTGTTTACCATACCTTATGCAATGAAAAAGGACTGCAGTTTAGGATTTACAGCGATATTGTTCACGATCGCTGGTATTACTCAGATAAAGCACGATTGAGACAGATTCTGTTTAATTTACTTAATAATGCGGTCAAGTTTACCTCTCACGGCTTTGTCGAAGTGACTCTAAAAGAGCAGCAGATGGAAGATAAACGGTATCTTTCTATTCGGATACGGGATTCGGGGATAGGTATAGCAAAAGAGGCTCAGGAAAAAATATTCCGCCCATTTGAACAAGCTGAATCATCGACGACAAGGCGTTTTGGTGGAACGGGGTTGGGCTTAGCGATTGTAAAACAAATTGTAGAGCTAATGGATGGGACAGTCACGGTAACCAGTGAGTTAGGAATTGGTACCAGTTTTCACGTTATGCTAGCGATAGAAACAACGACGCCCGGGACCATTGAAGTCAAGCCACGTCGCAAGCTTAATTACCAAGGACTGAAAGCTCTCATTGTGGAAGATAACCGGACCAACTCTATCATTATCGAAACCTTTATGAAGAATAAAGGGTTTACATGCGATTGTGTTGAGAATGGTGAATTGGCAATTCAAGCGGTTGTTGGCGGGAATTATGACCTGATATTGATGGATAACCATATGCCCGTAATGGATGGCGTCGAAGCGGTGTCTGCGATTCGGATCTTAGTTGGGGAGCAACGTAATGTGCTCATTTTTGGTTGTACTGCTGATGTTTTCAAAGAAACTCGTGAACGAATGTTGTCGGCCGGCGCTGATTATATTGTCACCAAACCCATTGATGACAATGAATTAGATGATGCTCTTTTCCAATTTGTCGAAAAACTGTACCAATATCATCCAGAGTCCTCTATGCCGCTAAAGATAGGCTCAGCAGAGGAATCATTGGTGACGTTTTATATGGCCGTGGAAGATCAAAACATAGAACTTGCATTAGCCATGATTCAACGTTTGATACAACAGTTGCCGGAGATTGAAAATACTCATATTCATCAAGTGTTAATCGATACCCAAACAAGCTTAGAAAAACACCAGTTACCTACACAGCAGCAAGTCGATTTGCTAACGGTATTGCTTTCCGATTTTTGTAATTAAATAACCATTTTGAGATTTAGTAAGAATGCGTTGTAACAGGAATTTAAAGAATAGCGTTAGATTCTAGTTTCCGATTCAAAATTGGTTATAAATTTACCTAAGTTAATTAAAATTGGTCACTAAATCTACAAAATATGTGTTTTAATTCCCTCATTATCTAGCTTGTTGTTATTTTCTAGGTATCTGTATTGCTGATTGGCATATTTAATAGTTATATCTATTGTGTAGAGGGAAGTAATGAAAGCTCGTGGCCCATTTTGTATTCGTCATGCTGCGGCGGACACATTTGCAATGGTTGTTTTTTGTTTTATATCAGGCATGATCATTGAAATTTTCATCTCTGGAATGACCTTCGAACAGTCGCTAGCATCACGTACACTGTCTATCCCAGTTAATATCGCAATAGCATGGCCTTATGGCGTATTTCGTGACTTTATTCTGCGCCAGGGACGTCAATGGTCTGAGACTGGCTTAATGAAGAATGTCTCGGATTTGGTTGCTTACGTTCTATTTCAATCTCCGGTCTATGCCGCCATTCTATGGGCTGTAGGCGCATCTACAGAGCAGATCATAACCGCAGTATCAAGCAATGCCATTGTGTCGTGTGGAATGGGCGTTCTCTATGGCTATTTTTTAGATATGTGCCGCCGTTGGTTCCGTGTCCCTGGTTATCATCGTAGCGCCTAACCGTGACACTCACTGAAGAAAGGCTTGTATTGAATTTCATCAAATAAGTCAATAAGTAGTCAAACGAACCAAAGTGGTGGGCTTTTTTATTATTTTGGCTTGACCTAATCCTATAGAATCATTAAATTAGCGCCTCGTTAGCCAAATGCGCTAACCACAATATAATTTGGTGAGTTGTCCGAGTGGCTTAAGGAGCACGCCTGGAAAGTGTGTATACGGCAACGTATCGAGAGTTCGAATCTCTTGCTCACCGCCATATTCTAAACCGTAGACGATCGTCTACGGTTTTTTTGTGCGTAAAATACCATGTTAACTCAAGCTTAACTCACTGTTTAATCTAAACAATCTCAATGCATCCCCTGCTAAAAGTTATTAAATAGCCATTCACTCAAAAATAATTCCAATTCAGAGCTAAACTGTCATATATAAAACTAATTTCACTTATTGGCTATGGTTACGAAAAAGCACAAAGCTCAGACCTTTCATAAAGTTGCAGTGGCTATTGTTGTATTGGTAGTCACTATTGCTATTTTTAATAGGCAACTTGGTCATTTTTATGATGCTAGCCGTGTTGAAGAGCGTAAAGCAGTAAGAATAGCGGTTTCGCAAACGCCACTCTCTTCCTCCTTTATTATTGCCGACAGTTTGGGTTTTTTTGAACAACAAGGGGTGAATGTCGAACTCGTGCCCTGTTCTGGAGGTGTGGCCTGTTCTCAAGCTTTGTTTAGTGGGAATGTAGACTATGCGACTGCCTCTGAGTCGGTGGTTATGTTTAAGCTTTTCCAGCGTAATGATTTTGCACTATTAACCAGTTTTGTTGAGTCAGATAACGATTTAAAGCTGCTCACGTTAGAGCGATTAGGCATTGTTAACCTGAGTGACTTGGAAGGTAAAAAAGTAGGCATCGTTAAGGCGAGTGCCAGTGAGTTTTACTTTGATTCATTGTTGATTGCCAGTGACCTGAAAGAGATGGCTGTTGAAAAAGTCTATTTACCACCAGAAGCGCTAAATGACTCATTATTCTCCTCACAAGTTGATGCTATTTCTGTTTGGGAACCTTACGGTTATAAAACTGAAACCTCTGCACCATCCGATGTATTGAACCTTGGGCTATCTGGTATTTATCATTTGTCGTTTAATTTACTTTCGATGAAAGCAACCGTCGAAGAGGCGCATGACGAGATAGTGGCAATATTACGCGCATTAAAAGAGGCTAATGAATGGATTAACCTCAATCCTGAACAATCGAGAGAGGTGATTGCACAGGCCTTAAATATTCCGTTACCCCAACTCGAGTGGTCTTGGAATGATTATGTATTTCGTTTGTCGTTAGGTAATGCACTTTTATCTAACTTACAGCTTCAAGCAAGATGGGCGATTGAGGCTGGTATGGTTACGGGCGACAAGCCGGATTTTCGGACAGTGCTTGCTTCCAAGCCGATCGAGGAAGTGCTACGTACTAAGGTATCGATAAAATGATCAGTTCGATTGTACGTAAATTGACATTATTGTTCGCATCCACGGCATTTCTAATCCTTTTGATCACTTTTTCTCTGTGGGGCTTACTTAAAGAACAAGAGCAAACAAAAAAAGATCTAGAAGATATTATGCAGATCCAATTGAGTGTGGATTTGTTGCGTAGCCAACTTTGGATTTTCCTGCAGTATTCTGATGTATCAAGTTTGGACCAGGTTGATATTGCTCAGCAAAGCCTCTCCAAGAGACTGCTTAATCATAAGATGATGGGCAAACATATCGAAAACTTACAACGCATGAATACTAGCCTTGCCGTCTTACTGCAACAAGAAAAAAAGCTTACTCATCAAGATGCTGAAGCAAAAAGCAACTCTCTAATCAGCGCAAAAGGGCTGCTACATTCACGTTACAATATGCTCGTGCAAAATATGACTGAAGAGTTGTTTTACTTACAAAAATCAGTCTTAGCAAAAAGCATTGAGAGCCAACAAATGACCTTGATGTTGAGTGCACTGAAAATATTATTTTTTTCAATCTTAGTGAGTGGCATTGCGTGGTTGATTTTGAAACGTTTCAAAAGAGGGTTTGCGTCAATTAAACAAGGTATCCTAGCTTTGACGTATGGTGACCTTGAAAGCAAGATTGAACCAGTTAATCTGGATATTGAATTTGTAGCTTTGGCTGACTTTTTTAACCATATGAAGGTCTCACTAAAAACGACAACCGTGACAAAAGATGAATTGCAATTAGAGGTTGAGCGACAAACCTCAGAGTTAAAAATTCAAAAAGATCAGCTTCAGTTTCTATCTGAACATGATTCGTTGACGGGGTTACTTAATCGGCGAGCGTTTGAAAAGTTGTTGGATAACGCCATTATTAAAGCCAACAGGACTAAGGTGAAGTTAGCGCTGCTTTTCATTGATTTGGACAATTTCAAAACCATCAACGACACTCAAGGCCACTGCGCGGGAGATGAAATTTTAAAGCAAATCGCGATTCGCTTAGAGGCCAGTATCCGCCAATCTGATTTTGCGGCAAGGCTTGGAGGCGATGAATTTGTAGTGTGCCTCGATCTGATTGATGAGTACGACTTTGTCGCAGAGAAAGTCAAACAAATCATCAAATGCTTAGGGCTGCCCATTGAGTTTGAAGGGCAAAGCCTAACCGTTGGTGTTAGTGTCGGTATCAGCTACTTCCCCTTACAAACCAATAGTATGCACCATTTAATGGCCTTAGCTGATGAGGCGATGTATCAAGCGAAAGAGGTGGTTGGTAACACTTATTGTCAAAACATTGATCCCTTAAGGGGAGTTTTTACAGTGGAAGACGTGGTGAGTTAACGCCATTTTTCTGCATGGGAAGCGGCTGGGTCGAGGCTTATGCATGAGTAGATAGTCGCAATCCCTGAATAATACCGTTTATCAATTGAACCTGACTCAGTTTCCTTTTACCCTGTTCTCTCCCCCCCCTTATTTATCGCTAGGAGCATCGTCATGCAGCTTCGTGATCCTCAACTTTTTAAACAACAATGTTATCTCAATGGTCAATGGGTTTGCGCATCCAACTCGCTCACCTCAACCGTTTACAACCCTTATGATGGCACTCTGATTGGAACGATTCCGCAGCTAGATAGTGCGCAAGTTCAACAAGCGATTGAGGGTGCAGAGCTTGCGCAGAAACTGTGGAAAAAACAGCCAGCGGCGGACAAAGCGAGAGTGCTTAGATCTTGGTATGAATTGATTGTTGAACACAGCGATGATCTGGCACTGATTTTAACCAACGAGCAAGGCAAACCTTTAGCGGAAGCGAAAGGCGAGATCAGCTATGCTGCCAGCTTTGTCGAATGGTATGCCGAAGAGGCAAAACGAGCTTATGGTGAGCTTGTCCCGAGTCATAAAGCGGATGCAAGAATACTGGTATCGAAAGAACCTATTGGTGTGGTTGCTGCGATCACGCCTTGGAATTTCCCTGCGGCTATGGTGACTCGTAAATGTGCTCCAGCGATTGCGGCTGGGTGCGCAATGGTACTCAAACCAGCACCAGATACGCCTTTTACGGCTCTTGCTTTGGCGGAATTGGCGCATCGTGCTGGGCTTCCCGCTGGCTTATTGCAAGTGCTGACCGGAGAGGCAATCGCAATCGGGCAGCAATTAACCAGCAGCAAAGTGGTACGCAAACTCTCATTTACTGGCTCAACAGGAGTGGGGAAAATATTAATGGCACAGTGCGCGCACAACATTAAAAAGTTGTCGCTCGAGCTGGGTGGTAATGCCCCTTTTATTGTGTTTGATGATGCCGACATTAATGCCGCCGTAGAGGGTGTGATGGTGGCGAAGTTTCGTAACGCTGGTCAAACTTGTGTCTGTGCCAATCGAATCTATGTGCAAGAGGGCGTGTACGATAAATTTGTTAAAAAATTGGTTGATAAAGTCAGCAAGCTGATTGTGGGAAATGGGTTGGAATCGGGCGTAACAATGGGGCCTTTAATCAATGATGCGGCGGTGGCTAAAGTCAAATTACATATTGCGGATGCCACCGCGCAAGGCGCTTTAGTGCAATATGGCACTCTGCCTCAAGCCGGTAGCCGTTTGTTTGAGCCTCACGTATTAACTGAGATGACAGAAGAGATGTTGGTGGCTCAAGAAGAAACCTTTGGCCCACTTGCACCTTTGTTCCGTTTCTCTCACGAAGAGGAAGTGATTGAACGTGCAAACCACACGGATTCTGGATTAGCTGCATACTGCTATACGCAGTCATTGGCTCGGGCTTGGCGATTGAGTGAGACACTGGAAGTCGGCATTGTTGGTATTAACGAAGGTTTGATATCAACTACAGTCGCACCGTTTGGTGGCATCAAAGAGTCAGGTCTTGGCCGCGAGGGAGCAAAGCAGGGGTTAGACGAATATTTGGAAGTGAAATACACCCTAATGGGAGGCTTAAACTAATCCTCCTCTCACTATTTTTGTTGAGTCAGTAACACCCATCTTAAGGGGCCATTGGTTTCAAAATCATTGGCCTCTTGGCAGATCATATACAGCTCACCGACTTGAATCACTGCACCGATAGAATAAGCTTGGTCCTTATAATAGCAAACACGTTGCAAAGCTTTACCTTCTGTAGCCACCACAACCGGTAGCGAAGCGGTATTGATTACTTTCGTGTAGCCAAAGCTAGGAGCAATCAATAATAACCAAACACAGCACTTCAGCATGGTGTATCTCCTATTTATAGTGAGGTAGTTAATCAAATTGCCGCTGATAGCGGGGCAGCATACTTTCATTGCCCAGTAACCCACCTTGATGAATATAAATCACCGTTTTTTCTGGATGAGCTTCCATCCAAGGTAACAAACATTGCCACATCATAGGGTCATACAACAGATCAAATTCCACATGAGTCTGCTCAAGTAGATTTTGCCACATCCGATAATCGGCTTCGTACAATCGTCCAAAGTGATGCTTTTTCTCTGTAGATATAATCGTAGGGTACTGGCGCTCTTCAAGCTCGTCAAATTGTTGGATGAGGTAGTCATTTCCCCCTACACAAGCACAGGTCAGAACCTCAATGTCGTGCGGTTTTAGATATTTTTGCAGGTAGATCGCAGTGGTTCCTGTCCCGGAGGGCAACGCAACGACGAATTGCGTTTTTGTCTCCATTCTCATCCAGTTGAGAATTTCTAGAGCCAACTGCTTAATGCCCGTTTCGGCCATCTTTGAGCGACCGCCTTCCGGTACGACTAAGCATGAAGCATCAGGCTGGCGGATCGTATCAATATACTGCTCGGGGGCCATTATATTGATGGGGCTAACTTCGATGATGTGCGCTCCTAAATCCAGTGCACCACGATAGTTGCCAATCGGCCTTTGTTGTAACCACGTTGGAATGTGGTCTACATAAAACTCAAATTTCCACCCTTTAATGCGCGCAAGAGCTGCCAGAGAATAGAGAGCATTCGATTGCGCCGAACCATAGCTGATTAAAGTGTTGATGCCGGGGAGATCGCTATCCAATAACGCCATGAACTTACGCGCTTTATTTCCGGAAAAATGGCTGTGAAGTTGATCATCACGTTTTAAATAGAAGCGGTTATTGGCAAAAGTATGTTGCGTTATGGGGGTGTCAGACAGTTTCATGATGATTTTCGAGCAGAAAAGGGCCGTAGTATATACTGACCTGAGTAAAAATTGCAGTGTTGGCCGATTTTATCGCTCGTCAGTTACTGCTTTGCCTCTCATGTGGCAAAAAAAAAGCCCAGAGCAAAAGGCGCTGGGCGGATACAAATAAACATAGGAGTTAATAAGAAAAAGCAGCATATCGGTAGTTACAGTAAGAAGAAAAATTTGACGGCCTGTAAAATTCTTAATGCTCTGCTAACTACACTTATTGAGACTGAGCATTTCACAATCAGTTCCATCTCAAAGCCATTTTTTTCAATTTATTTTTAAAATATTTATCTTTCATTAGCTTACTTCTATTTTACTCTTCAGCTCCGATCATTTCGTAAAAATGTGATGTTAATTGCTTGTTAATCAATTGTGTCGATAGTATATTTCAAACACCTGTTTGATACGAGTGATTGAAATGGCACCAAGAAGTAGTACCAAAGAAAAAATCCTAGATGTTGCAGAGGGATTGTTTGCTGAACATGGCTTCAACGATACATCGTTACGAGCTATCACCAGCAAAGCTGGAGTAAATCTAGCCTCGGTTAACTACCATTTTGGTGATAAGAAAACGTTAGTGCGTGCAGTGTTGAATCGTTATTTAGAAGCATTTATGCCTGCCGTTCAACAAGCGCTGCAGGAGTTAAACTCCCAAGATGAATATCAAATGTCGGAAGTGTTTGAGTCATTGCGTACACCATTACGTGCGTTGAATGATGTTAGGCCCAACGGTACCAGCCGTTTTATGTTGTTGATTGGTCGCGGCTATACCGATGTGCAAGGTCATTTGCGTTGGTTTATCACCACACGCTACAGCGATGTATTGTCACTGTTTACTCAGTCAGTGATGAAGGCGAACCCAAAACTGACGCCTGAAACTCTATTCTGGCGTTTGCACTTCACGCTAGGCACGTGTGTTTTTACCATGGCGTCGAGCCAAGCATTGGCTGAGATTGCCGAAAGTGATTTTGGCAACCAAGTGGATGCCAAAGCCGTCGTTGACTTACTTATTCCTTATTTAGCCGCCGGCGTTGCGGCTGATTAACCCAATTAAATCTATTATAAGAAGTAACAATCCAAGCGAACAAAAGGATCTGATCATGAGCTCTCTACGAAGAAAATGGATAAGCGACCCCGCCTTTAAACTGTTTAAGCAAGTTTTGCCTCCGTTATCGGAGACAGAAAAAGAGGCGATGGAAGCGGGCAGCGTTTGGTGGGATGGTGAACTGTTTTCAGGTCGTCCAGACTTTACCAAGCTGCATCATTACCCAAAACCAACCTTGTCAGATGAAGAGCAATCTTTCATTGATAATGAGTTGGAAACGCTGCTGTCTATGTTAGATGACCATAAAATCGTGAAAGAAGATCGCGACTTGCCAGCGGAAGTGTGGACGTTTCTGCGTAAAGAGCGTTTCTTCTCTTTGATTATTTCAAAGGCCTACGGTGGTCGTGAATTTTCCGCACTCGCCAATTCCACCATAGTGTCACGGATTGCGACGCGCAGTATCAGTACCGCTGTTACAGTGATGGTGCCAAACTCGCTTGGCCCGGGAGAGCTTCTCTCTCACTACGGTACACAACAACAGAAAGACTACTGGCTTCCTCGCTTAGCTGACGGTACGGATATCCCTTGTTTTGCGCTGACAGGGCCAGAAGCAGGCTCCGATGCTGGCGGCATTCCTGATCAAGGCGTGGTGTGTTACGGCAAGCACGAGGGCAAAGAAGTCCTTGGGATTAAACTCAGTTGGAATAAGCGTTATATCACGCTGGCTCCGGTTGCAACTGTGCTAGGCCTAGCTTTCAAACTCAGTGATCCTGAAAAACTTCTAGGCGATAAGCTCGATATCGGTATTACCTGCGCGCTGATCCCTGCTAATCACAAAGGCGTGGAAATTGGCGAGCGACACGATCCACTCGGCCTTGCGTTTATGAACGGCCCAACGCGTGGTCAAGATGTTTTCATCCCGATGGATTGGCTCATCGGTGGTGCTGACTATGCGGGTAAAGGCTGGCGCATGCTGGTGGAATGTTTGTCGGCAGGGCGTGGTATTTCATTACCCGCACTTGGTACGGCGATTGGTCACTTAACTTCGCGCACGACAGGTGCATACGCTTATGTGCGCAAGCAATTTGGCATGTCGATTGGTAAATTTGAAGGGGTAGCTGAAGCGCTAGGTCGTATCGGTGGCTTAACTTATTTGCTTGAAGCGACACGAACCTTAACCACAACCTCACTCGATTTGAAAGAAAAGCCGGGTATAGTAACCGCCATTGCCAAATACCATATGACAGAAATTGCGCGCACAATTTTAAATGATTCGATGGATATTCACTCAGGTCGAGCGATTCAAGATGGGCCAATGAACTACCTCGGAACACATTATCTCGGTATACCGGTCGCAATTACGGTTGAAGGGGCCAATATCCTAACTCGCAATTTGATGATCTTTGGCCAAGGTGCCACTCGTTGTCACCCTTATGTTTTGAAAGAGATGGAAGCGGCGGCTAATCCTGATACAGAGCAAGGCGCAAAAGATTTCGATAAGCTGTTGTTTAAGCACATTAGCCACGCGACCAAAAATACCTTTGGGGCGCTCGGTGCTGCATTAACGGGTTCGCGCTTTGTCAAAGCGCAGATGAGCGGCCCAACAAAAGCGTATTACCAACAGTTGACGCGCATTAGCCGAGCACTTGCCGTGAGTGCCGATTTCGCTATGTTGACGCTAGGTGGCGATCTTAAACGTAAAGAGATGATCTCAGCGCGTTTAGGTGATGGTTTGAGTTATCTGTACATGGCTTCAGCGACCTTGAAAAAGTATGAAGATGAAGGCCGCCAACAAACGGATTTAGATTACGTGCACTACGCGGTGCAGTATTGTTTGTACCACGCGGCTAAATCTTTGCAAGAGGCGTACAGCAACTTCCCCAACAAAGTGGTTGGGCGCTTACTTAAAGTGTTGGTCTTCCCTTTGGGCAACCATTATGACAAACCTAGCGATGAGCTGTCGGTCAAACTGGCGGAAAGCTTAATGACTCCTGGAGCACATCGAGATCGTCTCACTCATCTTTGTTACATTGGGCCAGAGGAAGACGATAGCGTTGGCTTGATGGAAAAAGCGTTTTTGGCGATGTATGGTATCAGTGCACTTGAGCGCAAGCTGTTCCGCGCAGCCAAAGAGGGTAAAATTGCGCGTAAAGGTGCCCTGACTGAGCGATTGGCTCAAGCCTTAAGCGAAAATGTGTTGACTCAAACTGAAGTAGACCAAATTTTGGCCGCAGACAAACTGCGTTATAAAGCGATTCAAGTTGATCACTTTAGCCATGACTTGAGCGAGGTGATGACCAATAAGCCGGGAAAGCCAAAGCTTAATCATGTTGCTTAGTCGCGAATATCGTTACTAAAAGTGTGACCATATATCAGGGCATCCTAGTCGGGTGCCCTGATTTTTTGAGCCACGAGAGATCCAACCACTTGCAATTTCTGCCTGTTTTTAAAGAAATAGGGTGAGATCTTCGAGCGAAACTTTTATCCTAGCGGAGATTTTTGAAGGAAGTTGAATATGATCATCAAACCTAAAATTCGTGGATTTATCTGTACGACAACGCACCCTGTGGGTTGTGAAGCTAATGTAAAAGAACAAATTGCTTACACCAAAGCACAAGGCCCTATCAAAAATGCACCGAAACGTGTACTTGTTGTAGGCTCATCCAGTGGCTACGGCCTTTCGTCTCGTATTACCGCCGCTTTTGGTGGAGGTGCTGCGACCATCGGTGTTTTCTTTGAAAAACCGGGCACGGACAAAAAACCAGGCACCGCCGGTTTTTATAACGCAGCCGCGTTTGACAAGCTTGCTCACGAGGCGGGTTTGTATGCTAAAAGCCTAAATGGTGATGCATTTTCTCACCAAGCAAAACAGAAAGCGATCGAGCTAATCAAACAAGACTTAGGTCAAATTGATATGGTGGTTTACTCGCTTGCTTCACCAGTGCGTAAGTTACCTGAAACTGGCGAACTGATTCGCTCATCATTAAAACCGATTGGCCAAACATACACCGCGACAGCGGTTGATACCAATAAAGACATCATCATTGAAGCCAGTGTTGAACCTGCAACTGAGCAGGAAATTGCAGACACGGTAACGGTTATGGGCGGTCAAGATTGGGAGCTATGGATCCATGCACTTGCTGAAGCTGGCGTATTGGCCCAAGGGTGTAAAACCGTGGCTTATAGCTATATCGGTACTGAGCTAACTTGGCCAATCTATTGGGATGGTGCGCTAGGTAAAGCGAAGATGGATTTAGACCGCGCCGCATCGGCACTGAATGAACAGCTTTCTGTATTAGGCGGTACGGCTAATGTGGCCGTTCTTAAATCGGTTGTTACTCAAGCCAGTTCAGCTATTCCTGTTATGCCTCTTTACATCGCAATGGTGTTTAAGAAAATGCGTGAGCAAGGTGTACATGAAGGATGTATTGAACAGATCTATCGCATGTTTAGCCAACGTCTTTATAAAGAAGACGGTAGTGCGCCGGAAGTAGATGAGCAAAATCGTCTGCGTCTGGATGACTGGGAACTGCGTGAAGATATTCAAAAGCATTGCCGTGAGCTTTGGCCACAGATCACTACTGAAAACCTAAAAGAGCTGACGGATTACGTTGAATACAAAGAAGAATTCTTGAAGTTATTCGGTTTTGGTGTTGATGGCGTTGATTACGAAGCCGATGTCGATACTGAAGTGGCATTCGATGTAATTGATATCTAATCTATTGATGTCACAGTGACACAATAAGATGTTCTAATCTCAAAGGTCTAGCCACAGTGCTAGGCCTTTGCTGTTATGGAGGGTAATACAGCATTATTCACCCTCAACAGCATTTTCTCGATCAATGAAACGGTTGCTGTTTCCCTGCAACAAAAAATACATCACAGTGGTGCTCGGCCGCTAATTGCTTGAGTAGGTGTTGGTTGATAGGCTCAATAGTATTTGACGCGATTATCGCACTGGCATTTCCGGAGCGGATAGCTTTCATCACAATCTCTAATTCCGATAACGTTTGAGAGGGTTTCATGTGGATCACTCTGTCGCAATGTATATTGAAAGAAGCAAACTGTTCATACTGTGGTCGAGGACATTCAGAGGTGAATAAGATCCACTGCTGTTGGTGCTGAGATAGCTTAGCAAGCTTTGACATCATGGCTTGTTCAATCGTATTGACTGAGCGATGGGCATTAGCCAAAGGGTACTGAGCTGATAGTTGAGAAGCGAAATTTACTTGAAGCATAACACTGTCCTTTCATACATGCTGTATGTGTATACAGTATTTGAGTTGTAGATACTGATCAAGTTTTTTTTGCTGAATTTATCAGCATAACTAAGCTTGAATTCGTTAGGTTTTGTTTTAATTTATTGATTAATAATGATTTTTGGCAACAAATCAAATTGTTCAAAGATAAAGCGCCATTGTCTGTTTTGTGATCAATGTAAGTATCCTAGTAACAGTGTCTCGCCACTAATTAGATAAGTTATCATAGTCGCTGAAATGGGTGTGCTTCAAAAATAGGCAGTAAAAAAGCGCCGTGTTGGCGCTTTTTCATGTATAGCTATTGATGCCTAATGTGACAGTGACTGTCGATCTCGAAATGCTTGCTCTGCAATATTAAACTGCCTGACATCCATGCGCGCAAACTCATTGCAACTTTCACATGAGTGATGCGATTTCCCATCAATATATTCGTGTTTTATTAATAGCTTTGGTTGTTTACACCAATCGCAAATACCTTCAATCGTAAACATGTTTTCTCCCCACCTAGAAGATTTAGGTGTAATTTTCGCGGCGTATTATCCCATATAAAAGAGAATTAAGTTAACTATTTGTTACTTTAAGTGAGATGGAGATCGATTGCGTTGTCTATCTTTAGCGAGTGTTTTAATCGCGAGCGGTAATATTTCGCATTAAAAATAACATTTACTTAACGTGAGGCAGGATGATTTTTAACGCACCATTGAGTCGTTTCATTTCTTCTTGTGAGCCTTGAAGATCTGGGTGGTATATTTTGCACAGTTGCTTGTAGCGAAGCTTGATGCTTTTTTCATCGGGAAGTTCACTGGGTTTAAAGCCAAATAATGCACAGGCTAATAGTAATTTTTGATCCTGAGATTGAGCCACATGATTGTTTTGTAGCCTTTTGATCTCTTTGAATAAGCTTTCAAGCTGCCTTTTTTGCTGTTTGATCATAAAAGCCTGCGATTCGATTTCTTGCTGGTGTTGACTATTTTTATCGTGTTGCTGGGTCTTACGTTTTCGGCTCCAGAAGCGGAAAAGATAGATAAGCATCAAAAGGAGTACCATCAGCAACAACAGAGATAAGTAATCCGTCATGATAGAGCTTGTCGAGTTGCGATCAACGGGTGCAGTGCTGACCACCATGTCAGCTTCATCGCTGCTGTCAAAAGCGCTGTCTAATTGGCTGATGGATGAGACTTGTTTTGCACGTTGTTGATTGAATTTTTCTTGCAATACACGGGCATAACCCTCTTCGGCTTGGCTACTCTTACTTGCCGCAATGCGATACCACATTTCTGACAATTCTAACGCTGAGGGTGGCGAAGGGAGTGTTTCGTACGTTCTAGCGAGTTGTAATTGAGCATTCACATCGCCGCTAGTGGCTAAGTCTGTCAGCCAAAATAGAGCTTGAGGGATGTCTTTTGGGGTTCCTTGTCCCTTTAAATAGAGATTGGCTAGCCTAGATTTGGCTAAGGGGTGTCCATTCTGCGCCGCTTGCTGAAACCAATAAAACGCATTGTTTAGGTTAACAGCAACTTTGTCCCCTTGCTGATAAGCCAGCGCCAATTGATATTGTGCATTTGAGTTTTGTTGCTGAGCTTGGGCAGTTAGCTCAGCAACAGGAGAAGCCAGTACTAATGAGGAGAAAAACAGGCACAAACTAAGGACAACTCTCAAATTTTCACCATGTTTTGTGGGGCTAATTTCTGTTCAAATAGTAGCGCATTTCTATCGAATGCACAGAGCAGAATAGCGCATTAATGGTTATCTAAGACGTTTTGGAGCAGGTGCTCCATCAATCGGTCGGTTTACAGATACTTTACGGCCTTTTTTTAACCCAGTTTCGTAATCCGCGGTAATATTTTTCATAGCATCACGTAGCTGCTGCTTGAAGGTTTCACGGTCAATATTTTGAAACTCTTTATCAATGTAATTATTGATTTTGTTATTGGATTCATCATCGGCGGTGATCACTGGAAGTTTTTCTAATGCCCCTTCAATCCAACCCGAAACGAACGAATTGACGCGCCGTGTGACTTCCATGCTGGAAGTGCCACTACCCGCGAAACTATTTCGAAATTGGCCTGTGTGCTCGTTCATTTCTCGGTAAATGATATCAAAAGCGAATGCGGCAAAAATAGCGCGATCGGCCTCACCAATAAACTCAACACGTTTGAGTCCTTTATGATTGAGTAGCACCGCTTCTACACCAAACTTAGTATTGATACCACGGATCACTCGTAGCAGTGATGAGGTGATGGATGCGGGTAGTAAATGGGTTGATTGGGTTTTGCCCATCTTGATAAATTCGATGTCATCTTTATCAAGCCCATACTTCAGCATCAGGCTATGCGCCATCTTGATGGCATTGGCCGCTTCATTCACATTCGCGGAATTACCAAGTTCAAGACATTTAGCGATCTTCTTTAGAGCTTTCTGTTTATCCATTAATTCGCAAATACAATTCTACAACTTCAGAAAAGTCCGACATTTTAGCGGTTTTATGCTGGAAGTGAAAGCGAAGTGGAGAATCGCTGCCCAAAATCAGGCAGCGAGTCGAGAGGAGGTTGGTGGTTTAAATACCAAGTTCATCCAATAGGTCTGTTGTCAAATCATCATCACTGTTGTTTTGCTTGTCGTTTTTTGCTTTGGCAGACAGTTTTTGCTGAGTCGCTTCTAAAATTGAATCAGGGCTTTCATCTTCTTGAACTTCAAACTCTTCAAGTTGGATGAATTCGGTTTTATCCATTGCCAGTTCAAGATAGAAAATATTATTACTTTCTGTCGAGAAGGTAACTCGGCGTGCTTGTGGACGATCTAAATTAGTATCTACCGACAAAATTACCTGTTTGTTGAGTGACAGCATCTTCGGTTGGTTTTGGGTAATGTTGGTTTGCAGTTCTTTGCGGATTTTATTTGTGAAGTCGCCTACGAGTTGATTCATCAATTCGCCCAGTACATCGCCCACCTCGTCAGAAGTGTGCAGCACGGCCAGCTCTTCTTCTGGCATTCCCATGTTGCGCATATAACTGGTGTAAATTTCCAGCGCAGCCTTGGCCGTAAAGTTGATAACAACGAGCCCAGAGAAGCCACCATCAAACAAAACGAAACAGCCGAAATCTGGCTTTAGTGACGTTTTGTTGATTTTTTGTACCATCGCTGAGTAAGCAATGTTGGTCGCCGTTGCAGAACTGAGCACTCCTGACACTGATTGACAAAGCTTAAGCAAAATATCTTCAGTGGTAACAATCTTGTTTTTTTTCATTCTGATATCCGTAATGTGCATTGCAGTTTAAAAGCGGTATTTAACTCTCTATATCAATATATAAAGCATAAAGCGTTAATTAACTATATATAGCTAAAATGTTGTGTACAGGAAAAATGTCGTACTGATGACTTTTTAGAGAGATTCATTCTTGCATTGAGATTCTGATTTGATCACCTTTTTAAATGTTGTAAAGTGACGAAATTCAAAGATTAATATCAAAATAACCATTAACCCACAGCTGATTGGATCAGCGCAGTAGGGGCAGGAAGCAAATGTTACCAAGACTTCATCACCAAACGGACGTCGATCCCGTCGTTTTGAGCTTTTTACAACAACTCGAAAACGAGGGGTTTAGCGGCGATATCGAATCACAATACTCTAGCCGACTTGCTGTTGCGACTGATAACAGTGTCTATCAGCAATTGCCTCAAGCCGTTGTGCATCCCAAATCAACTCATGACGTAGCACTTATTGGTAAGATTAGCTCAAAACCAGAGTTTGAGAGAGTCACTTTTTCACCGCGCGGTGGTGGCACTGGTACCAATGGCCAGTCGTTAACCAAAGGTATTGTGGTTGATTTATCTCGTCACATGAACCAAGTGCTTGAAATTAATGCTGATGAAGGTTGGGTAAGAGTACAAGCTGGTGTGGTGAAAGACCAATTAAATGATGCGGTCAGACCATTAGGTTATTTTTTCTCACCGGATCTTTCGACCAGTAACCGAGCCACACTTGGTGGCATGATCAATACCGATGCGTCAGGGCAGGGCTCTTTAAAATATGGCAAAACGTCGGATCATGTCTTGTCTCTGCAAGCCGTTTTTGCCGATGGCTCGGTACTTGAATCGGATCTCTCATTAGGCTTGCCTGAAAGTGGTACTTTTGCTGCAAACGCTTTGCAAGTGACCGAAGCGGTATGCCGTGGCAAGCGCGAACAAATTGTGGCGAAATTTCCACCTCTTAACCGCTTTCTGACGGGCTACGATCTTAAAAATGCGCTTGATGAAGAACGTGATCACTTTAATCTCACTCGGGTACTTTGTGGCGCAGAAGGCTCTTTGGTCTTCATCACAGAAGCAACCTTGAATCTGACGCCTATCCCCCAAGCTCGCACCTTAGTTAATGTGAAGTACAACAGCTTTGATTCGGCATTGCGTAATGCCCCTTTAATGGTAGCGGCCAATGCGTTATCGGTTGAAACCGTCGATTCCAAAGTATTAAATTTAGCTAAGCAAGATATTGTTTGGCATAGCGTCAGCGAGTTATTAGCGGATGTTCCGGGCAAAGAGATGCAAGGCATCAACATGGTCGAATACGCAGGCCAAAGCGAGCAAGAGGTCGCCGCGCAGGTCGCTTCATTGACGCAGCGTCTTGATCAGATGCTTGAGCAAGAACAAGCGGGCATCATTGGCTATCAAGTGTGTAGTGATTTGGCGAGCATTAACCTGATTTACAACATGCGCAAAAAAGCGGTGGGGTTATTAGGGGCGGCCAAAGGCAAGGCTAAACCCGTTGCTTTTGCTGAAGATACTTGTGTTCCTCCTCAACACTTGGCTGATTTTATTAGCGAATTCCGTACCTTGCTGGATAGTAAAAATCTCAGTTATGGCATGTTTGGCCACGTGGATGCCGGCGTGCTGCATGTGCGTCCTGCTTTGGATTTGTGTGACCCACAGCAAGAGCTTCTGATGCATGAAGTGTCTGATGAGGTAGTCAAGCTGGTGGCAAAATATGGCGGTTTAATGTGGGGCGAACATGGCAAAGGTTATCGCTCCGAATATGGCCCCGCGTTTTTTGGTGAGGAGCTATTTACTGAATTACGACGCGTTAAAGCCGCCTTTGACCCGCACAATAAAATGAACCCCGGCAAAATATGTACGCCACTTGAGACCAATTTTGAATTGGTCAAAGTCACGGACACCAAACGCGGCTATTTTGATCGTCAAATCGATGTGAAGGTCCGTGACAGTTTCAAACAGGCGATGGAGTGTAATGGTAACGGTTTATGCTTTAACTATGACACCAGTTCGCCGATGTGCCCGTCGATGAAAGTCACGGCGGATCGTCGTCACTCACCGAAAGGTCGTGCCGGTTTGGTGCGTGAATGGTTACGCCAACTTACCGAGCAGGGTGTGGATATTCTCGACCTAGAGAAGCAAGTGTTGGAGTCAAACCCAACCATCAAAACTATGATTGATCGCGTGCGTAACTCTTTCAATAAATCGCGCGAGTACGATTTTTCACATGAAGTGTATGAAGCGATGAACGGCTGCTTGGCGTGTAAAGCGTGTGCCAGCCAATGTCCAATCAAAGTGGATGTGCCGAGTTTTCGCTCTCGTTTTTTAAATATCTACTACTCACGTTATCAGCGTCCGGCTAAGGATTATCTCGTCGCGAATATTGAAACGCTTTTGCCGGTCATGGCAAAGGCTCCGCAAGTGGTGAACGGGGTATTGGCTCAGAAATGGGTACTAAGCCTCACCGCTTCAACCGTTGGTTACGTTGATGCGCCCTTGCTTTCGGTACCGACGTTGGCAAAGCGTGTCGCAGGCCAAGTGGTGAAATTCGATATGCAGCGCCTCGCTGGGCTGTCACAGCAAGATCGCGCTGAACATGTGATTATCGTTCAAGACCCATTCACCAGTTATTACGATGCTGAGGTGGTTGAAGATTTCGTGCAATTGCTGATCAAATTAGGCAAAAATCCGATACTGTTGCCATTCAAACCCAATGGTAAAGCGCAGCATATCAAAGGATTTTTAAAGCAATTCACAGCTACCGCGAAAAACACCGCTGCGTTTTTGTCACAAGTGGCTGATCTCAATATTCCAATGGTCGGTGTCGATCCAGCGTTAGTGCTTTGCTACCGTGATGAGTACAACGAAATTCTTGGCGATAAGCGTGGTGAGTTTGATGTGTTGACCGTTCATGAGTGGCTGTTGCCACGTTTGTCGGAGTTTAACCATCACCAAAACCACAGTGACGCGCCTTGGTATCTGTTTGCTCATTGTACGGAAAAGACCAAACTACCGAATGCAGAAAAAGAGTGGGGCGCGATATTTAGCCATTTTGGTTCTCAGTTAAAAACGGTGCCAGTTGGTTGTTGTGGCATGGCTGGAACCTTTGGCCACGAACAGGATAAGCTGGAGATGTCGAAAGATATTTATGGTTTAAGCTGGAAGCCAAGTTTAGAAAAACTGCCCAAAGAGCGTTGCTTGATCACAGGGTATTCCTGCCGCAGTCAAGTGAAACGATTTGAACAGGTAAAACCCAAGCATCCGTTACAAGCTTTACTGGCATTGTTGTAAACCCTAAGCCCAGACCTTACTGGGCTTTTTACTATACTGTCGATATTGGTTTGGAGCGAAGTACAGTCAGGTGGAGCAGCATGGGAAAATTTGAATTGAAAATACCCCCAGTGGCGATATTTATTGTGGCGCTACTGTTAATGCATCGCATCTCATACAGCTTTGAGTTTGCAAGCCTCGCTTTACCTCTGCCTCGAGTGGTCTTTGCGATTTGCTTTGTTTTATCTGGCATCGTTGGTTTACTGGGGATTTACGAATTTCGTCGCAAGAAAACTACGGTCAATCCAACCAAACCAGAAACGACATCGTGTATTGTGGATAGCGGTATCTACCGTTATTCGCGGAATCCGATGTATCTGGGGCTATTTTTTCTGTTGTTTGGTGTGGCCTATTGGCAACACAATGGGTTGAGCCTCGTGGTCGCATTTTTATTTGTGTGGTTTATGAATCGTTTTCAGATTTATCCAGAAGAGCGAGTGCTGGAAGCGCGTTTTGGCGAAGAGTATGTCGATTACAAGCAGCGTGTCAGGCGCTGGATATAGTTGAATGTCGTAAGGCATCTGAAATCAAAAGCCCCGCGAGAATAGCGGGGCAGCAATCTATACGACGAACATGGTTCTAGACAACAAACATGGTTCTAGATAATGGGCAAAAGAGCTCAAGCCATAGTGAAAAGAATACGGTTAGGCTGCTTTTGAAAATTGAGCTAAAAACATCTCTTTACGTTCATTGAAGCGATTAACTAAATCATCGACTGCTTCTTGGTCATAAGGTTTCAGGCCACTAGCTACCATGCGCTTTACCCCTTTCCCTACGATTTGACCGTTTTCTTTAAAGGCAAAGTTAAGCGTGACAATGCCACGTTTACCGTCGACATCAAACGTCGCACCAGAAAACTCAACTTCAGGTGAAGTGAGGTCTAAACGTTCAAATTCCACTTCCATGCTTTCATAGATGACTAATGGGCGCTGGCAGTTAATCATCATTTGCGCTTCTTCCATCAATGGCACCATGATGTGCGGGAAGTTCATACCAGAAAACTGCACATAGTTCGTCACAACGTGTTCGATAAATGCGGTGTTGTGGCTTACTTGGCCTTCACGGCTCATGTGTAGATACTCTTTGCCGGCAGTATCGACAAGAGCGCTCTCTTTCATACACTTATTTTCAATGTGCAGTGCAATGCCATCGCTGACCATGCCTGAAAAATCAAAACGCATCTTTTGGCTAATGCCTTCTTTTTGCAGCAATACTGCAAAGAGCAAATCGCCCGGAACACAGAAACGCTTGCTGTCTTCGTCGTGGATTGGGTTGAAATCTCCCGCCACTTTTTTAGCAAAGTGACTCGCTTGTTGGCGAGTGAACTGGAATTTTTGATCTTGATGAGAGAAATAAGATGTAAGAGACATAATGCACGCTGTATGGCCAAAACTGACGCGATTATAAGTCAACTCCACTCGATGAATGGTCCAATCAGTAAAAAGAGCCTCACAGAGAGCGAGGCTCAATAGCGTAACATTATAGGCTAGGGAGAAGATTTTCCGGCATGAGCGAGTTATGTACCGCCAGTTCTAGCAAGGTATTGGCTTGTTCAATGTCTGGCGAGAAGTAGCGATCCTTATCGTAAAACGAAACTTTTTTACGCAGGATTTGTTTCGCTTGTTCGACCAATGCGGAGGATTTATTGGGCGCTCTGAAATCGAGCCCCTGCGCGGCAGAAAGATACTCGACCGCTAAAATACCACGCGTGTTTTCGCTCATATCACGCAGACGACGACCAGCAAACGTTGCCATCGACACGTGATCTTCTTGGTTGGCTGAAGTGGGTAAGCTGTCAACCGAAGCCGGATGGGCGAGCGTTTTATTTTCACTGGCTAGCGCTGCCGCCGTCACTTGCGCAATCATAAAGCCAGAGTTAACGCCACCGTTGTCCACTAAAAATGGTGGAAGCTTGCTGAGCGCGCTGTCAATCAAGAGTGCCATGCGTCGTTCTGACAAACTGCCGATTTCGGCAATCGCTAGCGCCAAATTATCCGCAGCCATCGCGACGGGCTCTGCATGGAAATTACCGCCAGAGATGATGTCGCCATCGTCTGCAAACACCAGAGGGTTGTCGGAAACGGCATTGGCTTCCACTTCTAGCGTTTCAGCCGAATTGCGAATTTGCTGTAAGCACGCGCCCATCACTTGTGGTTGGCAACGCAGTGAATACGGATCTTGTACTTTTTCACATGCGGTGTGGGATTCACCAATCTCGCTGCGGTTGTCAAGTACATGGCGATAAGCGCTGGCGGCATCCATTTGCGCGCGATGGCCGCGAACGCGATGAATGCGCGGATCAAACGGGCGGCGACTGCCCAGCGCCGCTTCGACCGACATTGAACCACATACAATGGCGGAGGCAAATAAGTCTTCTGCGGCAAATAACCCCTCTAGGGCAAATGCGGTAGAGGCTTGTGTGCCATTGAGTAGCGCGAGCCCCTCTTTTGGCGCTAAAGTAATAGGAGTTAGCCCTGCGATTTTCAACGCGTCCAGTCCAGAGATAATTTCGCCGTTGTGGCGAGCTTGCCCTTCGCCGAGCAGTACCGTACTCATGTGTGCTAAAGGCGCTAAATCACCCGATGCGCCAACCGATCCCTTTTGCGGAACACAGGGGTAGACTTGGTGATTAACTAACGCCATCAAGGCGTTGATCACCTCAAGTCGAATACCAGAATACCCACGGGAAAGGCTATTAATTTTGAGTACCATCATCAAGCGAACGGTTTCATCCGCCATGAATTTACCAATGCCCGCAGCGTGTGAAAGCACGATGCTGCGCTGCAAGGTTTCTAAATCTTCAGGGGCAATTTTAGTATTGGCAAGTAGGCCAAACCCCGTATTGATACCATAAACAGTACGATTTTCGGCAATCACTTGTTCAACGACTTGTGTGCTTGCTTCAATACCCGCTATCGCGCTGGAGTCGAGTGATACGGTGACCGGCTTTCGGCTTACTTGACGCAGTGCTTTTAAGCTCAATTGGCCCGGTTTAATAACAAGATTTAACATGTTTTTTTGTCCTTACTTCAGTTGCGCGAGTTCATGGTTGAGCATTGGCAGGTCGAGCTTTTGTTCTTTAGCACAGCGTTTCGCAATGTCATAACCTGCATCAGCATGGCGCATGACACCTGTGGCTGGGTCGTTATGTAAAACACGCGCAATGCGTTGCGCTGCGTCATCTGAACCATCGCAGCAGATCACCATGCCAGAGTGCTGAGAAAAGCCCATACCTACGCCACCGCCGTGGTGGAGTGACACCCAAGTTGCGCCACCGGCTGTATTGAGCAGTGCGTTGAGCAGCGGCCAATCGGAAACAGCGTCTGAGCCATCTAGCATACCTTCAGTTTCACGGTTTGGGCTTGCTACCGAGCCGGAATCTAAATGGTCGCGACCAATCACGACTGGCGCTTTTAACTCGCCACTTTTCACCATCGCGTTAAAGGCTTGGCCTAAACGTTCGCGATCTTTCAAACCCACCCAACAGATGCGAGCTGGTAGGCCTTGGAATTGAATGCGTTCGCGCGCCATGTCTAGCCAGTTATGTAGATGGGGGTTATCAGGGATTAACTCTTTCACTTTTTGATCGGTTTTATAAATGTCTTCGGGATCGCCAGACAGGGCGACCCAGCGAAAAGGTCCAATCCCCTCACAAAACAGTGGGCGAATGTAGGCTGGTACGAATCCTGGGAAGTCAAAAGCGTTTGCCACTCCTTCTTCGAGAGCCATTTGGCGGATATTGTTGCCGTAGTCGAGTGTGGCAGCGCCGCGTTTTTGCAGCGTTAACATCGCTTGAACTTGGACGGCCATCGATGCTTTGGCCGCCTTGACCACCTGGCTTTCATCTTGAGTGCGCATTTGAGCGGCGTGTTCCATGCTCCAATTTAAGGGTAAATAACCATTGAGTGGGTCATGGGCCGAGGTTTGGTCTGTCACCACATCGGGGGTGATATTACGCTCAACTAGCTGTGGAAAAATATCGGCGGCATTACCTAGCAAACCGACAGAAATCGGTGTCTCCGAGCTATCGATCATCGCCAAGGCTTCATCTAAGCTGGTGGCTTTTTTATCGACATAACCAGTGCGTAAGCGGTAGTCGATGCGCGATTCATCACACTCGACCGCAATCATGGAAAACCCAGCCATGGTTGCCGCTAATGGCTGAGCGCCGCCCATGCCACCTAAGCCGCCAGTCAACACCCAGCGGCCTTTTGCGCTACCAGCAAAATGCTGTTTAGCGATGGCGACGAAGGTTTCGTAAGTACCTTGTACAATGCCTTGTGAGCCGATGTAGATCCATGAGCCAGCCGTCATTTGACCGTACATCATCAAACCTTGCTTATCGAGCTCATTAAAGTGCTCCCAGTTGGCCCAATGTGGTACAAGGTTTGAGTTGGCAATTAGCACACGTGGTGCATTTTTGTGCGTCGGGAAAACACCGACAGGTTTGCCTGATTGAACCAAGAGCGTTTGATCCTCTTCAAGGCGTTCAAGCACTTCAACAATTTTATCAAAGCACGGCCAATTTCGGGCCGCGCGGCCAATGCCACCATACACCACAAGTGCATGTGGGTGCTCTGCAACGTCTGGGTCAAGATTGTTCATGAGCATGCGCAGTGGCGCTTCGGTTAACCACGATTTGGCTCGAAGTGTTGTACCGTGAGGGGCGCGAATGGTGCGCGTGGTATCAAGACGTTGCTCTTGAGTATGGGGTTGCGTCATGTTGAGACTCCTTGTGTTTCACAATGTGGCGCTATTGTTGTTATGGTGCCAGTATCGGGTTTAGTGAGGTGTAGCGATTAATCGTCGGTCATGGCATTGGCGATATCCCAACACAGCCTTGCCGCGAGACGAGCAGTTTGATTGTCTTGGTCAAATTGCGGGTTGTATTCGGCAATGTCGGCAATTAACAGCTTATTTTTGTGGTAGAAAATTTTGTCAAAATAAGGGGCAAGCGCTTCATAACTTACGCCACGTGCCGCTGGGGCGCTGACTCCCGGCGCCGTTGCAGCTGGAAAGACATCTAAGTCAATCGTCAAATAGAGATAGTCACACTGGTCAATGAAGTGTTGCAGTTCACGCAGATGATCAATCGGGCTCAGTGCTGAAAACTGATTATCTTGCATATACCAAACGCCCAGTTCATCGGCTCGTTGAAACAGTGCAGTCGTATTACTTGCTCGGCTCACACCTAAGCAAGCGTAATGAAATGGCCATTGATTTTGCTCGCACCATTGATGAATTTGATTAAAGGGAGTGCCGGAGCTAGGTCGCACCGAAGCGATCTCTGACTCAAAAGCACGCAAATCGAAATGTGCGTCAAAATTGATGATCCCAATTCGTGGTTGGCTGATGGCATGTTGACTCAGATATTGCGCTGCGCCTTGAAACGTGGCCCAAGCGACTTCATGACCGCCACCCAGTACGATAACGGGCGTTTGTTTAAGCGTATGGGCAATCACATCAGCGCACCGTTGCTGAGCCAGCTCAAGTTCATCATCAATACAGCGAATATTGCCCAGATCAAAAAAGCGAGAGTGCTTATGCCAAGCCATGTTGGCCAGCGCTTGACGAATGGCATCGGGAGCCTGTTTTGCGCCAATGCGCCCTTTATTGCGGGCCACCCCTGCATCGCATTCAAAACCGATAATGGCAATGGCTTTCTCATCTTGGTTTTGTTGAATGGGTAGCGTATTGACGGTGCAACGTTGAGTTTGATGGTGAACGCGTGTACCTAACTCGCCATCTTCGGCATCGTGACGGCCTTGCCACTCGAAGCTGTGCTGAGTGTTGCTAAAGGTAGGGTTATTCATAGGTCAATGCTCCGTCAACTACGCGTGCATGCAAACGCGGTACGCCCACTTGATAACTTAAATCGGCTGGGTGGCTAATATTCCAAATGGCGAGATCGGCATCGTAGCCAGTGGCAATTTTGCCGCGAGAATCAGCAAAACCTAACGCTTGCGCAGCATGTTGAGTCACACCTCGTAAGGCTTCTTGGGGGGTTAAGCCAAACAGTGTGCACGCCATATTCATCATAAGAGTGAGGTCAGCAAACGGCGATGTACCGGGGTTGAAATCACTTGCGATGGCCATTGGAATATGATGCTGACGCAGTAAATCAATCGGTGGGCGTTGGGTTTCACGTAAGAAATAAAAAGCACCGGGTAGCAAGGTTGCCACGGTATTGGAACGGGCGAGTGCAAACACACCTTGCTCATCTAAATATTCGATATGATCGGCAGACAAAC
The DNA here is from genome assembly GCF_024743775.1 of Vibrio sp. RM-69-4. NCBI lineage: Bacteria > Pseudomonadati > Pseudomonadota > Gammaproteobacteria > Vibrionales > Vibrionaceae > Vibrio > Vibrio sp. RM-69-4. Next base: position 766,960 of record NZ_JAMQXI010000076.1, read on the forward strand.
CTTGGTAATGGGCGGTTAAAGCGCTTCCCCCTAGGTTTGATAACTGCTCGGTATGACCTTTCACTTGCAGCCCATGCGCAATTGCGGCTTGGAACACTTTTTCTGTTTGTGCCAGCGTAAAACCAATCGATTCACAAAACACATCGACGCTCGAAGCGAGTTTTTGTTCGGCCACCAGAGGGATGATTTCCTGACAAATATGCTCAACATAATCGTCTGAGCGGTGTTGGTATTCTGGTGGAATGGCGTGAGCGGCGAGCAGTGTTGTGACGACTTTAATGCGGCGATGATCCTCAAGGTGCTTAGCCGCTTTGAGCATTTTTATCTCATCATGGAGCGTTAAACCGTAGCCCGATTTGATCTCAACGGATGTGACACCGGAACGCAGCAACCCCTCTAACCTTGGTAGTGCCAACTCAACCAATTGGTCAATGGATGCGGTGCGGGTGGCGTGGACGGTTGATAAAATACCGCCGCCTTGCTTGGCGATCGCTGGGTAGGGAACACCTTGCAAGCGCATTTCAAACTCATTGGCGCGGTTACCGGCATAGATAAGGTGAGTATGGCAATCTATCAACCCCGGAGTGATAAGCTTGCCTTGGCAATCTATGACTTTGTGTTCTGGCGCGGCGGCGATGGGAATGTGGCTATCAAAGTAGGCGTCAATTTTGCCCGCTTTTATCACCACAGTTTTAGGAGAGCTAGGCTGATAGCCAAGCTCTCCTTGTTCCATGCTGACGATACGCGCGTTGGTCAGTATTAGATCCATCTTTATTGTCACCGTTATCGCTTAGTGCGCTGCTGATTTAAATGTATATACAAATAAATAAGGCAAAAGCGCAGGCGGTGCAAGATGAATGTTGCAAAAGTGTGATCGAATGTTGAAATGTGTAGCGTTAATCGAGCATCACTTTAGAGGTTAATTTGTATTTCGAGCCCGGGTGATAAAGCAGTGCAGAGCTGACTAACTTATCGCCACTCCAGGTACGGCGATTAAGTAGTAAACAGGGTTCATTGACGGCCAACTGCAACAATTGTTTGATGTGATGCTCGGCAATAATGGCTTCAACAGTGTGCTCAATTGCACTTAATGGGCAGTTTTGTGAAAGATATTGATTGGGCGTCATGAACGAGAAGTTTTGTTCAAGATAGTGGGACGCGTAGCGGCTATTGACCCAACGTACTTCCAGTTGTATCGGAGTATCATTGGCAAAGTGAATGATTTCACTATAAAAAACAGAAGATCCTAGCATGACGCCGAGTTTGATAGCGACACTTTCATCTGCTGTTAACGCAAGTTGCTTTAAGACTTTACTGCGATATTGCTTCCCTCGGCTAGCGACCTCGTCAGCAATATTACGAATATCAAGTAGCGGTGATTCCGCTTTGTCTTCTACAGCGCAAACAAAAGTACCTAGCCTTGGTCGGCGTTGCAGTTTTCCATCAGCTACCAGATCCCGTATCGCTTTATTCACCGTCATCCGACTCACATTAAATTGCTCAGTCAGTTCTAGCTCGGTGCTTATGCGTTGGCCGACAGGCCAGTGTCCGGATTCAATGTTATCTAAAATAAATTGTTTTATTTGTCTATAAAGTGGTGAGCTTGACATGGGCATGATGAGTTTTATTTGAATATACAAATAATTAACGAAGTCGCTGGGAAATGCAATATTTAGATAAGGCTTTGCGATCATCATCGGCTAAAACTGTGAATTGGTGAAGCAGCTATCGACGACAAAGGGTCAGTGTCACGGTAAGATGGCGTCGTAACTTGTGGTTTAAATAATAAAGAGAAAATGCGATGACAGCTCCAACAGAAATGACTTTTTTCGCTCGTTTTGAAGCGGATATTTTGGCGAAAAAGAAAGTGATCACCATTCGTGATGAGAGCGAAAAGCACTACCAAGTTGGCTCTATTGTCGAGGTGAGTACGTTGGAAGAGGGACGAAAGTTCTGCCGCTTGTTAATCAATAAGGTTGAACCGATCCTATTTAGCGAATTAAGCCACTACCATGCAGAGCAAGAAAATATGTCACTCACGACACTGAAAGAGGTGATTCAAGACATTTATCCCAATATTGAACAGTTGTATGTAATTCACTATCAACTGGTTGAAGAGAAAGCTCTAGAAAAAGATCACGCTTAAAAATAATAACGCCAATCAATCACGATTGGCGTTATTGCTGTTTGCCTCAAGACAGTGTCACGACGATTTCATTATAAAACGCAGCAACAGTAATGAGGTTAGTCACGCTTCCACAGAATGTGGCAGAACTTTTGGTCTGGGTCGCGGCTAACGAGCATTCTTGCAAACACATCGTCTAGTACGTCGTCCTCTTCGTTGACAAGACCGATCAATACTTCCGCGTAAGCTTCCTTATCGACGTCAAAACCCACGTGTTGAACCCAATCATCACCAACGTCAAGCAGTTCAGCCGCGCCACGGTCTTCAAATTGTGCCGTAAACAGGATGACATCAACAGGTTCTAGATTATCGGGTGCCATTTCAAGAAAGATGTCGTAAGCCGCATCAATGGCATCGTCGTAAGAAATCAAATCAGACATTATTATGCTCGGCTCATGTATTTGCGTTCAGCGGTGTTGATAATAATACGGTCGCCAGTTGCGACATATTCAGGAACTTGCACGACAAGGCCAGTGCTTAAACGTGCTGGTTTTGAACGCGCAGAAGCTGAAGCACCTTTGATGGAAGGATCAGTCTCTTCAATCACAAGCTCAACAGATGAAGGGACATCTAGTGCTACCGCAACACCGTCAACGACAACCACATACATACCTTGGATTTCTTCAGTGATGAACAGTAGCTCATCTTCGATATCGGCCTGTTTAAACGTAAATTGAGTGTAATCTTCGTTATCCATAAAGATGTACTCATCGCCATCAACATAAGAAAACGAAACCGCACGGCGGTTCATGTCAACGGTGTCGACAAAGTCATCGGCTTTTAAACGCTCATCAACGCGAGCGCCAGTGTTCAAATCAGTACAACGTAGTTTGTAGATTTTAGAACCACCGCGGCCACCAGGAGTGGTCACTTCGATATCTTTGATCAATAGCGTCTTGCCACCAGAAATAATAGCAAACCCTTTTTTTAATTCATTCGCCTTTGGCATGGAATTTTTCCTTCATACTTAGTTTCGGCGCATTATACCTTGCCGTTTTCGAAAAGGAATATCTTGATTGATTGCTTTGCATAGTAGAACATGACAGCGTGTACTTTTTCTTAAATTAACTAACGCTTTTTGCTATGTATTTATCGGTTATTGACCCAAAACAACCCTTTCAGGCTGAATATCAAGCGGCTATCGATGATCTCATCAAGTTTCTGCGTGCCGGGTTAGGTGACAATCTACATAGTCTTTACCTTTATGGCAGTGTGGCGCGCAGAACTGCGCGTTATGGGCGCTCCAATTTGGATGTAGTGTTGGTCACGCACCGTGATTTCTCCGAGCAACGAGCAACTCTGCTGAATACGATAAAATGGCGATTTCAGAAAAGTTCCCCACATATCACCGAAGTCTCGATCAAAACTGCACTCGTGAGCGAGGTAGCCACTTTAGAGAGCATTTTTACGTGGGGATTTATGTTGCGCCATTGTTGCGTTTGTATCTTGGGTGATGATCTGGCGGAATGCTTTGGCGATTTCGAACCCAGTTGGGAAATAGCTAAACACTGGAATATGGACATCGCAGATTGGGTCTTTTTTTATCGTGATAAAATTGCAAAAACCAGTTCTGAAAGCGAACAGAGCAAGGCGCAAGTAGCCATTGCCAAGAAATTACTGCGCGCCAGTTATTCTTTGATTATGTATCGTGATAAAAATTGGTTTGATGATCCTATCGAATGCGGGCAGCAGTTTTTACGTTATCACCCGGAGAAAAAAATCGACATTGAGAGATTGGGTATTTTGCTCTCTGGACGAGTGATCGCCAAACGTTCAGTGATTGGGATTCTAGACAGTTATGGTCAATGGCTGGCAAAGCAGTACCAAAAAACAGAGTTTCGGATTGGTTAACCGCTGGCTAGATCGTCGTACTTCTTAAAATAGCCCAAGTTGTGGTTGGCTGAGCTGTTCGAAATTCAAGCCAACAAAAGGCAAAATGGCTTCTGCGACTGGCTGCAATTGTTTATCGATATAGTGCTGATAATCGATAGGACTTTTTAAATACTCTTTAGGCTCAGGACCACTCAGTGTGATGAGATATTCGATACGACCTCGATTTTGATATTGTAATGGTCGGCCTAACTGCTGGTTTATCGTATCAGCAAGTCGCGCAGCTCTTACTTGTGGCGGTACGTTTTTTTGGTATTCATGCAGTTTGCGACGCAACCGTTTTTGGTACACGAGCTCATGGTCGAGTTGACCGGTTTGAGTTTGCTCAACGATTTCACGAATAAACGCCGCAGGGTCTTCACCATTAAAAATCATCGAATAAAGTTGGTGCTGAAAGCGTTGTGCGAGCGGAGTCCAGTCTGTTCTTGCACTCTCAAGCCCTTTAAAAATTAGCCGCTCGTTTTCTCCTTCACCGATCAATCCCGCATAGCGTTTTTTTGATCCTGTTTCTGAACCTCGGATGGTTGGCATCAGAAACTTTCGGTAGTGGGTTTCGTATTCCAATTCCAGCATCGATTCCAATCGGTACTCTTCACGCAAGTGGGTCGTCCACCATTGATTGATGTGTTCAACCAGTTGTTTTCCTACGCGATCCGCTTGCTGCTGTGAATATTGACCACCTAAAGAGACAAAGGTTGAGTCGGTATCACCATAAATCACTTGATAGCCTTGCGCCTCAATTAACTTTTTAGTTTGCTTCATGATCTCGTGTCCGCGCATGGTAATACTGGACGCCAAACGAGTATCAAAAAAACGACAACCTGACGATCCAAGCACCCCGTAGAAAGAGTTCATGATGATTTTTATCGCTTGTGAAAAGGCTTTGTTATTGTTCTTTTTCGCCACATCACGCGCAGCCCATAATTTCTCGATCATTTCTGGAAGAAAATGTTTGGTACGGTGAAATTGACCACCACGAAATCCCGTTACCGCTTGATTATCCTCTTTGCCAATCGGAATTTTTAGCCCTTCAATCAAGCCAAGTGGGTCAATTAAAAATGAACGAATGATCGAGGGATATAAGCTTTTAAAATCAAGAAGTAACACAGAGTCGTAGAGGTTAGGGATGGAGTCCATCACATAGCCTCCGGGGCTTGCGACCCAATTTTCGGAGTGTAAGTTAGGTGCGATGTAACCCGCGCGATGCAATTGAGGTAAATAGAGATTGGTAAAGGCGGCGACAGAACCGCCGACGCGATCTAGCTCCACACCCGTGAGACGGGAACGTTCAATGGCGAAATCCAGCAAATGGGTATGTTCAAAGATTTTATTCACTAACACACAATCTTGCAGGTTATATTTCGCCAGTGAAGGTTTGTCTTTTTTAAACATACGGTTGATTTCATCCATTCGATCATGAGCGTTGTGAATCGCTTTTCCTTCGCCTAAGAGCTCCTTTGATACTGATTCCAATGACCAAGAACGAAATTGGTAAGTGGCTGTTTTTAATGTATCAATTCCATCCAACACGACTCGCCCGGGAATGGTGATAAACCCTTGCTGACTCTGGTTTGAACTACGAAAAAAACTGTGCTGTTTACCGCGACCAATCGCAAGTTTTAACTTATGCCAATCGGCTCTTTTGTGGAGTAAGCGAAAATCAAAATCAATCACGCTCCAGCCAATTACTACATCAGGGTCGAACTCAGTGAACCAATCGATGAGAGCATTGAGCAATGCGTATTCGTCTTTCACCCACTGAATTGGGGTATCGCAAGGTTCGGGCTCACCAATCATGATTACGCGGCTGTCCATTGGGCTATCAAAACCAATCGAGTAGAGAATGCCTTTTTCAGAACACTCTAAATCCAGCGAAACCACTTTCAGATGAGGAAGATAGTTGCCCGGTCGACATTTCGCCTGTTCTATTTTTGAGTGGGAAAACGCCTGGGTAAGCCGTCCAGTGATTTCAATGCTGCCTTTAAGAAAACGCTCCATAAGAAAGCGGTCGGCAAGCTTAATATCATCTTCTAACGTCAGAATATGATGTTGCTTTAGTAGTGCCGAAAACTCAGCATGCGTTTGAATCGTTTGACAATAACAACCCGCTAGGAGGGTATGTTCAAAATCTTCCAAATCCAATGTTTTTAATTCGATAGAGAGCTGCCGCTCTAACGCTAATTTTTGCGCTTGTGGTACATCTTTCTGTGGTATGAAGAAAACGGGTTTTTCACCACGGATAATCAGTTGGGTTGGACCTTGAGGCGTACTCAACCACAACTCAATATGAGTCGAGCCATGAAGGTCTCTTGCATGGCGAGTAAGTAAAAAACCGTGTTGAATAACCAAGCGTAATAAATCCAAATAGTCGTAACCTTGGGGGAGGGCATCATATCAGAGCTACGAGGTAAATAACGAATTTCAGTGAGGTGAGTAAGCGGGCGATGGAGATCAAATAACCGTTAATTGGTATGGTGTATGCATTTTAATTTTATGATTTGTTTTGGTTTTGTATTTTTATGAGGCTGGTTGCATTTTTATGTTTAGGTTCAAATTTGTCAAAAAATCATGTAAAAGTCGTGCGGCATCTCTGCTAATATAATTAAGCTTTTGATTTGTTGATGGATTCTCATTGGATGATTAGCCGAACAAATAAGTACTTGCCAAATTTGGGGTTTGAGCACATATTCAGTGTGAGTAAAAACCAATGTTAAGTTAATTACCCGATTGTGAGTTAATTTCCAATTGTGAGCTAATTAATGTGGGCCGCGATGCTGCTATCCACGATTCAGTGGGTGCAGAGCCAATAGATGAGTGTGGAGATACAAGTTTGATAAGTGTTTTCCTTGTAGATGATCACGAGCTGGTTCGCACAGGGATACGACGTATTATTGAAGACGTCCGTGGAATGAACGTAGTAGGGGAAGCTGACAGTGGTGAAGAAGCAGTAAAATGGTGTCGCAGTAATCATGTCGACGTTGTTTTAATGGATATGAACATGCCTGGTATCGGCGGTTTGGAAGCGACAAAAAAAATTCTGCGCTTTAATCCAGATGTGAAAATCATCGTGTTAACGGTTCATACGGAAAATCCATTTCCGACCAAAGTGATGCAAGCTGGAGCCGCGGGTTATTTAACCAAAGGTGCAGGCCCAGATGAAATGGTCAACGCGATTCGCATTGTGAATAGCGGGCAGCGTTATATCTCGCCTGAAATCGCACAGCAAATGGCATTAAGCCAATTCTCGCCAGCTTCTGACAATCCATTTGCTGATCTCTCGGAAAGAGAGCTGCAGATTATGATGATGATTACCAAAGGGCAAAAAGTGACGGATATTTCCGAGCAACTTAGTCTTAGCCCCAAAACAGTAAATAGCTATCGCTATCGACTGTTTAGTAAGTTAGCGATCAGCGGTGATGTTGAACTGACCCATTTAGCTATTCGACACGGAATGTTAGACACCGAGACGCTTTAGTGACTTCTTTGTTCGACTCGGTCGCTTTTCTTAAAACCGTTACCCATCAGCCCGGCGTTTATCGAATGTATAACGCCGAGGCTGATATCATCTATGTTGGCAAAGCCAAAGACCTCAAAAAACGCCTTTCTAGTTACTTTCGAAAAACAATCGACAGTGAGAAAACGCGCGCGTTAGTCAGCCATATCGATAAAATTGATGTCACCGTTACTCACACTGAAACGGAAGCGTTGATCCTTGAACACAATTACATCAAGCAATATTTGCCTAAATACAATGTGCTGCTGCGAGACGATAAATCTTACCCGTATATTTTTATTAGTGGGCATAAGCATCCTCGTTTGTCGTTGCATCGTGGCGTGAAAAAGCGCAAAGGTGAGTATTTTGGTCCATACCCTGATTCTGGTGCGGTTCGAGAGTCGTTACACCTCATCCAAAAAATATTTCCGGTAAGACAATGTGAAGATACCGTCTATAGCAACCGGACTCGTCCTTGTCTGATGTATCAAATTGGCCGCTGCGCTGCACCTTGTGTGAGTCATATCATTGCGGATGAAGAGTATGCTGAATTGGTTAATTATGTTCGATTGTTTTTGCAAGGCAAAGATAACCAAGTACTTGAAACATTAGTGCAAAAAATGGAACAAGCCAGCCAAGCACTGCAGTTTGAAAATGCCGCTAAATTTAGAGACCAGATCCAAGCCATTCGAAGAGTCCAAGAACAACAGTTTGTTTCTGAAGAGACGATGGATGACATGGATATATTGGGATTTGCCCAAGAAAATGGCATCGCTTGCATCCATATTTTGATGATCCGCCAAGGTAAAATATTGGGTAGTCGTAGCCATTTTCCTAAAATTCCGGCTAACACGACTCAAGAAGAGGTGTTTGATGGCTTTTTAGGACAGTATTATTTAAGTCACAATGAAGCGCGTACGATCCCAAGTCGAGTGATCTTAAATGCGGGTCTGCTAGAGGATGAAAAGCCGCTGCAAGAAGCCTTACAGACCCTGGTCGGGCGTAAAGTTTCTTTCCACATCAGCCCAACAGGTGTGCGTGCTCAATATTTAAAATTGGCTAATACCAATGCATTGAGCGCAATAACGGCTAAAATTAACCATAGAATGACGATCAACCAGCGCTTTAAAGCACTTCAAGCTGTTTTAGGGTTGGATAGCATAGAGCGTATGGAGTGTTTTGATATTTCGCACACCATGGGAGAGAGCACGATCGCCTCATGCGTGGTATTTAACCAAGAAGGGCCTGTTAAACCAGAATACCGCCGTTATAACATCACGGGAATTACTGGTGGGGATGATTACGCTGCAATGGGACAAGTGTTAGATAAGCGGTATTCCAAGCAGCTTGACGTGGAAAAAATCCCCGATGTCATTTTCATTGATGGTGGTAAAGGGCAATTGAATCGAGCTTTGCAGATCATCTCTAGCCATTGGCAAGATTGGCCGAAAAGACCGGTGATGATTGGTATCGCCAAAGGTGTTACCCGCAAACCGGGGCTAGAAACGTTGATTACAACCGATGGTGATGAATTTAACCTGCCAAGTGATGCGCCAGCTTTGCATTTGATTCAGCATATTCGCGATGAAAGTCATAATCACGCCATTGCTGGGCATAGAGCCAAACGAGGTAAAACACGGCGTACTAGTACATTGGAAGGCATAGAAGGGGTTGGGCCTAAACGCCGGCAAGCACTGCTGAAATATATGGGAGGGCTGCAAGAGCTAAAAAGAGCCACTGTTGAAGAAATCGCCAAAGTACCCGGTATTAGCCATTCTTTAGCTGAAAACATTTATCAAGCATTGAAACAATAAGAAAAATAACGCAACATAACCGCGCAATCGATAAGAGCCTATAAATATGCGTTTGAATATTCCTAATATTTTGTCTTTATTACGACTTTTCCTTATCCCAGTATTTGTCGTTGTTTTCTATCTGCCTTACGGCTGGGGCCCTTTTGCTGCGGCAATGGTGTTTTGGGTAGCGGGTTTTACCGATTGGTTAGATGGCATGCTTGCGCGAAAACTTGGGCAAACCTCTCGCTTTGGTGCTTTTATTGACCCAGTAGCGGATAAAGTGCTCGTTGCGACGGCTCTTATCTTGATCACCGACCATTACCACAGTCTCTGGATAACGATTCCAGCCGTGACAATGATTGCACGTGAAATCATCATTTCTGCGTTGCGAGAATGGATGGCGGAAATTGGTAAAAGAGCCAGTGTGGCCGTTTCATGGGTTGGGAAGGTTAAGACGCTCACCCAAATGTTTGCATTGTGGGTACTGATTTGGCGTCATGATGATTGGATGGTGTGGGTCGGCTATGCAGCGTTATACATCGCAACCATTTTGACCTATTGGTCAATGGTTCAATACTTGGCGGCAGCTAAAGACGACCTCCTCAATGCAGAACATCATTAAGAAACGGGCTTAGGCCCGTTTTTTGTTCCTCCAATTTCTACAATCCCTTTCACAACATGCATTATTGCTTCAGTTAAAGCACAGTTATCTCGTGTAAAAGGTGGTGAATTTTGCTATCAAATTAACCAAATCTGTCCTTTTTGAATGCAAAATAGCCAAACGGTTTAAAAACTAAAAAAATAATATTGACTCATCGAATCGAATGCGTAGAATGCATCCCGTACTTGAGAGGAACGGAAGAAACAACCCAACCCCTTGATGTTACAGGGGCGCGTTGGCAGAGGGGCTATGCAGCGGATTGCAAATCCGTGGACCTCGGTTCGACTCCGGGACGCGCCTCCATTGCGACACTAGCTCAGTTGGTAGAGCGCAACCTTGCCAAGGTTGAGGTCACGAGTTCGAACCTCGTGTGTCGCTCCAAATTTTGAGGTGTTGAACTTAACGTTCAGTATCTAAAGATGGTGTTACTAAATTTTGTAAACAGCATCGCAACGCAGAATTGCGTGCCCTGGTGGTGAAATTGGTAGACACAAGGGATTTAAAATCCCTCGACTTTCGAGTCGTGCCGGTTCAAGTCCGGCCCGGGGCACCATCTTTTTACTGCTTATGCAGTATGCGACACTAGCTCAGTTGGTAGAGCGCAACCTTGCCAAGGTTGAGGTCACGAGTTCGAACCTCGTGTGTCGCTCCAAATTAAAGCCCTAGCAGAAATGTTGGGGCTTTTTCATCTCTGTCTCACAGCCAGTTTACAACCAACGATATCGTTTTAGAGCAACCTTGCCAAGGTTGAGGTCACGCTTTTAGTTCAAAAGAAAGCGAACCTCGTGTGTCGCTCCAAATTAAAGCCCTAGCGGAAATGCTGGGGCTTTTTCATCTCTGTCTCACAGCCAGTTTACAACCAACGATATCGTTTTAGAGCAACCTTGCCAAGGTGAGGTCACGCTTTTAGTTCAAAAGAAAGCGAACCTCGTGTGTCGCTCCAAATTAAAGCCCTAGCGCCCCCCTACGTTCACTATATTCGTTGACGGTTTCGGACGTGAAATTGAAATATTTTAAGCAAAGCCATCACCATCAAACAGCAGTGCTTCAATTTATGGTCAAATCTCGCATCGTTTTTACTCTCCATCCTCAATTCTAGAATGTTAATAATTTGATAAAGCAACCTTTATCTTGAGTTGTTATTATTTTGTGAAGTGAAATTTCGGCCTACTTCACATAATTTTCGTGCCAACATTTAATTTATGGTGTGAATTATTTGCAAAAGCGTGATTTATATAAACTTATCAATAACCCATTCATGGGAACGATTCCTAATGTGACATTGATCTATTTTTACATTGATTCGGTGAATGTAAACTCCATCCCCGTCAGCAACGTTAAGGGAATACATAAGCAGTGGTTGCTGAGCAATAAAGAGATTGAGCTGTTCATGATTACCAAAGTAGCGTGCTACTTCCCCCGGTGAATGTGAGCCTAACTCATTAATTTTATTGTCTATATCTCAGGATGAGATTCAAGGTGTCAAGCACCAACATAATGATAATGATGACCATAAGGTCGATGGAGTATAAAAAATGAATTTTGCTACCTCTGGTAAACTTTCTCTTGCCGCAATTCTAATTTCAGCCGCACTACAAGCAAACGCAGGTATCAGTGTTGAAGGTGAACAAGGTGTTTTCTCAATCGGCGGTGATGTTGAGTTCGATATCAACCTTCGTGATAAAAATGCCACTGACAAGCAAGAGCTAAATCAAGACGGTCGTCTTTTGGTTCAAATCGCTGGTGAGCGCAGTGTGAGTGGTGACCGTTATATCAAAGCACAAGCACAGCCTTTACTTAAAACAACGGGTGATGTTGAGCTTGATGATGCGTGGATTGCATTTGGTCAGGCAAATAACTGGGAATTGAGAGTAGGTCGTTATGAAGCATTTGATCTATTCCCTGTTGGTCAAGATACTATGCTTGAATACGCAACAGCAGAACCGTATCGAGCGAATGCGGCTCGTGGTCGTGGCGATAACGGCCAAGTCGGTTTTAGTAAGACAGCGGATAATCTTTACTTTGAACTCTCTACCAAATTTGAGAAGAATGCGACTACAGCGGATAAAAATGCTGTGTTCGTACGCCCAGTTGTTGCGTACCAAATCGTTGACTCAGTTCGTGTTGCTGCTGGTTTAGAAGCCAATCTGACTGCAGATGATAAAGATGCTGCGAATGATTTCCTTGGTTATGGCGCGACAGTTAACTATTCTGCTAACGATCTTTCTATCAACGTGAACTATGCGTTCCGTGATTTCGACAAAACTAAACAAGAAGATACGACCATCGGTGCTAACTTACTGTTTAAAGGCTTTGGTCTAGGTCATGTCTATGGTGATGTTGATAAAGGTACTAGCGAGAAGGTAAATACCACTTATGCTTCTTACCAATTTGCTAATGTGATGGATGTGGAAGATTTCTCTGTTTATCTAGGTACTTACTACTCGAAAGTAGACGATACAGAAAATAAAGATCTAGGTATGCGTATCCGTCTAAAATACTTCTTCTAAGTTTTAAAACTTAAGCATTAAATCTCAACTGCTTTTGATGCCTACCGTTCGGTAGGCATTTTTTGTATAAGCAGATGCGATGATTTACAGCTGTTTAAGCATCCAAACATCGCAGCCGTTGTGCTCAGTGCCGTCCATTGGTCGATCCAAATGTATAAATCCGAGTTTTTCATATAACTGAATGGCGGATGTCATACTAGATAACGTATCCAAATAGCAAGATTGATAACCTGCATTTTGAGCAAACGATAGGCATGCTTCACTGAGCATTTTTCCCAGCCCGCAACCGCGACTTTCTGGTAATAAGAAGAGTTTTTTTAGCTCACAGATCCGTTGGCTATGATGAAAGGCTGCAATACCTGCTCCACCGACAATGATGCCGTCACGTTTGGCTACCAGATAAAGGCTGCTGCTCTCTTGCGTATAATGTTGACTCATGTTTTCCACTTCAGCATCAGATGGGCCAAAACCCTCACCTATGGCCCCAAATTCAGCGCCTACAGATTGGATAATTTTACAAATGTCCGAATCATCTTGTGGTTTGATTGGTGTTATCGTGATGTTCATCGTTTCTTCTTAAAAATAGTCATGTTTTTATTATTGTTTGGGGAGAGGGAGGTAATATCAAGAGAGCGGCAAAAATAATGCCGTTTTTTTGTTCAAGAGCAAGCGTCAGTATCATTTCAATTTGGCTTTAGAGGTGGCTTTCGATACTATGTGCAGCTATCTGAAAAATACAAAAACATCCTATATGGACACTACCTACAGGTAGATGAGGAAACGATGCAACATCTAGAAGAGATTATTGCTAATGCGACCGCAGCGATTAATGCTGCCGATTCGCTAGTCGCACTTGATGAAGTGCGTGTTCAGTACTTGGGTAAAAAAGGTGAGTTAACCACTCAGCTACAGAGCCTAGGTAAATTGCCACCCGAAGAACGTCGCGCTGCAGGTCAAGAGATCAACGTTGCGAAAGAAACAGTGCAACACGCCATTGCTACGCGTAAAGATGCTTTGCAGCGAGCAGAGTTAGAAGCCAAACTAGCGGCTGAAACGATTGACGTTACTTTGCCTGGACGCCGCATTGAAAATGGTGGCTTACACCCAGTGACTCGCACAGTTGAACGCATTGAGCAGTTCTTTGGTGAGCTTGGTTTTCATGTTGAATCTGGCCCTGAAATTGAAGACGCCTTCCACAACTTTGATGCGTTGAATATCGCTGCCGATCACCCAGCACGTACTGATCACGATACCTTCTTCTTTAATCCAGATTTAATGTTGCGTACACACACGTCAGGTGTGCAAATTCGCACTATGGAAAATGGTCAACCGCCGTTTCGTTTTATTGCGCCGGGCCGCGTATATCGTAATGACTACGACCAAACACACACACCAATGTTCCACCAAGTTGAAGGTATGTTGGTTGATGAGCACGTCAATTTTGCTCAGCTTAAAGGTATTTTGAACGATTTCTTATGTAACTTCTTTGAAGAAGAAGTTGAAGTGCGTTTCCGTCCTTCTTATTTCCCATTTACAGAACCTTCTGCGGAAGTGGATGTGAAGGGTAAAAATGGTAAATGGCTTGAAGTTCTAGGCTGTGGCATGGTTCACCCGAACGTTTTGCGCAGTGTTGGTATTGACCCTGAAAAATATTCTGGCTTTGCATTTGGTATGGGTGTTGAGCGTTTAACGATGCTTCGTTATGGCGTCAACGACCTACGCGCGTTCTTTGAGAACGATCTGCGCTTCCTCAAACAATTCAAGTAATTCAAGGGTAAACACAATGAAATTCAGCGAATCATGGCTTCGTGAGTGGGTTAACCCTGCGGTTACGACTGACGAACTTACACATCAAATTACAATGGCAGGCTTGGAAGTCGATGACGTTCTTGCTGTCGCCGGTGAATTTACTGGCGTCAAAGTGGGTCACGTTGTGGAATGTGGTCAACATCCGGATGCCGACAAACTGCGTGTAACGAAAGTTGACGTGGGTGAGGAAGAACTGCTTGATATCGTTTGTGGTGCAGCAAACTGCCGCCAAGGCTTAAAAGTGGCGGTAGCGACTGTTGGCGCGGTACTGCCCGGCGATTTCAAGATTAAAAAAGCAAAATTACGTGGTCAACCTTCTCACGGCATGCTTTGTTCATTCAGTGAGTTAGGGATTGATGTTGAATCCGCTGGCATTATGGAGCTTGCAGAAGATGCCATCGTTGGTACTGATTTCCGCGAATTCCTAAGCTTAGATGATGTGACTATTGATGTTGATTTGACCGCGAACCGCGCAGATTGCTTTAGTATTCGTGGCCTTGCTCGTGAAGTAGGTGTATTGAACCGCATTGATGTCACTGAGCCATCGGTCATCGCTGTTCCTGCTTCAATTGAAGATAAAGTCTCTATTGAAGTGAAAGCACCGGCCGCTTGTCCGCGTTATCTTGGCCGCGTGGTTAAAAACATTAATGTTCAAGCCCAAACACCGCTTTGGATGCAAGAGAAGTTACGCCGTTGTGGTCTACGTTCAATTGATCCAGTGGTTGATATCACTAACTATATCTTGCTTGAACAAGGCCAACCGATGCATGCCTTTGATCTTGCCAAGATCGAAGGCGGTATTGTTGTTCGTATGGCCGAGCAGGATGAAAAACTTACGCTACTTGATGGTACTGAAGCTAAGTTGAATGTTGATACGCTGGTTGTTGCCGATCACAATAAAGCATTAGCCATTGCGGCCATTTTTGGTGGTGAAGGTTCAGGCGTTAGCTCAGAAACCCAAGATGTACTGCTTGAGTGTGCTTTCTTTGCACCAGACCATATCCGCGGTCGTGCTCGTAGCTATGGCCTACATACTGATTCATCCATGCGTTTTGAGCGCGGTGTTGACTACGCGTTACAAGTCAGTGCGATGGAACGAGCGACTCAGCTGCTGGTTGATATTTGTGGCGGTGAAGTTGCACCTGTGGTTAGTGTTGAGTCTGAAACGGAGTTACCTAAACCAAATCAAGTCACACTTCGTCGCACTAAACTGGACAGTTTGCTTGGTCATCACATTGCGGATGCTGATGTGGTTGAAATCCTAAAACGTTTAGGTATGAGTGTTGAGAGCCGTGCAGACAGTTGGGTTGCTACCGCGCCAACGTGGCGTTTTGATATCGCGATTGAGCAAGACTTGATTGAGGAAATTGGCCGTATTTACGGTTACAACAATATCCCTAATCAAGCTCCCGTTGCAGCATTGAGCATGAATGACCACCAAGAAGCAAACTTGCCACTTAAGCGTGTTCGTCATTTGTTAGTTGACCGTGGTTACCATGAAGCGATCACCTACAGCTTCGTTGAGCCAGAGCAGCAGAAACTGATTGTTCCAGATGTTGAACCACTCATTCTGCCTAATCCTATTTCTGCTGATATGTCGGCGATGCGTTTGGGCTTGATCCAAGGTCTATTAAATACCGTGGTTCATAACCAGAAACGCCAGCAGCCACGCGTTCGTTTGTTTGAATATGGTTTGCGTTTTATTCCTGATGTCTCGGCAGAGAACGGTATGCGCCAAGAGCCTATGCTCGCGGGTGTAATATCTGGTACTCGTGGTGAAGAGCACTGGAACATGGACACCGCAACGGTTGATTTCTTCGATCTAAAAGGTGACTTGGAAGCCATTCTTGATTTAACCGCCAACGGCAAAGCTTACAGTTTTACTTCTGTTGCACACCCAGCGCTGCACCCTGGGCAATCGGCCGCCATCGTTGTCGATGGTGAGATTATTGGGGTGATAGGCACTGTTCATCCAGAGCTTGAGCGTAAGTTTGGCTTGAATGGCCGCACCATCGTATTTGAACTTGAATGGTCAGCGGTGAACACCCGTGTAATTCCAGAAGCTGCATCACTGTCTAAGTTCCCAGCGAACCGCCGTGATATAGCACTGGTTGTTGATGGCGCCATTGCTTCAGGTGATATTGTCGATGCATGTCGTAACGCTGGTGGTGAGCTTCTAAAAGAGGCGAAGCTGTTTGACGTTTATGTAGGCAAAGGGGTTGAAGAGGGCAAGAAGAGTTTAGCGATTGCGTTGATGCTTCAATCGACTGAACGTACTTTAGAAGAAGCCGATATTGCAAGCGCTGTTGAATCGATTGTGACTTCAGTAGCGGCACAGTTTGGTGCAGCCCTGCGCGACTAATTCAGAAAGTAGCCTAAGTATATTTGAGCAGGTTCAAGTTGGGCCTGCTTTTTTATATGCAATTTAGTGACAGGTTAGTGTTAAACAAGTCTATGATTTAACAGGTTATAAATTTTTTTATCAGAAATCGATATCCATTCAAAATAGTATGAAATTCTGAAAATGTTGGCTGTTATGATATAACTAACTAAATTGTCAGTGTTTTTTCTCAATCTTCGACGTCTAATTGTATAAATGCAGCCAGTATATGCGCTTATTTTGATGAAACTATTAATATTGTTGCGAATAAAAAAGTTGGCGAAAATCAGAAGCTTGGCATACACTTTTCAGGTAAAGCCGATATCTTATTGATTGGCTAAGCGAAAATGCTTTGGCGCTGCTTAGAAGCAGCAAGGTTTAACATAGCTTTGAGGGAAGTTTTATGGCGCTCACAAAGGCCGAATTGGCTGAAAACCTGTTTGAAAAGCTTGGATACAGTAAACGGGATGCCAAGGAAACGGTTGAAGTGTTTTTCGAAGAGATTCGCAAGGCGCTTGAAAGTGGCGAACAGGTAAAACTATCTGGTTTTGGTAATTTTGATCTACGAGACAAAAACGAGCGTCCGGGTCGAAACCCAAAAACAGGTGAGGATATTCCTATCTCCGCTCGACGTGTCGTAACGTTCCGCCCAGGGCAGAAATTAAAAGCCCGAGTCGAGAACATTAATGTCGAAAAATAGACCGAGCAATAGACCACGCTATGCGTGGTCTTTTTTTTTCTGTTTATGGTGAGTTAAAGGTTCTGAACGTATTAGGCTGCTTGAATATGAGTGGTGATATACGGCTGCCAGGCGTTTTGGTAGAGTTCGATAGATTGGCGACGAAACTGGTTAATTTGCGCCTTTTCAATATCATGTAACGCTCGCTTCTCTAATGCGGCGACACGTTCAAACTTCTGGATCTGTTCATAGAAACGATGCTCGGGGCCATTTTTCACATCGGCAATGGCTTTAAGATGTAATTGTACTTCTGCAATAACATTGGTTTTAGGAAGTTGAACCAGTAAGTTTAAATCACGATAGCCTGATGCGGCAGGCGATTTAAAGCGGTTCTTTACTTTTACGATGCTGGCTTCTCGGCTTAATACTTCATAAGCCTCGACTAAGCTTGGCACATCATTTGCCACAAGAGTGGTTCTGGCTAAATCTGTGATCCTATCAGCTCGTCCACCTAATTCATGTTCTATTTTACTTAATGCTCGGTCACGTGATTTCACGCCAGAAAAGTGAGCCTCTGTTGATGTCAGTAAAGCAGTACTTCTGCACAATGTTTCAAGTTCACGTTGAGCTTGGTGAGCTTTACTGTAGAGAATTTCAAAGTCGTTGTAGGGTTGCAAAGGCTGGTTGTTGGTGGACTGGATGCCATATAAACCGCTTAAACTATGCTTGAACAGTTTAGATGAGAGTTGGTTTTTCGATTCACCAACTTTGGCATCACTTTCTGAATTGAACGGAACGGCTGCAAAGGCAGGGGCTCTGCTTAGTACTAAAAGCATCAGTGCCGTAGTACGTAAAAATAGGCTCATTCATTCTCCTTAACTTAGTCTAGGTAAAAGGTGAAACCAAAATAGACCTAAACACGTGATAACCAGAGTCGCTGCTATGAGATCTTGGGATGAAGAAAGTGAACTCAATAGCTCGTGGAACAATTAATCCATAATTTTGCGCTTTATCACAGGTCTTATCTTCAGATGCCTCGCCAGGCTATCTGTTCAATTTGATGTGTTACCAAGTGTATCTAATAAGGATGAACCAAATATGAACATCTTTATCTGTCTTTGTGCTGTTTGTTTAACCCGTTGGGGATTCACTTATTAGTCAGTAGCATGTACTTTGTCTGGCTGTAGATTTTAATCGTAGAGCACGAAGATAATGAAAGACCCCGAGTTTTGGCACAAGAAATGGGCCTCCAACCAAATAGGATTTCACTTAGAAGATGTGAACCCATTGTTGATCGAATATTGGCCTCAACTCTCACCTCAACGAAATGAAAGTGTATTTGTACCATTGTGCGGAAAAAGTGAAGATTTGATATGGCTCGCTTCCCAGCATGAACAGGTTCAGGGTGTAGAGCTGAGTGAAATTGCCGTTCGTTCCTTTTTTGCCGAGCATTTTTATACGCCAACGGTCACTCGCTTAAATGGAGCGCATGAACTGTATCAGTTTGATGAACTGATGATTTATACCGGAGATGTTTTTAGTGCGCCGCTAAAAGCGGTTGAGCTTATCTACGACAGAGCGGCGTTAGTTGCGCTGCCCCCTGAAATGCGAAAGGAGTACGTTACTCGCTTGCTTTCATTGTTGAAAGAGGGCGGAAGGGTGCTGCTTGTGACGCTGGATTACGTTCAAAGTGAAATGATGGGCCCTCCATTCTGTGTCGCCAAAAATGAAGTTGAGTCGTTATTCACTGACTGCAAAGTGACGTGTCTGTTTCGTGACGATGCTGATGAAAATAACCCTAAAATCAGTCAACGAGGATTAAGCCGTTTTGCTGAAGTCGTGTGGTTAATTGAGAAGTAACAGACTATGCTTAAATCGTTTATTTATACATCTTATACAACAATAAATAGGTAGGTTTTAGGCGTTTGATGAGAGCAAGCCATTACGTCTATATCAGCCGCTCTAATACTAAGGAAAAACTATGGGTTTGTTTAGTCGGAAGCCAAACAGCAATCAACAGTCTAAAAAGAGCAGTGATGAACTGGTGGTTGATTCAATAAAACGCACGATGGCTTATATTGAGTTTGATCCACAAGGACATATTCTGACTGCCAGCTCCTCATTCTTACAAGTGTTGGGCTATTCATTATCGGAAGTGGTGGGCCAGCATCATCGAATGTTCTGTGAAAGTGAATTTGTTAATGCGCCTCAATATAGTCAACTTTGGCAAAATTTAGCGCAAGGTAAAACTCATGCGGGTACGTTTTGCCGTTTAACTAAAAGCCATAATAAAGTGTGGATTGAAGCTACGTACATCCCAGTAAAAGATGAGCAAGGAAAAGTGGTTAAGGTGGTGAAGATTGCCAGTGATGTCACTGCTGCAAAAGAGAAATTGGATAGACAAGTGGCCGTATTTGAAGCTGTTGATAAGTCAATGGCTGTGATTTCTTTCACTCCCGATGGGACGGTTGTAGACGCGAATCCAAACTTTCTGTCCTGTGTTGGGTACAAATTGCAAGAAATCGTTGGTAAACACCACCGATTATTTTGTGATGATCTATTTTACAAGAAGAACCCGAATTTTTGGGCGTCGCTTGCCAGCGGCCATTTTAAAACGGGATTATTTAAACGTTTTACAAAACATGGCGATGAAATTTGGTTGGAAGCAAACTATAACCCCGTATTTAGTGAAGATCATAAAGTCATTGGTGTGACTAAGTTTGCAACTGATGTCACGCAACGAGTACTGCAAGCTCGGGCGATTAAAGATGCAGCAGAAGTGGCGCATCACACCTCACAAGAAACGGTACATATTGCTCAACTTGGGACGGGAACGCTAGCTGAAGCCGCTTCCATTGCTAAAGAGATTGATAACGCGATCACTAAGGCGAATACGTCAATGACGCAACTGGCCAACCAGTCGCAGCAAATCACCAAAATTGTAACCACCATTACAGGCATAGCAGAACAGACTAATTTGCTGGCGCTCAATGCCGCTATCGAGGCTGCGCGTGCTGGAGAGTATGGCCGGGGTTTTGCGGTGGTTGCTGATGAGGTGCGCTCATTAGCCTCCAATACCACCAAAGCGACCGATGAAATTGGTAATATTGTTAAGCTCAATAGCGAACTGACCAACAGCTCGACATCGATGATGGGGGCAATTCAAGGCCAAGTCACGGCATGTAACAGCAAACTGGAAGAGACGCAAAAGCTGATTGATGAAATGAGAAAAGCCGCGGACAGTGTGGTTGGTACAGTCAGTGAACTGATTAAAGAGTAAGGCTCTGCAGCGAGTATTGTTGGTGAGGTAAATGAAAGCGAGCCTAGTGGCTCGCTTTGCGTTTTTACAGAATCACTTGCACGCTTTTGGCACATTGAATTGCGTTGTGCAAAGCCTGTTTGAGTTCTTTATCTTTCGCCAGAGCAACCCCAAGTCGACGGCGTCCATCAATGTCTGGTTTACCAAACAGACGAAGTTGAGTATGCGGGATAGACAGTGCTTCATTTATTCCATCAAATTTAAGGTTAGTGGAGGTGCCTTGACCTAAAATAACCGCAGATGCCGATGGTCCATATTGGGTAATACTATTGATTGGCATACCCGTGAACGCACGCACGTGTAACGCAAATTCAGACAGCTCTTGCGAAATGAGGGTGACCATTCCCGTATCATGTGGGCGAGGGGACACTTCATTGAAGATAACATTATCGCCTTTGACAAACAGTTCAACACCAAATAAGCCGTAACCACCGAGTGCATTAACCACTTGTTCTGCTACATATTCAGCGGCTTTAATTGCGTTAGCCGACATCACTTGTGGTTGCCATGATTCGCGATAATCCCCTTCCTCTTGTCGATGGCCAATGGGAGCGCAGAAATGGACACCATCAACCGCTCGAATCGTCAAGAGAGTAATTTCGTAGTCGAAATCGATAAAGCCTTCGACGATCACTCTCCCAGCTCCACTGCGGCCACCTTCTTGAGCGTATGCCCAAGCGCGGCTAATATCCTCTTGCGTCTTAATCACACTTTGGCCTTTACCTGATGAACTCATCACAGGCTTAACTACGCAAGGCATACCGACATGCTCAATCGCCAGTACAAAATCATTATAGTCATCAGCAAACTGATAAGGAGAGGTAGGTAAGGCAAGAGTTTCTGCGGCTAAACGGCGAATGCCTTCACGGTTCATCGTCAATTGAGTGGCCGTTGCGGTGGGGACCACGTTTAAGCCTTGCGCTTCCAGTTCAACCAGCTTGTGAGTGGCAATTGCTTCAATTTCTGGCACCACGTAGTCTGGTTTTTCGAGTTCGATAATGGCTTGTAGCGCATCGCCATCGAGCATATCCAATACGTGGCTACGATGCGCCACCTGCATTGCTGGAGCGTTGGCGTAGCGATCACAGGCAATCACTTCTAAACCAAGGCGTTGGCATTCAATTGCCACCTCTTTGCCCAATTCTCCGGAACCAAGCAGTAAAACGCGGGTGGCATTTTCACGTGTAGCAGTACCAAACATAGTGAATCCTTACATTCAAGCAATAGGTAATAGCGAAAACAGCCAAAATCATACTAAAATTAAGAATAAAAGCAAACGTTTGCCTTTGTGATGAGAGATGAGTAATTTCCTGTTCGTGCTGTCGATAGAGTGGTTTGTGTAATACGCAGTAAACGAACTCATATCTGTACAAAATTAAGGCTGAAATAGCAATTAATGTGCAGTAAACAGCATTCGAGAAACTGCGTTAAGAATATGAAGTAATTTCAGTCTAAGGTTTATGTGGGATTGACTAAGAAAAAGACACCTATGGCTATGAAAACTTTCTTACGTTTGCGTTTTATAACTCTACACACGAAAACTGCTCTGTTGTTTTCTGTTGGGTTGGTTGGGATCATTCTTAGCAGCTTATTTATTACTCGCCACTTTTTTTTATATAGTTTGAATGAACTTGAATCAATTGAGATTCATCGAGATAGCAATCAAGCTCAGTCGGTCATTCAAGATCTTTTAGTACAGCAAGAAAAGCGTTCTTATGATTGGGCTTATTGGGATGAAACTTATCTGCTGCTGTTGAATGGCGACACTCAATTTGCTGAGCGCAACTTGTATCCTGATTCCCTCGATACTTTAGGTTTAGACGTTTTGGCTTTCATCACCGAATCCTCGCAATTGGTTGAATACTTATGTCGGGATATTGAACCTGGCACAAACTGTTCGTTAGTGGAACAGTTGATACGCTCACAAGGTGTGAGCGACCATTTAATTCAGATGCATCACACACTTGATGAGGATAAAACTAGCCGATCTGGCCTCATCCGTGTGGAAAATAGTGTGTGGGTGGTGAGCCTAACTCCGGTGCGTAACAGTGAAGGTACGGCTGATGTTGTGGGGTGGATGCTATGGGGACAGCACTTAACCCGCCGTTTCCCTTCTCAGTATCAGAACCTACTAACCGCTAAAAATGATATTGTAGTTACCGATGCTCCTGTGATTTTACCTGTTAGTCATAATCAAGAAGGTATTGAAAGAGATCAAAATAATATCACGCATTACACCTTACTTAGTGATATGACAGGGCAACCTATTGGCTATCTAAAAACCTGTGCTCAGCGGCTTTACTATCAAAAAGGGAACGAAACTTTTTATTATTTGATTTTGACGATCATCATTGCGGCCGGCTTTGTCGCCGTGGCTACTTTTGCTCTGTTTCGCAGCAAGGTAGCCAAACGGTTTGAGAATTTTGAGCGTGGGATCAATCAGCTGATTGAAGAGAGTGCATTCTCTTCACAATCGAGTGATAAACAAGATGAGTTTGAACGAATTACCGAACTTGTCCGTTCGCTTGCTGCCTCATCCTCCTTGGCGGAAGATAGGCTTAAAGAGACGTTACAGAAATTTGATGCACTCTATCAAAGCCAAAATCTCGGAATGTTGCTGGTGGTTGATCGCTTCATTGTCGATGTGAACCAAGCCTTGTTGGATATGCTTTCTTATTCTAGAGATGAGTTGGTTGGAAAGGTTTTAGATGAGTTTTGTATTATACAAAATGATGTGGTGTGCAGCAGTGAATTACTCTACCAAAATATAGAACAAGGGATGCGTGAATTTGAGGGACATGTTGTTACAAAGGGTCAGCAGCGTTTAGAGTGTCTTATCGAAGCTACATTGATAGAACAACGTGGGCATCGCTCTATCATGCTATCGATTACTGATATCAGCGAGCAAAAGCAGCAAGAGCAGCTTATTTACGACCTTACCCATTGTGACCCAGTGTCAGGTTTACTTAATCGTCCAACGATGATGAGCCAAGTCCAGCCTTTGATTGACAATCCGACCGAATGTGGTGGGTTTTCCATGCTCTACCTACGGGTTAAAAGACTAAAAGAAATTTCAGAAGTGTATGGACACAGTGCTTACGATATGGCCGTTAAACATTTTTCGGCTACGCTTAGAAACCGTTTCAACATGTCCATAATGGGACGAATTAGTGAATATGAATTTATGGTGTGTGAGTTGGGTAACGGGGCAACCTCTTTTTTGATTCATAGAGGCACTAAGCTTATCGATAGTTACAAGAGGAAGACTGACATTGGCGGCTTGGAACTCGATTTGAGTGTGGAAGGTGCTGTGATTGATTCACAATTGGCTATCGATTCTTTTGAAACTTTGGTTCAAAGTGGTTTTTATGCCATTCAACAAACAGAGAAAGCTGGAGCCAGCCTGGTTGTTTCAGTGACACAAGAATTGTTTGTTCATGCCCAGAAGTCGTTAGCGATCAATCGAGATCTCATCTCAGTTGTGAAAGATGGCCATATTATTGCTTACTATCAGCCGATTGTTCGTGCAGACAGTGCCGAAATCATTGGCTTTGAAGCTCTGGCTCGCTGGAAGCACCCTCAACTTGGTATGGTTTCGCCAACCGTATTTATCCCTTTGGCTGAGCAACGTAAAGTGATCATTGAATTGGGAGAGCAGATACTAGGCCAAGCCTGCCAATTTCTTAGCGAACTGCAAACGCAGTCGCAATTTTCGTTGGGTAAACGGCTAAGTATTCACGTCAATCTTTCTAGCCCGCATTTCTACAGTAAAAAATTGGTCGGGTACTTATCAGTATTGATTGAAAAATATCAAATTGAACCGTGACAATTAGTGCTCGAATTGACGGAAAGTATGTTGTTGGGGGCTGAAGAAGAGACGATCAAACGCATGGATGCGATAAAAAAACTTGGTATACAGTTGGCGCTTGATGATTTTGGTACGGGGTATTCCTCGTTTAGTACATTGTGTGATTTTCCATTAGATATAGTGAAGTTAGACCAGTCTTATATTTCCACATTGGAATCCAATGACAAAGCCAAAACCTTGGTGCGCAGTATTATCAATATGTCGCAAGAGCTAGGCTTAACTACCGTGGCTGAAGGGGTTGAAACTGCTTCGCAGCTGCGCAAACTCAAAGTCTGGAATATTGATGAGATCCAAGGCTTCTATTTTTACAAGCCGATGAGTAAACAAGAGGTGTTCGATAATTTGTTGGGCGGAAAGGATATGCGGTAAAACCTGCACCATCAAAAGGCAAAAATCCCCATGCGCTGGGGATTTTTCACTAGAGCGCCTAAACCACAAGATAGGAAAGAGGAATGTCTGGGTTAATTACTTCCAAGGTGGCTTGAGTATCGGCTAAATGGCTAATACTGCCATCAGACATCTCAACTAATGCGGCTGCGACAATATTATCAAAGCGTTGGCCATCCATCATTAACTGAACAAGAGCAACTTGCAATGGTGGTAAGCTTGGGTTGAATGCGGCATTTTCAGCATACGCACCGACGTAGGTTTTACCATTCTCAACTTGCAGGGCAACACCACTGAGATTGTTGGTATAGGGTGCGTAACTGCGGTTTAGGCCATTAAGAGCTAAGCCAATGAGTGGGTCATCTTCGCTAGTTGTTTTGCCGTGGTTAGCGTCTGCCATTAGACCAGAATCAACACCTAAATCGGCAGGACCAAATGATTCAGGTAGGTACTCTTGCAGTGACTTCTCATCACGCTGTGGTAGCTGAATGGCAAGCGAGTCTGCGGTCGTAAGCTCATTCATAAACTGACGGCAGTGCCCACAAGGGCTGAAGTTGATGGTAATGTCAGCAACGCCTTGTTCACCTTTCATCCACGCATGGCTGATGGCACATTGCTCGGCGTGTACGGTTTGGCCCAATTGCGCACCGGAAAACTCCATATTCGCGCCAAAGTACAAACGGCCCGATAAACCTCTGACGATGGCTCCCACGTAAAAGTTTGAAAGTGGTACATAAGCATAGGCGGCCGCAAAAGGCAGCAGTGCAACGCGCAATTCCGCATCGTCTAAGCCAGAAAGAGAAAGCAGTTGGTTGAACTGTTCTGGTGATAGGGTTGCGTCAAAATCATCGCACAGCAGAATGGGCGACAAAAATTCTGCAACGGGTTTTGGCGTATCAGCTAGCGCCTGTTCAATACGGCTTTTCATAATGAGTCCTTATCTATGTATTGAGGAATATTCTAGGCGAAGAATGAAATTTTACCGAGATTTAAGTCACGTAATTTAATGTAACGTAATTTTGGTTTTCACATTTAGAGTGAGGTCACACATGAAATCGATTACAGTCAGCCTTAGAGTGAGACACGTCTACAATCAAAATCCATGAGTAGACGTATCTTTGATTTCTGTTGGCACTCTATAGCGTGGACAACCACATTGAAAAAGCAAAAAAACTTGGAGCAAGTATCGATGTGATTACGCCGCACACGACTAATGCAAGTGAACTAAATGCTGCGTCACGTGGATCTTTTTCAGCGCAGGTTGCTGTGCCCAGCGCATGAGATACGGTGCCCATGGTTAAGCCTTTGGCAATTGGATGCGTAATGTTGAGAAGGTTGTAGATAGGGTAGGCGAGAATTGCGCCAAACAGCCCTACAATGACCACTAAAACGGCGGCAATGGCTGGCTCTCCACCGA
Organism: Vibrio sp. RM-69-4; assembly: GCF_024743775.1. Taxonomy (NCBI): domain Bacteria; kingdom Pseudomonadati; phylum Pseudomonadota; class Gammaproteobacteria; order Vibrionales; family Vibrionaceae; genus Vibrio; species Vibrio sp. RM-69-4. The sequence continues at coordinate 793,354 of NZ_JAMQXI010000076.1, forward strand.
GGTTACTGGAAACTTCCATCGCAATCGGTGTGGTAACTGATTTACCCAGTAGGCTGGCGATTAAATGTATATCCGTTTGAAGATAAACAGCAATTAAGCTGGCTGTGAGCATTGACATAGCACTGCCCACCCCGCAGGCGAGGGCAATGATGCGCCAATTTGAGCGGATCTGAGGCAGTTGTTCATAGAGAGGATAAGCCAGCGCCACCACAGCCGGTTGCAACAGAAAGCTCAGCCATTGGTTATCAGCATAGTAACTGGCATAAGGGATGTTAAAAAATAGCAAGATAGGAATGATGATCACAAGGCTGAGCAGTAACGGATTCATTATGGCCGTTTTGCATTTTTTACTGATCCAACGTGTCAGGAAAAAGACCGCAATCGTGAGCAATAACCACATCACTTATTCCCCTTTTTCAAAAAACGATCCAGCCCTAAACCCAGACAAACTAATACGATCAGCGTACCGCCCACCGCGCTGGCAAGAATCGGGATGGCGTTACTCATCAATAAATCAAAATGCTCGATTAATCCGACACTGATAGGGACAAATAAAATGACCATATAACGGATAAAAAGACTGGCACTGGGTTTTACCCATTCGACAGGCACGAGCCCACTTGCCAATAAACTAAACAGAATTAGCATTCCGATAATACTGCCCGGAATGGTGATGCCAAGCCAATGTTGAAGATTGATACCTGCCATCAGGCAAAGGAAAATCAGCCCCATAGAGACCAAATATTTTGCAATGGTATTCACAATAAAAGTCGGTGCCTTGTTGTGCCTAAACTATTTTCGGAAATGGAATCGCAGCGTGTTGGTTTGAAACCTGACAGCGCGAAAACCTCGTACATTAACTCGCGATGTCTTCGACATAACGGTAAACGGATTTTAAAATAGCCATTTTCTTTTCGTCACTGCTGTGGGTGTGAACTAAGTTCTCTAAATTGAGCATGTACTCTTCAAGGTGGCTTTCGAAATAATCACGACAGTGAGTTGCCCAACGTCTTTGCTCTTCGTCACTTAATGTCAATGGGTAATGGCGAGCGCGGTAGCGAAACAGCAAGGGTTCGATGCGCTTATCGCTAAAACTAATGTCTAATGCGGCGAGGTTGACTGGGTCAGCTTGGCGAATGATCTCCATCGCCGCTTTGTCGGCTGGAGAGAAGAAACCGTCGTAGAGTTGAGTATCGACATCGTCACTGTGCTTATATTCGCGCTCAATTGTGTAGAGGCCAATCAGCTTTTCTCTGATCTCTGGGTACTGCTTGATGAGCGCTAAGTGTTCAAGACACAGGTTTCTATCGACCCCGATATGGTCTGCATTTTCGGCCGTTAATGTTTTGGCCGGCGCAAGGATAGGGCATTTATTGAGATGCACTAATTTGATGGGCACTGGCAATTCATCTTCTGCCAACTCTTCGCGTTTGGTATATAGACGTTGATGCAGTTCTTCGCTGCTTAAATCGATCAGGGGTTGAGGGTTTTTGGCAAGGTCCACCACAATAACCGCATTTTGATTGGTGGGATGCCAAGCAATCGGCACGATCCAACTGGTGTATTGGCATTCTCGGCCTAACATACCCGATACGTGCATTAAAGGTGTCATGTTGACGATATCAATCAGATCATTGAGTTTGCGTTTATGGCGCATATTAAAAAAGTAATCAAACAACTTGGGTTGGGCGGCTTTTACTTTTTTGGCTAGCTCAATGGTGGCGATAACATCGGCCATAGCATCGTGGGCATTCGCATGTTCGATGCCATTGGCAACTGAGAGATGCTCCAGCTTAAAACTGGTAAAGCCTTCGTCATTTTCGGGCCAGTTGATGCCTTCTGGGCGTAGCGCATGGCAGGCGCGCATCACATCAAGTAAATCCCAGCGTGAATTGCCGTTTTGCCAGCTCCAAGCATACGGATCAATGAAATTACGATAGCAAGTGTAACGCGTTACTTCATCATCAAAACGAATACTGTTGTAACCAAGACTGGTGGTGTTGGGTGTGGCGAGTTGTTGATGAATTTTGGCGATAAATTCAGGCTCTGGCAAGCCTTGGGCCACCGCTTTTTGTGGAGTGATACCCGTAATAAGCGCCGCTTCTGGAGAAGGCAGATAGTCCGCTGGTGGTTGGCAATAGATGACCAGTGGTTCGCCAATAATATTAAAATCCATATCGGTGCGAACGCCCGCAAATTGGCTCGGACGATCTTTCGCAGGGTTGACTCCCCACGTCTCATAGTCGAGGAAAAAGAAAGTAGGCGGGTGCTCTTGTCGCATTCGATAGTATCCAGTCGCTGAAATTTAAGGTTTATTAGACCATTGCCTGTGTGACATAGCAATGTGCGAAGCATGCTCTGATGAGGATTTGAAATGAAAAAGCCGGCGCATTGGCACCGGCTTGGAGAAAAACGAGAACGTTCGATACTTTCTAGGCTTGCTGTTCTTGAACTTGTACCTGTTTACCGTTCAGTAAGCGGCTGGTAATGGTACCTGCCGTCATTGAGCCTGAAACGTTCAACGCGGTGCGGGCCATATCAATCAACGGTTCAATGGAGATAAGCAGTGCTGCAATCGTCACTGGTAGGCCCATCGCTGGTAGTACGATTAAGGCTGCAAAAGTGGCACCGCCACCGACGCCGGCAATACCAAATGAGCTGATTGCGATAATAGCCACTAGCGACAAAATAAAGTGCACGTCCATTGGATTAATACCGACGGTAGGAGCAACCATCACAGCGAGCATGGCTGGGTAAATACCAGCGCAGCCGTTTTGACCAATAGTGGCACCGAATGAAGCCGATAGGTTGGCAATTGCTGGTGGTACGTTCAGCTTAGTGATTTGCGCTTCTACATTCAGAGGAATGGTTGCCGCTGAGCTACGTGAGGTAAACGCGAAGGTCAACACTGGCCAAATTTTCTGAAAATACTCTTTAGGGCTAACGCCTACAAAAGAAACCAAGATACCGTGCACCACAAACATCAATGCAATGGCGACATAAGAGGCGACAATAAAACCGAGCAAACTCAGAATATCGCCCGCACTTGATGTAGCGACAACTTTCGCCATCAACGCCGCAATACCGTAAGGGGTTAGTGCCATCACCATTTTCACGAGGCGCATCACAATCGACTGTATCGCTTCGACAAAGGTGCGGATTGGCGTTTCTAGCTCGGCTTTCTCTGACATTACTTTACGCGCCGCAATACCCGTTAGTACGCCAAAAATAACCACAGCGATGATCGAGGTTGAGCGAGCACCGGTTAAGTCGGCAAAAGGATTGGTCGGAATAAAGCTTAATAGCATTTGAGGAATAGTTAAATCACTCACAGTAGCGGCGCGGCTTTCTAGTACAGCAATACGCGCCGTTTCACGGCTGCCTTCAACGAGGCCGTCTGCTGTTAAACCCAAAGCTTGGGTGACAAAAATACCGATCAATGCCGAGACAGCAGTCGTCAGCAGTAAGATAGAAATGGTCAGGCCAGAGATTTTACCCAGCGAGCCACCTTTATCGAGCTTCACAACCGCAGCGATCATCGACACCAGCACCAAAGGCATAATCACCATTTTTAGCAAACCAACATAGCCGTTACCGACGACGTTGACCCAGCCTAATGTTTCCTTGATAGCCACATGTCCTTCACCAAGAACTACTTGTAGAGCAAGGCCAAATGCGCTGCCTAGGATTAACCCAAGTAGCACTAAGCGTGAAAGAGTGTGAGACTTTTTCTGCTGTCCGAAGAGAAAAAACAGAATGCCAATAAATACTGCGAGTGCGGCAATGGCTGCAACTGACATGATGCGACACCTTAAAAGTTGTGTACCCATGATTACGTTGATCGCCGATGAGCGATGTAGTCGATAATGCTAGGTAAAAGGGGAATAAAAGCGATGAAACGCAACCATATCTTTTAACGTAGGTTAATCCAAAGACAAAATCAGCATGATTTAGAACAAATGGTTATCAATCTTTCTATTGTGCTGGTAAATGAACCGATCGGTGAGTTATTTAAGCAAGTCATTGATACTTCTTGAGCAAGGCAAGCATATCGCGAGAGTGCAAAATATCTATGGCGTGTGGTTGTATCGAGCCGAGCTCTACTGAACTCACAAAATCTCGCGAGTTCAGCTGATGATCTGAATAATTTAGTGAGTAAGTTTAAGACCCAGTAATTTCTGGGGAGATTTTTTATACCTAACCCATTTGAAGGAGAGAAAGTTAACCACTGACTTGTTGTTCCCATAAACGTGCGTAAAGTCCTGCACGTGCGAGCAACGCTTCGTGAGTACCTTGCTCGGCCACTTGCCCATCTTCGATGACGATGATGTTATCGGCATGACGAATCGTCGATAACCGATGTGCAATACTGATCACCGTTCGATCATGGCAAATGGTTTCCATGTTGCTCATGATGGCCGCCTCTGACTGATAATCGAGCGCTGAAGTCGCTTCATCAAGCAGTAAGATTTTTGGGTTAACTAACAATGCGCGAGCCAGTGCAATGCGTTGACGTTGCCCGCCAGATAAGTTGGCACCTCTTTCTCCTACTTGTTGTTCAAACCCTTGTGGCAGCGCTTCAATAAAGCTTAACGCACCAGCAAGCTTTGCAACGTTTATCAGCTCTGCATCGCTTGCATCGGGTTTACAAAGACGAATATTGTCGGCAACGCTGCCTGCAAATAGCATGCTTTCTTGCAGCACCACACTCATGCTGCGCCTTAACGAGACCGGATCTGCAATGGCGAGATCCATACCATCGACTAAGACTTGCCCATGCAAAGGTACATAAAGACGCTGTAGCAGTTTTGTTAATGTACTTTTTCCAGATCCGGAAGGCCCAGTAATACCAATAAATTGCCCCGGAGCGATGGTCAACGAGAGATTCGCTAAGACTTCCGGTGCATCGATATGATAACGGAAGCGAACATTTTTAAACTCAATGCCTCCTTGAACAGAAGGGATGGAAGCAAGGCCATCTTTACTATTTTCAGCCGGTTCGTTAAGAATGTCGCCTACGCGACGCAAGGCTACTAAGGTGTGCTGGAAATCTTGCCACACTTGCGCAAGTCGCAAAACGGGTTGAGTAACATGCCCTGCTAGCATATTGAAGGCGACCAATTCACCGGGGGTGAGCTGCCCATTGAGCACTAAATTGACTCCCCACCAAAGTAAAATGGCAGCGGCTATTTTCTGCACTAAGGCAATCAATTGCCCAGCAATTAAACTGGCTTTTTGGGCTGAAAACGCGCATTCAATTTGTCGACTGAGTATTTGCTGCCACCGTTCTAAAAATCGAGCTTCCGTTGCGGTTGTCTTGATTGTTTCTATACCCGTTATAGATTCAGTCAGGAAGGTGGTTGTCTCTGCTTCTGCGTCATACTCTGTCGTTACCTTGTGACGAACCCAAGGTCCAATACCTAACCACAGCAGAAAATAAATCACTAATGAACCGATAATCAGCCCGGTGAGCGCTGGCGCATAATGAAACATCACACCAATAAAGAGGGTGATAAAAATGAGATCCAAGAGCAGCATTAAGGTTGAGCCCGTCAAAAACTGACGTATTTGCCCCATTTCCCGTACGCGGGCGATGATTTGCCCCGTTTGACGCTGCTTGAAATAACTTAATGGAAGATTAATCAAATGCCGATACAATCGCCCCGATAGCTCTGCATTGACTTGACTAGAAAGATGACCAAAAACCGTATTGCGCAAATAACTGTAAAGAGGTTCAGCAATGGCTAGCGCAAGCATAGCTAGCGCTAAAACGTGCAAACTCGACAAACTTCGCCCCACAAGAACCTTATCAATAACGGTTTCAAAAAGTTTGGGACCAAACAGGGCAAACAGTTGCAGCACAATCGAATACAGAAACACATCACGTAGCTGTTTTGACTGACGAAGTATCGAAGGCATAAACCAGCGGAGGCCAAAAGCGACATCGCTTGGCTCTATACTCTGCTCAATCAGTAATAAGACCTCATAACAGGAACTTGAAGATCCTTGCGCCAACGGATACTCGAAATAGCGCTGTTTAATGGGATCGTACAAGGTCCAACCATACTCGTTTAGCGCATGAATGACATGCCATTGCTGACGGATTTTGAACAATGCAGGTAGCGGGATTGGCTCGCTTCCTCTGACGGTGATCATTCGGCTTTTCAGACCAATAGATTGAGCGGCTCGCTGAATGTCGAGAGCACTGAGCTCATTTTCGGCAACGCCTAGTGTATGAATCAGTTGTGATGGCGTGACTTTCTTATCAAATGAAAGGCTGGCAAACGAGAGGGCCGCTAATGCGCCATGGCTTTCTTGATCATGAACCGTTGAGACTGTGTTGGTTAAGGTATCCACTCTATTTTTCTCGCAATGCTTCAGCTTGATATTCTCGGATTGGGCTGAGTAGATAATCGATGATCCGACGTTGGTCGGTTTTAATCTCAGCCACGACAGACATACCGGGCAATAAGGCAACAGAGGCACCATCGACCTCAATTGTGTGGTTTAACAATTGCACTTGAGCGGGAAAAACCAACCCAAGTTGCTCATCCATTGTCGAGTCTCTAGAGACGTGGACCAATGTTGCCGACAAGGTGCCGTAACGCGTATAGGGAAAGGCATCAATTTTCAACGTCACGGGTTGGCCAGCATAAATAAAGCCAATGTCTTTATTGAGAATTTTAACTTCGGCGACTTGTACCGAATCGTCAGGCACAATAATCATCAAATTTTGTGCTGGTTGTAAGACCGCTCCAAGGGTGTGAACACTCAATTGCTGTACAGTGCCAGTGACAGGAGAGCGAACCACTTGTAATCCTTCATGTTCGCGTACTTTGTCCAGTTCATGTTGCAGCGCTGAGAGTTGTAGGTGTGCTTGCTGACTTTTGTCTTGCCACTCTCTGGCTTTTTGCGCCCGCAGCGCTTTTAAACGCTCTTCTAGGTTGAGATATTGCTTTTGCAGCACGTGCTGTTGTGATGTTTGCTGGGCTAACGCTCGTTCGGATTCTAATAACTCTTTTTCCTGCTCCAGATACTGCACTTGACCGATCAAACGCTGTTGTTTGAGCTTTTTTTGAGCATCAAGGCGCTGAGTAATATTACTCACTAACTGTTTTAAGCCTCTGATATCGACCTCAAGTGAGGACTGGGAAGCAAGATTGACCTGCATTTCCGCACGCAAGTTTTCCAACACCGATGTGAATTCGTTCTTTTCAGTATCAAAGCTGTCAATGACCTCTTGCTGCGCCGAAGGTGCCAATGCCAAATACAGGGGATGTTGAGCTAGATCAGCCTTACCACGCAACGCTTGATACTTGAGAAATTCATGGGTTTGATAGCGTATTTGATGACGCAAACGTTCAATATCTTGGCTAACGCCTAACGTGTCCAGAGTCAGTAAGGGCATCCCTTTTTCGACACGTTCGCCGTCTGCTATATGGATTTGTGCTACTCGGCTTTGTTCGTAAGACTGAATCACTTGCGAGCGCCCAGGGACTAACAGCCGCCCGTTTGCGGTCGCTTGGATATCCAATTTCCCCCAATAGGTCCAAAGTAAGGTGAGCAGTAACCCTAAACTTAGCGTGATGGCGGTGATGCGAGCAAACGGAGAGGGCGGGCTCTGCTGTAGAGCAAGATGGCCGGGTAAAAACTCAAAGTAGCCGTTCGTTTTCGAGCGCTTAGAGCGAAGCTTCTTTAACTGAGAGATCATACTCGCTCATCCTCTTGTTTTAATGCTTGTTGCAGTTGCCACAGCTGGAAATATTTGCCTTGCTCTGCGAGAAGTTGTAGATGCGTGCCTTGCTCTGCAATCTCGCCTTTTTCCAGTACGATAATCCGGTCACACTCTCTTACCGTAGAGAGGCGGTGTGCGATGGTAATAACGGTACGCCCGGCGGCAATTTGCTCCATATTGGTTTGAATGATGGCTTGTGATTCATCATCTAAAGCGCTGGTGGCTTCATCAAGAATTAAAATCTTAGGGTCTGCAAGCAGTGTGCGGGCAATGGCTAAACGTTGTCGTTGTCCGCCTGAAAGTGACTGCCCCCCTTCGGCTAAAATCGTGTCGTAACCCATTGGCAGCTTTAAAATAAACTCATGAGCGCCCGCTAATTTTGCTGCTTGCACAATCTCATCCAAGTTGGCTTGTGGCTTTGAATGGGCAATGTTGTCACTAACACTTTTACTAAAGAGAAAGTTCTCTTGTGATACCACCCCCAACTGGCGACGCAATTCATGAACACCGATCTGTTTGAGTGAGGTGTTATCGAACATGATTTGGCCTGATTCAGGGCTGTACAGCTTGAGTAAAAGCCGAGCCAAGGTGCTTTTTCCCGACCCCGAGCCACCGACCACCCCAATTTTTTCACCCGCTTGGATATTGAGTGAAAGCTGATTGATGGTCAGCGGCAAATCGGGTTGATAACGGAAACTCACTTTACTGAGAGTGATCGCACCTTGCAGTTGTAGAGGATGGCTGGCTTGCTGTTGCTCGGTGGGCAAATTGAGTAGGTCGGAAAGTTTATCGACTGCAATTTGCGCTTGTATAAATTGTCCCCACAGCTCGACGAGCCGGGCAAGAGTTTGTGCAACATGGCCGGCTAGCATGTTAAAAGCGATCAGTTGACCTATGGTCATTTGTAACGCGAGCACTTCGGATGCACCAATCCATAGTAGAAAGACGCTCGCTATTTTTTGGATGAACTGCACTGCGTGGCTAGAGCGGTTATTCCACTGCTGAACCACATAGTTGCTCGATATCATCTGTTCGGTTTGAGTATCCCAACGTCGAATAAAGCGAGGTTCAGTCGCTAAGCTTTTAATGGTATCACTCCCCGCGACGGTTTCAGTTAGAAACGAAGTGTTGTGCGCCATATGGGTAAATTGTTGTTCAATCGCTTGTTGCAGCCTTGGGGTTAGCCACCAAGCCAAAAAGAGATAACACGGCAGTGTGGCCAATACCAATAAGGTTAGCCCGCCAGAAAGTAAGCTCATCACATAGAAAAAGATCACGAGAAAAACGAGATCAATCGTAAGGGTAAACATCGAACCTGTGATGAACTCACGAATGGTATCGAGCTCTCTTACTCGAGTCACAATCGCCCCAACTTGCCTTGATTTGAAAAACAGCAGCGGCAAACCAAACAGATGGTGAACCAATTTAATGCCAAGCTTAATATCAATGCGGTTAGCGGTATGAGCATATTGATATTCGCGTAAACCGCGTAGCAATACCTCAGCTATTCCAGAAATAACTAAGACGAACACTAAAACATCGAGTGTCGAGTGGGCTTGATGCACTAATACTTTGTCCATCACGACTTGGAAAAATAGCGGTGTAATAAGTGCAATAACTTGCAGTACGAAAGAGAATAAAACAATCTCAGCGATTAAATGTTTATGTTGCGATAATTCAGGTAAGAACCAACGAATATCAAAAGAGGATTGCTTTTTTTTGATATCTAGCGTTTTTCCATTCCAATTCTGTTTTAAATAGCTTGTATCTACTACTTTTGGGGTATCTGAATCACATGGATGAATTAAACATTTATTCTGTTCAACTTTAGCTAAAATAAATGGGTGATTATTTTTGTTAAATAAAATAATCGGTTTCTTTATTTTAGTAATTCCAGTAAAAGACTTCGCTTTATTAGCAGTGACTAAATAATTTCTTCCTTTTAAATCTTTTATTATTGAATCAATTGCATTGGATGGCGTTTCATTAGAGATATCTAATTTTATCTCACGAATTCCGATCAGCGGTAAGTAGACTGATAAGCAATGTAACATGGCTTTTTTTTCATTTAAATCAGTCATATATTTGATTATTCAAGGGCCAGAAAAAGAAAGGGGGCGGATCATATCATTAATATCAATAGATGCTCAAATATTATCTGGTCTGATTAGTTAATTGCGGTTTTTAAAGGTTTTAATTATCAGTTGCTTGTATTCGGTAATATTTTGGTTTTGTTAATTTATTCATGACTTAGCGTTATTGTATGGTTGCATGCCATTGAAATGCTGTATAACATTAAAAATCATTTTTGGGTTATCGCTACTTTTTTATAAGTGGCTTTAATCTTTTTTTATTTTCTTTTTAAATTATGAGGTGAGTTATTTATGTCTGAGAAATTCGTTCAAACTGTATCGAGTGTTAATTATAATAAAGGTGTTTTTTCTCTCTATTTTGTTGGACAGAATCAATCCAACATGGCAAACGGTATTATGGCGGAAAGTGATACGGACTTAGAGCTAAAAGAAGTGATTCATATGCCTGCTTCTGGTTTTATGTATATGGTTTCGATGGTTAAGAATATGCTTGAAGATCCTCGTATGAACGAAGAGTTAGAAAAATTAATTGCCGCAGGTTTTCTACCATCATCGAGTGAAGCACCTCAAGAGAACGAGAGTGGTATTGAGCCTGCTAAAAAACGCGTGACACGCACGAAAAAATAAAAGGTGGCTTAGCGTATGTTGATTCAACATCACGCGGCGAAACTGGATCGTGCAATGATGCAGAAAATGATGGGTGGGATTCTTCTGCTCAGCCAATATTCTCCTCTGCATCAGCGGTATCTTATCAGTGAATGGCAGCAACGGATTATGCCATCATTTGAGTCAAATCAGTTTTGCTATTACGAAGATGAACAAGGACGTCCAATTGCATTTTGTAATTGGGCGTTTTTGTCTGAGCAAGTGAGAGAGTTGCTATTGTCCGGTGAACGAGAAATCGAAGCCGCTGACTGGCGCTCTGGTGATCATATCTACATTCCTGAAATGCTTGCTCCTTTTGGTCACGGACGTCAAATCGTCAATGACTTACGACAGCGTGTTTTTTTGCCGTGGAAAGGGCAAAAAGTGTGTACTGTCCGCGGCAAAATCGACACGCAAAACGACCGCTGTATCCGTAAGGTACAGTGGTTTTCTATTTAAATAATAATAAGAGCCACAGTCTATGGGAAAACCATTTTGGAGAAGTGTCGAATACTTCTTCACCGGAAATTATTCCGCCGACGATGGAAATAACGACATTGTTGCCATCGGTTTTGGCGGCGAAATTCATGCTTATGGCGGAGATGATCATATTCATCTGGGGTCGATCGGAGCCACGGTATATACCGGTTCAGGTAACGATACGGTATCGGCGGGGGCCGGCTATCTAAAAGTTGAGGATACGACGGGGAACCTGAGCGTTCGAGGCGCTGCGGGTTATGCTGATATCAAGAAAAACGGAGACGGTAATCTCTCATTTTCAGGTGCTGCTGGTGGTGTAGACATTGGTCATGACGGCCAGCATGGCAACATCAGCTACGCAGGTGCTGCGGCTTACAACCACATTAAGCGCCAAGGGTTATCAGGCCATGTTTCTTTCCAAGGTGCTGGTGGCTACAACGCTATCTGGCATGAAACCAATCATGGAAACTTGAGTTTCGAAGGTGCAGGTGCGGGCAATAAAATCGATCGTACTTGGTTTAACCAGTATCAAGGATCTCAAGGTGATGTGCGTTTTGTCGGCGCGGGGGTTGCTAACAGTATTAGCTCACGTGTTGAAAGCGGTAACCTGCACTTTAGTGGAGCTGGTGCGGATAACCATTTGGTTCGCAAAGGCAAGGTTGGGGATATTACCCTAGCGGGTGCCGGGGCATCCAACCGAATTGAGCGTACGCACAATGCGAACGATGTGTATACCGAAACACGCGGTAATATTCGCTTCGAAGGTGTGGGTGGTTACAACAGCCTTTACTCTGATGTGGCACATGGTGATATTCACTTCTCGGGCGGCGGTGCTTATAACACCATTACTCGTAAAGGTAGTGGCGGCGACTTTGATGCTCAAGGTATGGAATATGCCAAAGCGGATGAGATCGTTCTCACTGCCGCACAGATGCACGGTTTATCGATTGATAACGGCAACAAGTTTCATTCGGTTAACGCTGTAAAATCAGAGCGAGAGCCAAATACTTATTTGTTCGCTATTGCAGATGGTACTTACACCAAAATCAACAAAATCCGTCTCTATAACGATGCTGAATCCGGCAAACTCAAGTACTACTCAGAGGCATGGTTCAAGCAGGGTAATCACTTAACCGATCTTGCTCATTCCGATGTTTCTTCTTCAGGTGGCTTTGAGTCCAATCCAGTCAACGGTGGTTACACCCTTTCTAATATTGCCATTGAACATCAGCAATCAGTGACTGTTCATGCGGTTGAGAAAAGCCTGACTGAATATGAGTGGGTGACTTACGCCAATGGCGCGGTGATTGATGCAAAAGATGTGTCATTGTCGGATGCCAAAATGGGTGGTCACGCGATTTATGCTGATGGCACTAAGGTTGATGTCAAAGCGGTGAAATCAAACCGCAAACCCAACACTTATGTTTACGCTAAAGTGCTTGGGCCTTACACAAAAATTGTAGTGGTTGAGCTGGCTAACGATGCCGAAACCGGCGCGCTGAAATATCAAGCTCGCTCTTGGTATAAAGAAGGTGATCACACTGCCAATATAGCCAACCAAGATATTTCGTCTGCAACTGGGTATAACCCAATGGGCAAAGGGGGCTACTCGCTCAGCGACTTGCATTACAGCGTTAACGCGGTAAGAAGTACCAGCGAAACCGTGGCCGATATCGACGAATACACGGATCAGACCTTATTCAAACCCGTAAGTGATAGCGGCGAAAGCTCTGGCGATGTTCATTTCAATGGTGTCGGTGGCGGTAACGTTATTAAATCCAACGTAACACGCGGTCATGTTTACTTTAACGGTGGCGGTCTTGCCAACCTGATCCTGCATAGCTCTCAGTTTGGTAACACTGAATTTAACGGTGCAGGCGCGGCTAACGTGATTGTCAAAAGTGGCGAAGAAGGGGATCTCACCTTCCGCGGCGCAGGTTTGGCAAACGTATTAGTGCACCAAAGTCAGCAAGGCAAGATGGATGTTTACGCGGGTGGTGCGTTGAACGTGCTGGTTCGTGTCGGTAACGGTGACTATCTGGCTCACTTATTGGCTTACGGCAACATCTCGGTACAGAAAGGCCAAGGCAATAGTCGAGTTACTCTACTGGGCGGCTATAACACGCACACGCAAATCGGTAGTGGTGATGCACTATGGCTAGCGGCTGGCGGTTTCAATGTCATGACGCAAGTCGGTCAAGGCGATGTGGCTTCGGTACTGGCTGGTGGCGCAAACGTACTGACCAAAATGGGTGATGGTGAACTCACGGCGGGCATGCTGGGTGGTGCGAACGTGATTACCCATATCAGCAGTGATGATCAATTATCGAATACCACGGCGGTGGCACTCGGCGGCGCAAATATTCTCACCAAAAAAGGCAAAGGCAACACCCTTGCTGTGATGGGCGGAGGCGCTAACGTACTCACCCATGTCGGTGATGGCACCACAACTGGTGTCATGGTAGGCGGCGCGAACATCCTAACGAAAGTCGGGAATGGCGACACGACAGGCATTATGCTTGGTGTTGGCAACGTGCTAACGCATGTTGGTGATGGCCAAACCCTTGGTGTAATGGGCGCCGCAGGCAACATCTTCACTAAAGTGGGCGATGGAACATCCATTGCAGTCATGATTGGTGCAGGCAATATCTTTACCCATGTGGGCGAAGGGAATGCTTGGGCACTGATGGGCGGCCTTGGTAACGTCTTTACCAAAGTGGGCAACGGTGATGCTCTCGCGTTAATGGTGGCCGAAGCTAACGTCTTCACCCATATCGGTGATGGCATGTCGGTGGCGCTTATGTTGGCCAAAGGCAACATAGCAACTAAAGTCGGTAATGGAACCACACTTGCGGCTATGGTGGGTAACGCCAACATCTTCACTCACGTAGGCAGTGGCAGCACGTTTGCTGCAATGATCGGTCAAGCCAACATTATGACCAAAGTGGGCGATGATCTCACCGCTGCGCTGATGGTCGGTAAAGCTAACATCTACACCCATGTCGGTGATGGAACCAGCTTAGGAATATTTGCGGGCGAAGTGAACGTGATGACCAAAGTCGGTAACGGCACAACGCTGGCGGCGATGTTCGGTAAAGCGAACATCATGACGCATGTCGGCGATGGTTTAACCGGTGTCTTAGCACTGGGCGAAGCCAATATCGTCACCAAAGTGGGTGATGATTTCATGGGGGTTGTGGCGGCAGCAAAAGCCAACGTCGTGACCCATGTTGGTGATGCAACCACCGCAGCGGTATTGGCTGGTAAAGGCAATATCCTCACCAAAGTGGGCGAAGGCACCACGGTAGGGTTGTTGATTTCCGATATCGGCAACGTGATGACTCATGTCGGAGATGGCACGACCATTGGTATTGCCAAGGGCAAGGCAAACATCATTACCAAAGTCGGTGATGGTTTGGGTGTTAACGTGGCTTGGGGTCAAGCAAACGTGTTTACCCAAGTGGGCGACGGTGATCGCTATAACTTTGCCAAAGGTGAAGCCAACGTCATCAGCAAAGTGGGCGATGGTCAAGAAGTCTCTGTCGTGCAAGGTCAAGCCAATATCATTACCCATGTGGGTGATGGTGATGATTATACCGGTGCTTGGGGCAAAGCTAACGTTATCACCAGAGTGGGTAATGGCCGAAATGTTGTGCTAGCCAAAGGTGAAGCCAACATCGTGACTCAAGTGGGTGATGGCGATAGCTTTAACGCACTTTGGAGTAAGGGCAACATCGTCACCAAAGTCGGTGATGGTATGCAGGTGACCGCCGCGAAAGGTAAAGCGAACGTAACGACTCGAGTAGGAGATGGCCTAAACGTCACCGCCGCTTATGGTGATGCCAATATTAACACCGTGGTTGGTGACGGTATTTCGGTCAATGTTGCTTGGGGCCAATACAACGTCAATACCAAAATCGGCGATGGTTTGAACGTCGCGGTTATGAAAGGTAAAGCCAACGCCAATATTCATGTTGGTGATGGTTTAGGGGTTAATGCTTCTTACGCTCAAAACAACGTGGCGATCAAAATCGGTAATGGTGATTTCTACAGTTTGGCGGTCGCGTCGAGCAACACCAGTAGCAACAAGCTCTCCGCCCTGTTTGATAACATCAAGCAAACCATACTTGGTGTCGGTGGTAGCCAAGCAATCAACTACTTAGTGCAAGGCGATGAAGCATCATCATCCGGCACGCATAAAGGCCGTGGTGCGATTGCGACACCTGAAATCACCAAGCTGGATGGCTTCCAAATGGAGGCGATTGAAGAAGTGGGCTCGGACTTGGGTGATAGCCTCACAGGCAGTGTCACTAAGGTAGATACTCCAGATCTCAACAAGATGCAAAATGCGCTCAGCAGCGACTCATCTCAGCGGTCCGCGCCTAACTTGATCGTCAATGGCGATTTTGAGCAGGGGGAGTACGGTTGGAGGGCCTCTAACGGTATTGAAGCAGGTTTTTCTGCCAACGGTTATGGCGTTGCAAGTGAAGGACACGGCAACCGAGTCAGTGAGCTTGACACCTACATCAACACAACCATTTTTCAAGATCTGACCGATCTTACGGAAGGCGAAGTCATTGCTGTGAGCTTTGATTTTGCAAAACGTGCAGGCATTTCTAATAACGAAGGCATTGACGTTCTCTGGAACGGCGAAGTGGTTTTCTCATCGTCTGGTGACGAATCTGCTTGGCAGCAAAAAACCTTAAAACTGACCGCACATGCTGGCAGTAACCGTATCGAATTCAAAGGCACAGGCCACAATGATGGTCTGGGCTACATCCTCGATAACGTAGTGGCGAAATCAGAAACGCCACAGCAAACTAATGCGGTGAGTGAGCATGCAACGCAAAATCAAGCGTCGCAGAATGCTCTATCAGACAAAGAGCGCGCAGAAGCGGATCGCCAGCGTCTAGAAAAAGAAAAGCAGAAACAGCTCGATGCTGTCGCAGGTTCGCAAAGCCAACTGGAATCTACCGACCAACAAGCTCTGGAAAATAATGGTCAAGCGCAGCGCGATGCAGTGAAAGAAGAGTCGGAAGCCGTGACGGCTGAGTTGACCGAACTGGCACAAGGTCTCGATGTGCTCGATGACAAAGCCACGCATACGGGTGAGTCGGGCGACCAATGGTGCAACAATTTTGCCGGTGGCTTGCTTGATGGTGTTCAAAGCCAATTGGACAATGCAACACAGGTTTCTCGTGAGCAGATTGCTGCCGCGAAACAGACGCACGCGGACAATCAAAATAAAGTCAAAGATTCGGTTGCACAATCGGAAGCGGGCGTCGCAAAAGGTGAGCAAAACCTGGCGGGTGCAGAGCAAGACATTGCTGATGCTAAAACTGATGCTGAAAAACGTAAAGCTGATGCTTTGGCAAAAGGCAATAACGCGAAACAAGCCGAATCTGACGCACACAGTGCCGCAAACGATGCGCAATCGCGTGGTGATCGCGATGCGATGAACGCGGAACATAAAGCCAACCAAGTGCAGAATGATGCGAAAGGGGCTAAGCAAAACGAAAGCGATCGCCCTGATCGTCAAGGTGTGGCGGGCAGCGGCCTTGTAGGTCAAGCACATAGCGTCGAAGCCGCTGGTGCTGCGGGCCGCCATATCAACGCTGACAGTCAAACAAACGCTGATGGCCGCTTTAGCGAAGGCTTGAGCGAGCAAGAGCTAGAAGCCTTAGAAGGTGCGACCAATGCAGTCAACCGCCTGCAAATTAACGCAGGAATTCGAGCGAAAAATACGGGTAGTTCTGTCACTTCGATGTTCACTGAGACAAACGCCGACAGCATTGTTGTGCCAACAACAGCCCCTCAGGATTTGGCTCGAAAAGAGATTCGTATTTCAGGGGTGAATCTTGAAGGTCTTGGTGAGGCATCCAGTGATATAGCATTGGGTGGCAACGCCATCGACAACATGTTGCGTGAATCTCTGCCATTCTACTCACTCCGTGCCGAACGAAATCTATTAGTGCAAGAAGGGGATGAAGGTTTTGAAGTGCGTGCTTGGCCTGGCACAGATGACAATAGCAAGACCATTATTCTTGATGATCTAGAAGATGTGGCTCAACAAAAAGCCATTGAGCGTTTCATTTTGGCCAACTTCGATAATTTTGAACAAATGCCCGATGAGCTCTTTTTGGTGGATAACAAGGTTATCTCACATCATGAGGGTCGCACGCGTGTTTTGGCACAAAAAGAAGAGGGCGCTTGGAAGTACAACACCAAAGCAGAATTGATGTCTGTCACCGAATTACTCGATGCTGCCAGTGTTACAGGGAAGATCCGTGGTGAAAGTTACCAACAAGTAATCGACGCTCTGACTGAGTACCATGCGAGTACGATTGAACACGCAGACTATGAACTGGAATCTGTGGAAAAACTGCTCAACCTACGTAAACAGGTTGAAGGCTACCTACTCGGTCACCCCGATTCTGGCCGCGTTGAGGCTATGAGTTCACTGTTAAACCAAGTGAATGTGCGTTTAGAGGAAGTCTCGGTTCTTGCAGCCTCTGAGCAAAGCATCAAAACTCACGATAGCTTTAGCCGTCTGTATGACCAGCTTGATAACGCCAACTTGAAGGAGAGTAAACATCTGTATCTGGATGGAAATGGCGATTTCGTCACTAAGGGCAAAGGTAATCTTGCCAATATCGATCAGCTAGGCGGTAGCGATGCTGTACTTGACAAAGTAAAAGTAGCCGTAAGTCATGAATATGGTCAAGCTGTTGCCGATACTATCTTCGCTGGGTTTTCTGCAAACGATCTTGCCAAAGATGGTAAAGGTATTGATATCGCTGGGTTAAACAAAGTACACCAAGCGATTGAACAGCACATGTCGCCAGTGAGCGCGACCATGTACATCTGGAAGCCGAGTGATCACAGCACACTAGGTCACGCCGCATTGCAAATTGGCCAAGGTCGCACGCAGCTTGAAGGTCAAGCCGCGGCTGATTTCAACAAGCAGAATTATGTGAGTTGGTGGCCACTAGGTAGCAAGTCATCCAATATCCGTAATATCTTCAACGTTGCAACAAAAAATCAGCCTGATCTTAAATTGCGTTGGAGCGACTTCAGCCAACCAGCTCATCAAAATGACACACTTGAGCATGATATGGTGTCAGAAGAAAACGATGGCTTTGGTTTGAATGACGGCGAAACTAAGCTGAAACGCTTTATCGAAAAACTCAATGCCGCTAAAGGCATTGATGCTTCGTACAAAGACGCTTCTGAAGGTTATGCGAGTGTGCTACTGGGCAACCCGGATATACTTGAAACGACAGGCATTCCAGCACATGTATTCCAACCATTCGTTGAACAGTGGAATGACACCAGTTACGACATGATGGATGTAGCAAACCGTTTTGCGGAAGAGCTACAGAAACAAGCTCAAGCAAGTGGTGATCCTGCCCTAGTGGAAAAACGCATCGCTAATGTGGTTCGTCAGTTTGCTGAAAGAGCGCTAGAGGAGATTAAAGCGTTCAAAGCAAGCGAAGCGGATCAAGGCCGTGTATTCCGCATTAACTTAGAAGGGCTTGATACTGCGGCAATGCAGGCAGAATGGCATCGTCTAAGTAACGACCCGGATGCGCGTTATCAACTGCTCACCAAAAACTGCTCCAGCACAGTTGCTAAAGTGTTGAAAGCGGGTGGGGCAGATAAACTCATTGGTCACACATGGCTGCCTAAGTTTGGTGTTTGGACGCCGACCGAGCTATTTAACTTTGGTCAAGCGTTACAAGAGGCCCAGTTAGAAATCGTGGCTAAGAAGCAAAGTCATCAAGTAAGCGATGTCCTTGATGCTCTATCAGGCAACGAGAAGCAGAAAGAAACCGTCGCCATCGAAAATGATGGTACGCCACCGCGCGATAAAGAATCTCTGAGCCCATTGACTCGCTTCCTCAATAACGAGTTGTATGGCGATAAAGAAGCTCGCCGTAAGATTGGCGAAATCACGCAAACCCTACTTGACCATGCGGTAGAACAAGGTGAATCGCAGAAAGTCACCTTGAAAGGGGAATCGGGCCGTCTAACGGGGTACTATCATCAGGGAGCTGTATCAAGCGACACTGAAACGAGCGCGACCAGCGGTAAAGTCGTGTTGTTCCTGCACGGTTCTGGTTCTTCTTCTGAAGAACAAGCGAGTGCGATTCGCAGCCACTATCAGAAACAAGGTATCGACATGCTCGCAGTCAACCTGCGTGGCTATGGTGAAAGTGACGGCGGACCAAGTGAAAAAGGCTTGTACCAAGACGCGCGCACCATGTTCAAGTACTTAGTGAATGACAAGGGCATTGACCCGAGCAACATCATCATTCATGGCTACTCAATGGGTGGCCCGATTGCTGCAGATTTAGCACGTTATGCTGTGCAAAATGGTCAAACGGTTTCTGGCTTATTGCTCGACCGTCCTATGCCAAGCATGACCAAAGCCATCACCGCTCATGAAGTGGCGAATCCAGCGGGCATTGTAGGGGCTATCGCGAAAGCGGTTAACGGTCAGTTCTCAGTGGAGAAGAACCTAAAAGGCTTGCCAAAAGAGACGCCGATTCTGCTGCTAACGGACAACGAAGGTTTAGGCGAAGAAGGCGAGAAGCTACGAGCTAAACTCGCGATTGCTGGCTACAACGTCACGGGTGAACAAACCTTCTATGGCCACGAAGCGAGCAACAGCTTGATGGGGCAGTACGCGGATCAAATTGTCTCCGGTCTGTTTAATGCAGAGCAAGCAGCGGTAGAAGCGGGCGAAGTGCTGAAAGGGCTAGAGAAAGACTTTAAACGCTATGGCGACGCGCTGAAACCTGATACGAGCGTACCGGGTAAATCGAAAGACATTCGTACCACTAAAGATTTCCTAAATGGTTACAAAAACGACCATGCGAAGGAGATCGTTGACGGCTTCCGCTCAGATATGAGCATCAAGCAACTGGTGGATCTGTTTGTTAAAGGCAACTGGAGCGCAGAGCAAAAAGGTGCGCTTGCTTGGGAAATCGAAAGTCGTGCACTGAAAGTGACGTTCCAGAACAAGTCTGAGAAGTACAACCGATTGTTCCGTGAGATTGCTTCTGCTGGCGTGGTGGATGCGAAAGCGACTGAACAGCTCGCGCCACAGTTAATGCTGTTGAACCTATCGAATGACGGTTTTGGTGGACGTTGTGATCCACTTTCTAAACTCGTTTTGGTTGCGAAACAGCTGGAAAACGATGGTCAAGTTGGCGTGGCAAGACAACTGCTGGAGAAGATGTACTCTGCGGCAGCGGTGCTGAGCAATCCAACCCTTTACTCAGACAGTGAAAAAGCCAATGCAAGCAAGTTGCTCAGCAGCTTAGCGGCCATTCATGCGAAGAACCCAATGCATGATACGTCGATGAAAGTGTGGCAGGAAAAGCTGGAAGGGAAGCAAGCGCTGACCGTAAACGGTGTGGTTGAGAAAATCACTGATGCATCGGCTAACGGCAAACCTGTGTTGTTGGAACTTGATGCTCCGGGGCATGCGATGGCAGCTTGGGCAAAAGGCTCAGGCGACGATCGTGTTTACGGCTTCTACGATCCAAATGCTGGTATTGTTGAGTTCTCATCAGCAGAGAAGTTTGGCGACTACCTAACGCGTTTCTTCGGCAAGTCCGATCTGAACATGGCTCAAAGCTATAAGCTGGGTAAAAACGACGCAGGTGAAGCAATCTTCAACCGCGTGGTGGTAATGGATGGCAACACGTTAGCAAGCTACAAGCCAACCTTTGGTGATAAGACCACCATGCAGGGGATCCTCGATTTACCTGTGTTTGACGCTACACCGATTAAAAAGCCCGGTGCTTTAGATGTCGATGGCAATGCAAAAGCTGTAGATGATACGAAAGAAGCATTGGCTGGTGGAAAGATACTTCACAACCAAAATGTGAATGACTGGGAACATGTTGTTGTGACTCCGACAGCGGACGGCGGTGAAAGCCGTTTTGATGGTCAAATCATCGTGCAAATGGAGAACGATGATGTCGTTGCAAAAGCCGCTGCGAACCTTGCGGGTAAGCACCCAGAAAGCAGTGTGGTGGTGCAGATCGATTCAGACGGCAACTATCGCGTGGTGTATGGCGATCCGTCAAAGCTGGATGGAAAGCTACGTTGGCAATTGGTTGGCCATGGGCGTGATGATTCAGAACATAACAACACTCGCTTAAGTGGCTACAGTGCCGATGAACTTGCAGTGAAATTGGCCAAGTTCCAGCAGGCATTCGGCCAAGCGGAAAACATCAACAATAAGCCTGATCATATCAGTATTGTTGGTTGTTCTTTGGTGAGTGACGATAAGCAAAAAGGCTTTGGTCATCAGTTTATTAACGCGATGGATGCGAATGGTCTTCGTGTCGATGTCTCTGTACGCAGTTCTGAACTGGCCGTAGACGAGGCAGGGCGTAAACATACCAAGGACGCGAATGGCGATTGGGTCCAAAAAGCAGAAAACAACAAAGTGTCGCTAAGCTGGGACGAGCAAGGTGAAGTTGTTGCCAAGGATGAACGTATTCGCAACGGTATTGCGGAAGGCGACATCGATCTCTCTCGTATTGGTGTCAGCGACGTTGACGAGCCAGCGCGTGGTGCAATCGGTGACAACAATGATGTGTTTGATGCGCCAGAAAAACGCAAAGCGGAGACAGAAACCTCATCTTCTTCTGCAAACAATAAACTCAGCTACTCAGGTAACATTCAAGTCAATGTGGGTGATGGTGAGTTTACGGCAGTGAACTGGGGCACATCGAACGTGGGCATTAAAGTCGGCACGGGTGGCTTTAAGTCGCTGGCCTTTGGTGACAACAATGTCATGGTTCATATTGGTAATGGTGACAGCAAACATAGTGTCGACATCGCTGGTTATCAGGCGCTTGAAGGTGCTCAAATGTTTATGGGTAACCGCAACGTAAGTTTCAATATGGGTCGCAGTAATGACCTTATCGTGATGATGGATAAGTCGATCCCGACACCGCCACTGGTCAATCCATTTGATGGTGCATCACGTATTTCAGGAGTATTACAAAGCATCGCACAATCAGGAAAGGGTGCCGATTGGTTAGCGGCTCAAGAACAGCAGTGGACACTCTCTGGTGCGAAAAAATTTGTCAAAGAGATGTCCGGTCTCGATCAAACTAGCAGTGTTGACTACAGCAGTTTGGTTGATTTGGACTCTCAGAATGAGCGCAGCAGCCGCGGCTTGAAGTCTGACGCTGAAGCAACGTTGAATAAAAAGTACAACCAGTGGCTAAGTGGCAATAGTAATAATGATACTGGCAAGATGAGCCGTGCGGATAAGTTCCGTCAAATGAACGAGAAGTTGGCCTTTAACTTCGCGGTCGGTGGTCAAGGAGCCGATATTCAGGTCACCACGGGCAACTGGAACTTTATGTTCGGAGACAACATCCAAGCGATTTTGGATACCAATCTCGGTTCATTGTTTGGCGTGTTAACCCAGCAATTCTCAGCAACGGGAATGGCTCAAACGACCTTTACCTATAATCCGCAAGACTTGCCTCGTCAGCTTAAGAATAAGCTGCTGGGTAAATTTGCTGAGGTCGGTGCAGAGACGACTTTAGGTGATATCTTCGGTGTCAATTACACCGCTGATGGCAAAATAGTCTCTCGTACTGATGAAGCGGTAGATGGCGTTGCCATTTTAAAAGAGATGCTAGAAGTGATTGGCGAGTTTGGTGGTGAGCAGCTCAGCGCATTTACTGACCCAGAAAAATTGCTAGATAGCCTCAAAGCGGGAATCGATATGGGTGCTGATGGTCTTCAATCCTTTGCTGAAAGTCATGGACTGAAAGAGAAAGCACCAGAGGAAAACGATACAGCGCAAGTGACTCTCAATGGCGCGCCTGCGGCAACGGAAAACGTATCAGCCACTGTTGAAGAAACCAAACCAGAGCGCGCATTTGGTTTTAATGCGCTCAATTTGCCCAATTTATTTGCCACCATGTTTAGCAAAGATAAGCAGGCAGAGATGGCATCATTGGTCAGTAATCTGAAGCAGAATCTCACCGCCGATTTGCTCAATATGAAGGATAAAACGTTTGATTTCCTTCGTAACAGTGGGCATTTGCAAGGGGATGGCGATATGAACGTTTCTCTGGGTAATTACAACTTCAACTGGGGTGGTGACGGTAAAGATCTCGGTGCTTATCTAGGCGACAATAATAACTTCTGGGGAGGACGTGGAGACGATGTGTTCTACGCAACGGGAGTCTCCAATATTTTCACCGGCGGTGAAGGCCACGATATGGGCGTTTTAATGGGTCGCGAGAACATGATGTTCGGCGGTGATGGTAATGATACGGCAGTTGTGGCCGGACGCATTAACCACGTCTTTATGGGCGCGGGTGATGATCAATCCTTTGTCTTTGGCGAAGGTGGTGAGATCACCATGGGGTCAGGTAATGACTATGCGGTCACTTCAGGTAACTTCAACCGTGTAGACATGGGAGACGATCAAGACTTTGCTGTAACCATCGGTAATAACAACCAACTTGA
This sequence comes from Vibrio sp. RM-69-4, assembly GCF_024743775.1. NCBI lineage: Bacteria > Pseudomonadati > Pseudomonadota > Gammaproteobacteria > Vibrionales > Vibrionaceae > Vibrio > Vibrio sp. RM-69-4. Next base: position 816,823 of record NZ_JAMQXI010000076.1, read on the forward strand.
TCTTGGTGCAGGCAATGACTTTGCGAGAGTCTTTGGCAATCACAACCGAATTGATGCTGGCCAAGGAAACGATGAAGTCAAACTGATGGGTTACCATGCTTCGATTAATGCTGGCGAGGGCGAGGATTACTTAATTGCCGCCGCCATCTCAAAATTCAGCACATTAAACGGTGGTGAAGGTAGCGATGTCATGGTGCTTGGGGGTTACCAAAATACGTTCAAAGGCGGTGCTGGCGTAGACAGTTTTGTGGTCAGTGGTGAGGTGATCGATAACGTGGTTGAAGATATTCGCCAAGGTGAAAACATCATCTTCAACGGTATTGATTGGAACCGTTTATGGTTTGAGCGTAGTGGTTACGATCTGAAAATCTCTATGGCACGCCATACTGATACCTCTTCCGATCAAACGCTATTTGATGCGTTAGGTTGTGTGACTTTCAATGATTATTTTGCAAATAATCGAGCCAAACTTATTATCGGTTTAGGTGAAAAAGACGCTCAAGGCGAGCAGGAATATACCTGTTTGACTGATAATGCGTTAGACAACCTCATTCAAGCGATGAGTTCCTTCGCGCCTAAGGTGGGAGAAAGCAACTTTATGGATGGATTAGCTTCTCAGCCTCAGCAAGCGATTATGGCCGCATGGTCGGATGTGAATACCGGGAAGTTTAGCTTGTCGTAATCATGTCTTTCATGGGTTAAAACCAGCCTTTGTGGGCGTGTCTGTTTGACAATAGCGCCCATATAAACCTAAAAACGCCTCCTGATTTTGTAGAAAACAGGGGGTGTTTTTTTAGGCTCAAATAGGCAAAACCTAGCCGATACTAGCGAATACGAGTAAACTCTTCTCTTTTCATGGAAGAGCCCAGAAGCAATGTTAAAACAAGATCATAGCCAAGCAATACAGCAAAGAATCGATCAAAAAACTAAACCGTTAGGAGCGTTGGGCCAACTTGAGTCATTAGCACACCAGCTCGCCTTAATCCAAAGTCAAAATCAGCCTCAGCCCACTCAGCAGATCACCATTCATAAGCCTACAGTATTGGTCTTTGCTGGCGATCACGGCATTGCAGATGAAGGCATTAGCATTGCGCCAAGCGCGGTGACTCAGCAAATGGTGCTTAACTTTCTGGCGGGTGGTGCGGCCATCAACTGTTTTTGTCGCAGCAATCAAGTCGAGATGAAAGTAATAGATTGCGGGATTTTACTCCCTGTAGAAAGCGACAATCCGCACTTTCTTGTGCAGCGCTTAGGTAGCCGAACGGAGAACTTTGCTCGCCAAGCGGCGATGTCTGTAGAGCAAGTGAAACAAGGGCTATTGCTAGGCAATCAGGCCGTGCAGCAGGTGATCCGTGCGGGGTCCAACATGGTGATGTTTGGTGAAATGGGCATTGGCAATACCAGTAGCGCTTCTGCGATATTAGCGGCACTTTCTAAACATTCTGTTGAACAGTGTGTTGGCTACGGCACTGGCATTTCAACACAGCAATATCAGAAAAAAATACAGTTGGTGAAGCAAGGCGTAACACGCTGCCGTGGTTTGGATCCAGAAACGGTCCTTGCGGAAGTAGGCGGCTTTGAAATTGTGCAAATGGTCGGAGCATTTTTAGGCGCTTACCAGCAGCAAACGCCGATTCTGGTGGATGGATTTATCGTCACGGTAGCCGCGTATGTGGCCACACTTATTGAACCGGATTGCCGCGAGTTGATGATTTTTGCTCATCAGTCCCATGAATCGGGCCACCAACGCGTATTTGAACAGTTAAACGCGACACCACTGCTTAATTTAGGGTTGAGGTTGGGTGAGGGAACGGGTGCTGTATTAGCGCTACCTTTGGTCAAAGCGGCCGCCGAGTTTTACAACACCATGGCCAGTTTTGCCGACGCAGGAGTGACAGTGTAATGCTGCGCGTTTTCGCTTATCAATTAGAGCTGTTCTGGTTGGCGTTGAGTTTTTTCTCGCGCCTTCCTATTCCTAACAATACGCCCTATTGCAGTGAACGAATGAACCGATCTGGGCGCTATTTTTCCTTGGTTGGTCTATTACTCGGCGCGATCTGCGGTGCCATCTACAGTGTGCTGATCCTGATTTTACCAAACGAGGTAAGCATCGCACTGACGATGGTGGCTAGTTTGCTATTAACAGGGGCGTTTCATGAAGATGGCTTAACTGACATGGCGGACGGCATTGGCGGAGGAATGACGGCTGAGCGCCGTTTGAGCATCATGAAAGATAGCCGCATTGGCACTTATGGTGCGGCCAGTTTAGTGATGGCGCTACTGTGTAAGTTTCTCTTTTTAGAGGCGCTACTTGGTTATGGCAACGTATTAATGGTGTGGGTGCTAGGCTACAGTTTTAGCCGTGCGATAGCGGCATCGTTGATTTTCGATATGCCGTATGTAAGCGATCTCGATAGCAGCAAAAGCAAGCCGCTAGCCAATAAACAAACCCTTCCAGAGCTCATTTTTCTACTGCTGTGCGGCTTAGCGCCTGCGTTATGGTTTGGTTGGCAGGTAAGCCTGAGCCTAGTATTGGTTGCTGTGGTTTTTCGTATTTTCTTCAAAGCTTGGTTGATGGCGCGTATTGGCGGTTTCACCGGAGATTGCCTTGGCGCTGCACAACAGATCATGGAACTGCTGATCTATCTGCTGCTTATTGTATTCGCTGGGTTGGGTTATTTGAGCATGGGAATGATTGAATAATGGTGCATTTGATTTTGGGTGGCGCGCGTAGCGGTAAGTCTTGTTTCGCTGAACAGGCCGCAAAGCAAGAACACCAAGCCCTGCTAATGCGGCTGCCGCAGGCTCAGCTTAACTATGTTGCCACCGCGATTGCGTTTGATGATGAAATGCAGGCAAGGATTGCTCACCACCAGCAGCAAAGAACGTCGGAATGGCAAGAGCACGAATGCCCTGAACAACTACCTGAGTTAATTGCCACTTTTTCGGCACATGATGTGGTATTGGTGGACTGCTTAACGCTGTGGCTGAATAACGTTATCTATAACCATGGCCAGCAAGCTCACGAAGCGGAGATAAAAAAGCGAGTCGAGCAACTCTGTTTTGCCGTTGAGCAAACGCCCGCCACTTTGGTTATCGTCGCTAACGAAGTGGGCCTTGGCGTGATCCCGATGGGGGAGATTTCGCGCTTATTTGTCGATAACGCGGGCTGGCTTAACCAAGCGCTAGCCAAGTTAGCAACCCGAGTGAGCTTTATTGCGGCGGGCTTACCGATTGTTTTAAAAGACATCGTTTTAAAAGACAGTGCTCTAAACGACACCGCTTTAAAAGGCTCACTATGATCAATCTCTATTTGATGCGCCACGGTAAAACCGTCGGTCGGCCTGCACTCAATGGTAAAACAGATGTGCTCGTTGAAGCGCATCGGCAAGAGCAGATCGCTCACACTTTGCTGAGATCCCCTTACTCCTTCTCAAACATCATTACTTCGCCGCTACGCCGTTGCCATGATTTAGCGCAGCAACTGGTTTTACAGCAGCCGAAATTGGATTACCAAATTGAGCCTGATTTCCAAGAGATGGATTTTGGTGACGTCGATGGCGTGGCCTTTGATGAACTGCAATCGATGTGGCCAGTAGTGGAAACTTTGTGGACCAATCCGGCCCAACATCAACTACCGAATGCAGAAAACTTGGCCGATTTTCATCAGCGTGTAACTCGTGCTTGGGAGGCTCAGATTAAAGAGATCAAGCAAGACACTTTAATCATCGCTCATGGTGGAACAATCAGAATGATACTTGCCAATGTTCTAGGCACTGATTGGCAAAACCAATATTGGTATAGTGTGTTGAATATCGACTATCAATCATTAACTCATATCCAAATAGGAAAAGATAACGCTAAGAATGTGAGTGTGAAGAGCATCGGAATTCAAATTTAGCACCGGGTGAGCATGCAGTAGAGTATGGAGTAACTATCAGATTTAATGATAGAATTCCCGGCAATTAACGCCGGCCTCTGGTTAAGCGTATTTTGTATAAGGTATTGAGACGATCGTTGATGAGTTAAGTTTACCCTTATCCATCTTGATAAGTGGGATCGCCTCAACATAAATTGCTTCTACAATTCATTAACATACCGCTGTGCAATAAAGGAGTAACGCATGACGAAGTCCCTTTTCCGCCAATCTTTCCTATTTGATAGTTTGGATTTAGACCAAGAAATGGTCACTGGCGAAATCAAAACGGCAGCTGGTATTACGCTTAAAGTGCTCTCGCGTGGAGTGCTCGAAGTGATTCCCGCTCATCTCAACGATGAGAGTAAGCACATCATTATTTCTTGCGGTATTCATGGTGACGAAACTGCGCCAATGGAATTAGTAAATAAGCTGGTGGATGATATTCAGTCAGGTTTTCAAGCGGTCCAACAGCGCTGCTTATTTATTGTGGCTCATCCTCAGGCGACGAATCAACATACCCGTTTCGTGCAAGAAAATTTGAACCGTTTATTTGATGATAAAAAGGGCAATACCTCCCTAGAAAGAGAGATTGCACAGCATCTCAAACAGACAGTGAAAGACTTTTTCGAACACACCGCTGAGCAAAACCGGTGGCATCTTGATTTGCACTGTGCGATTCGTCACTCCAAACATTATTCGTTTGCCGTCAGCCCCAAATCTCGCCATCCTGTCCGCAGCCGCGCACTGATGGCATTGATTGAAAGTGCGCATATCGAAGCGGTGCTGCTTTCAAATTCACCCTCGAGTACCTTCAGTTGGTACAGTGCAGAGAATTTTGCCGCGCAAGCTTTAACGCTTGAGCTGGGGCAAGTCGCACCTCTTGGTCAAAACAACCTAGAGCGATTAGTCGCGTTTGACTTAGCCATGCGCGATTTGGTAGCCAATGCGACACCTGAACACTTGCCAAGAAAGCCAACCATTTATCGTGTCAGCCGTACCATCGTCCGTTTGCATGACGATTTTGATTTCATGTTTGATGATAACGTCGAAAACTTCACCGCGTTTAAACATGGTGAGGTATTTGGTCATGATGGTGAAAAGCCACTCATGGCGAAAAATGAAGATGAAGCGATCGTATTTCCTAACCGAAAAGTGGCATTAGGCCAGCGCGCCGCGTTAATGGTGTGCAAAGTGGCGACACGCTATGAAGACGATCAATTGGTATACGATTAACCGATGGTACTTTTGGCTTGTTAATCTTTTGACCTGTTGACAAGGTTAACAGGCGATTGCTTTGGTATATCACTTTCTATTTAAATGGCTTAACGGTAAGGTTAGGCCATTATTGTTTCTCTTATTTACATATAAGCGCATGACGTTCAATCAGTTACTCTTAAAAAAACAGCGTCGCTGGCATTACGCCCTCTACGCTATGCTGGCATTGTTGATTACGATGAGTGCGTTTTATTTGATGGTGGGTGAACTCTTTATCAGCCCATTTCACACTTGGTCACCACTGGAATGGCAGTTAGTGACTGAACTTCGTGCTCCTCGTCTGCTCTCTGCCGTCATCATTGGTGCTTCACTAGCCGTATCAGGCGCGGCGCTGCAAGTGCTATTAGGGAATGTTTTGGCAGAGCCGGGCGTGCTTGGTATTTCTGGTGGCGCCAGTGTGGCGATGGTAGTGGTGCTGTTTTTCTTCCCTGCTTTGGCCTCACCTGAAATTTTCATGCTTTGTGCCGTAGCCGGTGCGATGGTGTTTACTCTTTTACTGGTCAGCATGGCTAAAGCGATGCGTTTAAGCACAACTCGCTTACTGTTGGTCGGTGTTGCGCTGGGTATTTTATCTGGTGCTGTGGTGACATGGGCGTTTTATTTCAGTAATGATCTCAGTTTAAGGCAACTGGTTTACTGGTTGATGGGCAGTATTGGTGGTGCAAGCTGGTATCAACATACGCTTTCATTAGCTGCGCTTCCTGTGATCATCTGGCTTGCTCTGCAAGGAAAAACGTTAGACAAACTGATGTTGGGCGAAACTCATGCAAAGCAGTTAGGTGTGGATGTGCATCGACTACGTTGGAAATTGATTTTTGCCGTGTCGCTGCTGGTAGGAGCTGCGGTGGCATTGGGCGGTGTGATCAGTTTTGTTGGGTTGGTTGTTCCGCATTTATTGCGTTTGGCGTTTGGTTCTGAAAACCGCTACCTTTTACCTATGTCGGCTCTGTTCGGCGCACTCTTACTGGTTTGCGCGGATACCGTTGCCAGAACGGCGCTTAATGCTGCTGAGCTTCCACTTGGTGTCGTCACTACCACCATTGGTGCGCCGATTTTTATTTGGATGTTGTTGAAAAACCATGATTCACGTTAATAGCCTGCAGGTTTCATCACGCTTATTGCCACTCTCTTTTACTTGCCAAGCGGGAGAGGTGCTGCATGTTATTGGGCCTAATGGCAGCGGAAAAAGCACTTTACTGTCGGCGTTAGCTGGCGTGACAGAGAGCCAAGGTGAGGTCTACATTGGTGATCTTCAGCTTTCAAGCGCATCGTTAGAGGCGCTGTCACTGCACCGAGCTTATTTGTCGCAAAACGACAAGCCTGTTTTTAATGTCGATGTTTATCAATATCTTGCCTTAGCGATCCCCAGTTGCGCCGATTTACATTCTCAGGCTGTTAATCAAGCCGTGGTTCATCTCACTCAACGATTGAATATTCAAGACAAATTGCATCGATCCATTCACCAACTGTCAGGCGGCGAATGGCAACGTGTCCGCTTGGCCGGTATTTGTTTGCAAATTTGGCCAACCTTAAACCCTTACGCGCAGTTATTGATATTAGATGAACCTGCGGCGCCTCTTGATATTGCTCAAGAAGGGTTGCTTTATCGTTTGATTGAAGAGGTTGCACAGCAAGGGATAGCGGTAGTGATGGCCAATCACGATCTCAATCGAACATTGCGCCATGCCGATCGCGCTCTGTTACTGCAAGATGGCGTATTGCAAAGTTCCGGCTCGGTTGAACAAGTATTAGAGAGCCAAGCGTTAAGTGCAGCGTTTCAGACTCAGGTGAAGCAGGTTGTTGTTGAAGGAAAGCCTTACCTTATCTTTGATTAAAAGCACAACTGTCGTGCAGTCAGCACACTTTTAGCGCATCAATGTGCTGAAGATAGAATGATAAAAATAGTAAGTCTATTAAAAACAAATGGTTAGGTTTTATGTGAAAGTTGGCACGCCAATCGCATTAATAGAATCGATACATTCTCGTTCTTGTTAGGCTTTTTATAAGTCTCTTAACCACCTTGCTCCCACAAGGTGGTTTTTTTATCTGAGTCTTTGCAAGGTTATTGCGTCAATGAAGCAAGGTCAGCAGGACGGTAATAGACTGATTTGAGCACTTTACCTTGGCGAATCGTTTTGCCTTCAGAGACAAAATCTTGTGCGCATTTAGCAATAATGTAGTCGCCTTTTTGTACGGCCATCAGCTCAATACCTTGTTCAGCATAGTAGGCTTGGGTATCGGCATACTCTTTTTCATTGCGACATACTTTACTCATGTTCGAGCTGTGTACTTCATCCCAGCATGGAATAAATTCGATGCCACGATTCACGGCAACATTGAGCAGAAGATCAATCAAATAGCTGATCGCTAAGTTGTCACTCACTTGGCTATGTCCTAGGTGGACTAAACGACCCATCAAAACGTACACAGTATCGATGATCGCATCCGCTTGTTCCGTTTTATTGTCAGCTTCAGCAAGTTCAGTCAACTCTTCAATCGCGAGCGAAGTATGCAACGTGTCAGCTTTATCGTTTAAGCTGCTGGCATCAGCAACGGGGAGATCAAAGGTGCTACGAAACTCGGTAATATCGCGGTAAAGATGATCGTAAATCTCTTGAGTAAGCTTGGATAAATGCATTATCTCGGTCCATTGGTTTGGTTAACAGGGATTGTGACGCGTAGTAACAAATTGATAGTAATAAACTGATAGTAAGAAAATGGATAGTAACAAACTGATGGCAAAGCTGCGACCCATGCCATCAGTTTGGTCAAAGAACAGGGTTACTTATTGAGAAACAAATAAGGAAACAGTTGGCGGCGTTCTTGGTCACTTAGAGCACTAACACGAGCGATATTGGTATCGGGAATCGCTTCTGGGTTAGGGTAGTGCTTGAGTACTTTTTCCATGCTCTCTTCGCGAATAAGATGGAAAATCGGGTACGGCGAACGGTTAGTTAGGTTTTCGTCATCTTCGGGGCGTGTGCCGCCAAAACAGTAGTGAGGGTGAAAGGTAGCGACTTGGAAGATGCCTTGCCAATCTTGTTGCGTAATTAATGCTTCGACCCAATCGATAAAAAAGTTGTACTCAAAAAAATCTTCGAGCATGTTTGGCACCACCACTAAGGTGGTCTCAAGAGACTGTGCCGAGCTGCCTTCTAACTCTAGCAATTGTTGCAAAATGTCTTGCAGCAATTGTTCTTCTGTATCGGCTTCACTGACGAAAATTTTGATCTGCTGGTTACGTTGTGGTTTTGCGGCGAAAGGGCAGAGATTTAAGCCAATCACCACATCGTTAAGCCACTGTTCGACTTCAGTTGTGATGGCGGTTTTATTTATCGTTACGCTCATAGTGCTTATCAAAACAGTCAATTTGGCGCAAGCATAACATGAGTCTTTTGATAAAGTGAGTGGATAACACTACTTGATCAATTCATGCAGCGGTTTGCGGTGCGCAAGGGCGCGGTCATCATGGCGCAATTTCCAACAGAGAAAAAACATCGCCACATACAACACCATTCCACCCGAAACCACCACCGCCCAACCGCCATTTTGCCAGCAATAGAGTAAGAAAAACCCGCCAAGGCTGCCACCTACATAGTAATGAACCAAATACAGAGCGGTCGCGGTTGCTTTTGCGCTGCTGGCCTTTTGGCTCACCCATGAATAGGCGAGCGTATGAGTAAAAAAGGCGCCGAAACTGATCAACATTAAACCGATCAGCATAAACGGGATTGATTCAACCAAGGCTAGCCACATCCCCGACAAACTGAGTAAGGCTCCCAACATCATGCCCGAAATGGCATTGTAGCGTTTTGTCCAGTTAGCGGTCAGTTTCGAGCTGAGTGTTCCCGCCAAATAACATAGGAAGATCAATGATGCTAAGCCAATCGGTAGCGAGTAGGGTTCGGCGACAAGCCGAAAGCCCATCACTGAGTAGAGATTAACAAACAGCGCGAAGTTAGTACCACCAATCAGCATCGCAAGCCACAGTGTGCGGTTAGAAAGATGTTTTACTAGCGCACGGTTGTGGTGAAAGAACAAGCCTCGTTGCGGTGTGAAATTGCGTTGAATGGGTAGTAACCACAGCACAATGATGGCGCATACGAAAGTGAGTATGGCAATCACAATCACGGCTTGTTGCCAGCCAAAGGCATCGGTCAATATACCGCCTAAAATTCGGCCGCTAATGCCACCTAATGAATTCGCAGCAATATAACCACCAATCGCTTGGCTAAATGCTTGAGGCGAAAGCTCCTCAGCCATGTAAGCCACGGCAACCGAAGCAAAGGCGGCCAATGCGACGCCCATTAGTGCACGTGTTAAAACCAGCACCCATAGCTGTTGGCTGATCAACATTAAGCTGCCGATTAATGGCATCATGAATAGCCCTAATAACATCACTTTGCGGCGGCCAAAGGATTCAGAGCTGATTGCCCAAGGGACTAAACTGACGGAGAGTGCGAGGGTTGATGCGGCAAATAACCAGTTAATTTGGGTTTCTGAAACCGCAAAATGCGTAGCAAGGTAGGGCAACATTGGCTGAAAAAGATAGAGATTACAAAAGACTAAGAACGAGCCGAGCGCAAGTCCCCAAGTGACTTTTCGGTATTCTTTACTGCCAATTTCGATCATGATTACGCTTCACTTACGTTATATATCTGTGATCACAGTAGCAGTGGCTTGGTGATTAATAAAATATATTAAAAATATCGTCGTGATATATAAAATATATCCCAACCTCGTTGGACGAATCTCGCTTCGTTTGATTTTGTGGAACCATAACGCTATGGATACTCGCCATCTAAAACATTTTTCGGCTGTGGTTCAGTGCGGCAGCTTTACTTTAGCAGCCCAGCAACTGCACATTGCGCAGCCAGCACTCAGTATTTCGATTAAAAAATTTGAGCAGCAATTAGGGGTTGTTTTGCTAAAAAGAGATGAGCGAAAAGTGACGCTGACCCATGAAGGGCAAGTGTTATATGAACACGCCACTCGTATTTTGCAGCAACTTGAAGATGCACAATTGGCGATGGATGAGCTTAAAGGGCTCGTCAAAGGTGAAGTGAGGCTCGGCGCGCCGAGCATGATGGGATCCTATTTTTTTCCAGAAATTGTAATGGCTTTTAAAAGTCACTTTCCCTTGCTAAAAATGACGGTGATAGAAGCGGGAACTCAGTCGATTAGAAAAATGTTGCTCAGTGGTGAGCTAGATATTGGCGTGATCCTCAATCATGATCTTCCTCCGGATTTAGAGGTTGATCCCCTCTTATCATCGCAAATGGTGGCGGTAGTGGGGAAAGAACATGAGTTAGCACAACGAGAATCGATAGATTTTAAGACCTTTTTTGAGCATGAATTGGTAATGTTTAAGCCCGGTTATTTCCACCGCGACTTCATTGATAAAGTGTGTAAAGAGCATAAGCTCAGCGCACATTTCTCTTTTGAAACCAATCTGTTGCCAATGATTTTAAGTATTGTCAAACATGAGTACGCAGTGACTGCGTTGTTAGAGCTTGTGACGGAGCATGAACCGGATGTACGAGCGATCCCTTTTGAACCGCCAGTCTGGTTAGATTTAGCCCTCGCATGGCGCAAAGAGGGCTATTTGTCTAATGCCGACCGTACTTTTATTGAATTTGTGAAACAGTACGTGTGAAAGGGGCGATGTGTATCGTTCGATTAACTTTGATAGATTTTTTCAAAGTTGTTTGGGTTCCAGCCAATCATAATTCGATCACCAATTTTTAAAGCCGGTACACTGCGCGCGCCGATCGCATCCAGTTCCTTCCGGCCGCGTTGCATTTTTGCGTTACATAAGCGGTAGGGGATCTGTTTGGCGTCAAGATAGCGCTGAGCATCTTTACAGTGCGGGCATTTATCTTTGACGTAGAGCACAATACGTTTCATCCAATTCACTCATTAACCGAACATAAAGGGCGGCAAGTTTACCCACCGAGGCGCTGAGTTTCAACTCTCTCGGATGCGAAGCCTTGCTCCTTGTGATTGGAAAGATGAAACGCAGGCTTGATTCAGTTACACTTAGCGCCTTTTTTATGAGTCAGTTGCTGGGCTATGCATCCATCTTTTCGTTACATACAAAACTATCCGCCTCATCTCGTGTCACAAGTTGAACAGTTGATCACGGCCAGTAAATTCGTTAGCTGGTTTGAGCAACGCTACCCACAGCGCCATTCGATTCAAAGTGAAAAAGCGTTGTTTAACTACGCGATTGATCTCAAAAATCAATACATGAAGAAAACGGCGCCGATCAGTAAAGTGGTGTACGACAATAAAATCCACATTATTAATAACGCACTAGGGTTGCACAGTTATGTTGCCAAAGTGCATGGTGGGAAAATCAAATCTAGAAATGAGATCCGCATAGCGAGCATGTTTAAAGAAGCACCGGAGCCGCTGTTGCGCATGCTAGTGGTACATGAGCTGGCTCACATCAAAGAGAAAGAGCATAACAAGGCCTTCTATCAACTGTGTTGCCATATGGAACCGAATTATCATCAGCTCGAGTTTGATGCACGATTGTTTATGATGTATCTCGATTTAAAAGAGGAGCAGTAATGTCAGCCAAAGCGAAGCCGCAGAAAAGCCAACCAGAAGCGAGCCATAAAAAACCTGCGTTAAAAGCAAAGCAGGGGTTACATCCTCGTAATCAGCATCAAGGACAATACGATTTCCCCGCGCTGATTAATACACTGCCTGCTTTGAAGCCCTTTGTTATTCGCAACCCGAGTGGTGAACCGAGCATCAATTTCTCCGATGCGATGGCGGTGAAAATGCTCAACAAAGCGTTATTGGCACATCATTATCATGTGACCCATTGGGATATTCCCGCTGGGTATTTGTGCCCGCCGATCCCCGGTCGAGCTGATTATATTCATCGCGTGGCCGATCTGCTGCTAGATGAGTGCCCATCAATCAAGCATGAAAAGGTTCAAGCACTTGATATTGGGGTCGGAGCGAACTGTATTTATCCGATAGTGGGTGTGGCAGAGTACGGCTGGCGCTATGTTGGTAGCGATATTGATCCTATCTCTATTAAATCCGCCAATCTGGTGGTTAATGGCAATGCTTCGCTCAATGGGCGTATTGAATGCCGTTTGCAGAGTGATGCAAAACATATTTTTAAGCAGATTATTCAAGAAAATGAGCGTTACGATCTCACCACGTGCAACCCGCCTTTTCATGCATCACAACTACAGGCGCAGCAAGGCAGCGAACGTAAGTTGAAAAATTTACAGCGTAATCGAGTCAAAAAAGGTCAAGAAATTGTGGGGCAAGACGCTAACAGAAGTAAGGCGGTCACGCTCAACTTTGGTGGACAAAAAGCTGAGTTATGGTGCCCCGGTGGTGAAGCTGCCTTTATTAAAAACATGGCCTTTGAAAGTCAACACTACGCTCAGCAAGTGCTGTGGTTCACCACATTGATCTCTAAAAAAGAGAATGTACGTTGGATGCAAAAACAGTTAGATAAAGTGGGTGCTGCAGTGGTGAAGGTTGTTGAAATGCAACAAGGGCAAAAAGTGAGTCGATTCATCGCATGGAGTTTCCAAAATGACAGTCAACGCAAACAATGGTTAGCGGCAAAGTGCTAGGCTGACTTCGTTGATTGACTATATTGGTCAGTGAGTTGAGATAGCAATAGAAGGAGTAAGGTATGGACTTTGACCTTTATTTACCTTGCCAACCCGGATGGATCTGCCAGCCCTTCGCTTATCTGTTTGCCTTGCTTGCGATGATTGGGCTTGGGTTTTTTATTCGTATTATCTATCGCGAATATCAAAAAATTCAGCGCGCTCAGAAAGTCAGACGTCTTCGCCGTATCCACTATCGTGACCGTACTGGTGGCAAAGACGGTAGACCCACCAATATCAAATAACCCTTGCCCTAGTAATACGATGTTAGGAAAAGGTATCGAGCGCCGCTTGATATTTTTTCTCTAACGCTTTATTTCCTGCCTTTTTCTCTAACTCTACCAATAATTGAAGCGATGTTTTTTGGTTACCGTAGCGCTGATTAAATTGCATCAAGCGGATGCGAGCTTGCGTGTATTGTTGAGCGTCAATTTCCAATTTAGCTAATTGCAGCAATGAACGAGCTCGATTAGGGTCATGGTCTAATGTTTTTGCAAAATAGTAGTGCGCTTGTTCTTTATCGCCAGATTTTAACGCGCAAAAGGCTGCGTTCTCATAGCTTGCAGGGACAAGGTAATAATAGGGTTGAGCAATGGCGCGGTTAAAATATTCATCGGCTTTTTGATATTCGCCCTGCTTGCACAAAAATGTGCCGTAGTTATTGAGAATATTGCCATTTTTGGGATGGGCGCGAAGCGCGGTTTGATAGGTTTTACGTGCGGCCTCTGTTTCACCGACAGTTTCGTAGTAGTGAGCCATCGCAAGTTGCGATCGATAGTAAGTTGGCGCATGTTGTGTGGCTTTTTCTAGGTTCTCACGCGCTTTGCTCATGTTGCCATTTTCTAAATAGCCTAGGCCGAGCGCAATGCGAGATTCGGCCATTTCAACCGGATCCGCTTTTACTTCAGGCTCACCTTTTTCGTTCACGGTGACACAGGCCGATAACGTGAACATTATCAATATCATCAGTACTTTTTTCATTATCTGCAGCTCCTAAATCGCTTAGACGCATGATAAGGAAATCAGAAGATCGAGGGGGAAAGAGCAGAGAAGAATGCGAGTCAGTATGCACTATGTTTGATTAAAACCTGAACACCTCATTACTGAGATGATCAGGCATGAAACACTAATCGTCTTTGGTAAATTTATCTTCGCTAAAGTGTTCAAGGTCGTAAGGTGTTTGTTGGTAAACACAGTAGTTTAACCAGTTTGCAAACAGCAAGTGACCGTGGCTTCGCCAACTGGCGACTGGTTTATTATCTGGATTATCATTGGGGTAGTAGTTGACTGGGATTGCGGGTTCCATCCCTTCACCTAAATCTCGAATATATTCACCATGCAGTGTATGTGCGTCGTACTCAGGGTGACCTGTGACAAACACGTTACGTTTGTCTTTGGTTGAGGCTAAATACACACCCGCAACATCAGAGGTGGCGAGAATATCTAAATTTGTATGTTCGGCTAAGTATTCTGGTGAGAAATCAGCATAACGAGAATGGGGAGCTAAAAAGGTGTCGTCAAAGCCGCGTAATATCGGATGAAAGGGATGGTGGATTTCATGATGATAAACGCCCGATAATTTTTCTTTGCGAGTTCGTTTGGGCAGATTGTAGAGCAGTTTTAGCCCCGCTTGCGCTGCCCAGCAAACGTAGAGTGTGGAAGTGACGTGATTTTTAGCCCATTCCATCACGCTTTTTAAGTGTTCCCAATAAATCACATCTTCAAATTGGACCAACCCCAAAGGTGCTCCGGTGATGATGAGCCCGTCGAAGTTGCGATTTTTTACCATCTCAAATTGACGGTAAAAGTTCTCCAAATGCTCAGTGGGGGTATTTTTACTTGGGCGCTCATCAATTCTCAGTAATTCAATATCCACTTGCAGCGGAGTATTGGATAACAGGCGCAAAAACTGAGTCTCGGTTTCGATTTTCTTCGGCATTAAATTCAAAATCAAAACTTTCAATGGACGAATGCCCTGTGTGGCGGCACGTGTTTCTGACATCACGAAAATGTTCTCATGACGCAGTACATCACCGGCAGGCAGTTGGTCGGGGATCTTAATCGGCACAGCTTTCTCCCTAAGCTATTTTTGGACGTCTATACTGCCGAACTTAACTCAATCAAAACCAGATGTCGATAGCAAAATGAATCTTGCTGTGAAATTGGTTACTATTGGATATCCGTTTACTTACCTGTTGGATACACATGGCGCTAACCTTAACTTTGATCAGGGGATTACCCGGCTCAGGCAAAAGCACCTTAGCAAGGACGCTACATGCAAAGCATTTTGAAGCGGATATGTATTTTATCAATGAGAAAGGCAACTATTGTTATCAGCCAGATAAAATCGAGCAAGCTCATCGGTGGTGTCAACAGCAAGTGGAGCGCTGTTTAGCGCAAGGTGAGGATGTTGTTGTGGCGAATACTTTTGTTCGACAGTGGGAGATGCGAGCTTACCGGCAGTTGGCTAAACGTTACCATGCAACCTTAGTGATTAATGTTTGCCGTGCGCAGTACCAGAATGTTCATGGTATCGATGATGCCACTGTTGAGCGTATGCGTCAGCAGTGGCAGGAATGATTAATTAACGCTTCCGCTGGAGTTGGTAAAAGGCAAGGGCTCCCCAACCAAACACTTGCACCCACAAGAGCCCCCACTGAGTGCTGATTTGATCCCATGATGCGCCCATTTGGTTCAAACTGAGAAAACTCTGAATGGCAGGCGTACTTGGAAAGAGGTTGGATATCCAAATGATAGGGCGTGGAATTGCTTCTAACGGCCAAATAAAACCAGCTGAAAAAATCAGTGGCATTGAGCTGATTAATACCACTAACGTCACCAATTCTCGCCGCGGTGTAACTGAACCAAGCCAAATGCCGCATAGGCAAGAGGCCAGTAAGAAAGGCAGTAGAAGTAGCAATAAATGCCCCGCACTGGCGAGGGTGTTGACACCATGTGAGGTAAAACTGGCACCAAAATAGTACATGCTGAGTAGATAATAAACAGCAACAAGGACAATGCTGCGTACCAATATTAATCGTAGCGGTGTGGTATGACTCCAATAGCCATTTCCGTGCTTTTGTGTTCCGCCCATTAATCCTGCCGCCATGATCATGGTTTGTTGTAAGATCAAAACAAACACCGCTGGGACAACGTAATCAACATAACCCATGCGTGGGTTAAAGGTCGGTTTTAGGTTGATGCTTGTGGCGGAATAGTGCTGAGCGGCCAGAGAAAGCGGTTCTCCTTCCATCACTAAACGTGACACTTTACTTTTCGCGGCTAAGGTTCCACCAGCTTGCGATAAGCCCTCAACGATGGTGCCGTACACTAGAAAGTAAGAGGCATCGCCAGCGTAGGCCAGTGTTGGACTTTTCCCAAGCAGTAGGTCTTTATAAAAATGTTCAGGAATCACTAAAATACCGCTAACTTTGCGGTTAAGAAAAGCCTGCTTGGCATCTTCAATGGTACTGTCTCGTTGAATCACTTTGACTTGTGGCGTTGCGTCAACCATGCGTTCTAGTTGGTAACTGGCTTGGCTTTTATCGAGATTGACAATCGAGAGTGTCTGCTCGCGTGGAGTTTGCTGCGTATAAGGCAAAGGGTATAAAAAGGAGTAAAAAACCACGCCACCAAAGACAGTCAACAGCACCACAGGGTTAGTGAATAGCGCTTTTAGCTCTGCTTTAAGTAGAGCAATGAATCGCGTAGTTTCAGTCATGGTTGATTCGCTCGGCTTGCTTGTGTTTACGGATAAGAATCAAAGTGAGCAGCAGCGGCAATGCATAGCCCAGCATTGGCACTAAATACTTAAGTGATGACAGCAATTCAGCGTTATAACTCACTTGGCTTACTTGCACTTCAATGTAGTGACTCACTGGCAGCAGGCTTCGCCACCACTGCGCTAGAGTATTCATATCCGTCACTGGGAACGTAATGCCCATAAACGCAAAACTTGGTGCGGTAAAAGCGCCAGCAAAACTCATTGCTCTTGCCGGATCGAGTGTTAGAAAGAAAAAGAGTGCGCCCATGATCATACAGGCGAGCGTCATTGCAAGTTGTGCGATAATCAATAGAGCAAAACTGCCGTGCATTGGCCACATTAATATTTGATAAAACCAGATTAAAAAACCAATCCCTTGCAGCATAAAAATCGGCAGATAACGCATCAATGTTAGCGTTAAAATTCGTAATGGCTTTTCTCCAAGCCACGTTTGCAAACCAAAGTGACGATGGTTTGCTGCCAAAATCATAATGGTACTGACCACGACAACGATTTGCCAAAGAGCGGGTACAACCGCCGAGACTAAAAATTGCGCATAGTTTGTATTGAGATTAAACAGGGGCGTAATCTGTGTCCTGATTGGTACGGCTCGCCCCATCGCACTCAATGTGGTTTGTTGGCTAGTCGCTAGGTTTTTTACGACATCCACTTGGGCATTGAACGTACTTTGTGCTTGAACAATAGCAGAGTTGATCAATCGTCCAACCAAAATGTATTGGCTATTGAAGAAGGTCGATACTTGTGGCTGCTCACCACGAAATATTGATTTATCAAATTGATATGGAATGACAACGTACGCGTAAATGTCACTTTCAATTAACGCAGTTTTGGCTTGATTGACATCTTGGAACTGGTGCGTGACTGCCATGGTCGAGGTTGCATCGAAATCTCTTATCAATTGACGTGATAATTGGCTGTGAGACAAATCGACCACGCCAATCGGCAGATCGCGCACTATCCCTTGTGAGAAAATCCACCAAATACTGAATGCCAATACTATTGGTATCCAGCTTAGGCTAGACAATAGCCAAGGGTCATGGCGCAGCAGAGGCCATTGAGGGCGAACCTGAATCGACATAAGGCTTATAGCTCAACCACTAAACTCATTCCCATACGCAAACCTTCGACAGGTGTGGTAGGGCGAGCTTCGATTTCAAAGGTGCGTAAATCAAACCCTTGTGAGGCGTCTGTTGATCGCCATGTGGCGAAATCACCCATCACTGCAATGTGGGAAACGATAAATTCTACTTTGGCTTCTAAAGCAGGTAAGTAAGCCGTAAATGTTGTGCCTTTCGTAAAATGCTTGAGTTGATCTTCGCGTACGTTGAGCACCGCCCATGAGTCTTGGGTATCCACGACAGTGACGACAGGGAAGCCCTGTGGAGCCAGTTCGCGGCTTTGCAGCAGTACTTGGGACACTTCACCGTCAAACCAACTCTCAATTTTAGTGTCCGCGGCATAAGCTTCAACTTCCGCTACGGCACCAGCAGCCATACGTTCTTTTTCCGCGGCAGCGAGTTTAGTTTCAGAGCGTGCGCCTTCTTTGGTCATTTGATACATCTGAAAAGCGGCGCTTTCAGTATATTTAGCGGCCTGCCATTGGGTATTCGCTTCATCACGCTTTTGTTCAGCGACGACACCATCACGGTAAAGATTATTGACACGCAAATAGGTCTTTTCCATTAAATCCGCTGCGGCTTTGGCTTTAAGCCATTGATCTTTTGCCGCTTGGATCTGCTGATCGCGTGCGCCTGTTTCTGCTTCTTTAGCCAGTGCGCCCGCCGCTTTTTGACCCGCAATCGCTTGATCTAATTTAGCTTCAATTTCAGGGCTGTGCAGCGTGAAAATGAGCTGGCCACGTTCAACGCTATCGCCTTTGCGCACCAGTACCTGATCAATACGGCCGGGAACTTTCGAAGAGATACTGTATTGCTGAGATTCAATTTGACCTTGTAAGCGGACAGGTTTAGGTTGCGATGCTTGGTAAAAGCGATAGCCTACCCAAGAGATCGCCACCACAGCAGCAAGAGCAATCAGTGTTGGTTTTACGGCTTTCATAAGGCATCCTTTTGAGCAGGTGATTCGTGAGTCATTGATGAGTGCAACAAAATCGCTGATTGTGTGTAGATAGGGAAAGTATTCATTTCACTGGTCAATGCCAGTAACTTATTTAAAGAAAGTAAGTAGTTGAAGCTGGCTAATGACTGTTGCGTTTTTATACTAGCAAGGTAGAGCTCTGCATCCACCACATCTAAAGACGTTGCTAAACCCTGACTGAATGCCTTTTGGCGCAGGTTCAGGTTTTCATTAGCCAGTGTGAGACTTGAGTTTAGTCCCATCACTTCTTCCAATGCTTGTTCGGCTTCTAAATAGGTTTTTTCCACCAACACGCTCAAATCTTGCTTAGCTTGCGCCTTTAAGTAACGTACTTGTGAGACTGCGCTGTGCGCTGCTTTGACTTGATCGCTGCGACCCGATGTTTCAATTAACGGAATGTTGACCCCAACACCCACTAACCAATCCGGCTTCATTTGGCTGGCCAGCGAATCGTCTTCATGTAGGCTGTAATCACCGTAAAGGTAGACTTCTGGATAGTATTTGCCTTTTTCAGCTTTGATCAAGCTGCTTGCTTGCTTTTCTTTTGCTTCAAGTAGTGCCAAGCCCGGATAGGTATTGAGCGTTTGCTCCACAAAAACAGAGAGCGGCGGTAAACGGTCATTGACAAACAGTGAACCACTTGGCTCGACTTTTTCTGTTTGACCTAGAATTTGGGTTAGTGCGCTTTGGGCAATATCTAAGGTTTTTTGTGCTTTTTTGCGTTCAACCGTTGCTTTATCTAATGAGGCTTCAGCTTGTAGCCGTTCCACATGGGCAATTTGTCCTTGTTGCTCTAACTTTAGTGCATTATCACGGTGCTTGGTTAACCCTTGCTCAACGGCTTGGCGAGTCACTAAAACCTCTTTTGCCAAAAGAACACTAAAGTAATATTTGCTCAAGTCTTCATAGCGCGCTTGTGTTTCCATTGCGAGCTGGCTTTGTGCTTCTTCTTTTTTACCTTCCGCAGCGGCTTGTGCGGCGCTGATCCGTCCGCCCGTAAAAATGGGCCAAATAGCGCGAATCGAAGAGCTGAAAATATCTCGTTCGGTGATGGTTGATGTGATGGAGCCAGCACTGGCCAGTATCGGTCCTAAATCTGGCCCCAAAGATGATGGGACAGATTGCCCAGTGCTATCGAATATCTGCTTTCCTGACAAAGTAACATCTTGGTCTAAACGCGTGTAGTTTGCACCAATAGAAACAGCAGGCAAATTAAGACTGTCTGTGGAATTTTCAATATGCTGATAACGTTCGACATTTGCTCGCCCAGCGGCAAGTGAATTATTGCTCTGTTGCAAAAGATCCCATGCTTGTTGAAAGGAAATCGGCGCGGCGAAAGAAGGGGCTGCACCAAGCAGAGTAAAGACGAATAGGCTGAGTGTTTTCGCTTTCATGCTAAGCTCGAGTAATAGTAATTAGAGTTAATGCTCTAGTTTTTTGCTGCGGAAGTCAACAGTGCGATGGGTTGAAATGTCGAAACAACAGCAAGTGATATGCGCTAGCATGAAGCGCATATCACCAAAATTCAATATTTAAATTTAATACTTATGGTAAGAAGGGCAGAGATAATCGGCCCGCCAAACCAATTTTTTACTACCTCTCACGTTTGTACTACCTTGCATCGTGGTCAGCACGTCCTTACCCGACATCTGCGGGAAAGCGAGTAGCACTCTCAGGTCATCATTTGACTCAGTCGCTATTTCTTCATAAGCCCGAACGTGAGTAAAGGTTGACTGTAAATGGTTAAACAGCATATCTCGGGAAAGGCAAATTCCAAAGGCATCGCGTTTCATTGTAAGTGTCCTTCTGACAATGTTATGAATGGAATCGATAGCAATTGGTATGGTTATTATAGGGCTATCTTTTTGTGAGGTTTCCTCATCATCTTCTTCACTGCACAATTAGTATACAAATGCTTTTGCATTATAAGATAAAATTTTTCTAAAATAGGCGTGATATAGATCACGAAATAACCATGATAATTTTTTATAAAACCTTGTGCATATTCTGCTTGGCAAGTCTTCGAAGTAGATTGCAATAAAACGAACCAAAATGGTGCGTGGAATGCGTAGTATTGTTCACAGTTATTCGTTTCTCTCTTCGCTCAAATGTTAAATAAGTGTTAGCTTGTATGCAGAGTTAAAGAGGGATTTATGGTGTGGAGTAGTATCAGTTTTCGTAAGCGTATGCTGATCATAATGACCCTTTCAGGGTTGATTGAATTACTGCTGTTAGTTGCCGCTGGTTTTGTGTACATCAAACATTCTCAAGAAGAAGAGATGGGCTTAAAGGCCTTAGGGGTTGCTTCATTTCTTGCTCAAACTCCATCAGTGGTCGATATGCTTGAATCTGGTAGTGGGGTGGATCACCAACAGCGTTATCGAGAGTTAACAAAATTAATCGGTGCAACCTTCATTGTTATCGGCGATCAACATGGGATCCGCTTAGTCCATCCTGTTGATGAACGAATTGGTCTTCCCATGAAAGGGGGAGATAATGATCAAGCTTTGCTACATGGTGAGTCATACGTTTCTTTTGCTCAGGGTTCATTGGGCAAATCCGTGCGTGGAAAATCGGCGGTAAAAAATGCCCAAGGACAAATCGTTGGTGTGGTGTCAGTTGGTTACTTAATAGAACGACTACAAGATAAAATTGAACCTTTTCTCATCTACCTAATTGGGATGGCACTGCTGGTAGTGCTGGCGAATGCTGTACTTTCCAGCTACGCCTCACGCCGTTTTCAGAAAGCGATACTCGGTTTTGAACCAGAAGAGATTGGCCGATTGTATGTCGAACTCGATGTCACCATGAGTACCTTAAAGGAAGGAATTTTAAGTATTGATGAGGCGGGTATTCTTCGTTCCATTAATAAAAGTGCGTGTGAGATTTTGGCGATTAACCGAGAGAAAGCGCTTAATCAGCCACTTTCTCTGTTTCTGCCTGAAAGTGATCTCATGAGTGTTATTGAAAATGGCACGCCTGATCACGACATCGAGCTGTACCTCAATCAACAACGTCTGATCGCCAATCGAAGTCCGATTATTGTTGACGGTAAAGTGGTTGGTGCGGTGTCCAGCTTCCGCCTCCGAGATGAAATCAACGAGTTAACCGAGCAACTCTCCCAAACCAAAGAGTATGCTGAAATGCTGCGCTCTCAAACTCACGAACATCGCAACAAACTCAACACCATCAGTGGGCTTGTACAGATGGGAGAGCTGGAAGCGGTTCAGCATTTAATCGGCCAAGAAACGGCTCATTACCAATCGCTCATTGAATTTCTACGCGAGACAGTTAGAGATCCACTCATTGCCGGAATGCTGCTGGGTAAAACTGAGCGAGCTCGTGAACTTGGTTTGGAGTTAGTCGTTGAAGAGGGATCGCGTCTAGAACCTTTGCCGCAGCGTATTAATGCTGAAGATATCGTCACTATTTTGGGTAACCTGATTGACAATGCATTTGATGCGACACTCACGATGATCCGCAATGAAAAACGGGTGACACAAGAACGACGCATCATTGAAGTGTCACTCAGCGATTATGGTGCCGAAATTATTCTTGAAGTGGATGATAAAGGGTGTGGTTTACCCGAACAAATGTCGCCACAGCAATTATGGCAAAAGGGAGTATCTAGCAAAGCAAAACATAACCGAGGTGTGGGTTTACACCTGGTAAAACAGTTAGCTGATCGCTATCAAGGGCAGCTAGAAATGAAAAGTAATCAAGATGTTGGAACAAGAGTTACGGTTTATCTGCCTAAGGAAGAACAAGTATGAATACCCGTGTCATGATCATTGAAGATGATATCGCGATTGCGCAATTACATCATCGTTACCTGACACAAATTGAGGGATTTGAAGTCATTGGCATTGCAACGACTCACGCCGATGCCCAATTGCAGTTAGATATCCTCAAACCCGATTTAGTATTGCTGGATGTTTATCTACCGGATGGTACGGGGCTCGATCTCTTACAGAAAGTTCGAGGCAATAACCAAGGCTGTGATGTAATTTTGATTACTGCAGCGCGCGATGTTGAAACGCTACAACAGGCAATGCGTGGTGGCGTAGTTGATTACTTGCTCAAGCCAGTCATGTTTCCCCGTCTTGAATCGGCATTGAAGAAATACCAAACCCAACAATTAGAGCTGGGCTCCGTGGCTGATGTTGACCAAAACGTAGTTGATAAAATGTTGACAGCCAATACCAGTGAGCTTCCCACTCATCTGCGTCTTCCCAAAGGAATTGATGGGGTTACGCTAGACAAAATACGCCATCTTTTTAATACACCATGCAGTTTGACCGCGGACGAAGCGGGAGAAAAAATTGGCGCAAGTCGAACCACGGCAAGGCGTTATCTGGAATATTTAATCAGCAGTGGTGAGCTAACCGCCGACTTAAATTACGGCACGGTTGGTCGCCCGGAGCGTTGCTATAAAAAAGTTGTGCGTTAGGCCGAGAGATTTAATGGGTTAACCGCATGAAATTTAATGCTATTTAATCACGTCGTTCGTATTGTTGATGATGAATGCTTGCGATCAACTAGACGGCGTTTCAAACCCCATCTAAAGTTTAAGGACAAAAGGCAGATAACATCATGTAGGAGAGAGGATGAACGTAATCAAATATCTGCGTACTATTCTACCTATGTGGCTAATCAGTGTGTTGGCATCATCACCTGCTTATCCCGCTAGTCTTGAAACACTAACGTATTATACAGAGGCCTATCCCCCTTTTAATTTTATGAATCAGGGCAAAATCACTGGAATTTCGGTTGATTTACTTCAAGAAGCCGCTAAATTCTCAGGACATGACGTATTATTGAGCCAGATCGTATTGCAACCGTGGGCTCGTTCTTATCGCTCTACCATTTTGAAAAAAGACGGAGTACTTTTCTCGACAACAAGGACGTCACACAGAGAGGAATTATTTCATTGGGTAGGCCCAATTGATGACATCAAAGTTTCGGTAATTGCACGTAAAGGCAGTAATATCAAACTTGGGGAACCTTTAGAAATTACCTCCTATAAGATCGGGGTGATAAAAGATGACGTCGGCGAACAAATGCTGTTGCAATATGGTGTTCCGAGAGACTCAATGCAAGAAGCAACGGATGTCACTATGTTGGCAGAGCAGTTAGTGAAAAAGCGTATTGATTTGATTGCATACGATGAACGGTCAGCCCATTGGTGGATAAAACAAGCAGGATATGCCCCCGATCAATTTGAAACACTTTATGTGTTAAAGCAGGGATTACTTTACTATGCTTTTAATAAAAATATAGACCAAACACTATTAGACGATTTACAAATGGGTATTGATAAAGTAAAGAACACGGTTAATGAAGACGGTGTTAATCGATATCAAGCCATATTAAACAAATACCAATAACCATTCTTAAGATTAGTGACCAGTATGAGCAACCCAAGTAGTACAATTTTGACAGAGAGTGGTACCAACGAACTTGAGATTATTGAGTTCCATTTAGAAAAGGTACTGCCAGATGGACGCACGAAAACCTGCTATTACGGCATTAACGTTGCGAAAGTTAGGGAAGTGATACAAGTTCCTGATACCACCGATTATCCCAATGCTCAGCCGCATATGATCGGTGTATTTTCGTCACGTGATGTACTGACTCCGTTAGTTGATCTTGCCGGTTGGCTTGGTGTGCCTACTAATCCAAGCCTTGATCGAAAGTTTGTTATCGTGACGGATTTTAACCGCATGACCAATGGCTTTTTGATTGACAGCATTAGTCGTATTCACCGTATTTCTTGGAACGATGTTGAATCGCCGAGTCAGTTTTTAGAAGCGGGTGAGCAAGATTGCGTCGTGGCGGTTGTTCGCAAAGACGGCAACCTGATCATGATTTTGGATTTTGAGAAAATCATCGCTGACATCAACCCTGAATTGAGTATGGAAAAATACGATGTCACGGTGGACAGATCGGTCGACCTCAACCAAAAAATGATCAGCAAACGTAATGCGAAAACCATCATGGTGGTGGATGATTCGGCGTTTATCCGCAGTTTAATACAAGACACATTAAGCTCTGCAGGCTACAACATTATTGCGTGTAAAGACGGTGGTGAAGCCTATGAGAAATTGATGGAAATTGAAAAAGTAGCCAAGTCCGAAAACGTACCCGTGACAGAGTTAGTGAATGCGATAGTAACGGATGTAGAAATGCCGCGCATGGATGGTATGCACTTGTTGAAGCGCTTGCGTGACAGCGAAACTTATAAAACAACGCCGATAGTGATGTTCTCCTCGATCATGAGTGATGATAACCGAGCAAAAGCATTAGCACTGGGTGCTGATGATACCTTGACCAAACCCGAAATTGGCAAAATGGTCACCCTGATGGATAAATATGTATTTGCTTAACCTTTATACTCTTCCCACTTAGAGTTGTTTGGGTATAGCGGTCAGTCTGTGACCAATTAAGGAGAGTCTCATTTGAGGCTCTTTTTGTTTTATCACAATTTTGAACGCTAAGCTCAGCGGCGCGAATAGCGAGTGATGAGTAAGGAGAGATGGGAGGAAGATCAAACTCTATTAGATTGGTCAAAATGTAATATTCTTTCACACTTTATCATTCCTCATTCTACGCTTTGTCTTTCCGATCACGTTTTTATCTTGCTCTCTCTGCTTTCCTTTCATCTCATTTACCCTGAGCGTGAGTGAACTCTGTGTTTTTCTTCTCCTCCCTTGGCTCTACGCCCTGAGAGCAAAATGGCAAGGGGGAGGTAATTGGCGGTGTCAAAATTATAACGTTAGCTTAGGTAGATATAGGCATATGTCTACTGATTTATAGGTTTTCTGCCAGCAGTGAGAGCAGGACGAGCACTAACGTTATAAAACGGATTACAACAATGAAAACAAACCTAACGAGAATGACTTTAGCGTTTGCTTCAATTGGTATGCTAGCGGGTTGTAATGACTCGTTAGACGTTCAAGTCATGGATGGGTATTTAACCAATGCCCAAGTTTGGCTGGATGTGAACAGCAATCGTCAATTTGAACAAAACGAACCTCAAGCGTATACCACCGACCAAAAAGGTATCGCAAAAATTAACGTGGCGGGGCTGCGTGGTGACGTAAAAAATTATTATCTGATGGCTTCTGCCATCAAGGGAAAAACCGTTGACCAAGATATTCCCACCGTCAAAGCAGCGCGCAATTATTTAATGATGGCGCCAGCAAATTATCCGGTGATCAGCCCTTTTACGACTTACCTCAGCGTGCACATGCAAAATGGTAAGCGAGAGAGTAAAGCGTTGGCTGAGCTGAAAAAGGCGCTGCGTATTCCAACTTTGGATGTCAAAGCGGATTATGTCGATAACCACATCTTGGTTGCTCAATCTGCTAAAGCGCTAGCGCAACTGCTACCTGTTACTATCGATGACTCCAGCTTGCCTGAATTGGCCAATACCTTGAAAAAAGCCAGTAAACTGTTTGGCGATGAGATCAAAAAAGCGCAGCGAGAAAAGAGCGATATTCGCGATAAAACACTGATGCTTGAACATGGTGAGCCTGTTATTGGCTTTGATAGCGATAGAGATGGCGTAGCCGATTTGATTGACCACTTTCCTTACGACATCCAAGAGAGTATTGACTCCGATAATGATGGCATTGGCGATCACGCAGACCTAGACGATGACAACGATGGCTGGCCTGATGAAACTGAATGGCGATTAGGGACAGATCCTTATGACGCCTTAAGCTTTGCTGCCGATCTCGATGGCGATGGCATTGCGGATGTCGAAGATGATGATATTGATGGTGATGGGTGGAGCAACGCCGATGAAGCGCGTTTAGGAACGGACGCCAATGATGTTTCAAGCGTTCCTGCTGACCTTGATAGTGACGGTATTGCCGATAGCGAAGATGACGATATTGATGGTGACGGCGTGAGCAACGCGCAGGATGTATTTCCACGAGATCGCTTAGAAAGCCTTGATACCAATAACGATGGGCTAGGGGATTTTGCCTCAAGCGACGATGACGGTGATGGCATCCCCGACAGCATTGATCCACAATCGAAACAGGCGGATAACTCGACAACCGAGCCGACCCCAACTTATCAAGAAGCGATCATTTACTACCTGCGTGATGACAATAATTATGACGGATGGGGACTACACCTTTGGAACAACGGTAGCTGTGATTCTGTTTCTGAATCTGCGCTTAATGGTGTGGATTGGGGAAATCCTTACTTAGCCTCAGAAATCGACCCGATTTATGGAGCGATATATCGCATTCCACTTAAAGCAGAACATGGCAACTGCATGAACTTTATTGTGCACAGTGGCAATGATAAAGCGCTGGGCGGCGATGATTTAGTGCTGGATTTTGTCAAAGGCAATACGCTTTATACGCGCCACGGTAGTGCGGTGTTGAACTATTCTCCTAATGAGCAAATTCAAGTTGCCATTGAGGGCGCAGCTGCACATTGGCTTGCGGTAAATCAACTGGCGTGGTTCGATCACAGCGAAGCGGCAAGCTATGAGCTTTGGAGCCGCGCGCAAGGCAATGGTGATATCGCCCATCCTGAACAATTCATCCATTACCCATTAGCCTTGTCAGGCGTGACCAATAATGCGCATTTCCCACATTTAGCGGGTCGAGCA
This sequence comes from Vibrio sp. RM-69-4, assembly GCF_024743775.1. Taxonomy (NCBI): domain Bacteria; kingdom Pseudomonadati; phylum Pseudomonadota; class Gammaproteobacteria; order Vibrionales; family Vibrionaceae; genus Vibrio; species Vibrio sp. RM-69-4. The sequence goes on from NZ_JAMQXI010000076.1 coordinate 844,179, forward strand.
GCCTTCACATTGGATGTGAGCAACGAACAAGCTAAAGCGCTGTTGAAAACTCAGCTACTCACAGTAGCGAGAGATGCTGAAGGCAAAGTACTGGTTGCAACAAAAGTACAGATCCCAGGAATAGTCGATAATCTTTACACGGCTGGCAGCGATGATGCCGATGAAGCGAAACTTGGCGCTTGGATAGACGGTGATAGCGCGTATTTTGCGCTATGGGCTCCGACCGCGCAGCAAGTGGAGTTGTATCTGTATGATCAAGATAAAACCCTTCGCAGTACCTCACCGCAGATGATGGTTGAAGATCCCAACACCGGAGTTTGGCACTATCAAGGTGAGCGCTCGCTGAAAAACAGTTTCTATCGTTACCGCGTGCAGGCCTACCATCCTAAAACGGCGCAACTTGAATGGATGATAACGACCGACCCGTATTCGCAATCGCTCAGCACATCCAGCCTTTATTCTCAATTGGTGGACTTAACCGCAGCAGAGTCAAAACCGGACGATTGGGATACTCAAATTATTCCTGAACTGAGTCATCCTGAAGATAACATTCTTTATGAAGTACACATTCGTGACTTCAGCAACAGTGATAGCAAAGGAACAGCGGAATACAACGGTAAGTACCTTGCCTTCTTGGAAGAAGAACGTGACAGTGTTGCGCACCTGAAAAGTTTAAAACAAGCGGGTTTAACCACCATTCACTTACTGCCAAGCTATGATTTAGCGTCGATTCCGGAAGATGAGCAAAAGCGGGTCGATCTTAATGATACGGTCGCAAAACTGTGTGGTATTAACCCGCAAGCGTCGCTCTGTTCTGATGGCACGTCGATGAGCGCGACTATACTTTCTTTGTTGGAAAAAACCGACCCGAATACACCGCAAGCACAGGCATTACTTGCGGATGTGCGGCCGCTTGACAGCTTCAACTGGGGTTATGATCCATTCCATTACAGCGCGCCAGAAGGCAGTTATGCGGTGCAAAGTGATGGTGTGTCACGGGTGAAAGAGTACCGCCAAATGGTGCAAAAACTGCATCAGCTTGGTTTTCGAGTCGTGCAAGATGTGGTCTACAACCATACCTACTCGTCAGGTTTGTATGACAAATCAGTACTGGATAAAACCGTGCCCGGTTATTACCACCGCTTGAACCCCATCACAGGTGCGGTTGAAAATTCTAGCTGCTGTGACAATACCGCTTCAGAAAACCGTATGTTCGAGAAACTGGTGGCCGATAGCGTCACGATGTGGGCGCAAGATTACAAAATCGACGGTTTCCGTTTCGATCTTATGGGACACTTGATGAAATCAAGCATGCTCAAGATTTATGAGGCGGCGAAAACGGTTGATCCTGACACTTGGTTCTATGGTGAAGGCTGGAACTTTGGTGAAGTCGCCAACGGTGCCAGAGGTGAAAATGCCACGCAGTGGCCAATGGCTGGAACGGGGATAGGGACTTATAACGACCGCTTACGTGACGGTGTGCGTGGCGGTGGTCCATTTGATAGCGGTGAGGCGTTATTAACCACTCCGGGTTTTGCTAATGCAGGTGATCGATTTAGTGATGAGCTGAAATCGAAAATGGACTTAATTCGCTATGGCATGGCTGGCAATTTACAAGCCTATCCATTGCAAACCGCCAGCGGCATGACAGTGCTTGGCCGTGATTTCCAATACGGTGGTCAAGGCGCGGCCTATACACTTGACCCACAAGAGTCGATTAACTACGTCTCTAAACACGACAATCAAACCCTGTGGGACTTCAACCAATATAAAGCAAAAGCAGAAACCAGCTCAGCGGATAGAGCGCGCATGCAGATCATTGGTCTTGCGCCAGTAATGCTTGGGCAAGGTGTTCCTTTTTTCCATATGGGGTCAGAACTACTTCGCTCAAAATCGATGGCGCGCGACAGTTACGACAGTGGTGATTGGTACAACCGTGTTGACTTTAGCAAGCAGACCAACAACTGGAATGTCGGCTTGCCAAGAGCAGACAAAGATCAGGCCAACTGGAGTGCGATTCAAAGTGTGATAGCCAACCCCAATACGGTAGCTTCCGCGCAAGATATCGCATGGACAGACAATGCCTTCAAAGCCTTGCTGGCGATTCGTGCGCAAACACCGTTGCTCAAGCTCATCTCTGAGCAAGAAGTGTTAAATCGTGTTCGTTTCCATAATACGGGGCCAAATGCGCAGCCTGGCATGATTGTTATGTCGGTGAATGATGGTGTTTCAGCTGGTGCGGATCTCGACCCTAACGTTGAGGCCATCGTTGTCGCCATCAACGCTAATACCGCAGAGCAAAGTGTGGTTATTCCGAATGCGCAGCGCTTTGAATTACATCCTGTTTTACGCACAGCACAAGATGTGCGTGTTAAAGCGAGCCAGTTTAACAATGGCCGCTTTACCGTTCCAGCCTTAACGGCGGCAGTGTTTGTGATGCCGCAGCAGGGCGAGCAGGGTGCTGGCTTAAGCATTGATGCGCCACCAATTGATGTTGCACCTTATGGTTCAACCACGGTGTACGTGCGTGGTTCGATGAATGGTTGGGGAGTTTCAAATCCATTATCCTATCAGCAAAATGGTCTCTACACGTTTGAAGGTTATCTGACTCCCGGAGTGTATGAATTCAAAATTGCTTCTGAAGATTGGAGCACACTAAACCTTGGTTTTGGTGGCTTTAGTATCGCTAGCGGTTCCGCGACATTGGAAAATGCAGGAAATGGCAATATCAAGCTTACCGTAACAGAGCAAGGTGTTTGGAAGTTCACACTGGATGCATCCAACACATCGCAACTGGTGGTTGGCGTTGTGGATACGGGTGTTGACTACGCGTGTTATCAAGACAATAACCCCGCTTGTGATTTGCGAATTTATCAAGTGATGGTGGAATCCTTTGTTGATGGAGATTCAAACGCTGATTACGGCGTTGGTTACGGCAACTCGCACCACCGTGGTGATTTGCAAGGCATCATCAATAGCTTGGATTATATTGCTAGCTTGAACGTTAATGCGTTGTGGTTAACGCCAGTATTTGATTCCTGTGCGGGTCAAAATGGCGATGATAAGCTTGACGCTACTGGCTATTTTGCGTGTGATTATTTCAACGTAGATCCTAACTTTGGCAGCAACGCTAAACTAAAAGAGCTGATTGATCGTGCGCATGACAAAGGGCTGTATGTGTTATTGGATGGCGTATTTGGCCACACCAGCTCTGTTGGCGTGAAAGCGTCACCGAGCGGCAAGTTGCCTCAGCTTCATGACGGGGAAAGTGGTTATCCGGGCAAGTTGGTCACTTATCCTAGCCAAGCGAGTGAGGCATTTTTCACTGAAGTTGCCAGCTACTGGATCCGTGAGTTTGGCATTGATGGCTGGCGTTTAGACCAAGCGTATCAAGTCCCGCTTGAGAGCTGGCGTTCGCTGCGCGCGGCGGTTGAACAAGCATCGCAAGATAACCTCAATGCAGGGAAATCATGGGGCACATTAGGCTATATGGTCGGTGAAGTGTGGCAAGGGGCTGATGACATTACCCTAACTGCGTATGGCAGTGATGCAAACCCAGCGCTCTCCTCAGCCTTCAACTTTCCTTTACGCTATGGTGTGATGCAAGCACTAGCAGTGGAAGAATCTGGCGCAAGTGGTAGCGCTCTGAGTCTAGAAGCCAGTTGGAATAACCGAGCGAAATCGCCTTATCACGCCATGCCAAATCTAATGTTAGGTAATCATGATTTGGTTCGCTTTGGTGACCTGATCCAACGAGGTAATTTAGGCGATTATTATGTGCGACATCTTGCCGCGTTCAGTTTTCTTGCTGCTTATTCTGGGCCAATCACGCTTTACTATGGTGAAGAGATTGGGGATGAAGTCGAAAACTTTACAGCGCAAGTGACACAAAATTGTGCCGCTGTTGGTTTGTGTGATGATCACGTTGCTCGTTCTAGTGGCAAAGTAGATGGTTCAAGCTTGTCACCACAACAGCAAGCGCTGAAAAACAGCGTCAGTCAACTAATGCTACTGCGCAGCCAATACCCGTCACTGGCTAAAGGGGAGCGGCGTAATGTGTGGATTGACGAGAGTTTGTACGCGGATCTCAAAGTGTACGGTGATGAGCAGATCCTCTATGTGCTTAACACCAGCACCGCGGAGCGGAGATTATCTCTTGATATGGGAAGCGTAAAAGCTGCGACTCAATTGAAGGATTTAATGACTGAAGAGACGATCGCCACGCAAATCGGTACAACGACAATCATCGTTCCGGCTTTAACTGGTCGCTTACTTCGACTGGATTAATCGTTAAAGCAATAAAAGCTCGCTGCGGCGAGCTTTTTCTTTCTCTACTTTTTCCTGCTAAGGCTCTCATTAATGAGCCTCTCGTTTGGTCATTGTCCATTGACAGAAAACACAAGTTGCGACATTTCACTCATTGGCGTAGCTTATCAACCTGAATGACACTCTGGTACACATTCTAGATTCAGCTTACAAGAGAGCCTGCTGCCATGTGGATTAGGTCACCCTCTTCAACAAATCCATAGTAATAAACTGGCCTTTGGGCGATACTTCGTTTATTAATTAGCGAGTTAGCTAATTACTTCAATATGGTTTTTATCGTATGACCAACATTTTTATCATTGTTGCACTGCTGGTGCTGTTTTTTGTCTTTATCCAAAAGTATGTGATCAAACACGACGATACCAAAGACTACGCTTATAAGAAGAAAGGGGCGTTACTCAATATGTCTGAAGGCGCCTTTCATAACGCGCTGAAATCTGCAGTAGGGGAACACGGTGTGGTGTTGGCTAAAGTTTCAATGGCCAACGTGGTTACCCCAGCGGCGAACTTGAATAAAAAGCAGTGGTTTATCGCCAATAACCGAATCGCCAAAAACTATTTTGATTTTGTGGTGTGTGATGCAAGAACCTTAGAGCCGCGAGTCATCATCGAGTTGGATAACGGAAAAGAACTGCATAAAGGCAAGGTAGAGCGTGAAAAATTGCTGATGCATGTGTGTAAGTCTGCCAACATTCCATTGATTGGTGCGAACATCAAACACAGCTATCAAGTGAGTAAACTAAGAAGGTTACTGGCCGCGCATATCGATTTGATCGAAACCGATAAAGAAGTGCGTTTTTGCAAAAAATGTGGCAGCCCAATGGTGATAAAAATTGCCAGCCAAGGCGAATTCAAAGGCCGACGATTCTTTACGTGTAGCCGTCAACCACAGTGTACCTATACTGAAAATTATAATGTGGTGTATGAAGTAGGCGAAGATCAAGAACTCTGAGAAATCCAAAGTGTCGAATCATCCACTGTGTCATTGATTTGGCAAATACGAACTTGGTTACGTCCATTTTTCTTCGCTTTATAAAGCTCAACATCGGCTAATTTCAGTAGTACATCCAACTTGTCACCTTCACGGTATTCACAAATACCGACACTTAAGGTCAGTTGGATTCGCTTCGATCCATAAGCGTACAAATGTTGATTAATCGCCTCGCGTAATTTTTCTCCCACATGTTCGGCTTGCGCGATGCTGTTATTAAACAAAGTCACACAAAACTCCTCCCCGCCGATACGGTAGAAGTTATCGTCGCCCACAATTTGAGACATTACCTGCGTCGTATCGATCAGCACCTTGTCACCGGCATCATGTCCATGGGTGTCATTCACTTGCTTAAAATAATCAAGGTCAATCACTAAAAGGCACAGCGTCGTATCCACTTTATTTTGCACAAAGTGAGCGAAGGCGTGAGTGAGTGCCAAACGATTGTGAGAGCCCGTCAACGCATCACGAGAAGCGAGGTAGCGTAGCGAGTTTTCGGTTTTCTTACGGCTAGATTCAAAAAGATGAGCCACCGTCCAAATCCCGCAATAGCAAAGAAGTAAGTTGATCATCAACGGGGTTGGGTCATAAGCCGCATTCCATGAGGCTTGAGAATGGATATTGAACAGTTGCGGAATGAGTGCGATGCCCGTAGCGAGGCGGCCATGCTTAACCCCTAGCAAGAGGTAAAAAAGTACTGGGAAAAAGGTTGTCCATAAAAATAGACCATTACTTAAAGGCTGGATAAAAGTCCCTGCGCTGATAATAAAGATTAGAAAATAAACGTAGACACGAATATGAGTAGCTGAATGTGTTTGTTGCTTTGCAATCAAGTAAACGTAATAGGAGTAACACATGAAGACAAATTCTAATGCTGCTAGCCCGTAGTTGTAAGTGTAAAAAACGTTAAATAGGACGAAGAAAAATGCAATAGCGGTCAGCAGTAAGCTTAACCCACAAAGTACAGAGGCTCTCAAATGATGAGAATGATTGAATAATCGCACATCCATGTTACGTCACCGTATTGCATATCGAAGATATTGATAAAGCTTATAGTACGAGATAATTGGTCCGAATCAATGGATAATCTCACATAACTTATACAATGAAATAAATTGGACAGCTTACATCTATTGTTAATCCGGTTATTGTGCTTAAACCCAGAGTTGTGAATAAAAAACAGACAAGCTGGTGATAGATAAGCCAACTGGCTCAAAAACAAAGAAAATAGACTTGCACACAGCAAAAACAGCCGTTAATATCCAATCCGTTCTGAAGATATGCGTCCGTAGCTCAGTTGGTTAGAGCACCACCTTGACATGGTGGGGGTCGGTGATTCGAGTTCACTCGGACGCACCATTTCAGTTGCATGTATCATGCTCAAGAACAAAAATTTGGGTCTTTAGCTCAGTTGGTTAGAGCGTCTGGTCGACATCCAGAAGGTCGTTGGTTCGAATCCAATAAGACCCACCAAATTCAAACAAAGCCCGCCACGTGCGGGCTTTGTTGTATCTAAAAACCCACGCAACGTTATCGCGGAAAATTATTTAACAGCGAAGATGGATTTTATCCTCTAGGAAAAATAAACATTATTCCGAGCATGTTGTTCATTGATTATGTTCCGCAATCGCCCGATTGGATTTAAGTTTGGACTGTATGGCGGTTTTCATCACTGCCACACAGGCAGCTTAATTAAATTATCCCAGATTAAGGTGAAATTTGGGTATAGTGTTTTATTTTTGATGATAGGTGGAAAATGAGCACACACAATGCCGCGCGTTTTTACATTGGTACTTATACGGATGCACCAAGCAATAGTAACGGCGTTGAGCTGATTGAGCTTAACACCATCACGGGTGAACTTAGTGTTTTGCAAGAGGTGATGGCGACGCGTAACCCTTCCTACCTTCTTGAAACCACCAAGGGCTTTTACACTTTTAATGAGGTAGAAGCGAGCGACAACCCACAATTAATACACATTAACAAGGGCTCTGTTTCTCAAGTGCCACTGTCGGGTAGCTATGCATGTCATCTTGCTATTGATGCCAAGCAGCGCTATTGCGCCGTGGCGCATTATGGGTCGGGTAATGTGAACATTGTTCGTTTGGACGACACTGGCAAACCGGAGTTATGTATCGCTGATCTATGGATTAATGGTCAGGGGCCAAATGCAGAGCGCCAAACCTCACCTCACGCTCATCAGGTGGTTTTCCTTAAACAGTCGTCGCAACTGGTTGTGGTCGATTTAGGGAGTGATGCAATTCATTTTTTCGCCATCAACAGTGATAATCAGGCATTTTCATTGGCGCAAACTGTAGAGATGCCTGCGGGGAGTGGGCCGCGCCATGTGGTGTTTAATCACGCAGAAACCCGAGCTTTTGTGGTCTGTGAATTGTCGGAGACTTTGGTCACCTTAGTATTTTCCGGGACACAATGGCAAATAGAGGCTGAGTGCGATCTCTTGCCGAATGAGGCGAAAAGTGGAGCGGCTGCGGCGATTAAGTTGTCGCCCGATGAACGTTTTCTCTATGCTTCCTGCCGAGAGCAAAATAAAATCGTTCTTTTTGAACTATGCCAGCCACAACCGCAATGGATTGCCGCATTTGACGTCGGTGGCCAATTCCCGCGTGACTTCACTTTGTCTGCGGATGGAGATTGGTTGTTGGTTGCTAGCCAACATTCACACACAATCGCCAGTTATCGCCGAGATGAAACCACAGGCAGGTTGGTTGCCAGCGGCTTTAGCTGCAAAGTCGGCGCGCCAGTCTGTGTGATCGAACAGCACTGTTGCGAGTTATCTTGACCATAAAGAGAGAAATTAATGACTATTCATCGTATTAATCCAAGTAAACGTTGGTCTGACATTACCGTATTCAACGGCATTGCCCACTTTGTGGAAGTGGCTGATAGTGATACAAAAGCCGATATGAAAGGGCAGGTTGAGCAGATCTTAGCCCAAGCTGAGCAACAGTTAACGGCGATCGACAGCGACAGAAGCCGTGTGTTATCGGTGACGATTTATGTCACAGATTTTGCTCATTTCGCCGCTTTGAATGAAGTGTGGGATAGCTGGTTTCCAGAAGGATGCGCACCAAGCCGAGCCTGCGTTCAAGCGCAACTGGCTAACCCTGACTATCTGGTTGAAATGGCTTTTGTTGCCGCAGCTGGCCCAAAATTTCAGTAAGACGTTTCTTACGATGTGATAAAAAATGGCGCTAAAAACAGCGCCATTTTTTTATCTTAAAGCTTGATGATCTTAACGCTTCTTAGCAGGTTATCGGCTTGCATATGAGTGAGTTACGATTCATCGAAATGCTCAGCTTGCTCAAGCCACAATCCATTGATTATGCCAAATGCGCAGGCGAGTAATACGCCAAGAACCCAACAGAAATACCACATCAGTCATCTCCTTTAGTACAGCGATACGCTGTGGTTGCGAATATAATCATCACTCAATCGACCGAACATTTTGTAGTAACCCCACGCGGTGTAACTGAGGATGACTGGCACCACTAAGATGGCGACAATCGTGATGATATTGAGTGTTTTCTGGCTGGATGTGGCATCCCAAATCGTCAAACTGTGTGATGGCATTAAGCTTGACGGCATGATCATCGGAAATAGTGCCACGCCTGCCGTTAAAATAATGCATGCAATAGCAAGGCTAGAGAATAAGAAGGCCCAGCCAGATGCTCGTTTCAGGCTTGCCCATATGCACGCCAATAAGCTCGCGATGCCCACGCAAGGGATCAACCACAGCATCGCGTGTGCTTGATAGTTATGCAGTAAATGGCGAGCAACGCTAACCACTTCTTTGTGCAAGGGGTTTGAAGCGGCATCCGTGACAATCGGGCTCACGATAATATAACCCGCCATGTTGGCGGCAAAGAATCCGCCGATGAGAAATAATGCCACCGCAATGCTGGCACTGACCACCGACGCGCTATGGGCTCGCTCACGTAACGCATCACAAGTTTTGAGCTGTAAAAACGTTGCGCCTTGAGTGACGACGATGGCAAGGCTGAGCAGGCCACACAGTAGTGGAAATGGCGTGAATAGATCCCAAAAATGGCCTTGGTAATCGAGCATCAATAAGTTATTGAGCTGAAAAGGGACTCCTACCAATAAATTACCAAAACCAATGCCAAAGATGAGCGGCGGCACAACGCCACTGATGAACAGTGCGTTATCGCACGCCTTGCGCCATGAGGGATTATCGATTTTTGAGCGATAATCCATACCTATTGGGCGCAGCCATAACGCGGCAAGTAGCAACATCATCGCTAAATAGAAACTAGAAAATGCGGTGGCGTACACCAGTGGCCAGATGGCGAAAATCGCACCGCCAGCGGTAATCAGCCATACTTGGTTGCCATCCCAATGAGGCGCGATACTGTTGATCATCACTCTTCGTTCAACATCACTGCGTCCCAAAATGGGCAGTAGCGCTGCAACGCCCATATCAAAGCCATCGGTGATGATAAAACCAATCAATAGCACACCGATAATCGCCCAAGTCATTAGACGTAAGGTTTCGTAATCAAACATTGTGTTCTCCCTTAATGGTGTACGTGAGATAGAGATCCGTGCCCATCTTGCGTTTCAAAATGGTAACGTCCGGTATGTAGGGCGCTTGGTCCGCGCCGAGCAAACTTCACCATCAGGTACATTTCCACCACCAAAAATGCGCTATAGAGTAAGTAAACTAGGCCCAGTGAAATCCATAAATCGCTGGGTGATAGGTTAGATACAGCCATATTAACCGGAAGTACTTCACCGATAGCCCAAGGTTGGCGGCCAAACTCAGCGACAAACCAACCCGCTTCGCTGGCAATCCAGGGAAGTGGAATAGCGAATAATGCCGCCTTAAGTAACCAAGGCTGAGTGCCGATTTTTCGCCGACAAAGTTGGATGAAACAGAGCCCAATGACAGCGAACATTGCCATACCGCAGGCCACCATGATGCGAAAGCTCCAAAACAGAGGTGCAACTTGCGGAATGGTATCTTGCGCGGCTTGTTTGATTTGGCTTTCAGTCGCATCAGTTACTTTATCGGTGTATTTCTTGAGCAGAAAACCGTATCCCAAATCCTCTTTTAGCGTTTCAAACTGAGCGACGTTTTGCGGTGAATCGTCACCATTGCGTAAGGCTTCCAATAACCCGTAAGCGAGCATGCCATTGCGAATGCGCTCTTCACTGCGCGCCATCAAATCTTTTAAGCCGATGACGGGCTCATCCAATGAACGCGTGGCGATAATACCCATCAAATAAGGGACTTTAATCGCCGCGTCTGTGTGCATGGTTTCTTGGTTAGGTAGCCCAAACAGAGTAAAAGAGGCAGGGGCTTGTTCGGTATCCCACTCGGCTTCAATGGCGGCCAGTTTCACCTGTTGCACTTCACCTAAGGTGTAACCTGACTCATCACCTAGCAATAAAGTGGCGGTAATGGATGCCATGCCAAAAGCGCAAGCCACAGCAAATGAGCGACGCGCAAAGGGAAGGTCGCGCTTTTTCAATAGGTAGTAAGCGCTGATACCCATGATAAACAGTGCGCCTGTGGTGTAACCCGCCGCAACGGTATGCACAAACTTCACTTGGGTTACTGGGTTAAAAATGACCTCAGTAAAGTTGGTCATTTCCATACGCATGGTTTGATAGTTAAACTCGGCACCGACGGGGTTTTGCATCCAGCCGTTGGCCATCAAAATCCACAATCCAGAAAAGTTAGAGCCTAAAGCGGTTAACCAAGTCACGCTTAAGTGCTGACGCTTAGAAAGGCGCTCCCAGCCGAAGAAAAATAGCCCAACTAAGGTAGATTCAAGGAAAAAGGCAATCAAAGCTTCGATCGCCAGCGGGGCACCAAAAATGTCACCCACATAATGAGAGTAGTACGCCCAGTTGGTGCCAAATTGAAACTCCATAGTGAGACCGGTGGCAACGCCAACGGCGAAGTTGATGCCAAACAGCTTGCCCCAAAAACGAGTCATGTCTTTGTAAACGGTTTTGCCGGTCATGACATACAGTGATTCCATGATCGCCAGTAAAAACGATAAGCCAATGGTCAGCGGAACAAAAATAAAATGGTAAAGCGCCGTACTGGCGAACTGGAACCGTGACAGTTCCACCACATTTGTAAGCATAAAGTCTCCCTCCCGCCACCAAAATGGCAGGTAAGATAGTCAGAGATGAATGTGTGATTGATAACACCTGCCACTTGAAGTTGCGGGCGGCAACTTCAAGTTAGTAGGCATCATTAGGTGTTAAGCAGTTTGAGGCGTGCGAGTGAATGGTTTTTTTAGCCAGTAGTCGAGGCTGACGTAGCGGCCTCCACCATAAATGAAAAGAACCATCAGCATCACAAAGTAAGTAGCCGCAAATTCCATCCCGTTATTGAGCATTACAGGATCGCCAAGTTCTGTGATGTAGTTGTAACGGCCCGGAAAATTGACCGCTAACCATTCAATAAAACCGTTTAAGCGCACCGTCGCTTCCATACTGCTGGTGGCAATCGCGTCCCAGCCATGTTTCCAGTGCACCATTGCGCTCGCCACACTCATCATGAAAATCATTGGAATCGCCATAATGCGAGTAAAAAGACCAAGTGCGATGCATATACAGCCGAGAACTTCTGTCGCGGCGGCTAAAAATGCCAGCAGTTCTGGAAAAGGTAGATTTAAACCACCATCGGCGGTTGAGGCGCCAAACCAAGCAACGGTTCCAGCGAAACCAACCACTTTGGAATGAGCGCCGACAAAAATCACCGGCACGAGAAAAAGTCGAATCGCAAGTAGTACTATAAAATCGAATTTTTTAAATTTTTCGATCACGCCATCGTACCAATTGAGGGCTGAGTGAATCATAGAGTTTCTCCTAATAAATACAGGCTGATGAGTCCTTGTTGCTGAAACGTTTGAACCCACGCCAAAAAATGGAAGTTGGATAGGTGTTGAGCTATCTGTTGTTCTAGTTGCGTTAGTGACTGTGCTGGGGCGTTTTGAATCATCTGAATTAGGGCGATATCCACTTCTCTGAGTTTTTGTGATACCACCTGATGCGATGCATGACGAAATACCCCATAACAGACCGTTTTCTGTTCTTGAATCAAGAAAGTGACCGATTCTGGATGGACAAGAAAAGGCACTTCGACCAGTTTTAACGTTGGGTTAAGCTGTATGCAAAACGCCTCCGGTTGAGCTTCAACATCATCCCACCATACGTTGAGATTCGGCACATGAGCGCTATCCATTTCAGCGTTGAAAACGATCCATTCATATTCAAGCAGTGCGATTTGCTCAGCACTGAGGTTAACACTGGCGTTATGGTTATTTTGCTGTTGGATAAACTGAACAAATTCAGTCGCAATCTGATGGAACTCAGGCTCCATAGCGCCATGTATTACCAGCCATTCGTCCGTCAAAATGTAGAGTGTTTCCTCGTTAAGTTGAGCGTAAAACAGAGGAAAAGTGTGCTTAATGACAGAGTAGATATTCGCTCGAATGAACTCTCGATAACGGCAGGGCGGTTCGCCTTGTGCGACAGGAGAGCGGATCACGCAGGTCAGTGCGTGCATTGACATACTCATGTTCATTGGTGGTTTAAGCATGGCTACGCTCCACATCGATAACTAATGGTGGCGCTGGCTGCATGATGTCATGATGGATAGTACGCAACTCTTCAGTCAAAACCACCAGAGGAGGCACATGATGATCACGTTCAAGCAGCAAAGGACGGCTACCTTGTTGAGCGTAAGCATAACGAGCCAAGTCAATCACCTCTTGTTGTACTGGTTTGCCATGAGTATCGAGCAAGAAATCTTCGCGCTCTTTTAAGTGACCTGCGATGTGGTAATAGCAGATCGCTTCGCTCGGTAAAGTGGCCAGCATGTCAAACGGGCAGTAATTGTGGTTACGGCTATTCACATACACATTATTGATATCAATCAGCAGCTGGCAGCCGCTGCGCTCAACTATCTCAGCAATAAATTCGCCTTCGGGGATCTCCTTGCCGTAACTGTGGTAGTAGGAGATGTTTTCCAGCACCAAAGGGCGTTGCACAATATCTTGAACGCAGTGAATGCGATCGACCAAGTAAGCAATGCTCTCTTTATAGCGCGGGATAGGCAGCAGTTCATACAAGTACCCTTGGGCATCACGCGAAAAGCTCAAATGCTCACTGTAAATGTCGATGTTAAATTCATCTAAAAATGCCGCTACCTTTTTCACAAACGCTTTGTTCAGTGGCTGACCATCGCCAATCGACAAATTCAGCCCATGTGCAACCAGAGGATAGTGCTTTGCTATCTGCTGTAACTGCTCGCGTTTAAGGCCGCCCATGTTCATCCAGTTCTCCGGAGCAAGCTCAAGGAAATCGATGTCGGGATGGTCAGGCAACTGGCATAGCAAATCGATGTGTTCGCTACGCAAGCCGATGCCTTTTGAAGTGCGATCTATTGCCCGCATACACCACCAGTGATTTTGCTGTTGGTTAGAGTAATGGTTTCAGCGGAAGGTGAGATTCCCTCTGCGGTTAAGCCGCATTTACCATCTCTGGCGCGTACTAAACGTCCTTGCGGATCGCTTTTTAAATCCTGTTTCTCAAAGCGTTTTTCAGTACCACATTTGCCAGCCGCGCATTTGCCACCATTTTGAGAGGTGGGTTGCGCACTCACTGGTGCTTCCGTTGACGTTTCTGCAACGCTCATTGCAGGATGAAGAGCAATGGCCGAAGTCATCGCAATAGACAAAACAATTTTACAATTCATGGGTTATCTCCTTCACGGAACTCATTGGGTAGCTTGAGAGATCACGGGCGGCAATAACTTCGCCGTGATAAAACTGTTTGATGATCTTGGTGGACTCTGATTTATGTTTAAGGCCGACTCCCATCCAGTGGTTGAGCACCAGCAGTTTAGGATTGATTTTGGCTGCAATTTCGCCAATCACTGAAGGTTTAGCGTGCATAAATGCGGAAACTTCATCGGCTGACTCATGAACAGCCATCGGCATGACTAAGATGTCAGCGCCTTGAGCAAAATCGAGAAATGCTGGGTTACTGCCGTTTTGATCGGCAGAAATGACAATAACGCCCTGATCACTTTCAATACGATAAGCCAAACATGGCACGTCCCCATGAGGAATACCGAGTGCGTAAATGGTTAAACCGTCTTGTTGATACACTTTAGTTGGTGTCGTGGTTTGGTAAGAAACATCAGTGATGGTGACTGGGAACAAACCATCGCTGCCATCATACAAACCGTTCAAATAAGCATAAGCGCCATCTTTGTTATTAAAGAGTGCGTCCATATAGCCTGATAGGCTAGGGAAGGCTGATCCCGCTTGCGGGCCTGCAATATCTAGTGGGTCTTCTCGCTTAAAGAAGTAGCCGCCTTTGAGCAGCGCGGGCAAGTCTGCAACGTGGTCGGTGTGAAAATGGGTAATGCCTAGAAAATCCAAATCTTCCAGTTTAGAGCCGGATTGGCCAAAGCGCAGATACGCACCGCCGCCAGCATCAATCATGATTTTAGATTTGCCTTTCCACCAAATCACTTCCGCTGAAGAAGAGCGCAGATCATCTGAAATTGGCCCTCCCGATCCTAAAACTTGTAAAGTGAACTCTTTGTCGAGCGGTTCTAACGAGTTTGCGTAAGCACCGATGGCACCGCACGACAAACTGATTGCGAGCACCAGCGCCTTGAGTGGTTGTTTCATGCTGACTACCTTTTGATTGTCTTTTTTATGATATGTGGATACCTAGGGCGAAAAGAGACTTGCGATAAAAGTGCAAGCTTTTTGATTCTCGTCAAGGTGTAGATGAAAGATATGATTTAAGAAGATGTTTGGTCAATCTTGATTTTCTTACCTATTGGTTAAGGTAAATTGAACAATGTGGTGTGATGCAATAATAAGCCTGTTAGATTCTAGGTTTGCACCGCATAGCTAGAACCAATTAATACACATAAAAAAATAACAAATGTTCTATTTAGAACGGCATCACTCCAGTGTTCAGTGATATTTAACCCACGTTTACTTTTAAGTGATGTTATTTTTGGGTGGTTTTCAATAGGGTAAAGCTATTATTTTTTACAAATACCTATGATGTCAGTAATGTTTATGATGAAGATGAAGCCAAGCTATTACGTGATTCCTATGCTTATTGCATTTAATGTCCATGCGGCTGACAGTCAGTGTGATGTGATTTCCAGCCAGTTACACGATGTGAGCAATGGCTCTGAAGCGGTTGAACATTCTGGCGGGTACAGCGTTCGTGACAATCCGCCTATTCGCTGCGCCGAGGTCGTGTTTAAGACCAAACAGAGTTACGACAAAGTGGTTGCTTGGATGAATGATGATTTCACGGCGATTTATGTCGATGGTTCAGAAGCAACGTCCAATATGGTTCGATTTCGAGAGGATGATGTAAAAGCTGGCTACGTGAAAATGAAGGTAAATCAACCAATTACCGCTTATGTCTGTTTTGGTCAATCGAGCGTTCCGATCAGTCAAATAGAGTGTGATATAAAATAGATTGCTTAGCAATGTCAAGTGCCATCTCCCTGAATGGGAGAGCAAATGATAGTCAGGCCTTATCCTGACAAAGCCATACATTTCGATACCCAATCCTTTTCTCATTCCACGTACAATCGCCACACTTAATTATTGAAAAGGGTTGTTGTAACGATGTCAGCAAAATTTGTACTCTCACCCATTATGGGTTTGATGGTTTGTTTGGGTATGCATACACCAACAGTATTGGCTGAGTCAGTCGCTTGGGATCAAGCTGGTCAGCAATGGCAGACTCAACAATCGCAACATTTTATCGTGCACTTTCGCAGTGAATTGGCCCAGTACGCGGCGCGTTCGTTAGATATTGCCGAGAAAGTGCATCAAGACCTTGCCAGTCAATTCTCAAAGATGCCAGCTGAAAAAACGCACCTAACGCTGGTGGATGACTACGACTATTCCAACGGTTGGGCAACGCCGCTGCCTTATGCTCAAATTCGCTTGATCTTAAATCCTCCCAGCGATGTCAATGGATTGGAAGGCAATGATGAATGGTTGCATATGCTCATCCGCCATGAATACACTCACATTGTTCATATGGAATTAAATGAGCGCGCGGTCACTGGAGCTCGACGTATTTTTGGCCGCCACACACTGCTTTTCCCGCATGCAATGACACCCTCGATGCTGTTAGAAGGGTTAGCGGTTTACATGGAAAGCCAAAATGAACAAGGTTATGGACGTTTGCACAATAGCCATTTTGCGATGCAAATGCGCATGGAAGTGGCGAGCGGACAACTAGCTGATCTCAACCAAATCGTGGTAGCGAATAAACGTTTACCGCTTGGCAGTAATTACCTCTACGGCGCGTATTTTATTGATTATTTAGCCAAAACGTATGGCGAAGACGCACTCCAACATTTTTTAAGCGATTACAGTGGCTACCTAATTCCGGGCGTTTTCTTAAACCGAAGCGCTCAACGTGCTTTTGGTAAAGACTTTTTTGCGCTTTGGCAAGAGTTCCGTGCCGATCTAATCACGCAGTTTTCAGATCAAATTGTGCAAAGTAAGGAACAGCCTTCGGAGGCTCAATCTCTCGATAGCCAGCCGTTTGAATATCTATTAGCCAATGGTGGATCAGAGCAATTACTGGCTTGGCGTCGTGATGGGGTTGATCGAGCAAATTTAGCGATGTGGGATAGTAAGCAAAATCAATGGCAGCGTTTATTGACTACAAAAAGCTTAACTAGCCTCGATGTTCATCCCCAGCAAGGTATCGTCGCGTCACAAGTGAATAGTTATCTTGATGGACGAGTGTTGAATGATCTTTATCGCTACGTTGATGGGCAGTGGCAGCGTTTAACCGAGCAACAGCGCTTTACCCAAGTACGTTGGAGCCGAGATGGGCAAAGTGTTTTCGCTACCCGTCATGAACAAGGGTTGCCTGAGTTATGGCAGGTGACGCTGGATGGACAACAAACCCGCCTATGGCAAGGCACATATGGTTGGGTCATTGGTGATATGGCGCTGTCTCCGACAGGTGACATTTATGCTTCCGTGAAGCAGCCGTCTAGCGCGTGGAATATCATGCGTTTTGTCGCCAAAGAGCAGCGCTGGTTGGCTGTGACTGAAACATCATTAACTGAGCATCAATTGAGTTTTACCCAAGAGGGAGAGCTGCTGTTCAGCGCCGATTACACGGGGCGTTATCAGATCTACCGAATGGACTTAACCAGTCTGCAGCTAGAGCAATTGACCAATGAAATTGGTGGTGCTTTTTCTCCGCAATGGAATCAATCGCAAGGGCTTATCTACCAAGCTTATGAGCATGATGGTTACCATTTGCGCCACATTCCGGCGGTGACGGCTTTCAATGAGGCTCCGCTGTCTTCCTTTGCCAAGGTGACATCCGTTGCTTCGACGCCGATATCTCAGGCCGAAAAAAGTGACACTACCGACTACTCACCGTTGTCGACTTTAACGCCACGTTATTGGGTTCCCGTTTGGCAAGGGGATGATAACCAATCATTACTTGGTTTCTCGACCAGTGGTTCAGATGTGTTAGGGCGACATCAATATGAGATACAAGCGGCTTGGGATACAAAAAACGCGTTGGCGGCGTACCAATTGGGGTATCAATATGACAACCGTTGGCAAGCGATGCTCAGCCGAGAGCATGAGTTTAAGTTAAACCCATTGACCAATAAAGACGATCGCATTGTCCGCCAAGATGACTTAACGTTACAACGTAATTATTTATGGCATGGCCTCGATGATAACTTAATGTTTGGTATCGGAACTTATTGGCAGAAAGAGTCACTGATCAAAGCGCCTCAAGGTACGCGCTATACTCAAGCCAGTGATGAGTGGCTAGCAGGGGCTGCGCTGCAATGGGATAACCGTGAAGGCTTATTGAATGTTCCCGGCTATGCGTGGGGTCATTACGCTGATTTGGTATGGGAGTCCAATGTTGGCGGTGATTACTCTGGACAAAAATGGCAGGCGCAATGGCAAGCACATTGGGACCTCCCGGGGAGCTTCAACCTTACCACTCATCTTGCGGCAGGTTATGCGGACTCAAAAGCCAAACCGTTTGAGCTGGGCAGCTACGAAGGTGACAGCGCGCAGCTCTATGGCCGCCAGCAGATAGCGTTGCGTGGCTACAGCTCTGCGGCTCAAGTAGGGCAAGCTTACGCGACACAAAGTGTTGAACTAAGCCGCTTATTGTATCGCGCTGAACGAAACTGGAATTTGTGGCCAATTGGCTTGGGGGATATTTCAGGTTCTGTATTTGTCGACTCAGGATCAAGCTGGAACGATAACCAAAACTACCAAGCCTTGACGGGGATTGGTGCTGAAGTGCAGATCGATACCATCGTACTTTATGGCGGCACGTTACCAGTACGGATTGGTTACGCTCATGGATTAGACAGTAAATTAGGCAAAGATGAAGTCTATATCAAGCTAACGGCTCAGTTTTAACCGTTTGTTGAGGAGTAAAGGGTTGCATCAAATGCGACCCTTTTTGCGTTGCAAACCGAAGCAAGGCTTACTGCTTACTCAAACCTAACGCTTGTTATGGGGCACGGTTATTTTTTGTCATAATTCTTCCGTAATTTGATACATCTTTTTCCTCGGTCTTACAGCTGATGATTGGTACAACTCATTGGCTGCACTGCTGTGGATTTTCATTTTCATTAATCGATGAGAAGGCTTAGTTAATTTAAGTAAGAAAATCCTCAGGCAGTGAACTTAATTAGGTCGATCAACGTAATTAACAATTAAGTAAATTGTTGTTATTTGATTGCCTAGTATTTTTTGATTGAGGAAAGAGTGATGTTAGAGACCCTCATGTTGTCGCGGATCCAGTTTGCCGCCAATATCAGTTTTCATATTTTATTTCCAACCATTACGATTGCGCTTGCATGGGTGATGGTGTTTTTTAAGTGGCGTTTTGTACGAACGCAAGCTCAGTTGTGGTTGGACTTATATTATTTCTGGGTCAAGATATTTGCTCTGACTTTTGCGCTCGGTGTTGTTTCTGGTATCACGATGAGTTTTCAATTTGGGACTAACTGGCCAGGATTTATGGAGAGAGTCGGTAACGTCGCTGGGCCATTGTTAGGCTACGAAGTGATGACGGCTTTCTTTATGGAGGCGACCTTCCTTGGCGTGATGCTTTTTGGGCGTGGAAGAGTACCTGAATGGGTGCATACCTTAGCAACCGTGCTGGTGGCGATAGGCACATCACTCTCTGCTTTTTGGATTTTAGTTTTAAATAGTTGGATGCATACACCTGCTGGTTATGAAGTGATTGAAGGCATTGTTCATGTCACCAGTTGGAAGGAGGTTATTTTTAATCCTTCTATGCCGTATCGGCTTGTACATATGTTGCTGGCTTCTTTACTCACCGCAAGTTTTGTCATTGCAGGGATCTCTGCTTACCAATTTTTGCGTAATGCGCAACTGGAAGCAGCGAAAGTGGGCCTTAGAGTCGGCATTATTCTCGCGGCCATTGCTATACCAATACAAATTTTTGTTGGCGATTTACACGGTTTAAATACGTTAAAACACCAACCCGCTAAAATTGCCGCGATGGAAGGGGTGTGGGATACGGAGCAAGGAGCACCGTTACTCTTGTTCGCTTGGCCTGATGAAGTCACGCGTAGCAATCACTTTGAACTCGGTATTCCTAAATTAGCCAGCTTGATACTCACACATGACCTCGACGGTGAAATTGTGGGTTTAAATCAATTTGCACCGGACCATCCCCCAGTTAAGCCACTGTTCTTTGGCTTTCGAATTATGGTCGGAATTGGCGTGCTGATGCTGCTAGTAAGCTGGTTTGGTGCATGGTGTTTAGTTCGTAAAAAAACCTTACCCAAGTTCTATCTTTATACCGTTGTCGCGATGACGTTTTCAGGATGGGTAGCCACATTAGCAGGGTGGTATGTTACTGAAATTGGCCGTCAACCATGGCTTGTTAGTGGTGTATTGCGTACTTCTGATGCGGTCACTGCGATTGGAAGTGGTTCTGTTGTGCTGTCATTAGTGATGTATTTAACCATTTATGCCGTATTGCTAGTTGCTTATATCCATACACTGTTTTATTTAGCAAGGCAGTTCTCCACAGGCATAACGATTCAACCGATTGACGAGCAAAAGGCACCATTATGATCTCTTATCTACCGGAAATTTATCTTTTACTGCTTGGTTTTAGTGTTTTCATGTATGCGGTACTTGATGGTTATGATTTAGGTGTCGGTATTTTATTACCCCAAAATAATGAGCAACAGCGCGATAGAATGATCGCC
Organism: Vibrio sp. RM-69-4; assembly: GCF_024743775.1. Taxonomy (NCBI): domain Bacteria; kingdom Pseudomonadati; phylum Pseudomonadota; class Gammaproteobacteria; order Vibrionales; family Vibrionaceae; genus Vibrio; species Vibrio sp. RM-69-4. Next base: position 864,809 of record NZ_JAMQXI010000076.1, read on the forward strand.
TCAATTGGTCCTTTCTGGGATGCCAATGAAACATGGCTAGTGCTAGGCGTTGGTATTTTATTGATTGCGTTTCCAAGTGCACATAGCTTGATTTTGACAGAGCTGTATTTGCCCACCGCACTGATGCTGATCGCATTGATTATGCGTGGTGTAGCGTTTGATTTCCGTGCAAAAGCGAAAGCGGATCATAAAGACCACTGGGACTTGTGTTTTAAAACCGGTTCTTTACTTGCCGCATTAACCCAAGGTTACATGATTGGACGGTATGTGATGAGCTTTGAGGAGTCGATGCAGGCTTATGGCTTTGCACTACTCAGTTCGCTGTGCGTGACGGCCGCTTATGTTTATATCGGTGGTGCTTGGCTGGTGTTAAAGACCGAAGGCGCGTTACAAATTCGAGCGGCGCGCTGGTCACGCCGCGCGGGTTGGTTGGCCGCGCTGGGTATTTTCTCAGTCAGTATTGTTAACCCGCTATTTAATCCACTGGTCGCGGAACGTTGGTTTAGCTTCCCTGAAATGCTGTTATTAGCTCCTGTTCCGCTGGTGGTGTTAGTCACGATTTTTATGGTTGACCGCTATTTAAAAAGAGTGCCTGTAGTGAATGATATGGGCGTTCAATGGCCATTTTTTGGCGTGATGCTAATTTTTGCATTAAGCTTTCTTGGATTAGCCTATAGCTTTTTCCCTGATGTCGTCCCCGGGATAATGACGGCTCAAGAATCAGCCGCCTCTACGGCTAGCTTATTGGTAGTGGGCATTGGTGTCGTGATTGTGATGCCGATGATCTTGCTGTACACCTTTGTGGTTTACCGAATCTTTAAAGGTAAAGCGACAGATTTAAGCTATAAATAGCAAGAGAATGGATACTATAACGGCCTCAAAAGAGGCCGTTATTTTTAAACCCACGATATGAGGCTAGACTTGGAAGCGACGTACCGTATTTTGTAGCATTGCTGCCAACTGACTCAGCTCTGCACACGCTTGAGCGGCGCTGGAAGAACCTTGTGCAACTTGCTTGGCTGATTCACTAATGCGTTCGATATTGCGGCTGAGCTCTTCGCTAACCGAATCTTGCTCTCCGCACGCACTGGCGATTTGAATGGTCATATCAGCAATATGCGCGCTTTGATTACTAATGTGGTCAATCGCGATTTGAGTTTGGCCACTTTGCTCCACACATTGTCCCATAAGTACACTGCTTTGTGACGTCGCTTCACGAGCACGCAGTGCACATGTTTGTAGGCTTTGGATAATATTGACGATGTCGCCCGTCGATTGCTGAGTTTTGCCAGCTAAAGCACGGACTTCATCAGCCACAACCGCAAAACCACGCCCTTGTTCACCAGCACGCGCCGCTTCAATTGCTGCGTTAAGTGCAAGCAAATTGGTTTGGTCGGCGATGTTGCTTATCACGTCAACGACAACGTTAATTTGCTGTGCTTGCTGCTCAAGTTCTAATACGCGTTGTTCTGCTTGATCAATTTCTTGAGTCACAAGAGAGATAGCATTGGCGACGGAATCCATCTGTTTTGATCCAAGGATGGATTGTTGGTTACTTTCACGAGCGGCGTCAGAAGCGACTTCTGTGCTTCGTGCCACTTCTGCAACCGTTGATTTCATTTGCGTCATGGCCGTAGCAATGTGCATCACCTCGACCTGTTGCTCTTGCATGCCCTGTGATGTCTGTTCAGAGACGGCGCTAACTTCATCGACAGCATGAGATAGTTGAGTCGCTCCGGCGATGATCTCTTCCACCATTGAGCGTAAATTCTCTTGCATACTTGAACACGCATCGGCCAATTCACCTAGCTCATCTTGTCCAATATGCTGACGTGCTAATCGATGGCTTAAATTACCTCCAGCAATGGCGTTCGCTTGCTGTACAACCAACTGTAGTGGCTGGCAGATTAAGCGAGAAAGCAATAGTGTAATGAACACCATAAATGCCATCAGCGCAACAATGCTGCCTGTGGAAAATGAGGTGATAGCTTGAATAAGCGTCATCAGTTCAGAGCGGTTTTTGACAACAAAGGTTTGGTTTAAATTGAGAAGATCATCAACCGCACTCTCTAGGCGTTCAAACGTGACCAAAGAAGCTGAAATATCCCCCTGAGCTTTTACGATATTTTGATTGAGGATATCGTCATTAAAAGAGCCAAGCGCAGCCAAGTAGTCACGCCAGAGGTTTTTAACTGGCATAAAAATCGAACGCTCGTGATCGGTCCAAACCGCACGCTCATAGGTGGCTAGTGCACTATCAATTTCCTCATACCGTTCTTGCATCCAACGAATATCTTCCGTAATTTCGGCTTGATCGGTTGCGGAAAGCAAACTGATTTGAGCACGTCGCACAGAAGCCATATTGTATTTGACGTTATTGACCATCATCATTGATGGAAGTGTGTCATCCGTTAGATTGAGTAGGTCATCTTGTATTTCGTTCAATGAACGATATAGGTAATAACCGAAGGCGATGTTGACTAACGCGATAATAGTAAAGGCAAGCGCAATTTTTTTGCGAATGGCTAAATCTTTTAAAAAAGACATGGTAATAAGTGACCTCGGAGTAAAACAACGGAGTTATACCTGTCCCACTTGCAGCATTGCTGTATTGATCACGTTCATTGACGCCAATTCCATCATTTTATTGATGTTTTTTCGGCCTCACTTACTGGTCATCGACAGCATCCTAAGTGGCTTGGGTATCGGGTCACGTCCATATGAAAATAGAGAGATATCCATAAAGTTGTGCATCGTATCACAATTGAAACTTGACTCCTATGGTGTTTTTGAGATTTTTGTGAGTGAGATATTGGGTGTGAAGAGCTTAGAATAACGCTCAAGACGGTTATTTTAAGCTCTGTTAAGGTCACAATTCTTTACATCTCAACCACCTAGTTTATAGTGATTTCCATTTTGAATTGGGTGCTAATTGGGTAACGAAAGGGATGGTTGTACTGTTCACTTAGTACTTTTGGCGTTAAGGTAAACGGAAAAAGGTATTTGAATCATGAAATTAAAAACACGTTTACAGCTACTGTCTGCGATCGAACATAAAACTGAAATTCCGATGCTGCTGCTATCGGTAGTGTATGTGATCGTCGCTTTACTACCAGATATTGCACCTTTACAGCCCGAAGAGCTTGATTTTCTGGAGCATCTGCTTTGGATTATTTGGGCATTGTTTGCAACGGAGTTACTGGTTAAGGTCTTACTCAGCCCACATCCAGTGCGTTACATGGTAAAAAACTGGCCTGACGTGTTGATTGTGGCCATGCCATTCCTACGTCCGCTCCGTTTTTTACGCATTTTACTGATCTTGCCAAGAGCATGGCGTCAAACAAAGGCGGTACTGAGACAAAAAACGCTCAGTTTTATTGGGCTAACCAGCTTATCGACAGTGCTTCTTTCCGCGGCTTTTGTCTATTTGGTCGAAAAAGGAACGGATAGCCCAATCAATGATTTTTCTGATGCGATTTGGTGGGCAATGACTACGATTACTACAGTAGGATATGGTGATATGTACCCGGTTACACCGTTTGGTCGTGGTGTTGCGGTCTTTTTAATGCTTACGGGCATAACACTTTTTGGTTTATTGACGGCCAGTGTTGCGTCTTTCTTCATTGAAGATGATGAACAATCAGTGGCGAATCATAGCCAGCATCACAATAAACAACTCAATCAAGTATTAAAACAACTGTCTGCTCATCAGCCAGTTCGAAAACGTTTTCATTTAGCTCGCTACCGTGCTCAGTTGGCTTCTCGTCATAAGAAATAACCACTGAAGTTCTAGTTATCACCGCATTGGAATGCCAGAGATTGATCTAGGTGGTTTTAAGCAGAGTGATAAACTCACTGAGCGGCATAGGTTTATAAAAGAAATAGCCTTGTAAATAGTCAATTTCTCTTTCGTTCAAAAAATCAATTTGATCTTGGGTTTCCACACCTTCGGCGATGGTTTTTAACCCAAGTCGCTTAGCCAAATCGACTAAGTTTTCAACAATGTGGCTAGAGATCGCATCACTACCGATCATGGTAATAAAGCTTCTGTCGATTTTTAAAATGTCAAATTTGAACTCTTGCAAATAGTTCAAACTAGAGTGACCCGTACCAAAATCATCAATTGCTAGCAACACACCTATTTTATCCAATGACTGGAAGAGCTTTTTTGCTTCATCACTATCAATAACCAACTCTCTCTCAGTGAGCTCTAACGTTAAAATATGCTTACGATTGTCGAAGGTTTCAATAAAGTGTTTGCAATCATCAAACAAATTGGAAGCTACGCAGTGCTTGGCTGAAATATTAAATCCAATACTGAAATGCTCTGGAAATTGTGACTGGTGTAATGAAAGTTCATGCTCTACTTGGGACATTAACTGAGTCGTAATAGGAATGATTAGCCCAGATTCCTCCGCTAAGGGAATAAAAAGATCGGGCCTCACTAATCCATGAACAGGATGTTGCCAGCGGGCAAGCACTTCGATATGGCAGAGCTGACCACTACCATCAACAATCGGTTGTACATACGGAATGAACTCGTTGGATTGAATAGCGCGTTTCACTTCTCCTTGCATTGACGAAGCTTGGCCGAGTTTCCAATAAGCAAAGCCGCCTAAACCAATACTCATAAGAATAACTAACATCGTGCTGGTTTGTTTGGTGTTTTTAAAATAAAGCCAATAGTCGTCCAATGTCAGCTTAGCTGAAAAGGTATAAGGGTATTGAGAGGATATGAGGCTCAGTGTTGTTTGAACCTGCTGATCCGATACCCTCCCTTCACTATTTAATTTATGTTCACCAACTCCAAAATAGAGAATTCCATAATCTTTTAACAGAGTAATAGTGTTGGTTAGATAGTAGCCATTGACCCCCGTTATTACTGAACCTTTGGAGTATTGGCGATGAAAAGTGAGCACGGGCATTAATGGGGTTAGCCGATTACCATCAGATAAATAGAGTTCATGTGCCGTATAATGCTGAGTGCGGTAAAAAGTTTCGCCGTGTAATGAATTACAATAAACGTTTGAATCTTGTGCCAAGTTTAATGTGCGTATATCGGGAGTGGTGGCAACAAGCTCTCGTAAATATGGAAATACCTCTTTGCATTCCATCTGTAGGTAATATGACGCACGTTCGTTAGCGACTTCAGCATTTCGAATGACCCGATTAAACTGAATTTCACCTACTTTGAGTTTATCTTTAATATAATTGTTCAAATCAGTTTGTGTTTGCCAAGCGATAATTGGACTAGCAATAATAATAGGCAGCAAGCAATATAAAAAGCTAACTACCCATCGTTTAGATCGTTCATGTTTTACTAATCTTTGCATTAAGTCTGGTGGTTGTTTGCGTGTTGATGCCATAAGTGTAGCAAATAGATTTAGAAAACCATCAGTTTACATTGATTTACATCACAAAATTGTCTCTAGCTATTTTGTTTTTCTATCCATTGTGGCTTACGGCAGCATTATCATTTTAGCCAATCCATTGATCAAGCATGTGTTTATCTGGTAGCGCTGTCATTGCCCCTTTTTGGGTGGTGGCTAATGCTCCGCAGCCATTAGCCCATTGCACTGCGTTTATGATATTACCCTTAGTAAACCACTCTTTATGTAATGACAACTGGCACAGCAATCCACCGACAAAAGCATCTCCGGCACCTGTTGTATCGATAGGTTTTACGGCTTTTCCCGTAATCATTGTTTGCATCTCTGCTGTGATTACCAGCGCTCCTTTTGCACCTTGAGTAATGACAATCAGCGGAATGTTCAATTCTTTCACTGAGATTAATCCCTGCTCAAGGCTAGGGCGCTGCGTGAGCAAGAGCAGTTCGTCATCGGAAAACTTAACCACATCCGCCATTGCCACCACGCTCATCACCACTGGGATCATCTCTTCGGGGTTAGGCCAGACCTCTTCTCGTAGATTGGGATCAAAACTGACAAATCCCCCGTTGGCTTTGATGCGTTTAATCGCTTCAATGGTAGTGCTGCGACTCGGTTCACTGGCCAGTGCAATGGAGCAACAATGCAGCCATTCGCCCGCTAAAAAGGTGGGAATATCTGAACATTGGATGAATTGATCCGCGCTCGGTTTCACCATAAAGGTAAAACTGCGTTCGCCGTGCGAGTCTAAATCGACCACGACGGTTGATGTTCTTTGTTGACCATCCAACTGCAAATATCGGGTGTCCACTTTCTCTTCGGTTAATGTGGATTGCATAAAGCGCCCCATAGGGTCATTACCCACACGGCCAAAAAAGGCGCTATTACCCCCCAATTTTGCGATGGCAACAGCCACATTCGCCGGAGCACCGCCCGGACATTTTAGATAGTGTGCTTCACCATCAGGAATTAAGTCGACGACCGCGTCGCCTGTCACCCAAACTCGATTCATTTTTTCTTCCAATATCCGTGTTATTCGCTGAAGAAATAAGCCCACTCACATCGAGCGGGCTTAGGAGCATAACAGCCTTGGGGGTTACGCTGTTGCTTGTTTATCAAGCTTTGCGCGCTCTTTGGCACCCAAAACAAGTGTTAAGGTAAAGGCAATGACAAAAGAAATCAGCATACCAATCATGTAGTAGCTGATTTTCTCTGGGTTAATGGAAATCACTCCTGGAAGCCCAGCCGCGCCTAACGCTTGTGCTTTGACATTAAACAAGGTGATGAATGCACTGGCACAAGCTGAACCGATGATCGCAGCAATAAATGGGTAGCGAAGTTTCAGGTTTACACCGAACATTGCGGGTTCGGTAATGCCCAGAAGGGCGGTCACACCTGATGGAATCGCAATGCCTTTTAATTTGATATCTTTGGTGTTCATACCAACCGCTAAAGCTGCTGCACCTTGTGCGACGTTTGACATGGCCGCAATAGGAAAAATAAACGTACCGCCAGTAATGACGATGTCAGCCAATAGTTGTGTTTCGATAGCAATAAAGCTGTGGTGCATGCCAGTAATCACAAACGGTGCGTAGATAAAGCCAAACAGTGCACCACCAATGAAGCCAGCAGAATCGTATAGCCAGTTCAGCCCATCACCCAATAGAAAGCCGATATCGCGGGTAATCGGGCCTACCAGTGTGAAGGTTAAAAAGCCTGCAATGAAAATCGAGAGCATAGGCGTCAGTAAATTATCCAGTACAGAAGGGATAATTTTGCGCAGGCCATTTTCGATTTTTGCAAGAATAAAGGCGGAGACTAAAACGGGTAAGACAGAGCCTTGATAGCCGACTTTCTGGATCTCAAAGCCAAAAATATTCCAAGTAGGGATGGTGCCTGCGACAGACGCGCCGCCAAATCCCCAACCATTAAGCAGGTCTGGGTGAACCATCAGCATACCTAATGCAGCGCCAAGGAATGGGTTGCCGCCGAATTTTTTAGAAGCAGAAAATGCCAACAAAACAGGAAGATAAACAAAAGGGGCGTTAGCGAAGGTGTTGATCATGCTGGCAAGATCAGCCAAGCCCGGGTTGGCATCAATCAGTGACTGCCCTTCGATAAAAAGCCCAGTGGCTGTCAGTACATTGAACAACCCCATCAATAAACCGCCAGCAACGATGGCCGGGATAATAGGGACAAAAATGTCCGACAACCCTTTAACGGCGCGCTGCACTAGGTTCTGCTTTTGTGCTCCCGCGCTTGCAACATCATTGGTTGACATTTCAGCAAGGCCGGTCAGCTTGGCCATTTCCGCATAAACTTGGTTAACGATACCGGAGCCAAAAATAATTTGATATTGGCCAGCGACTTTGAATTGTCCTTTGACACCTTCAAGTGAATCAATGGCTTGTTCATCAACCAATGCGTCATCTTTTAGCGCTAATCTTAAACGTGTTGCACAGTGAGCAAGGGCTTGGATATTTTCTCTGCCACCTAATTGCTCTAATAATTGTTTTGCTATGACTGGATAGTTCATAACCCACCCCGGTTGTTGTTTGGTATCCAGATGACTTGATCTCTTTAAGATAAGCATGGTGGATAAAATTAAAATAAGTATTTTTGGGAACGTTTGCAGAATGGATTTTTGATGAATAATTCAAAGTAGTCAAAAGCCAACCATTGATTCTGTGAATTAGATCAGTAAAAGAGAGATCGATAATTCTACAAACAGCGTTAGAATCACACTATTCGATCGTTTGCCGCGCTGAGTTTTGCAAACAATCCCAAAACAGAATGAGTAAGGTTATGTATGTCGAGTTTGCACGATGTCGCTAAGCTGGCCGGAGTTTCTAAATCGACGGTTTCACGCGTTGTAAATGATGAGTATGGTGTTAAAGAGTCTACAAAAATCAAAGTGTTAAAGGCAATTTCCGAATGCGGCTATATGGTCAACCAAGTCGCTAAAGATCTCAAATCACAAAAAACCAATTTAATTGGAGTCATCGTTCCGCGAGTCTCTTCGCATGCGACAGCACAAGGCGTTGATGGTTTAAGTGCCATATTTGAACAAGCGGGCAAACACGTGTTGCTTGCCAATACTCATCAAGATCACGCTAAAGAATTGGAATATATTCAAATATTTAATCAAAAGAGGGTCGAAGGCATTGTACTTTACGCCACACACCTTGATATGCCATTAGTGAAAGCAATCCAACAATCTAATGTCCCGGTGGTATTGGTTGGGCAAGATGGCTCACTGCACGATATCCCAAGTATTGTTCATGATGATCTTCGCGTTGGATTCGAAGCGGGTAAACGGTTGATAGCAAAAGGTTGTCAACACATTGGTTTTATTGGTGTTCAGAGCGATGATGTAGCGGTGGATTGCTTGCGTTCTCAAGGGTTAGAGCAAGCACTGGGTATCAACAATTTAACCCTGTTGTTTCATGTGCGTGGTGATTTTTCGATTGAATCTGGTTACTTACAAGCTAAAACATTAATCACGCAATACCCACAATTAGATGGTCTTTTTTGCGCAACCGATAGAATTGCGGTTGGAGCGGTGAAAGCACTGCAAGAGTCTGGAGTTCAGGTTGGATCGCAAATAAAAGTATTAGGAGTTGGCAATGATGAGCTCGCATTTGTCAGTAACCCAAGCTTATCAACATTCAACTATGCCTTTGATAAAGCAGGTGAAAATGCAGCCAAGATGTTGCTTGAACGTATTGCTGGTCGTGGGCAGGAGATGAGTAAAGTCGTGTTAACATTCCAAAATATCGAACGTGAAACCGGCTAAGGCTGAAGGTGCTTGCTGAGGGGAAGCCCGCATAATTGAGGGCAATATTTCACCAATGCTTGCAAGCAGGCTTATTTTTTTATATTTTGCAATCGTTCCCAAAAATTGAGTGTAAGTCATGTCATTAGAAACAGTGCCAGTAGAAAAAATGTCATTTGAAGATATGGTGAGATTAGTTGGCGGCCCGGCCAATATTCAGCGAGTACTCGCACCAAGAGGCGAAATCGTTATTGCGCTGCGAGATCCAGCTTTAGTCAATGTTTTGCCGAGTCATATGCGCTTGCGAGAAGTGCTCGGTGAATGGCAGCTTTCATTTTTGATTCAACAAGATAGCATCAATGAATATGCCGATGAACTGATCAACAGTTTAGGCCGAATGATTGATTCTCAGTTGCGGCTTAATGCGTACGCCTATTCCTCGCCAAACGATTGTCCATTTCGTCCTACTTGGCATATTTCTCCGCCGCAAGGGCTGCTCAATGATCCAAACGGTTTCATTTATCACCAAGGAAAATATCATCTTTTTTATCAGTGGTATCCTTATGGGTGTGAGCACAAGGATAAATATTGGGTACAACTGACGAGTACTGATCTTATTCACTGGCAATGGCAAGGTATTGCACTGACTCCATCAGATTGGTACGACAGCCATGGGGTTTTTTCTGGTCATGCTTTAAGTCACAACGATGAGTTGATGCTCTTCTATACTGGCAATGTTCGGTTAGGTGACCAGCGATTGCGTCAAACAACGCAATGTTTAGCTGTGTCGCAAGATGGTCTCCGTTTTGAAAAACGTGGCCCAGTGATCCGTAATTTGCCAACGGGTGTCACGGAACACATTCGCGACCCTAAAATAGTGCGCCACCGAGGCAAATGGCTCATGTTGCTTGGCGCGCAAACAACGCAGTTGCAAGGTCGGCTGGCGATTTACCATTCACATGATCTTAAAGAGTGGCATTTCGATGGTCTATTTGGTGAAGAAATCGCACCGCTAGGTTACATGTGGGAATGCCCTGATATGTTTGAAATTGCGGGCCAAAGTTATTTTGTTTTTGGCCCTCAAGGGATTATTTCAGATAACGTGAACCACACAGTTGTCCATCAAAATCGTATTGCAAAAGTCTTATGGGATGAAAATGATCATCCTCACTTTTGTCATCTGCAACCACTGGATCACGGCTTTGATTTTTATGCCCCTCAAACAATGCAAACGGCAGACGGGCGGCGCGTCTTGTGTGCATGGATGGGGCTGCCTGACGAAATTAATCATCCTAGTTGTGACAACGGCTGGCTGCATCAACTTACGGCACTGCGAGAGTTGAGTCTTGAGAATGGTCAAATTATTCAAAGGCCTATAAGGGAGCTAGAGCAGTTATGCCACCACCCGTTAAGTTTGGAGTTGAGCGATAAATGCACCATTCTCAACACCAAAAGTTTTGAAATGTGCATCACTTTGCCTTGGGGGGCAAGCTTACGTTTGTTTGAAAAAGATGAGCAATACGTTGAATTGAGTTTAGATGCCCAGCAAAAAGTATTACGCTTTGATCGTTCCCATACTTTGATACGTCAAGGTGATGTGATTCGTGAATTGGCCTTAGAGTGTGAACAGGTTGAGCTGCAGATTCTCGCGGATAATTCTTCATTAGAAGTGTTCATCAACGGCGGAAAAGCTGTGATGACTGCAAGAGTGTTTACTGAACAAGAGGCGACAGGAGTATCACTATTAAATGCGTTGACCACGGCCAAATACTCTTCTATCCAGCCCGTTAGCGCTTCTTCATTCGCTACTCAATTCTAAATTAAGCCGAAAGTAAACTTTCGGCTTAAAAAATAATAGCCTTTTTCTTTCTTGGTCTATCCTTAAGTAAAAGATAAGTGAGATCAACATGATCGGTATGAGTTCAGACAATAGCAGAGATGATATTGACCTCTCTTCTGGTCTGCATTGTCCTATTCATTAAACACAAGAGTCAGATGGTTATCATGCGGTGCGATGAAGCCAACGCACAGTGCTTAACTCATACCATTGATTAAGGCGAAATGAAGTATGTGGAAAAGTGTCAAAGTGATCTTTGTTACCCAAGTTGTTCTGGCAGTGTCCATTGTGTTGGGCATTTCTAGTTACATTGATTACCAGTCAAAGAAAGCGGAGCTACAGCATAGCCTAGATACATCAATCTTGAATGCAAAAGAGCGTTTGAGCTACAGCCTACCTAAAGCAATTTGGGATTTTGATTTACATGCCGCCAAACTCACTATTTCAGCAGAGTTAAATAACCCAGACATACAAGCGGTTAGAGTGAAAGATGCGGGTGGTACACCGCTTCTTTTCCTGAGTACATCACCCGACTCTCAAGATGTGAAAGAGATGGAGCCCAATGAGGGGAAACAATACGAATCCATGCTCTCTTCGGTGCAAAAGCTCACCTTTGTTGAGTATGAAAAGGAAAATGAAGTTGGTCAGGTAGAGCTTTTCTATAACACAGATAGGCTAGAAAAAACCTTGTTACAAAGTCTGCAATATAGCCTGATTGAGTTGCTGATTTTAGATAGCGTAATGATTGTATTCCTAATTTTGGCGTTAACGAAAACCGTCCTTCGCCCGCTCAACGATTTAACAGAGCGAGTGGCCGATCTTGCAACCGGTGAAGGAGATTTAAGTCGTATCATTCCAGAACCCAAATATAGAGAGTTTTCGCAGATCATCCGCAGTATTAATCATTTTACGGAGTCGCTAAGGGAGATAGTTGTACAAGTAACGAATGCTTCTGTGCAGTTAAAAGACACCGCAGAGATGAGTGGTCAGGTTGCCATGAGAAATGCACAGCAAATTGATCAACAAAAACACAGTTTATCGACCGTCGCTGCCGCTTCCACACAGATGAGTCAGTCGGTAGCTACAGTGGCCGAAACTGCTAATGACGCCGCAAGGCAAGCAAGTGAGGCTTCTCAATTGGTCGATAATGTTTACCACTCAATAGAACGCTCTGCTGCCGAGATTGTAAACATGCGTTCCGAAATGGGTTCGGTCAACGCGGAGATGCATAAGCTGCTTGATGAAGGGCGAAAAATATCCACGGTGGTCGGGGTGATTAATGACATTTCCGAGCAAACCAACTTGCTGGCACTGAACGCTGCTATTGAAGCGGCACGCGCAGGTGAGCATGGTCGTGGTTTTGCAGTAGTGGCTGACGAAGTGCGCAACCTTTCGACCAAAACTAGCCAATCCACCGAACAGATCCAAACCAATATTCGCTCACTTAGCAGTGCAACAGAATCGGTTGAGCAAGAAATTATTCGCATCTCTAATTTGTTAGAAAGCACCGCTAAGCGAGTATCAGAGTCACAACATTCTGTTGAGCAGGTGAAAAATACTATCTCTGAAATTTCTGAAAGAAATGGCGAGATTTCGCATGCTACAGAAGAGCAAAAACAAGCCATTGATGAAGTTAGTCAGGCGATTGTTGAAGCATCAGAGGCCACTAATGAGCTGTCGAGTAGTGGTCAAGATAATGCTCAGAGAACGAAAGAAGTTCTTCAACTGAGCTCAAACATTAAAACTCATATGCGTAAGTTCAAAACATAAGTTCCACCTTCAAGGAGAAGAAAGTATGAAGCGTCTGTTGATCTTTATTTTCAGTATGATGATGGCCTTACCGAGTAGCTTTGCTGCTACTATTACGGCTGCGCAAGATCCATGGCCACCGTTTATTTCACCGGATAAAAGCATGCCGGGGCTATCGGTAGAAATCGCTGTTGCGGCTATGAAAACACAGGGCTATGACGTCAATTTTCAAATCATGCCTTGGTCACGAGCATTAGATGAGGTGAGTAAAGGCAGAATTGATCTGTTGCCCGCAACTTGGTATACGCAGGAGAGAACGGCTTATTTACTTTACAGTGATTCATATTTAGAGAATGAACTGAGCTTTATTAAAAGAGCAGGCGATGCTTTCGAATTTTCAGGTTTAAATAGTTTGAGTGGCAAACAAGTTGGCATCGTTAGGGGCTATGGTTATGGGGATGACTTTTTATCCGCCACTAATTTCAACAAACCAGACGCTAATGATCTCACGACTAACTTGAAGAAACTGCAAGCCAAACGAATCGATCTTACCCTTGAAGATAAGTTGGTTGCGTTATCGACCATGAAAGAGGCGGGCTTAAATAGCAGTGATTTTCAGTTTACCACTGCATCTTTGTCTAAAAATCCTTTACATGTTACCTCAGGTAAAGCAAACCCTAATGCGCAGAAATATATTGATGCGTATAACAAAGGGTTAGCCACGATTAAAGCTGACGGAACATTTGATGCCATTTTAGCGAAATACGGTATTCAGTGATTTTTTTTAAAAAAAGGCCGCAGTTTTAACGCTGCGGCCTTTTTCTATTCCAATAGGATTTGAATCCTTTGAAGTAAGCATTGGGGTAAATATTAGCGCTTCGAGCCGCGCTGCTCAGCTTTGCGTGCTAATTTTTGCGCACGCTTTTGCTCGATCAGTGATGCGGTATCACCGCCAATGTGTGCTTCTCCACGCTGTTTTGCGAGCTGAACTTGTTTTTCTCGCTCACGGAAACGGGCCAGTTGTTCCGCAGAGTGAGTACCGAAGCAGGATGGGCAACTGACGCCTTGCTCGTAGACTTCGCTCTGTTTGTCTTCATCGGTAATCGGCAAACGGCAAGCGTTACATACATCGTAGTGACTCTCTTTTAAAGCGTGCCCTACAGCCACTCTGCCATCAAACACATAGCAGTCACCTTGCCATAAGCTCTCTTCTTGCGGCACTTCTTCTAAGTATTTCAAAATGCCACCTTCGAGATGGTACACCTCATCGAACCCTTGCCCTTTTAAATAAGCCGTGGATTTTTCACAGCGAATCCCGCCAGTACAAAACATCGCGACTTTTTTGTGTTTCTCTGGTGCGAGGTTCTTCTTCACATAATCAGGAAACTCACGAAAGGTTTCAGTGTGTGGGTTAAGCGCATTTTTGAAGGTGCCGATTTGGATTTCATAATCATTACGGGTATCGACAACCAGCACATCAGGGTCTGAAATTAGCGCATTCCAGTTTTCTGGTTTCACGTAAGTGCCCACAACGTGACGAGGGTCAATGCCTTCAACGCCCATAGTGACAATCTCTTTTTTTAGCTTCACTTTGGTACGGTTAAATGGCTGCTCTGAGGCTTGTGATTCTTTGTAAACCGTGCCTTTCAAGTTCGGTTCAGCATCAAGCCAAGCCAGTAGCACATCTATCCCTTTGCGTGTTGATGCCACAGTGCCGTTAATTCCTTCACTGGCTAATAATAGCGTGCCACGAATTTGGTTTTCCTCCATTAGTTCAAGAAGCGGTGCTTGCAGCTCTTGGTAGTGATTGAGTTCAACAAACTTATAGAGTGCACAGACGACGTACTGACTCATGGGGTACCTTTTAAAAAACGATATGAAGAATTGGGGCGCATTATAGCGAAGGGACGCGCCCACAAATACGGACAATTATTAAGGACAATATTAGATGGGGTAGACCATTGGGAAATCCATGGTTGGATGCGCGGCGACAAGTGACGAGTAGCCATACACCTGCTCAATTCTTTCTGCATTGAGCGCTTCCCAAGGTGGGGCATCGCAAACCAGTTTGCCATTGTGCAGCATCACCATACGATCTGCATATTGAGCCGCAAGGTTGAGATCGTGCAGCACGACGACAACAGCGCACTGCTCTTGGCGTGCTAATGAACGTGCAATGCGCAGTGTATTGTGCTGGTGAGCCAGATCTAACGCTGACGTTGGTTCATCCAGCATCAGGATTTTTTTGTCACCGGAGTGGTGAAGTTGAGTTAATACCCGCGCCAGATGTAAACGTTGTTTTTCACCACCCGATAAAGCCGGGTAGAGATTGTTCGCTCTATCGCTGATATCGGTTTGTTGCATGTAGTGTAGCGCCACTTCACTGACTTGTTGGTGGCTTAAATTTAATGGCAGTGCGCCTAATTCCACCACTTCTTGAGCGATAAAAGGAAAGCTCAACGTACTTTGCTGCGGAAGAATAGCCAAGTGCTTTGCTAACTCATTCGGTTGCCACAGTGCTTGCGGAACACCGAAGTAAGCCATTTTGCCTGTTGATGAGATTTCACCGCTGAGTATTTTCAGCAAGGTACTTTTTCCAGCACCATTGGGGCCAAGTAACGCTGTGACTTGACCTGAAAAAATCTCAATATCAATCTTATCCAAAATGGTTCGATGGCCAAATTTAACCGATATATTACTGGCTTGGATCGCTGCCGTTGTACTCAAAATACTTTGCCTTTTTGTTGAAACAGAAGATAAAGGAAGAAAGGTGCACCCACCAGCGCAGTCACAATCCCGACAGGCAGCTCCGCAGGTGCCACTGCTATACGGGCAAACATATCGGCGACAGTGAGTAAGAGTGCACCAAGTAAAGCCGAAATGGGGATCAAACTACGGTGATCGGGGCCAACCAGCATCCGGCCTAGATGAGGGATGACCAAACCGATAAAACCAATCATACCCACCGCGCTGACGGTCACTCCAACGCCGAGTGCGCTGAGTAAAATCATTGAACGTTTAAGCCGTTGCACAGAAATGCCTAGATGACGCGCTTCAGACTCGCCAAGTAATAGTGCGTTGAGCGCCATCGCTTGACGGGAGAAACAGACGAGCAGCAGCAGTAAGGTCACAGCGCACAAGAGAATATTTTGCCAGTTTGCACCCGCCAGTGATCCCATTGACCACAATGAGAGATCGCGTAGCATTTGATCGTCTGCAACATAATTCAAATAGCCAATACCCGCCCCCGATAGCGCGCTGATGGCGACGCCTGCGAGTAGCATGATGGTGACGGAAGTACCAAATTTACTGGTGCCTAATCGATAAACCAACAAGGTAGTCAATGCACCGCCTAAAAAGGCAAAAATAGGTACCACCGCAGCGCTCATCCACGGGTTGGAAAACAGCGCTAAATTGGCGAATAGCACAATCGCAAGTGCGGCTCCGAGGGCTGAACCTGCCGAAACACCGATAATGCCAGGCTCAGCTAATGGATTACGAAACAAGCCTTGCATCACCGTTCCGCACAGCGCCAAAATTGCGCCGACCAACAAGCAGAGCAGGGTACGCGGAAAGCGTATTTCGTGGATGACTAAATTGATGTGCGCGGCAATGTCATTGGAGTGCAGCACGAGACTTTTTATGCTGTCACTGAAGCTGATATTCATTGGACCAACGGTGACAGAATAAAGGCTCACTAAGATTACCAAAACTAACAGCGTTGCATTCACCACATTTTTTGAGAGATGACGTAACAAAATAAGCTCCTTAAGGATAGAGCAATGCGTTTAGACGTTGCGCTTCAGCCAAGCTTTTAAGGCCTAACCCGCCGACGAGAGCGTGGCCATCGATGGTGATGATCTGCTTATTTATCCCAGCCGGAGTTGCTACTAACGTCGGTATGGATTGCAAAATGGCGTCTGCTCCTCCGAGTTTTTCATAACTGCGGCCACTGACTAAAATCACGTCTGGTTGCATCTCAATTATCGCTTCCATCGACAGTGGTTTATAAGACGTCACTTGTTCAGCGGCTGGGTTAACCGCGCCAGCCAACTCAATAATGCTGTTTGGCGTGGTGTCACTGCCCGCCACGTTAGCTGCTCTTCCTTCGTGGATAAGAAGAAATAGCACCTTTTTCGGAGTCTTGTGGGTAGATTGATGGTGGATTAACGCCGCTATTGTGCTTTGAACTTGCTGTTTGAGCGCTTTAGCTTGAGGCTTTGCATCAGCGAGCGTCGCGATTTGGTCAATGCGTGCCAACAACCCCTGTGGTGTGGATTCATCATTCACCACCTCGACGTTAACGCCAGCGCCTTTAAGCTGTTGCAATGTGCTTTCTGGCCCCATTTCACTAGAACCAATCAATTGTGTTGGTGCTAAGGCTAATAATCCTTCTGCGGATAATTGGCGATGATAACCGATTTTTGGGAGAGCAAGATCGTTTGGAATTTCACTGGTGACATCGACCGCAACAAGTTTATCTTGTGCGCCTAACGCAACGAGGATTTCGGTCACCGCGCTGCCCGCACTGATAATCCGTTCTTGCGCGCAGAGCCAAGGTGAGAAGATGAAGAGCGTTATGGCAACAAGCCAATGAGAAAGAGATTTGTGTGTCATCGTGTTGTACTCATGAAAATCATACGGTTTTTAAAAGCGCGTATGAATAGGCTATTGGGGATGGTCGGTTAATAACTGAGTGGCAGCGATGCCATTGTCTTGCAAGAACGCCAGCAATTTAACCAACTGCTGCACTTCGGCGGTTTTGTCTGCGCCAATCACGATCGGGCGATCACTCGCTTTGCTTTGCTCTAACAACGCCAATGTGAAATTATTCCAATCGATATACTGTTTGCCATCGATAGCCCAGTAAGGTTCGTGCGCCAGAAGATTCACTGTGATTGACTGCTTGTTCACTTCACTCACGGTGGGTGAGTCGGTTGTTGGCAGTGAAACGTCTAATGACTCAAATTTAACCGCGGCTGTAAGCAGTAAAAACACCATGACAATAAAAATGATATCCAACAATGGCGTTAAATCTGGCATTAATGCGGATGGGTGAGAGTGCGGCGTTTTAATCATGATGCATTAACCACATCATTATCAGAGACGTCTTCATACTTAGCTACACGCTCTTGTTTGGTGGTGCAATCATGCTGTAAAGAAACACCTTCGAGCCATAAGTTGACATAATTTAGTGTGTGCTCAAGTTTTGCCATCACTCTGTCAGCCCATACGCCAAGCAATTGAGCGCCGGTAATTGCGGGAAGCGCGATCAGCAAACCTGCAGCCGTGGTTCGCATCGCAATGCCTAGGCCATCCGCAAGGTCGTTTGGCGTAATATTGCCAGAAGAGAGCGCCACCCCTTTGAACATTTCAATCAAACCTAACACAGTGCCAAGTAAGCCTAGCAGCGGGCTGATCACACCAATCAAAGATAAAATACGCAGTCCAGAATGCAGTTGATGACGCTTTTCTTGCAACCAAATGCCCGCCGCATCTTCACGTAATCCTTTAGAGAAATCGTGATGAGCAAGTAGCATGGCAACCCCTTTATAAAGCAATGGGCGCTTGCTGGAAAATTCACTGGCTAACGCCTCAATTTGCGCTGTATTGGTCGGTGATATTTGGTTGAGCGCACTACCGATCGCACCTTTTCCAACACCAAGGCTAAGCAGTACTTGGAAAAGCCGTTCAGTAATGATCATTGTCGCAAGTGCTGAGCAGACAAAAAGAGGCCAGGCCATCAGGCCAAGTTGTTGTTCTAGTTGAGTAAGTAGTTCCATTATCCTTCCAATTTAAAACGTACTGGGATTTGCACTCGGTGGGCTATTTTTTCACCGTTCACCACTTGAGGAGAGAATTTCCATTGTTTGATGGCATTAAGAGCCGATTCATCCAGCAGCGCCGCGCCCGACGAAGAGAGCAAAACCTGTTTGATTTGACGGCCGTTTTCGTCTAACCACACCTCATACATAGCGACCCCTTCAATTCCTCGTTTTTGTGCAAGCCTTGGATAAACAGGAGGGGCTGGGCGAGTAACAAAAGATGGCGCATCGACTAATTTCGGTTGATTAGTTGCGCCGCTGCTGCTTGGGGCGGCGGCGGTTTTCGGTGTCGATTCAGCGCTATTTTCATTCTCTGTAGAGGATGTCACAGCTTCCTTTACAGGAGTTTGCACTTGTGCTGATTTTGTCGGTATTTTAGGCACCGGTTTGTCTTTTACCGGTTTTGACAGGCTCTTTTTCTGCACCACTTTTTGCGGCTCTTTTTTTGCTGGTTTGGGTTTGTTGGCTCTCTTTTCTGGAGGTGGGGTTTTTGTTGCTTGCTCTTGTACTACCTGAGCTTGAGGTTGAGCCACAAAGTTAATCGACACTGAGGTGGATTGATTTCCCGCAGGCATGGCAAACACTTTTGATTCGTCATCAACAAACAAGATCGCCGCGTGAATCGCGAGAGATAGACTGCCAGCGACAAGATATCTAGTGAAATTCACGTTGTACTCCATATAAAAACAAAGTGTTCAGAGAGAGGATTATTACTTATCATTCAAATAAGATCAATTATCAATTGCATTATCATTTGCATCAAATTATGATTTTACGAATTAAAGAATGCGCGTAATAACCTCTCATTACGCCTAGGTTTTCTATGAATATTGTGATGAATTTAGATAAATATGATGAATCCGTTTTGGGGGCGAGAACAGACGACCCACTGCGTTTTGCTTTTGGTCAAAAACACTCCGCTCATGCGGGAGGAGTGGCGACTCCCATTGGTGCGGAGCAGCAACCTCGATTATGGCAACAATTAACGTCGCAGAGCAGTGAGCGCGCCAATAAACGCTGTTTATACATCCATATTCCCTTTTGCCGAGTACGCTGCACATTTTGTAACTTCTTTCAAAATGCCGCGAGTCGAAGTTTAGTCGATGATTACTTCTTAGCGTTGATGCTTGAGCTTGAGCAAAAATCCCAATTGGCTTGGACACAATCAGGTTTATTTCATGCGGTTTATATTGGTGGTGGTACACCGACCGATCTCTCAGCGCAACAAATACAGCAGTTAGGCCAGAGCATTCGTCGTCTATATCCATTATCAAATGATTGTGAAATCACTTTAGAAGGGCGTATTAACCGTTTCAGTGATGAAATGTTTGAGAGTGCGCTTGAAGGTGGGTTCAACCGTTTTTCATTTGGTATTCAAAGCTTTAATACTCAAGTTCGCCGCAGTGCAAAACGTCTTGATGATCGTGAAGTCGTGTTAGAGCGCATCACGAATTTGAGTGAAAGAGAAGAAGCACCCATTGTTCTCGACTTATTATATGGCTTGCCTTATCAAACCTTGGACGTTTTCGAGCAAGATTTGCATGACTTCGTCAGCACAGGGGCACAGGGTATCGATTTGTATCAGTTATTAGTTTCAGGTAGCGCACCAATATTGAATTTGGTTGAGAAAGGGAAAATACCCGCCCCTGCTACCACACCAGACAAAGCCAGCATGTACCAAATTGGCGTTCAATTTTTTGCCAAACACCATTTCAAGTCGCTGAGTGTCAACCATTGGGCGAAAGATAACCGAGAGCGCAGCCAATACAACAGCCTAGCAAAAACCTTTGCAGAGGTGTTGCCAGTAGGTTGCGGCGCAGGAGGTAATGTTGGTGGATACAGCATGATGCAGCATCGCAGTCTTGAAGCGTATATGGAAGCGATGAAACAGCAACAGCCTCCGCTCGCCATGATGATGAAACAACACGCACTAGAGCCTGTCTTTGCCGCGATTAAATCAGGCTTTGACCGGGGCGTGTTAGCGCGTAAAGCCTTACCCAATTTTATGGGATTGGATTGCTTTGACTACCTAACGCCGCTGCTTCAGCATTGGCAGCAGGCAGGTTTAGTTAAACTAGAAGAGGATTATCTAGTCTCCACTTTGGCGGGTGGATTTTGGGCCGTAAGTTTGGCGCAATCATGCATTAAAGTTTTACATAACGAATTTACGGAACGCACGGATTTAACACACAGTGATTCAACACTGATAGCAAACTGGAAATGAATATGGATTTACTTGAACAGAAAGTGGCCTCTTTATTAGAGCAACAACCGACCTTATTGCCGGCATCGATGGCGCAAGAGTTGAATGTGACTGAATTTGAAGTGGTGCAGGCATTGCCTGAAGAGATGGTTGCGATTGTTGATGGGGCTCAAGCTCAATCGCTGTTGGAATCACTAGCGGATTGGGGAATGGTCACAACGATTGTCCACTCTTTTGGCTCTATATTTGAAGTGAAAGCGCCTTTTCCAAAAGGGAAGTTGGCTCGTGGCTATTATAACTTGATGGGTAAAGAGGGCGAGTTACACGGCCACTTAAAATTGGAATCCATCCAGCACGTTGCTTTAGTCAGCAAGCCTTTTATGGGACGTGAAAGTCATTACTTTGGTTTCTTTAGTGAGCAAGGCGATAACATTTTTAAAATTTATCTAGGCCGAGATGAAAAACGTGAACTGATTGCAGAGCAAGTCGCACGTTTTAAAGCATTACAACAAGACGTCCATTCCAACCAATAATATTGATATAACGATAAGCCCTGAACACAGTGCGAAAGGGCCGAGGAGAAAGTCATGGATCAGCAGATCAAACAAGAGCGATTACAAGGACGATTGGAGCCTGAAATCCAAGAGTTTCGTCAAGAACGTCGTACATTGCAATTGGCTACGGTGGACGCGGAAGGCCGTCCGAATGTGAGCTACGCGCCATTTGTGCAAAACCAAGAAGGTTACTTTGTGCTGATTTCGCACATCGCTCGTCACGCGCGTAACTTGGAGGTGAACCCGCACGTCTCCTTGATGATGATTGCAGACGAAGGTTCATCAAAACAGATTTTTGCCCGTCAACGGTTGACGTTTGACGCCGTTGCGAGTGTTGTACCACGTGAAACGCCATTATGGCAGCAAGTCATTGGCCAAATGCAAGCTCGTTTTGGTGAGATCATTGACGGCTTAAGCCAGCTGCAAGACTTTGCTGTATTCCAATTGAAAGTAGAAAAAGGTCTTTATGTGAAAGGCTTTGGCCAGGCGTATCAAGTGTCTGGTGATGACATGGTTGATTTTGTGCACCTTGATGAAGGGCATAAGAAAATTTCCAACGCGTAATCTTAATCGCTCAAGATACATTGGACATTGGAAGAAAAGGCTAGTTATCTAGCCTTTTTTATTGAGGAGTTCATGGAACAACAAAGCCAGCATAACGCTGGCTTTGTGAATAATGGTTTAATCGCTAAAACTCATATTTAGCGGTAATAGCATAGTTACGCTCAGCTTGAGAGTAGTCGTTATCTAAGCTTGTTTTACCGCGGATATCATTCCAACGGTAGTACTCTTTGTCGGTTAAGTTAAATATACCCGCAGTAATCGTGACATCTTGCATTGGTTTAAAGTAAGCGGTGATATCAACAATGGTCGCACTCGGCAGTTCAACTTGGTTTTTTGTGCCGCTATTAAGCTTATCACGGTTGATATTACTGGCTGATTTCGCTGCAGTATAATTTAACTTCAGGCTAGTCCCCCAAGTGGTACTGTCATCATCATAATTTAGTGCTGCGACAACATTCCATGGGTTTACGCTGTTCAATGGACGTCCGTTACCATCTTCACCTTTGCTATAACTTGCCGCTAGGCGTGTTGACATACCATTCGGGGCTCCAATTAATTGATCCAATTTTAATTGATTTGATAATTCAATCCCTTTGATCGTCGCTTCACTTAAGTTGACATAAGAGTAGTGCTCTATCTTGTTCTCCTTCTTTGTTATGACTTGTTCAATGAAATCATCATAATCGCTATAAAATGCAGAAATTTCAGTTGCCGAGGAGTTTGTATTGTGACGATAACCCAATTCATAGGCCAAGCTTTTTTCTGACTTAAGGTATGGGTTTGGATCGTTCACATAATTGTGAGCAATGTTGTCATACGTGTAGTACAGCTCAGTAAAGTTAGGGGCACGGAAACCTTGGCTGACTTGAGCAAATACCGAATGTTGATTATTGATGCGGTACAGTGCACCAAGACGGCTGGTGAGTGCTGAATCGTCAAATTTAACGAGGGGTTCTGTGGTGCTACCACCGGGATCGGTGCTAAATGAATCATAACGAAGGCCTGGTGTGACAGTCAAATTACCGCTCAAAAGGGTGATCTCATCTTGAACAAAGAGGCCGATTTTTTGGTCTGTAGCATCCGGTGTATAAACCAAAACTTGATTTGGCGTGGCAGGATCCGAGTTGAGTTCTGTATTGGTATTTGAAATATCGCTACTGGCAAAACTTAAACCATAAATAAAGTTATGTTCGGTTTGACCTAAGGTAACTAACTTATCCAGTTGCGTTTCTAATTCAATTTTATCTTCATTATAGAAGTAATCTTTGGTTTGTTGGTTGTCCGCATTGGCTGGAGTGTAAGGAGGCCTTCCTGACGATGCTGGCTGAAAACGGTGCGTTAAGCCGTTATCTTCTTTGCTTTGCCAAGATGCTCGGCTAGTGATGCTGTCTGCGATGGCAGAGTCAGCTAGCCAAATGTGTTTGATGCCAAGGCGATACTGTTTCGTTGTATCTTGACCATGATAGTTTTTGTAACTGGAATGAGCGATATCAGAATCTGTTTTGTTATGCAGTGCTTCACCAAAGAACTCCAAACGGTGAGCATCGCTCAGTTGATATTGGAGCTTAAGTAGCAAGTCATTTTTTGCACTATCTTGACTCTCTATCGAATAATTTTCTTTACGATCTGCAAAATTTTGTTGCTCTTGTCCATCACGGCGAGTATAGGCGACCAAGGTCTCTAAATTGCCACTTCTATTTGCAATGGCAATATGTTCACTGAAAGATTTATCTTCTGAAGAGTAGGAAAGCTTTGCTTGTCCGCCTGTGGTTGCGTCTCCTTTTAGGAAATCACGAGGATCTTTGGTGTCAAAAGCGACGACACCACCAATGGCATCACTGCCGTGAAGGCTTGACGCCGCACCTTTGATGACTTCAACACTCTTTACCATATCGGGATCGATACTGATAGCGCTCGAATTGACAAAAGAGTAAGGACCTCCGTCGAATGCTTGGCCTTGTGTGACTCCATCAACCATGATTTTGATTCGATTACCTTCTACGCCGCGAATATTGATGGTCTGTACACCTTGGCGAGATGAGCTATTGGTTGAAACTCCAGGGGTATATTCAAGGATAGCTGCGACATCTTTTGCCATATTGGCTTCAATGTCTTTGCTCGAAACGACAGCAACAGAAGCGGCGGTATTTTCGATAGTTTGAGAAGTTCGCGTTGCCGAAACAACGACCTCATCGAATCGAGAAACTTCTTCTGCGAGAGCTGCAGGGGAAAGCGCTAGTAATATTGAGGCTGATAGTAGTGTTTTAGTGTACATCTGAGTTATTACCTTATTCATCAATAACAGATTCAAGCTGTGCGCAATGATATTGGATCTAAATGGTAATTACTATCATTTGTATTTGTGTGCTGGGATGAAATATAAATAGAATTAGGAGTATATGTTTTAAATATCAGTCATTTGATATGTAAAACACTTGCTTTACTTAATTTTTCGATGACTAAAGTTGTGACTTTAACCACTTTCTGCTAGTTCAAACCTAGCCAAGCTGCACCACGGATGCCGCTGCTGTCACCATATTTTGCTTGGGTAAACACAATCTGTGCACTATCAGAAAAAACGTAGTTCGCTGTTGCCCGAGGTAGATCAACATACAGCGATGCTACGTTTGATAATCCTCCGCCAAGCACTATCACATCAGGATCCAACACATTGACGATGCAAGCAAAGCTGCGCGCCATTTGATCAATCAATTGTTGATAAAGCTTTGTTGCTTGTGGGTCTTGCTGCTGGTAGCGAGTGATAATTTCGGCTGCATTCCACTCTTGTTGACCAATCAACTGAGCACTCTTTGTTAAGCCAGAACCGGAGATAAAGAGTTCAATACAGTTATCGCGTCCGCAATAACAGTGGCGAGTAGGCCCATCACGTTCACTGGTAAAACTTGGCAGCGGATTGTGCCCCCACTCACCGCATACGGCGTTCGCACCGACCAATACCTGCTTGTTGATCACAATACCGCCACCGCAACCTGTGCCCAAAATCGCGCCAAAGACTACGTTGCCATCTTTGGCGGCACCATCGACCGCTTCAGACAGCGCAAAGCAATTGGCATCATTGGCAATCACAACGTTGCGTTGCAGACGAGCGCACAGATCGGCTTTTAAATCTCGACCATTTAAAAAAGTGCAATTGGCATTTTTGATAAGCCCTGTCGCTGGGCTGATGGCTCCGGGAAGTCCAATCCCGATTTGGCAGTGAGTTTGCGTTTCGCTTTCTGCCATTGCAACCAGTTGGCATAAGGTACTTAGAAAAAGCTCGTACTCATGTGGGGTAGGGGTTCGGTGTTTAAAGAGGGTGTTTCCTGATTTATCCAGTACGCAAATTTCAATTTTGGTGCCACCAATGTCGAAACCTATCAGCATGATTTTTCCTTATTTTGGATGTTGAGTGTGAGTCCTGACTATGGAATATAGTCTAATAATCAACGTGTTTTGTCTTTGAACTGAACAAGATAACGTGAAGTGGTGAGATTTTTTCTTTTGATTGCTGAGAATTGTTATATTATAACATTTCTCAGCAAGTGATCTTTTTATTGAAAAGGGGAGTATCTATCCCCATAGTTAGGTCATCAATGGGTCAATTCGAATGCAAATCAATTCAGCATTGCAACAAGCAATTATTCAAGTGAGTGTAGATATGGCGGAAGTACGAGCCAGAGTGGATTTCAAAGTCGGTCTAAAAAGCAATATTGACGCCGAAATACTCTCTTTTAGAGGACTGAAAACAGACAAAGAACATGTTGCGGTCATTTTTAAATCCGCAGATGTTACTCAGGAAACTCCTTTAGTCCGTATGCATTCAGAGTGTTTAACGGGCGATGTTTTTCACTCATCACGCTGTGATTGTGGTGAACAATTAGAAGAAACCATTAATAAAATGGGTGAAGTTGGCGGCATTATCCTCTATTTGCGTCAAGAAGGTCGAGGCATTGGTCTGTACAACAAAATTGATGCCTATCGCTTACAAAGTGCGGGGATGAATACCTATGAAGCCAACAATCATCTTGGCTTTGGTGACGACCTGCGTGATTTCACTGAAGCGGCGCAGATGTTGAAAGCGTTAAATGTGACCAAGATTCGTTTAGTCACTAATAACCCTAAAAAAAGTCGTGAGCTGAAGGAGCATGGTATTGAAATTGTAGAGGTCGTGAATACCGCGGCACATATTAAGTCGGGTAATGAAAATTACCTCAAGGCCAAAGTCTCCCATGGCAAACACAACTTAAAACTATAATTCAGATTTATAGATGATAGCCAAAAACCTCATTTCGGTGAGGTTTTTGGCGTTTTTACCTTGCAAAAAAATGGATAATTTGTATTATCGGCGACTAAAAGTGCAAATGATAATAATTAGCACTACCATAAGATAACGCTCAAATCGCCTCAACAAGGATGCTCCCATGAAAGTTAACACGCCTCTTATTCAGTCAATTGCTGCCTCACTTGCCATCGCAAGTAGTGCGTCATTTGCCGCTACCGTCACTAAGGAGCAGGTGGTCGAACATTATGCCAATATTGCCCATGCCGTGTTTGCTGATTCGCTGACGACCGCTCAATCATTAGAAAAATCAATTGATCAGTTCTTGATGACACCCTCGGCGGCTAAATTGGAAGAGGTGAAACAAGCGTGGTTAGCATCGCGAGTGCCTTACCAGCAGTCCGAAGTCTTCCGTTTTGGCAATGCCGTTGTTGACGATTGGGAAGGGCAACTCAATGCTTGGCCTCTTGATGAAGGGCTGATTGACTACGTCGCTACCGATTACCAATATGAACTGGGCAATGAAGGCGCCAGCGCTAACATCATTGCCAACCAAACGTTGAAAATTGGTGCGACAACGATTGATGTCTCCACTATCACACCAGAGCTGATTGCCAGCTTAAACGAAATCGGTGGCTCTGAAGCTAACGTCGCTTCAGGTTATCATGCCATTGAGTTCCTACTGTGGGGCCAAGATTTAAATGGCACCAATGCGGGAGCCGGTGCTCGTGCTTACACGGATTTTGTCGTGGGTAGCGAATGCACCAATAACCATTGTGATCGCCGTGCTCAATATTTAAAAGCGGCTGCTCAACTGCTCGTGCAAGATTTGGCATGGATGGAAAAACAGTGGTCTGCGGATGAAAAAGCCAATTACCGTCATGAATTGCTTGCGGAATCAGCAGACAATGGTTTGCGTAAGATGTTATTTGGTATGGGGTCTTTATCACTGGGCGAATTAGCGGGCGAGCGTATGAAAGTGGCGCTAGAAGCAAACTCGACTGAAGATGAGCACGATTGTTTCTCGGATAATACCCATAACTCTCATTACTATAATGAACAAGGTATTTACAACCTTTATACGGGTTCTTACCAGCGTCAAGACGGAAAGGTACTAACAGGCCCAAGCCTGAATGATTTAGTGGCACAAAAGGATGCACAAGCAGCCAAAGAGATTCAAAAGCAGTTTGACAGTGCGCGCGCTGAAGTCGGTAAATTAGTCACGTCGGCTGAAAAAGATAATCAGCATTTCGATCAATTGATCGCGGCTAACAATCCTCAAGGCAACGCGATAGTCAATGGAGCCATTATGGCTTTAGTGGCTCAAACCGCTTCGATAGAACGTACCGCTTCAGTGATTGGGATTGATAACCTTAATCCAGATACTGCAGACCACGAATTCTAATAATAAGATGAAAGATCCAAGGGCTCAGATGAGCCCTTTTCCACGTTTACACTGAATAAAGATGTTGAGAAAAGCCCAATGAGATCGTTTTTTACCGTCGCGCTCCTAACCTTGTTTGCCAACCCCGTTTATGCCGATGAGGTGAAATCGGGTGGCAAAACCAGTACAACCAAAGCTGGGCCGAATGCTTACTCGCTTCCTGCGGCCAATTTGCCGATGAGCAAACGGCTCGATTTTAGCGTGGGAAACAGTTTCTTTCGTAACCCTTGGGTGCCAGCGCCATCATCCACTGATGCAAGAGATGGTTTAGGGCCGCTTTTTAACACCAATGGTTGCCAAAATTGTCACATCAAAGATGGTCGCGGCCATCCGCCAGAAAAAAATGACACACATGCCGTTTCGATGTTGGTTCGCCTGAGTATTCCAGCGGTGACGGATGAACAAAAAGCGATCTACGCTAAAGAAGGGGGGATCCCAGAGCCCGTCTATGGTGGACAGTTACAAGATTTCGCTTTGCCCGATCAAAAAGCAGAAGGACAAATCCAAATCGCTTATCAAGAGGTTGCGGTTGCTTTTATGGATGGCCACCAAGTGATGTTACGTAAACCCAATTTAAAAATTGCTGAACTTGGTTATGGCGATATGCATCCTGATACCCAGTTTTCGGCGCGTGTCGCCCCGCCAATGATTGGCCTTGGCCTACTTGAAAGCATTGCTGATGCCAGCTTATTAGCAATGGCAGACCCTGAAGATAGTGATGGCGATGGTATCTCTGGCAAAGTGAACCGTGTTTGGGATGTAGAAAAAAAAGATTTTGCCATCGGGCGTTTTGGTTGGAAAGCCGGGCAGCCTAGTTTAATGCAACAGAATGCCGCGGCGTTTAACGGCGATTTAGGATTGACCAGCCGTTTATTCCCAAAAGAAAACTGCACCGAGAAGCAAACACTCTGTCAAACCTTACCTAACGGCGGCGACCCTGAGGTCAGTGACAACATTCTTGATTTTGTCGAATTCTATTCTCAGCATTTAGCCGTTCCAGTGCGTCGCAATGTCGACGATCCACAAGTGAAGCTGGGTCAATCATTGTTCAAACAAGTTGGCTGTGAGAGTTGCCACCGCACTGACCTTAAAACGGTAAAAAGAACGGATCGCCCAGCCTTGTCAGAGCAAGAAATCCATCCTTATAGTGATTTACTACTGCATGATATGGGCGAAGGGTTAGCCGATAATCGTCCTGAAGCCTTAGCTAATGGACAAGAGTGGCGTACCCCGCCTTTGTGGGGGATCGGCTATACGCAAGAGGTGAGCGGCCATACTTATTTTTTACATGATGGCCGAGCGCGTAATCTCATGGAAGCGGTACTTTGGCATGGTGGTGAAGCGCAAGGTGCCAAAGAGAAAGTACGTCAATTCAATGCCAGCGAACGCAACGCGTTGATCGCTTTTCTTAATTCTTTATAGGGTGCGAGCATGAAATTTCCTCTGCTATTTTCGATAGCGGTTACCAGTGTACTTTCGGCTTGCCAACCCACGCCGAAATCAGCGCTTGAGCCGCAAAAAAACAATCATGTTAGCCAAGGTGTTTATGAGGTTGAATTTGCTGCGGCGCAGCGTTTTGCTCAACAATCGCACCAGCTTGCTCAATTATTTGATCAGCAATGCCAGCCGGGCGATGTTGCATTGCCCTTGCTGAAAGAACAGTGGCAGCAAACTATTGGGGCGTGGATGTTTTTACAAGGGCAAGAGAGAGGGCCAGCTAAAGCACTCGAGCAAAGTTGGAACGTACAATTTTGGCCAGATAAAAAAGACACTACCGGGCGAAAAATGAGCCTGTTAGCGAGCAGTGGCAAGCACTGGAGTGAGGAGCAGATTGCAAACCAGAGTGTCACAGTGCAGGGGATTGGCGCATTGGAATGGTTACTCTATGACCCTCAATCGCCACTCCTTCAAAACCAGCAATTAGAAACTGGCTGTATGATTGGACAAGCGATCAGCGCGAATTTGGCGACGAAATCTCATTTGATTGCTGAGCAATGGCAACAGAATCCATGGTTGATGCTGGATCTGAGCGCTTGGCAAGCCGAATACATTGCGCTGCTCTCCAATCAGCTTGATTACAGCATGAAAAAACTGAGCCGCCCCTTAGCCAATATCGGCCAGCCACGCCCTTATTTTTCAGAATCGTGGCGCGCCAAAGTCTCTTTGAATAACCTGCAAAAGAATGTTCAAGCGATGCAAACACTCTATTTAGCAAAAGACGGTTTAGATCAGATGTTGCGGGAAAGAGATCAAGTCGCTATGGCCGAGCGCGTAAAAGCACATTTATCCTTGATGTTGGAAACGTGGCCGCAAACGGCCAGCTTATTTGATTTATTGCAAACGAAAGCAGGCTACCGTGAGGTGCTTGCGCTCTATAACAAGTTCGAACAACTCAATTATTTACTGCATGACGAAGTCGCGGTAGAGCTAGGCGTAGTGATAGGATTTAATGCAACCGATGGTGACTGATCTAACAAGACGTACGCTGCTGAAAGCGGCGTTATTGAGCACTTCAGCGCCTCTGCTGCCGCTGGGGTGCGCCACTACTCGTCGTGACGACCCACAACCCGCTTTGATTGGTTGCGCTATTCATAAAGGCTCGCAGTTTCGCGCCGTTGTAGCCGACGCCCAAGGCCAAGCGATTCACCAATTACCTTTGCCTGCAAGGGGACACGGTGTTGCTATCCATCCTACCTTGACGCATGCGGTCGCTTTTGCCCGTCGTCCCGGTGAGTTTTTGATGGTGTTTAACTATCAAAATGGAGAACTCATCAAATTGCAACTGGCGCAACCCACGCGACATTTTTATGGGCACGGCGTTTACTCAAATGATGGTGCGTGGCTTTATGCAACCGAAGGCGAGAAAGCGACAAGTCGCGGCATTATTGGTGTGTATGATGTGCAGCATAGCTACCAAAAAGTGGCTGAGTTCAGTGGTTTTGGTATTGGCCCTCACGAAGTCATTGTGATGCCAGATGGCAGGCTCGCGATTGGGGTAGGTGGGGTGCATACTTTCGGCCGAGAGCCACTCAACGTAGAGAGCATGATGCCGAGCTTGACCTACCTTTCTCATCAAGGAGAAGTGCTTGAGCAACGGATATTGAACGACCACCATTTGAGCATCCGCCATCTTGCTCATGATGGTGCAGATACTGTGCTGTGCGGCCAACAATACCGAGGTCAGCCGGAAGAGTATCCACCTTTGGTAGCGCTACATGACCAAGGTGGCGAACTCATTCCGCTCTTGGCAGAGCCTGAACAATGGGCAAGATTCAACCATTACATTGCCAGTATTGCGGCGACCGACCAATGGATTTTAGCGACTTCTCCACGTGGTAACTGTTACGGTATTTGGTCAAAAGAGACATTGCAACTGGTTGAGTTGGCCTCTTTGCCGGATGCTTCTGGCGTGGTAGTGCAAGATCAGCAGTTCCAAGTCAGTTCAGGAGCTGGCTTGGTCGTTAATTCACCCTATCCTCAACCTGAAATACGCACGCGTAGTAATGTCCAATGGGACAATCACTGGTCTGCCATTGATTACTCTTGCCAAAAAAGCTGAGTAAGCGAACTAAATTTGTTTAATGATAATTCTCATTGCATGAGAGTTTATGAATATATTGTTGATATCGACAACAACGTTTAGCAGATAGCCGTTTCTTTTGCCATACTGAAACGTGAATCAGCGTTGTTGGATAGATCGGAATGAGTAAAAGCATCCTATTTGCTTTATTATTGATTTTTAGTAGCTTTTCTCTTTACTCTGCCGAGAAGGTACAGCCTTTTGCTGTCTCGCAAGAGAATGCCTCGTTGCAATCTTTTATCCAATATCCGCATTTAGTCGAACGAATTTACCAAGAGAATGAGAATCGGCGCATTTGGCAAGATGAGCAGATTGTTCGTCAATTTGAACATCAATTGGAAGTGATTCGCCGAGCGGGGTTTAGCCCTTTATTTTCACGCCAGTTAGCGCAAATGAAAGCGTACCGGAATCAGCAAGCGTTCAACGAATACGATCTGCTGGCGACCGATACTTTACTTTTGTATTTGAGTTATGCCGAGCAAGCTCCCAAAGTCGGTATGGCTTGGTTCTTTGAACGTAAGCTCAACTCTGCGATTGCTCCACCAAGCCAAGAAGCCTTGTTCGCTCTTCATGTTGCGGTGGAAGTTAACAGTATCGGAGATCTGCTCAATGGTTATGCGCCGAGCAACGCGGCTTATGATCAACTGCTACACGCCTATGATTTTCTGCTCAGTACTGAAAATGCAGCGCTCTCGTTGTACAGCCAAAAAGGGTTAAAAAAACCTGGCGATAAGCTCTCACAACGTAGTGTGCTTATTGCCCGCTTATCATTAGTTAATATCGATGTTAGCACAGTGCGTGACGACGTAACTTGGTATGACAACAGCTTGGTCAAACCTGTGAAAGAGTTTCAAGCGATGCACGGTTTAAAAGCTGATGGCATGATTGGCCCCGAGACCTTAAAGTGGTTAAATTTGTCTTTGCAGGCACGCTTGTCTATGTTGGCATTAAATGCAGAGCGAACTCGTTTGTGGCCAGAATCAAAAGAGACACAGATCGTAGTCAACGTTCCCAGTTTTGATATGCGCTACTGGTATTTAGGTAAAGAAGTCTTTCAGTCTAAAGTGGTGGTGGGCCGAGTTTCACGAAAAACGCCACTCATGAGCACCAAATTAGATTCTTTGATCCTAAACCCGACGTGGAATGTGCCACACAAAATCATGGTTGAAGATATTCTGCCGATGGTAAAAAAAGATCAAAACTATTTGCGTCAACACAATATTGATATTGTTTCGAGCTGGCGTTCGAACGATCAAATTGACCCAAGCAACATCAACTGGTCTGCGGTGAATCCGGCCTCTTTTCCCTACCGAATGCGTCAGCAAGCCGGGCAAGATAATGCGTTAGGTCTGTATAAATTTAATACGCCCAATCGTAGAGCGATTTACCTACATGATACGCCGAGTAAATACCTATTCAATAATACGTCGCGAGCCTTTAGTTCGGGTTGCATTCGAGTACAAAATGCCGATAAGTTTGCTTCGATGATATTAGAAACCCAAGGTATTAATGGTGATAAATTAACGGGTAAAGAAGGGCCAGCGAATGGCACGATCCCATTAAAGCAGCGCATCCCCGTACACATCATCTATCAAACCGTTTGGTATGAAGGTGGGGAACTGCACTACCGAGATGATATCTATCGTTATGATGCATTCAGTACCAGTAATGGGTGAATGGATACTGCTAAAACAGTGGTCACCTAAGTAAGCAGGGATGCGTCTCTCAATTTACCAAAAAATGACTTAATAAAGATCTCTTTTATGTTCAAAGAGTAACGATGCTGTAGCTCTCTCTTGAGCATTTCGAGCACAATTTATGCATTTGATCTTCACAATGGAGTCCGGTAGTGTCCGGGCTTGTTGAAAATAAATTCAGTTGTGAAGGTATCCAACCTTGTTAGTTTCTCGTCGTCATTTTATAAAATTGGCTGGTAGTGGTGTAGTTGTAGCGGCGTGTGCCCCCCAAATAGTATTGGCATCGTACCCTGAAACCTCTCGCATACTCGCGATGAATAATTTACATACCGGTGAAACACTTGAAACCTGTTATTTCAACGGTGTTCGCTATGTTCGATCTGAGCTTGATCGGCTCAACCATATTTGCCGTGATTTCCGCCGCAACGAAGTCCATCCAATGGACAAAAATCTATTTGACCAAATATCGAAAATTCAATCTCTACTTGGCACTCAAGCGGAAGTACAAATCATCTCTGGTTATCGATCTCCTGCCACCAATGAAAGGTTGCGCACTCACTCCTCTGGGGTTGCTAAGAAAAGTTTCCATATGCTAGGCCAAGCAATTGATTTTCGGTTAGATGGTATTCAGTTGAGTCAAGTACGCGAAGCGGCGATCGAATTGGGCGCTGGCGGTGTTGGTTATTATCCTAGCAGTGATTTTGTGCACATTGATACTGGACCTGTACGTCATTGGTCATAAGGCTGTTCGTGACTTGTCAAATGAAAGTGTCAATGTCATAGTTCGGCCAACTGCGAATTCGAACAAGGTTTTAGTATGTCGTTAAAGTATCAAGTAGTGCCCGTCACTTCCTTCTCTCAAAACTGCTCTATCGTTTGGTGTGATGACACCATGGAAGGGATCGTGGTTGACCCTGGCGGTGATGTGAAACAGCTCGTGATGTTGATCAATGAACTCGGGGTAAAAGTGGTCAGTTTGGTTCTTACTCATGGTCATTTAGATCATGTCGGTGGAACCGAACCGCTGGCGCAGCAGTTGGGCGGCGTCGATATTATTGGACCACATAAAGCGGACAACTTCTGGCTACAAGGCCTCGAAGGCCAAAGCCAAATGTTTGGTTTTCCACTGACGGAAGCCTTTGAACCTACCCAATGGCTTAATGACGGTGATGAAGTGAAGTTTGGCCTTCAAACTCTACAAGTATTGCACACGCCCGGCCACACGCCCGGTCACGTGGTGCTGTTTAGCCAGCAAGCGAAATTGGCGTTTGTTGGTGATGTATTGTTTAACGGTAGTATCGGCCGTACGGATTTCCCGCAAGGTGATTTCAATACCCTGATTCACTCGATCAAAACTAAGCTATGGCCACTTGGCAACGATGTGACGTTTGTGCCCGGCCATGGTCCGCAATCGACTTTTGGCCGTGAACGTGCCAATAACCCTTATGTCGCAGATGAAATGCCCCTGTATTGATCTTGATTAGGCTCAGAGTGTTCCTTCTGCGCCCATTAAATCATGTCTTAGTCTGGTTCGGCCGCCGCGAGGTAGCGCCGAATCAGCCCTACAAACGCCTCGGCGTCACGATCCAGATCGTGCGCTGAGATAAAAATATCATAATCAAAAAATTGCCGTTGATAGCGCATCCGATTGGCTAACATTGCCATAAGACCATGATAGTAATTACCGTTTGGCGCAGTGTAAGGTGCGTTGTCGAGTACCAAATCTTCAAATTGAGTCTCTTTGCGCTGTTGTTTTGCTCCTAAGTAGAGCAGCGCGCGCTGGCTGAGCAAGATCTCACTAGCGATTCTGGGACACACACTCTCAAGGTAAGGTGAATAATCCTTCAGTTTGATCCCAATCCAAGGCAAAGGCTGGTGCCAACCATGATATTCATAACTGCATACCCCAATGCGGCTAATATTGTTCCATTTTACGACCCAACCTCCTTTAAAGAGATGCTGCTGAAAATGGGTAGCGGTTAGGGTGTAGCTAACTTTTCCTTTCAAAATCAAAAGATAGAAGGTGATTAGAGTCACTGCCAGTGCACTTACTAACAGCAGCGCATGAATAATGTTGGATGAGAACATGACAATGCAAATTGAAGCGATGATACAAGTCGTATTGACCCATTTAACCACAGGTGATTGCAGAGAAAAGCGCGTATTAGACAAATGTTGGGTGTGCA
Source organism: Vibrio sp. RM-69-4 (assembly GCF_024743775.1). Classification (NCBI taxonomy): domain Bacteria; kingdom Pseudomonadati; phylum Pseudomonadota; class Gammaproteobacteria; order Vibrionales; family Vibrionaceae; genus Vibrio; species Vibrio sp. RM-69-4. The sequence goes on from NZ_JAMQXI010000076.1 coordinate 899,889, forward strand.
TAAACCAGTGAAACTCCTTCGAGCTACAGCATCGTTGTTGGCTGTTGCGGCCTGTATAAATTGTAGTCAGTTACCGCATCAAAATGCGTTTTTGCCCCTCAATCTGTGCTATGCCCTACAAATCGAGGACGATTTTTGATATAAAACGCGCTTCAAATTTTCACCACTGCTTGAAACGCAGTGAAATGGAGAAATATTCGATGAGACTTGCTCATAAGCGTAAGGTGCAGGCAAAATTGCAAAAGCGTATTAAAGCGACTGTTGCAAACTTGATCGCCTCTCAATCAGCAAAGCCTGTAACAGCGCAATCGACCGTAGCAAAAACCGCTGCAACAAAAGTAGTTGTGGAGAAAGCGGCGGCGAACTCTAAAAAAGTGGATGTTGCGTTAACGCCAAAACAGCAACAGGTTTTAGATATCGTCGCTAACCACACAGAAGGTATGAATCCTAAATCGATCGGCTTAAGTGCTGGTCAAGAAGATGCGAAAGCTGCCGCTTGGGCCACTGGCGCACTCAAGAAACTAGTAGAAGAAAATCTGGTAGTGAAAGAGCAGTTAGCAGGCAACAAAGTTATCTATAAAGCCATTTAATCTGCTGTTCGTTGTGAATGAATTAGCCTCGGTAGCTCCGAGGCTTTTTTACGATCAAATTTTAAAATGCAATCAAAGCTACTCTTCTTTGGTAATAGAGCCAATTTCGAGCATCGGTGCGACATCGATGTTTTCGGCATTCATCATAGAAGATAAACGTTGTACTGATGAGAGCAACAAGCTTTGCTCCCACTCTTGAAGCTGCCTAAATTGTTCGACAAAGCTTTCTTGCAATGGTTGCGGTGCCTTTTCTAGCAGCTTCTTACCTTCGTCCGTTAAATGGGCGTGCACTTTTCGTTTATCGGTATTGCTGCGAATTCGCTGTACGTATCCGTTGCGCTCTAATCTATCCAAAATGGTGGTGGCAGTGGCCTGGCTCATGTTCGTATGATCCGACAATGTGCGGATAGTCACCTCACCAAGGGTTTGAATTGAGCGCATTAAAATAAGCTGGGGACCAGTAAGCCCAGCGTCTCTATTCAGTTTTTTAGAGTGCAGATCAATTGCGCGGATAATTTGTCGAATTGAGATCAAAACTTCTTCATGTTTTTCCAAACTCATTGTCCCAAAAAGAAAGTTATTAATAAGCGGGGACCATAGCGCAGTTCTTTTCACTTGAAAAGTAGCATTCGACCTCTTTTGTTTTGGTCTAAGATGATGAGTGTATAAGTTGAGATGTGAAATGATTAGTGCTCAAATGTTTTTGCTTTCGATTTCTCCCCTAAATTGGTTGACATTTAACCTTATAGGCTTGATTTTTGCCTTTTATGGCATTTTTTGTTGATTTTTAGTGGAATTTTTCTGTGATGTTGGTAGGGTATTCAGCATATTGAAAAACAAATTGCTATGAGTACGAAGTTATTTTTGGTTTTTTTTCTTAAAATTGTTTCGTTCTCATGGTTATTAATCTCAACTGAAAAATCATGTCTAGATTTCTAGAGAGGTAAAATGACAAAGGGTATTGATAAGTACAGTATCGACAGTACTGACTACACTGTCGGGCAAGATAACGTGCAAAAGTGGGGGTTTGATGTTCATAACCCAGTGTTTGGCTTTAGCGCCGGATTTATTGCGCTATTTTTAGTCGCCGCTTTAGTCGTTGATCCTGAGGTTGCGAAGAGCGTGCTTGATGGCGTTAAATGGAAAATTATTGGCACTTTTGACTGGCTGTTTATTTGGTCGGGTAATCTTTTTGTGCTGTTTTGCTTAGGCTTGATAGTTTCTCCCTTTGGTAAAATACGTTTAGGTGGCCAAGAGGCGACAGCAGACTACTCTTTTATTTCTTGGCTCTCTATGCTGTTTGCCGCAGGGATGGGTATTGGTCTCATGTTCTGGAGTGTCGCTGAACCTGTGGCGTATTTTACCGGTTGGTATGAGACGCCCTTAGGTGTTGCAGCCAACACACCCGAAGCGGCTAAACTAGCATTAGGTGCAACCATGTACCATTGGGGTCTACACCCTTGGGCCATTTACGGTGTGGTAGCGCTTTCCCTTGCGTTCTTTACTTACAACAAAGGGCTTCCGCTTTCTATTCGCTCTATTTTTTACCCGTTGCTTGGCGATCGTGCTTGGGGCTGGGCAGGGCATATCATTGATATTCTGGCTGTATTAGCAACATTGTTTGGCTTAGCAACGTCATTAGGGCTGGGGGCTCAACAAGCGGCTAGTGGTATTCATCATGTGTTTGGCATTGATGCCGGAATGGGCTTACAAATTGTCGTGATTACCGTCGTTACTTTATTAGCAGTGGTATCCGTGGTGCGTGGTATTGATGGTGGTGTCAAAGTCATCAGTAACATCAATATGATCGTTGCGTTCTTGCTGCTGATTTTGGTTGCACTGATTGGCTATACCGTAACCTTTTCATCCATTCCAACCACATTAATGGCGTATATTGAAAATATCATCCCACTCAGTAACCCGCACGGTCGAACTGATGAGGCTTGGTTCCAAGGTTGGACAGTGTTCTATTGGGCTTGGTGGATTTCATGGTCACCATTTGTTGGAATGTTCATTGCGCGAGTATCAAAAGGTCGTACTATCCGCGAGTTCCTCACCGCCGTATTATTAGTACCTACTGCTGTTACCTTGATTTGGATGTCTGTATTTGGTGGTTTGGCGATTGATCAAGTCATCAACAATGTTGGCCAATTAGGCGCGAATGGTTTGACCGAAGTGCCACTGGCGATGTTCCAAATGTTTGATGCACTGCCTTATGGCACGTTACTTTCAGTGATTGCGGTTGTGTTAGTGTTGGTATTTTTTATCACCTCATCAGATTCAGGGTCACTGGTCATTGATAGTATTACTGCTGGAGGCAAAGTGGATGCCCCTGTCCTACAGCGTATTTTCTGGGCGTTGATGGAAGGCGCTATCGCCGTAGCCTTGTTATGGATTGGTGGCACCAATGCTATTGAAGCGTTGCAAGCTGCCGCCATATCAACGGCGCTGCCATTTACTATCGTGCTGCTGCTGATGTGTGTCAGCCTACTGTTGGGAATGCGAACCGAGCTCTTGAAACGTTAATTTCGACATTGATTTGAAAAGGCGACGAAAGTCGCCTTTTTTGATGTTTTTTTGACGATCGTCATTAGAGTGTTTTGCTAAAATACTAAGAAAAGCAAATGGTTATCTTGTGTCAGAATTCGACATATATTTCGTGCATCTTGTGTTAAATCTGGTTAATATTCGCCTCCGTTCCTGTATCTAACATTCTGCAAACCAATGAAATTAACCTTAAAGCAAAAGCTAATCGGTGCCAGTCTTTCTGCCGTCGTCGTTATGGCGAGCGCGTTGACTTGGCTAGCCGCTGATCAACTCTTTGAACAAACTCGAAATGGCGTATATTCGCGGGCAGAAAGCTTGTCAGCTGCCGCTGCGAAAGGCATTTCGGACTGGATTGTGGTCCGTAAAGAGATCTCAACCGCTTTTAATGACTACACCGCTCAAGATGATGTCGTTCCTTTCTTACAGCAAGCTCGCAAAGCGGGTGGCTTTGATGATATTTTCTTTGGTACACCGCAAGGTGAGATGTATCGTTCACACCCTGAGCGTAACCGTGCTGACTATGATCCTCGCCAACGTCCTTGGTATAAAGATGCCGTTTCAGCGAATAAACAAATTATCACCACCGCTTATAAAGACGCGATCACCAATGCACTGTTGGTGACAATTGCAGATCCTGTGCGTCGCAATGGGCAATTTGTCGGCGTCGTTGGTGCCGATGTGTTAATTGATCAGTTGATCCAAGATGTCATCAGTTTAGATGCGGGCAAAAATGCCTACGCGATGTTGATTGATGCGCAAGATGGAACCTTTTTAGCGCATCCAGATAAAAATTTCTTATTAAAACCAGTGTCGTCATTGTCGAAGACGTTGACGATGAACATGATAGAGCAAGCAGTGGCTTCAGGTACCGTTGAAGACGCGTCATTACAAGGTGTTGATAAGCTATTTTACTTCGCGAAAGTGCCGCAAACCGATTGGATCTTTGCTATCCAAATGGATCGTGCAACGGAAGAAGCAGCGCATACATCCTTGCTCATTGACCTAATTGTGACTGCACTTGTGATTACTATCGCTGTGATTGTGATCGTCTCTTGGTTAGTGAGCTTTTTGTTTAGAGATCTTAGCCGAGTATCCAAAGCCTTAGAGGAAATTGCTTCCGGAGACGGTGATTTAACTCAACGTCTTGAACCAAGAAGTGATGATGAAGTTGGGCAATTAGCACAAAACTTCAATACCTTTGTCGGTAACATGCACACTATGGTTTCTAAACTCAGCTTTGTTTCTGCTGCGTTGTCTGAACAGTCAAAACAGACGGCCGCTCAAGCCAAAGAGCGTAGTGCGCGTATCCGTTTACAACAAGATGAAATTAATATGGTGGCTACGGCCATCAATGAAATGGCCGCAGCTACACAAGAGATTGCCGGTAACGCAGATCATACCGCTCAAAACTCTGGTGAAGCGGTAACGGCTTGCGTACATGGTTCGAATCAAGTTTCACAAACACAAGGTTCGATTCAAAATCTGGCTCAAGAAGTTCAAGTGGCCACTGATGTTATCCTTGAGCTGGAAGCACACGGTAAACACATCAATACGATTCTGGCGACTATTCAAAACATAGCAGAGCAAACTAACCTGCTAGCATTGAATGCGGCGATTGAAGCGGCGCGTGCTGGTGAGCAAGGCCGTGGCTTTGCGGTGGTTGCCGATGAAGTTCGTGTGCTTAGCCAACGTACACACGCTTCGACAAAAGAAATTCAGCAGATGATCGAAACGTTGCAATCAACGACGGGTAAAGCGGTTGGCATTATGGGTGATAGCCGTATGCTTGCTGGAACCAGCGTAGATGATGCGAACGCCGCTGCAGCAAGTTTGATGCAAATTCATAATTCAGTTGAGCGCATCAGTGACATGGCGACGCAAATTGCCTCGGCCGCTGAAGAGCAAGCTTCTGTGACGTCTGAAATTACTCGAAACACGGAAGGGATCCGCGATGTGTCTAACGATCTTGCACAAGAAGCGCATGAAGCAGCAGCACAAGCATCACAACTTTCTGAGCTTTCGCATCAGTTAGAAAATGAAATTCGTCGCTTTAAGCTGTAAGTTCTAAGCGTAAAAGCCGAGATGTGATTAAAAAAGAGGAACCTAACATGGGTTCCTCTTTTTTTGCTCGTGTCGATCACGGTACTAAACCTTGAAGAAAGAATCCCTTTAAAGGAAAATCAAAAAGTTATAGCCACAACGTTCGGACACTTTGCTGCCGATCAAAATGATGAGCGATTTGTGCTTGGAATAATTCCGCGGTGGCAATAGCATCAACTAAAGCGTGGTGTGGAGTGTACGCTGGTAGCCCATAACGCGCTCGCGCTTGCCCTAAACGCACTGATTGTGGTTTTTGCCCTTTTAACTGGTTCCATAAACCTCCATGTAACCGTTGTTGAATTTGCGTTTCCAATTGCAAAGTATCGATCACCGGGAACTCAATGCCTTCACCCAATCGCACTTTTAATGCTTGATTGAGAAAGCTACGTTCAATATGACGGTAATGGACCACAACAATTTTTCCAGATAAGGCCTTCAGTATCGACTCCTGCACTTCTGCCAAATCTGGCGCATCTAAAATATCGTTGTGTGTGATGCCATGGATAACCACCGAATCCTCTTTTAACGCTTGGCGTGGCCGAACTATCCAATGTTTAGAGCGGTTGAGATAGATACGGTTTAAGGTAAAAGGCACCAAGCCAATGGTGATAATGTCATCATGCTGCGCACTTAAACCCGTTGTTTCCAAATCTAAAGCGACAAACTCTATTTCATCGATTGGCGTGCTACCCTTAGCAATCGGCCTTGAATAAAAATCTTTGAGTAACGGATGGTTAACCAACGACTGCTTATTGGCATATTTTGCTACCCAATCGATGCTCGGTTTTTGAAACCATTGTTTAATCATCACTCTCACTTAAAGTTATTGCTGGCTTGATAACGGAATTTCAAGAAATTTTGCGCATTGCTTAGGATTTGAAACGCATCTTTTAAGTTACGTCTTTCAAAATCAGATAGGTTTTCTGGCTCGATATTGTTATCTGGCTCTATTTCTTGTTCAACGTCAGCCGCTTGGTGGCGAATGCGTACCATCGCGATAAACTCCATTGCGTCACGCAGATCTTGCGCCCGTCCTTTGGGTAGAATTCCGGCTTCAATGATGTCATCTAAACGTTCAAACGAGTTGGTAGAACGTGAACCGACAGCCAATGCATGCACACGGATTAAATCCGCTAACGGTGCAGTGCCGCGACGTTTTAAATTGATGGTGTTATTGTGTCGTCCATCTTTTTCCATCACAAAGTCTTTGAAAAACCCCAATGGTGGCGTGCGGTTCAGTGCATTTCGTGCAAGGCATGCAAGAAATCGATTATTTTTGCGTGCTCGCCGTACAATAAACCCATTCAGTTGTTCTGCCCATTTGGTCCTGCCACACACTCCGTATAAGTCAAAAAAGATGGATGCATTCAATAGCGCCTTAGGGTTAGGGTTATCTATCCAATCGGCAAAGCAGGCTTCCCATTCTTTACGAGTCATACGCCACATCGGGTTACTGGCCATAATGTCCCCCGTACAGTAGCTGTAACCGCATTGATCTAAGCTGTCGCAGACAAATTTGGCGAACGCTTCGAAATAAGCACCATGCTGTGTTTCTTCATAGCTATCGTCCAAAATTAAAGCGTTATCTTGGTCCGTGACAATTAACTGTTCATCACGGCCCATAGAACCCAAGGCTAAAAAGCAGTATGGAATAGGCGGCGAGCCTAGTAATTCTTCGGCAAGTTCAATGATTCTTTGTTTAAAGCTACGGCCAATCACTGACATCGCCGTGCCGATCATATGTGAGTTTGCATCTTCATTGACTAAACGAACAAAACTGTCTTTGACTTGGTGCGACAGTGTGGCTAACTCTTCAACGCTTTGTTGCTGAAAGATACGACTGACCAACAGTAATGAGTTTTGTGATTCATAACGAACAATATCGGTCGCTTCAATAATACCGATCGGCTTTTTTTCTTTGAGTATAGGAAGATGATGAACATTGTACCGAAGCATTTTCAGCATGGCCTCATAGACATAAGCATTATGATCTAATGAGATAACCTCCGTTGTCATCACTTCCGTGACGAGGTGATTAGGATCGATGCCAACGGCTAATACACGCGTGCAGAGATCTCGGTCAGTCAGGATGCCGATTACCGGGCTGTTATCGTCGTCACTCTCTTGCAAAATATCAGGGTCAATCACCAGCAGTGAAGAGATACTCTCTTCCGCCATCTTGATCGCCGCATGTTGAATGGTTTCTGTTTTGTAAACGAAAGGGGCTTCTCGGCTGAGTAAGGTTCGCACTTTCGAGGTGGTGAGATCATTCTGCTCTGTTTTACTCAGTACGGCTTGGCGAAGGCGCGCGTTATCTTGCACTTCAACGAAATCAGCAAAGGAATCATAGTTGTCATATAAATCCTGAAACCTTGCCTCTGGAATACAATAAACCAGCGTATCTTCAATCGCTGTGACCGGAAAACGAACACGGTTATTGGTCAATAGCCCCATTTGACCAAATAAACCGCCTTCGGTTAGGCGGTTGTATAATTCGCCTTTGCGACGGTACACCTCGACGACGCCGCTGCGGATCAAATATAAGTCCTGGATATGATCACCAAAATGAATGATGGGTGTACCTTGTCGAAAATAGGAGATTTCTACGCTCTGCGTCACTTCGATCAGTGTTTCTTCAGGTAGTTCATTGAACGGTGGATACTGAGCAAGGAAGTTCTTGATTTCAATTAATTCTGCTTCCATGGAGGCTTCCTTGTGTTTCGGAGTTCATATTGTGGGATTCTGACGTCGTGAGCCAGCTAAACGATGTAACTTGTCAAAGGGATCCGGTTACATCGGTGGCATTGGACATAGGATTCAGAGAGTTATACTACATGAAAAGAACGTGCTTTGCAGGCAAGAGGGGAAAGTGTACGCGCTTTGAGGTGAATCAAGTGTCATTTCAGTGAATTGAAGATAAAAAAATAGCCGACAAGTGGCGGCTATTGTTGTCTATTTCTTATCATTATCGATTATAGAACCGCTGCAATACCTTTGCACAGTGGGCCCATATTCGATTTCGTCATGCCTGCCACGCTGATACGGCCGGAACCGACGATGTAAATTGCTAATTCATCTTTCAGACGAGCAACTTGTTCCTTGTTCAAACCAGAAAAAGAGAACATGCCATTTTGACGTTCAATAAAGCTAAAATCAGCCTTCACACCTTCGGCTTTTAGGGTGGTAACAAACAGCTCACGCATCTCTTGAATACGTTCACGCATTTCTGTCACTTCGTTTTCCCATTCTGCGCGCAGTTCGGCGTTGTTGAGGATATAAGTAACGACCGCAGCACCGTGCGCTGGTGGGTTTGAGTAAATGGAACGAATGATCGCTTTGATTTGTGAGAAAGTTGTTTCAGCGACATCTGTTGAGCCAGCAACGATGGTAAACGCACCCACGCGCTCATTGTACAAACCGAAGTTTTTAGAGAATGAGCTCGCCACTAAGATCTCTTTATTGTATTTCGCAAAAGTACGTAGGCCTTGTGCGTCTTCTTCAACACCTTTCGCAAAACCTTGATAAGCAAAGTCAAACAGAGGAAGAAGCCCTTTATCAGCGACTAATTTTGCTAACGTTTCCCACTCTTTATCGGTTGGATCAATGCCAGTTGGGTTGTGGCAGCACCCGTGTAGAAGAACAATATCACCCGCTTGAGCTTGCTCAAGATCGGTAAGCATCGCTGCGAAATCTTTATCTTTCGTTTCGGCATTGTAGTACGAATACTGCGTGGTTTCTAAACCAGCCGCATTAAAAACACCGTGATGGTTTGCCCATGTTGGGTTGCTGATCCACACTTTCACGTCGCCGATTTGACGCTTAATAAATTCACCTGCTACACGCAGTGCACCAGTACCACCGGGCGCTTGCGCCGTTTTTGCGAGCTTTTGCGTCACAATCTCAGATTCATCGCCAAACAGCAGTTTTTGTACCGCGAGCCCATATTCAGCAGTACCTTCAATGGTGAGATAAGATTTGGTCTTTTCAGACTCAAGCAACGCCGCTTCCGCTTTCTTTACTGTCGCAAGAACAGGTGTTTCACCTGCTTCATTTTTGTAGATACCAACACCGAGGTTAATTTTTTCAGTGCGAGGATCTTTTTTAAACTCTTCGGTTAAACCAAGAATAGGGTCAGCCGGAGCTGCGACAACTTTTTCAAACATAATCATCATCCATGTAAAGTGTTAGAAGGGATTTTAGAAACATAAAATTAAGGTATTTATACCTTTATGAAATATCCGTTACAACACACAAAACAGAAAAACTGAAAATAATTTGTGTTGGCTAAGAATCATGAACAAAAAGGCGATTTTTTTAAAAAAACTCTATCATCCACCGTTTTCAGGCGGGGAGATTAAATAGGTTTTACTTTGAGAAGTAGTCAGCTCAACGGCAAAATTCATCATCAAATACGATATTTTGCCGTTGAGCGGAGGAGTCACTGTAATAAGAGATTAATGTTTATCCTGATGGCGAGCGGCAATGGCGACAAATTGTTGTTCAACACTCAAAAAAGCCTCTACGACTTGTGGGTCAAAATGTGTCGCTTCGCCCTGTAGAATGATGGCTTTTGCTTCATCATGAGAAAACGCGGGTTTGTAAACGCGCTTTGAGATGAGCGCATCATATACATCAGCCAGTGCCATTAAACGGCCTGAGAGTGGAATCTCTTCCCCTTTGAGTTGTTTTGGATAGCCCGAACCATCCCATTTTTCATGGTGAGTGAGGGCGATTTCTTTCGCGATTGCTAAAAAGGAACTTGTGCCAAGGTGCTGCTCGGCAATCGACAGCGCTTGTGCGCCGATCTCAGGGTGCCCCTTCATAATAATGAACTCATCATCGGTGAGCTTGCCGGGTTTCAGTAGGACGGCATCAGGGATACCGACTTTGCCAACGTCGTGCAATGGGGCTGATTTGTAGAGTAAATCAATATAAGTGGGCGTTAATAAAGGCTGATATTTCGGTTTTTGGCTTAGATATTGCGCGAGTACTTTGACATATTCTTGAGTACGTAAAATATGAGCGCCAGTTTCATTATCGCGAGATTCAGCTAAAGCGGCCAGGCTGACGATGGCGACATCACGCGTGGTTTTTACTTCATCCTGTGAGTTTTGTAGGCTATCCAACATTTTATTGGTCAACCAAGCTACAGAACCTAACTCGTTATTTTCAAAAATCGGTAAGCGTTGTGCTATATCACCTTGAGTCACTTGGCATAGCGAATGCTCTTGAGCGTGCAATATTTGCTTCATCAGCTTTCCCCACTGCCAGAGGATAGCGATCACATAACCGCCCAAAACCAAAGAAACATAAATAAACTCTTTAATAATACTTATCTTGCCATGTCCATTGATTAAACTGGCAGGGTTATGTTCAAGCCAAAAAAGATCTTTCACCGCGACCATGGTGAGTGTGGCTGTCAGAGTGATGATCATCAGCATCATTAACCCGATCATCTGCTTAACAATCGAATGTCGCTCACCTTGGAGTTGTTGACGATTCAATTGTACTGCGTGCTGGCGATATTGAGCTCGTTTGGCGATGAGTTGTAATAAGCTTCCGGTAAAGAAACCAAACAGTGTTAAACCAAACAGGACTTTTACGTTGCTATCGATAGTGAATTGATAGTACTGATTGTAGTAAAGAGATAGTGGAATGCTGACAAGAAAAAACAAAACACTATCGAGTTTTGCATACTGCTCTGTTTTTGCCCAATCATGGTGAATAAAGACATATAGACGCATTACCCATGCACAAAATACGCTAATCGTCACATGGGCTGTGATTTCTAATGCGCTTAAACTGGACAACATCGGACATATTCGTCCGCCATAGGTGGCAAATAGCAGCGCAGCTAAGAGGTAGAGCAGTGCGGTGAGTTGGCTGTTGTTTCGCTTGGTATTATTCATGAATTTGATTTCATTACAGTATGTGATGCTTAAGTTTAGGTGATTAAATTCGTTCAATGTTGTGTTTTCGTGATTAACCGATGTGCGGAGGATCAGAAAAGCGATGGATTCTAGTGATGTATTTCTAGGAAAGATAGCTAAATAAAATAAAGCCAATGTGATCCGATCAGTGCGTCATGTTATGAGAACAGAGGAGAGGGCTTAATGACGTTACTCAGCCGAACTTAACGAAAGTCAATCATTACTCTGACTGATAAGAGTGGACTGTTTAAAATTACCTAACACAACAAAAGTAAAATTACATCTACCGACTACATTGCAGATTCCTCTAAGCTTTCCTATCTTTAGTTATGAGCTCTAGGCGTTGCATAACAACTTCTTACATAACGTCATAGCTTTCGTCAGTGTTTTATGGCTAAAGGATAATAAATCATGCTCCTCATTAGGCTGGTACGTGTTTACGTGCCCTTAGTGCTATTGTCGATAGTTGCTCTTATGCCACAGCCAACACATTTTGGTGTTTGGGCTCTATTATTTGTTACTTTTGCTAGTGTTAGCTATGCAATTTGGAATTACGAATCCTTCATTTCCCAAGTCAAAGCTCAAAAAAAGACGATTGAACACCTTTCTCAAACACAAGAGATCCAACTGGATGGATATCATTCTTTAGAGCCTCTCTTTGCTCAATCTCTGCCAGTGTGGTCTCGTCATATTGATTTAGCCAATGTGCAACTTACCGATTCTGTTACTCAACTGAGCCAGCAATTTGGTGATCTTGTCACGCAGCTTTCACAAGCACTCTCCTTCTCGCAAGGCTCAACCTTAAAAGATGAGCGTAATTTAATGAGCGAAATTGAGCGTTGTCGAGCCATGCTTTCTAAAGCGGTTGATGAGCTTAGAGAAAGCCAAAAGACAAGAGAGCATATGCTTGATGAAATGCGCAGCCTTGATCAATACACAGTCGATTTAAAAAAAATGGCAACCGATGTGGTGGGCATTGCTGAAAAAACCAACTTATTAGCACTTAATGCTGCCATTGAGTCAGCCAGAGCAGGAGAGGCAGGTCGAGGTTTTGCAGTGGTGGCCGATGAAGTGCGTAACCTTTCACAACGTTCAAGGGAGATCGCTAGCAGCATGACGGAGAAAGTGAACGTTGTCAGTGATGCGATTAATACTACATTTAAGACGGCTGAAATGGCTATTGCGGCTGAGAGTGAACAAATGGAACAAACCGAGCAGCGTATCGATTATGTCATTAACCACTTCCAAGATATGGCACAAACCTTACAGCAACAGTCTGAGCGGTTAAAAGAAGATGCATTTTCGGTGAAGGAAACAATCAGTAGTGTGATTGTGAAATTGCAATTTCAAGACCGAGTAAGCCAAATATTAGAGCAAATCAGCACCAATCTCAAAGAACTCAGTGACTCATTAGAGCTGCTCAAACAAGACAGCAATCATGCGATCGCAGGCGAATTATCCCCGCAAAAATGGCTGGAAAAAATGACCAAGAACTACACCATGATAGAACAGCATGAAAGCCACAAAGGCAAGGTTACTGAGGTGAAAAGCAAGGTGACTAGCACGGACATTACTTTCTTTTGAGAACCGTAAATGAATAAATGAGGAACTCTGTGATGAACAAAACGGTACTTGTTGTAGATGATTCGGCTTCAATTCGGCAGGTTGTGAGTATGACCTTAAAAGGAGCAGGCTATCAGACGATCGAAGCTCATGATGGTAAAGATGCATTATCCAAATTGGCCGGGAATCGTGTTCATTTGGTCATCAGCGACGTAAATATGCCGAATATGGATGGCATTACCTTACTTAAAGAGCTGAAGCAAAGGCCAGACACAAAATTTACGCCGGTGATTATGCTCACAACTGAATCTGAGGCATCGAAGAAAGAACAGGGTCGTGCTGCGGGTGCGAAAGCTTGGGTTGTAAAACCCTTTGCACCTGAACAGATGCTTGCCGCCGTAGCAAAACTGATCCAAGCCTAAGGGGGGATTATGCTGACTCCACACCAAACCGATGAGCAATTAATGTTAAAACTTGACGGTGAACTGACGATTTATGAGGCTCGAAATTTGTTTGAGCAGCTGACCCCTTTTGTGTCTCATAGCGAGAAGATCGCCATTGAACTTTCCCAAGTCACTGCTCTGGACAGCAGTTGCGTACAAGTATTGATGGCATTTAAAAAAGCAAGAATAGAAGAGGGATGTGAACTGATTCATCACAGTGAAGTCGTGGTGGATGTGCTGGGTAAACTGGGGCTAGTGGGATGGTTTCATGACCCTATCGTTCTTTCGAGTTCACAATAAGACAAAGTGACAAGCTAATGACGAAGCCCCAGGGAGATACTATGGACGAAATGATGGCTGCGGCGCTCCAAACTTATTTTAATGAGAGTAGGGAGTTGCTTGAAGGGATGGAATCTGACCTTCTTGAACTGGATAGCGGGAATCTTGATGGCTTAAATGAGCGATTAAACGCAATTTTCCGAGCAGCGCATACTGTAAAAGGCTCAGCAGGGATATTTAACTTAAATGAGATCGTTCGTTTTACTCATAAAGTAGAAAGCTTGCTTGATTTATTGCGCTCAGAACAACTTAAGTTGCATGAAAAGCATATTTCCTTGTTGCTTGAGTGCCGCGATCACATGGTGAGCTTGATTGATGATGCTCAAACGGGGCAAGAGTCATCAGAAGATGACGTTACCGGACAGCGCTTAGGAGCCCGATTGTCTGAGTTTTTAGGTCAATCTGAACCAGAAAGTCATTCACCAGCCACGGAATCTGAACCTGATCACACCGCACTCGACAATTTCTGCTGGCATATCTCTTTAACTTTCCCGCTTCATGCATTCCAAGATGGTATGGATCCGCTCTCTTTTCTTTCTTATTTAACTACGCTGGGAGAGGTTATTTATATCGAGGCGGTCGACCGAAAATTACCTGATTGGCACAACTTTGATCCGGAATGTTGTTATTTGGGTTTTGAACTGCGTTTCTATTCGCCGGCATCTAAACAACAAATCGAAGACGTGTTTGAATTCATTCGTGAAGAAGGTGACGTTCGCATCTTTCCACCCAGTGCCAAAGTGGGTGACTTCATTGAGCACATTCAATCAATGCCCGATGAAAATTATAGAATTGGCGAAATATTAGTTCGTTGTGGCGCGCTCACTGAGACTGAATTGAAGCGTGCATTGCAGCAACAAAGTGAGCGGCGAGAAGCGAGTTCGGACGCGATACCCATAGGCGAAATTATCACTCAGGCTGATGCTCAATTAGCACCCGTACTCAATGCGGCGGTCGATAAACAAAGTAAAGCCCGAGAGGCGCTAACCAAAGAGCAAAAAAGCTTGCGAGTGGATGCTGAAAAGTTAGATACCTTAATTAATTTAGTCGGGGAATTGGTCACCGCAGGTGCCGGCAGTGCATTACAGGCGGAGCTAATTGGCGAAAATGTAATGATTGAATCTGTTGCACGGCTTAATGGCCTTCTCGAAGAAGTCAGAGACGCGGCACTACAGCTTAGAATGGTGGCTATCGGTGCGACATTTGCCCGTTTTCAACGCGTTGTTCGTGATATGGCGAAGGAGCTAAACAAAAGTATTCATCTCACGATTACCGGTGCGGATACCGAATTAGATAAATCAGTGATTGAAAAAATTGGCGATCCTTTAATGCATTTAGTGCGCAATGCGATTGACCACGGCATTGAAACAGAGGAAGAGCGTGTCGCAAATGGTAAACCTTCTCACGGCACCATCACGCTCAATGCTTACCATGACTCAGGCAATATAGTGATCGATGTGAGCGATGACGGAAAAGGGCTCAACAGCGAAAAATTGCGCGCAAAAGCGATTGAAAAAGGGCTACTTGATGAAAACCAACTCGTGAGCGATGACGAGATTTTTCAGCTCATTTTTGAGCCCGGCTTTTCAACGGCCCAGCAGGTTTCCAATATTTCAGGACGCGGTGTCGGTATGGACGTAGTGAAGCGAAATATTACTGATTTGCGAGGTCGAGTAGAGATTCACAGCCTACTTAATCGAGGAACAACTATCCGCATTGTATTGCCGCTCACACTCGCGATCATTGATGGTTTTTTAATTGAAGTGAGTAGCGAAACCTTCGTTGTGCCATTGGATGCCGTTCAAGAATGCATCGAACTTGATGACCAGTGGCTCAAAGATGGCCAAGGCAAACCTTATATTAATCTCAGGGGACAAGTGCTGCCTTTAATTGATTTAAGAGTGCAATTTAACCTCACTGTGCGTCGCTCAAAACGCCAAAATGTGGTGGTGGTCAGTAGTGCAGGGCAAAGTGCTGGTTTGATCGTGGATAATTTGTTGGGGGAATTACAAACCGTAATTAAGCCACTTGGGCCGATTTTTTCACGGGTTAAAGGAATCAGCGGTTCGACTATTTTGGGCAGCGGAGATATTGCTCTTATCTTAGATATCGCCAGTTTATCACAACATATTATGAAGGAAGAGTCGAAGCATCGCTTATTGGCAATGCACTAACTTGGCTCAATTACATCGTCAGAAAGGAATAGGCTATGTTTAAAAATATTTCAGTTAAATTCAAACTAAGTATGCTAGTTGGCATCTTAAGTTTGTTACTCATTGTAGTCGGATCACTTGGGCTTTATGGCATGCAAAAAACACTGCATGGGCTAGAAACGGTCTACTATGACCGAACCGTACCAGCACTGTCTATCGGTGACATTAAATCTCGTCTTCTGAGCAATCGTATAGCGCTGGCTTTCTCACAACTGTACCCAGAAGCGGATATTATTCGTGCTCAGATTGAGACGGTTGAGAACCACCTCAAAGTGATTGATGACAAATGGGGCAAATACAAGTTAACTAAATTAACCAAGGAGGAGGCTGAATTAGCAACACAATTTGAAGAACAAAATAAAGCCTTTGTTGAACAAGCGCTGCAACCAACAATTGATGCTTTGCGACGTTTAGACATTGATGAAGCGACTCGCCTTGCGGTAGATAAAGTGCGCCCACTCTATGCACCCGTTGAAAAAACAGTAAATGCATTAATTCAGCTGCAATCTAATGAAGCGCAGAATGTTTATAACCATGAGGTTGAGCTTTATGACAACCTACAAATGATAGCCATTGGATCAATTATATTGGGGCTACTGTTTGGTATTGGATTTGCGGTTACCTTGATCCGCGGGATCTGTAATCCTTTAGAGCAAGCAGTGTCGCTGGCTAACCGACTCGCTGTGGGTGATTTAACAGGTAAAATTGAAGCGACGTCAGGCGATGAATTGGGTCGCTTGCTTGAAGCCATGCAAAAAATGGTGGCCAAGTTGTCAGACATCGTAGGTGAAGTGAATAGCTCAAGTAATGCATTGGCTTCTGCATCCGAAGAAGTTTCAGCTACCGCTCAGAACTTAAGTCAAGGTGCGAGCGAACAAGCGGCCAGTGTTGAACAGACTACCTCGTCGGTAGAGCAGATGTCAGCCTCAATCGCGCAAAACACTGAAAATGCGAAAGTGACTGATAGCATGGCAGGTAAAGCGGCTAAAGAAGCGAAAGAAGGTGGAGAAGCGGTAGCTAAAACCGTGTTAGCGATGAAATCAATAGCTGAGAAAATTGGTATTATTGATGATATTGCTTATCAAACTAACTTACTTGCGCTCAACGCCGCAATCGAAGCTGCTAGAGCTGGCGAGCATGGTAAAGGTTTTGCTGTGGTGGCTGCCGAAGTCCGAAAATTGGCAGAGCGCAGTCAGGTTGCTTCTCAAGAAATTGGTGAGGTTGCTAAAAATAGCGTTGGTTTAGCGGAACAAGCCGGAAAACTGCTGGATGAAATGGTGCCTTCTATTCAAAGAACATCCGATTTAGTGCAAGAGATCAACGCAGCTTCAATGGAACAAGCAACCGGAGCAACACAAATTAACCAAGCGATGGAACAGCTCAACAGTATCACGCAACAAAGTGCTTCCGCATCAGAAGAGCTTGCGTCGACCTCTGAAGAGATGAGTAGCCAAGCACAGCAGCTCCAGCAACTAATGACCTTCTTCAAAACAGAAAATAATCGCCGTGAAGCAGCAAATAAATCTTCAGTTCACCACGAGCAGCAACGCCCTAAACAGAAGAAAGATGTTGAGTTTGTCTCTATGGACGATGAACCTGAGTATGTGCGCTTTTAGTGGCTGGAGGTGAATGTGGCTAATCTTATCCCGGTTGAGGCTAACTCGATGATATTGGCTAAGTCCAATACAGAATTAGCACAAGATCAACAGTACTTAACATTTCAGCTCAATGGTGAAATGTACGCCTTTGCGATTTTGCATGTTAAGGAAATATTAGAGTATGGCAAAGTAACTCAGGTGCCAATGATGCCTGACTACATTCAAGGCATTATTAACTTGCGTGGTGAAGTGGTACCTGTCGTCAACCTAGCTCGGCGTTTTTATCTTAAACCGCAAGAAGTGAATAAAAAGACTTGTGTTGTCATTATCGAAGTGACGAATGAAGAACAGCGTCAAGACCTAGGTGTTATGGTTGACAGTGTTTCTGAAGTCATTGAAATATCAAGTAAGTTTATGAGGCCTGCCCCTAATTTTGGTACCAAGATCCGGACCGAATTTATTTGTGGTATGGCTCAATTCGATGAAGAGTTTGTCATTATTTTAGCGGAGGATAAAGTCCTATCTGTTGAAGAGTTGGCCATGATGGAACAGGTCAAAGAGCAGAATGAACTTGCAAGTTAAGCACAAATCTCAGCAACTTGGGAATTCAGCCATGGAGCAAATGTCCATCATCAGTGATGCAGACTTTGAGTTGTATCGTGGCTGGATATATCAATCTGCAGGTATCGCACTAACACCCAGTAAGAAAGCGTTGGTGGTTGGGCGTTTAAGCGGGCGCTTAAGAGAGCTCGGTATAAGTTCATATCGGGACTATTTTGAGTATTTGACGAAATTTAGCGATCAGCAAGTACGCAAACTTGAACAGCAACGAGCCATCAATTTGCTGACCACCAATGAAACGTACTTTTTTAGAGAAGAGGCCCATTTTGCTTACATCCAGCACCATCTCTTTACTGTATGGGGGAAAAAACAGATCCGTTGCTGGAGCGCAGCAAGCTCGACAGGTGAAGAGGCTTATTCTCTGGCAATGTTATTAGACAGCCGTTACCAAGGAGAATGGCAAATAGTTGGTACCGATATCAATAGTCAAGTGTTGCAAATTGCATCACAAGGTATCTATCCGATGCTACGCCATGAACATATACCGAAAGCCTATCTCAAAACGTATTGCCGAAAAGGCATTGATACCAAGCATGACACATTGAAAATCGTTAATTCATTAAGGAAAAAAGTGAAATTCGGATTAGCGAACTTACAAAATCAGTTGGATGAACTTGGTCACTTTGATCTTATTTTTTTACGCAATGTGATGATTTATTTTGATCAAAATACCAAACAAAGAGTCATCAGTAACGTTACGAACCGATTAAAAAGTGGCGGTATTTTATTAATAGGCCACTCTGAAACATTAAATGGACTTAACTGCGATGACTTGCAATTACTGCAGCCGTCTATCTATCAAAAACGAGGGATTCGTGATTAATGGCGAACGAATTTTTATCTAAAACAGAGGCTCTGAACTTGATGCCTGGTGAGATATTTTTTGGTCATCACAGAGGTTGGATTCATACGCTGCTGGGTTCGTGCGTTGCCATTACGTTATGGCATCCAAAAACGCAGTTAGTGGGTATGTGCCATTATCTGTTGAGCCAGCGATCCGCCCTAGGTGAAGAGGCCAAACAACCTGAAGGCTATTATGCTAGCGATGTTGTGGCGTACTTTTCCCTTCAGTGCCGACGACATCAAATCAATCCTAAGGAATGTGTTGTTAAAGTATTTGGAGGTAGCACTATGTTTGCAGATCACTACAGCAAAGTCGCTTCGATAAATGTTGCACAACAAAATGTGCGACTGGGTATGCAGTTACTGAAAGAGCACGGTTTTCAAGTAAGCCGCAATGATGTGGGTGGAAAGCGTTATCGTAAAGTATTTTTTGATGTCCAAAATGGTGATGTTTGGGTTCAATATGGGCGATCTTCTGCAAGAGAGGTAGCTTATTAATCAGCCATTGAGTGTCGAATTATAGAGGCATTACATGAAAAAAATAAAAGTATTAATCGTGGATGACTCCGCGGTTGTTCGGCAAGTGATCAGCGCTTTGTTGAGTAATGAACCTGATATTGAAGTGCTTACTCCCGCTTCTGATCCTATATTCGCTCAAAAAAAAATGGCTGTTCAATGGCCAGATGTGATTATTTTAGATGTAGAAATGCCTCGTATGGATGGTATTACGTTTCTTAAGCAACTGATGGCGGAGCATCCGACGCCAGTCATCATTTGTTCTACACTGACGGAACGTGGCGCGGAAGTGACTATGCAAGCATTGCAAGCGGGTGCGTTGACGATTATCACTAAACCCAAAGCAGGGTTGAAAGATTTTCTACAAGAAAGTCGGCAGGAAATGTTAAGTGCGGTGCGCGCCGCTGCACAAGCAAAGCTAGAAAATATTGTTAAACCCAAACCTCATGTACTCAAGAAAGTACAGCAAACAATGCCGAATCCGAATCACCCGACATTAACATTGAAAACCACACAAAAAGTGGTCGTGATCGGCACATCTACAGGTGGGACACAAGCTTTAGAAGCGATCTTAACAGCATTGCCAGCAGTCTCTCCGGGGATTGTTATCGTGCAACATATGCCCGAAAAATTTACTGCGATGTTTGCTGACCGGCTCAATGGGCTTTGTCAAATAGAGGTCAGGGAAGCAAAGAATGGTGACCGAGTTCTTCCGGGGTTGGCATTGATCGCTCCAGGTGGCCGTCACATGCAACTGAATCGAAGTGGTGCACATTATCAAGTTGAAATCAAAGATGGCCCCGCAGTTAACAGGCATAAACCATCAGTCGATGTACTTTTTCGCTCAGCGGCAAAACATGTAGGCCCTAACGCTGTCGGTTTTATTTTGACGGGAATGGGAGATGATGGCGCACGAGGTTTGCATGAGTTGAAAGAGAGCGGTGCCTATACAGTTGCACAAGATGAAGCAAGCTGTATCGTTTTTGGTATGCCCAAAGAGGCAATCGAACGTGGTGGTGCTTGTTCGGTGCTACCACTCAATCAAATAGCGCAGGAAATATTGCAACGAGCTTCATCGAGGCACTTATAGATCAGATCTTCATTTATTTTTAGTTGAAACCGACTTGTTGAGACGCTCCCAACAAGTCGTAGTAGTTACTTTTTTAAGCCAATTTGAGATTCGATGGCTTCGGTTTCTATTTCAGGGTGTTCGGCGAGCTTTTCTGAAGCCCATTGATTGATATGCTTCAAAATAGCCGACACGGCATGTTTTTTTGTTGCTTGCTCATTTTCTGCCACATCTAACGCTTGTTTAGGCTTTAAGCCAGTAGCATCTTCTGCGATATGAAGCCAATCAGGATGCCAGTAGTAAGGTTGACCAGAAGGAGTCATCCAGCCATGAACACCGTTTGTTTCACCATTGTACTGCAAATTATCTACATCATTTTTTTTCATATAAGTTCTCGCCATGGATCGATCTGAATACGTGGTTAATGTAACTCGGTTGCATAGCACAATAGAGTGAACATGATCATGTAATTGAACTAAATGTAACAAAGGAAGATGAAATTGAGGTGATTTTGATCTCATGTTTATTTGAAATTCACTCTATTGTTATTGAGAGTGAACACTGATTGTTGGGGAAATAAAAAAACCACCGGGTTTAACGTCGGTGGTTTTTACAAAAATCGTGTTTGATTTTTAGAAGTTTGCAGAGCGTGGTGTACGTGGGAAAGGAATTACATCACGCACGTTGCCCATACCAGTCACGTAGGATACTAAGCGCTCAAAGCCAAGGCCGAAACCCGCGTGCGGTACAGTACCGTAACGACGTAAGTCGCGATACCAACTCATGTGTTCAGGATCTATGCCCATTTCAATCATACGCGCATCAAGAACATCTAAACGTTCTTCACGTTGAGAGCCACCGATGATTTCACCAATACCTGGGGCAAGAACATCCATTGCAGCGACAGTTTTACCATCGTCGTTTAGACGCATGTAAAATGCTTTGATGTCTTTAGGGTAGTTCTTGACGATCACAGGCGCTTTGAAGTGCTCTTCAGCAAGGAAGCGCTCGTGTTCAGAAGAAAGATCAATGCCCCATTCAACATCAAATTCAAACTTACGACCTGAATCGATTAGGATCTTCACCGCATCGGTATAGTCTACTTGCGCAAAATCTGAATTAACGAACTGCTCAAGACGAGTAATTGCCTCTTTGTCGATACGCGAAGCAAAAAACTCAAGGTCATCACGACGTTCTTCAAGAACAGCTTTGAAGACATACTTCAGCATATCTTCAGCCAGTTTCGCGACATCGTTTAGATCAGCAAACGCGACTTCTGGCTCTACCATCCAAAATTCTGCAAGGTGGCGGCTCGTGTTTGAATTTTCAGCACGGAACGTTGGGCCAAAAGTGTACACTTTGCTTAATGCACAAGCATACGCTTCGGCATTTAACTGTCCTGAAACTGTAAGAAATGTCTCTTTGCCGAAGAAGTCTTCATTGAAATCGACATTGCCTTGCTCAGTACGAGGAAGGTTAGCGAAATCCAGCGTTGAAACACGGAACATTTCACCCGCACCTTCTGCATCAGAAGCGGTAATCAGCGGCGCTGACATCCAGAAATAACCTTGCTCGTGGTAAAAGCGGTGGATGGCTTGAGAAAGGGAGTTGCGTACACGAGCCACTGCGCCAATCACGTTGGTGCGTGGGCGAAGATGCGCCACTTCACGAAGATATTCAATTGAATGGCGAGTTTTTGCCATTGGGTAGGTTTCAGCATCTTCAACCCAGCCAACAACCTTCACCTCAGTTGCTGCAAGTTCAAATGCTTGACCAGAAGCAGGGGACTCAACAATCTTACCTGTTACTTCGACAGAGCAGCCAGTAGTGAGCTTTAGCACTTCGTCATTGTAATTATTCAGATTATTAGGGACCACGGCCTGAATCGGGTCGAAACAAGAGCCGTCATAAATGGCAAGAAAAGAGATTCCAGCTTTGGAATCACGACGAGAACGAATCCAGCCTCGGACAGTCACTTCACTGTCAACGGCCAGCTTACCGCTCAATACGTCTGTTACAGGCGCGTAAGTCATGTTTGATATAGTCTCCATTGAGGTAAAAATTCAACCCAATGTTCAAAGGTATTCTCACTCTATAAAGTGGACAAAAAACAAGCGAAACATTGGGTTGCTTATTACTTTTTAATTCAATGGCACATATTACCTGTCAATTCGTTCGCATCAACCTTTATTGTCGATTCGTGGCCGAATTCTTAGCAGAAAGCGTAAATTGATTCATCAATGTTTCTAAGCGCTGCGATAGCTGTTTTAAATTGACGCTGATTTCTCGGGTTTGCGTTGCCGATTGAGACGTATCATCAGCATGTCGAGTAATGACTTCGATCTTCCCTTGAATTTCTTGGCTGACTTGTGTGGTCGTTCGTGTTTGATCTTGAATATTGTTTGCATGATCAAGCACCTGCTGCATCTCTTGTACGGCATTACTCATTGCGGAAGATAAAACTTCGACTTCATTTGAACGTTGATGCGCATGTGAGCAGACCAAATCAACTGAGGCGAGCGATGTTTCACTGTCACGTTGGAATTGAGCGATGATTTTCTCAATGTTTCCAGTCGCTTCTGCCGTTCGTGAGGCGAGTTTTCGCACTTCATCGGCTACGACCGCAAAGCCTCTTCCTTGTTCACCCGCTCGCGCCGCTTCAATTGCTGCGTTCAAGGCCAGCAAATTAGTTTGTTCGGCGATACTTTTAATCGTTTCAAGGATAGAAGAAACTAGTCCGGTTTGGTTATTAAGCTCAGAGATCTTATCTTTCACGGATTCGATATCACTCACTAAACCTTTGATGTCTTCGCTAGCTGTATGCGCTTGCTGTGCGCTTTGTTGAGCAACGGTGGCGGTATGTTTAATAAGCTTCGATGCATCAACAGTGGCTTGATTAACCGTCTGTTGTTGAGATTGCATCTCTTCAATATTGAGCTGGACGTCAGAGGTTTCACGCTGCTGATTTTTTGCAGCTTGGTTGGTTGTTTGTGCTACGTCGGTTAACTGGTTTGCTGAATCGGCAAGCGAATGAGAGGTCTCTTGCACTTTTGCCAAACTGTCCGAAACCGTGTCCATTAAAGAGTTGATGGAGACCGCGAGTTGTCCGAGTTCATCTTTTTTGGTGCTGATAAGTCGTTTTGATAAATCTTTGCTCTTACTGATTTCACACATGAATCGTGACGTATGCTGGATAGGGCGAACAATCATCTTGCGGATCAAAAAAAGCGTGATCATAAATCCGATAAAGGCAATGGAAGCCATAATAATAACGGCAATGACAGTGTGAGTACTGATCATTTGGTTTACATGGCTCAGGTTATATTCAAGACGAATAGCTCCTAAAACGGTTCCTTCTTCCGCCATATGACAAGATACGCAGTTTGTGCCTCGGTAATCTAGGCTTGATTTCATCGGTAAGGCGACGACCAATCCTTTCCCCCAGGAAGCATTGAATGGTTCAATGACGGTTTCCCCGGCCAGTGCGCGTTTATCTATCTCGTCCATTGACTGTTGATTTTCTTTTCCAGGACCATAAAGTTTACTGACTGCCTCTGATCGTAATACTCGCACCTGTTCAATACCATCTTGCGCGAGTGCCTTTTGGCGTAAGGTCTCTTTCTGAGCCATGGTACCAGTCAACATCATCATATTGAGGCTATCAAAGTAGTTACTCGCTTTATCGTGTAACTGCTCGCTCAACACCGAATTGAGAAGGTCACGTTGTTGTATATATTGATAGCTGGTTGATACCGTTAATACAAAAGCAAAAACGGTGATGAGCGTAAGTAGCAATTTAGACGTAATTGTTGAGTTCATGATAATTTTATTATTATTGAGAGGGTGACAGTGTAAATATAGCGTTAATATGCACTAGTGCAAAAGTTGTAGTCTTTGGAGTGTGACCCTATACATATTATAGGTTTAACAAATGTGATGTGGCACGTCATGATTCCCTATTAATGCTTAAAATATCACTCAAAGGCGTGGGATTTTCCGTTGTATCACCGTGATAAATTGTACTGTTTCATCTGTCTTGCAATGTAAACAAAGCTGTCTAGAAACTTGTTTCGTGAGTCTATATTCCTTAGTATTGCCTCTCTTTTAAAAGCTTGAGAACCAAGATGAAAACAGAATTATACAAAGAGTTTATGTTTGAAGCCGCGCATCGTTTACCTCATGTACCTGCAGGGCATAAGTGCGGCCGTTTACATGGGCACTCTTTTTTAGTTCGTCTGTATGTAGAAGGTGAGGTCGATCCTCATACTGGTTGGGTGATTGATTTTTCTGAAATTAAAGCGATATTTAAACCTATTTATGATCGTTTAGATCACTATTACTTGAATGACATTGAAGGGTTAGAGAACCCAACCAGTGAAGTGCTTGCGAAATGGATTTGGCAACAATTAAAGCCAAGCTTACCACTGCTCAGCAAAGTTGAAATTAAAGAAACCTGCACGGCGGGTTGTATTTATAAAGGCTAATACCAGTAGACAATTCCGAACAACAAACAATAAATAACAAGTAGATAGGCACTACTATCGCGCCTATCTACTTACCCAATATAAAGAGCCTAATAACCCCAAATTTGGCTTACATATTCAGGATGATCGATATAGGGATTTCGGTTACCTTGAAATTGATAAACGGCGTCATTGCGCTGGCGTTCTTTAGCACTCACAGGATCTTCTTGGTGCCAACGCTTTAGCATAGCCAGAGCCCAAGCTTCAAAAACCACGGTGCTAGTACCATCAAGTATGGCATCAGCGTTGTCAGTATTTCCTTGCCAGCTGCCGATACGGTTCTCGTAGCGGGTTGCCATGTAAAAATAGGCGCGCGCTAGATCGCCTTTAAATTCATCAATAGGCTCAAATACGGTGCCATTATAACCTAGCGTATTGCTTGCACTGCCAAGTTTTGAACCATTACTTGAGGTATAAGTGATATGACCAACTTCGCCAAATGGCCAGTTACTGCGTTTTGCATTGACAAAACCATCAGTGGCAAACAAGTGGTGACCGTCGGAATTCATTGGCTCAACGCTGCCCCCAAACCAACTTTTAGGAAATGAGTGTTCCCTATTGTAACAATCGCCTTCTCGTCGATACTGACCACACTGATCGCTGACTTTAGTAAAACTAACACTGTCGTTGTTGTCAGGTTTCTCAGAATAGATATCTAACATTGAACCGTCATTCTCATAGTAGTTATCTATGTCTGCATTTTGTAATAGTGTCCAAATTGCGGAATAACCGCGGCTATTATGATTCTTTATGATGTTGTATAAGGCCGTTTTTAGTTCAAAACCTGTTTTTCCTATCGCGGCTTGATAATAGTCATGGTTAGCGGGAGGTGTTGATTCACCAAGTAATAAGCTGTTTGATTGGTTGTATTGAAATTCTCCACCAGAGGCCAGTATTTCCGAGCCTTTGGCTAAGGAATAAAGGCCATTGCCAGAGCCACAGCAAATACCATCACCATAACTGTCATGGATGGTGAATTGATATTCACCATCCGATAAGCATATTTCTTGGCTATAAGATGTGGAGTCTGAGTAATTATTACCCGCATAAATAACCTGTGAGAGGCTGTTTTTTATTTCCCAACTTGTTTCAGAAGCGTATTGATCGGTGGTTAAATTCAGAGTCAGGTTGTGAGCGCGACATGTCACATGGCTTGATGGTTGCTCAGCGATACTATTTTCTGTCTGCGCACTGGTAAGGGGAGAGCAAAGCAGTGCCAGTAGGGTAAGGTATGAAATTTTCGTTGTCATAATTTTCTCATTGGATGGTTAAATCGCAACTAAGATAACCATTTGCTCAGTCAATAAATTAAACCTATATCTCATTTTAATTTGTTATGTATGTGATGTTTCATTATTTATGCAGGAGATCTCACATTCAGAAGGTTGTACAAAAAGGTGTTCATAAAAACCTACGCAGTCTGCATATGTACAATCTCTTTTCTTACCGTGACTGACACGCTGCCGTTTAGTCAATATCTGTGCGATAAAATCGCCAAAAAGTTGATCGCTTAATCCTCTCAATGCTCATGAACAATCGTAATCATTCTCTTTCGGTGTGCGTGTTATATTCTTAAGTATCATTGTTTCTGATTGATTTTAATAAAATTATTTATTGTTTGTATGCATTTTTGTTGCACACTTTTTCGCGTGAATTCTCACTTTCAAGACGTCAACCTCATTGGGTTGGAACCCTTATCTCGTTACGGACATAGTGATTCTATCGAAATGAAATTAGGTAACTAATAATGAATCGGTAACCCAGTTGTCTATATCCGGAATCGATTATTGCTTAACCAGCGCAGATTTCGTGGGTTGCTGCTGCTGAAATTCAGGCACGTCACTATAAACGAAAATGAGCAATCCAATGATGAATAAGAAACCATTAACGCTTCTAGTAGCAGGGCTACTGGGAAGCGCACCCGTTTGGGCGCAAAATGAGCTCACCTTGATCCAGGTCGGGGAAAAAATCGTCGAGCGGTTAGAATCGATTAAAGCGACCGCCGAACGTGGAGAAGGGGTGTTTGAACGCAACGGTGAGCGTTGGATCCACTATAAAGGCTTCGATTATCGGCTTAGTTACAAAAATGATCTGCAATTCCCCTTTATACCTTATCAAAGTGGCGATGATACGCCTTATCGCAATGTGATCGATTTTGTCGATCAGAGTTGGGAATTCATGGTGTACGACGGCGGTTTTTATCTGATGAGCCGCGAATTTGGTGTTTACGAATCGGACGAGCAAGGCTGCTTTGTCGAATACATTCCTGCGGCACACGGGTCTAAGCGCGCCGATGGTAGCTACATCTGGCAACGTGATGTCATCTATCGTACCGAAACCTCTGATTGTGGTGCGTTAGTGAAGCCAGAGATTACCTCGTTAACCGTCTCGAGCCTGTCTGATGTCGGTGTGTCATTTGACTGGCTTGGGCAAAATGAAGCCGATAAGACTCAGCTCACCTTAACCAATTTGAGTGATGCGAAGGATGTTCGCCGCTATGATTTGGTTTCTGCGGGCTTTTTTATCGGTGACCTTAAGCCAGGCACATCATATGAGATGGTGTTGAACTCGTGTAATCCAGTGGATTGTGCTGAGCCCAAGGTTGTGCGCTTTACTACTCAAGATGCTCGAGTCGGTTTTGCCGATGAAATCCCAACCCCGAACCATTTGCAAGGCAGTTTAGAGGGTGGGTTGGGCATTACTCAAACCCATACATCAGTCGCGCCGAATAGCAATGAGTTAACTGGTCAAGGTCATTTGGACGTGATCATGAACCGTGAAGCGATGCTGCTGTTTACCCCGCAACAAGGGGAAGAGATTAACCAAGTCCGCGCCGAAGTGTTCCTCGATGGCGAATTAGTGCACACCACCTTGATGCTGCCGCCCAGTGCTCTGGCCGCATCGGATCAGCCAGAGAATGGCCGTATGAAGGTGGTGTTCTCTCATCACGCTTGGTCACTGCCGCTGCAATGGAACTGGATGAAGCCGGAGCTCTCACTGCGCTTGACCGACAACTTAGGCCGTGAAGGTGTGCTCAGCCAAGGAGACATCCAGTTTGGTGGTGCGCCTGAGTTGGTGATTCAAAATATCGACATGGGCATGCTGACTCAACCGCGTAACCACAATACGATGATTCAAAATCTTCCAACTTTGGCCGCGGATTATTTCCAAAAAATACCCGCGTCTAAATTGGTGATGACTGACTACACTCCTGCCTATTTCCCTGTTGTCACTATGCCAAATGGTGTGGTGTACACCGATAAGAGTGCGAGTACGGGTGGTTGGCACAGCGGCGATATGCGTGAAGCGATCGGTAAAGCGTTGGTCTCTACAGGTGTTAACAACGCCAACGTCGGCATTGTGAGTAGTGCGGGTTATTCGCAGCAATACAACCGCCGCTACAACCACATTACCGCACACACCAACGTCGGGGTGTATACCAAAGAAGGTACAGCTTTAGCTCAAGTTGTGGTTCATGGCGGCAGTGGCGGTGGCGGTAAAGTAACCCTGCAAAATACTACCGGCAATGAATGGTCCCATGAACTGGGCCATAACTATGGGCTTGGCCACTACCCATATATGGCGTCGATTCACGATATGGAATCTGGCTGGGGTTGGGATGCGTTCCAGCAACGCTTTATCGGTAACCTGCACTGGAAAGGCGATGTCTACACCCAACAGCAAGGTGACGATATTGTGCCACCGTTTAAAGATGCGTTCCGTTTCCTGCGTGATGCGCAAAATGGCGGTGAACAAGAGTACGTGGGCACCATCAGCCGCTTTACCTTGGAGCATCCGGCTCAGTCGCGCAAAGCACAGCGTTGGATGAACAACGGTTTTAACCTTGATAGCAACAGCCCAAGCGGTTATGTGCAGTGGGATCAGAGTACTCAACGTTATGAAGCGGTAGAAACCGACACACCGAAACCGCAGCAAGTGGGCGTACCCGTAGTTACTTTATTAGGGATTTACGATCCGCAGAATGAGAACCCTAGCCAAATCTATCCTCTGATTTACTCGAATTATGGCAACGTGTTTGAGCTGCCACAGCCAGATCAAGGGGATTATCAGTTGGAAGGTTGGCAAGCGGTGGCGAACCTGACTCAGGCACAGCTCGATAGCGATATTTGGCAAACATTACGCATAGATGGTGAGCAGCAACGTTTGTGTAAGTTTACTTTCCAAGCGACCAATGGCGATAGATCGCAGTTTGTCGGTGGGGTTGAACCCAGTACCGACCGTTGTTCTGTTGGACGCGATGTGACATGGAACATCAACGTGAACATGACCTCTGCGCAAGGCGAGTATGAACTGCTTTCCAAGTATGGCCGCGGAGCGGTGACTTACACACCGACGGTCGATGTCGGTGAAGTGAGCCTATGTACACTCAATAAGTCTGGAAATGATCACGATGGAGCTGGATTTGTCGTCGGTAACCAATGTGAACAGATCGCAGGTGTGATGCATAAAAATGGCCAAACGTGGCGCTATGCCATTCGTGGCGATGAAGTGTTGCGTCCTACTTACCAGGTTCAGGGCCAGTGTCAGTTGGATGTTAAATTTGCAGATGGGATCCACGAACAAGTTCGATTAAGTGCCTCTCGCCACGCTGGCAATGAAAGTAACAAGTTCCACGTTAACTTATCGATGGAGAATGGAGTACCAACTCAAGTGAGTTTGCATTGTTCGGATCGCGGTGGTGAAACAGAACTGACTCGAATGACGCCAGATCAGAACCCGCCGCTGGATAAGCTCAAAGGCCCAATCATCATTGGCCAAGAGTACGCTTACAGCCAAGTCATCGATATGACACCAACCTTCGCGCAGAATGAAACTCTGCTGAACACGGATTTTGCGACGATCGCTGAGTTTGATGCTTTTGTGGCCGAACACTATGGGCGTGGCGTTCTAAACAATGGCGTGACGAAAGCGGAGCGCCGAGCGGGGGCATTGTATGTCTACCCGAACCCAGAAACGGGTATGCGTGATTACTTTGTAATGCGTATGGTAGATGCTGGCGCATTCCCGGCCGATCAAACCAGTAATCAAGGTTGGAAATACCTCGGTTCTGCAGATCGCTATGTGAATTTTGCTTTCAACCCAATCAAGCTCAATAGAGCGACTGGTGTGAGCATTGAAGCGCGTGTACAAAGCTACTTTGGTGTATCTCGCTTATTGACATGGGATGAGCGTACCTCAACCACTTGGGATAATGCGCAAAATGCGGTGTTTGTTGGGCAAATCGATGGTGAAAACCATTACTTTATCCAAAAACGCCCAGGAGAGGGGGAAGCTTTCCCGATGCTCGGAGAGTCAAACCTAGATTGGGTTTATCTTGGCAGCGACAGCACCATTCAAGCTTATCTTGCGGAATTAAATCGTGATTTGGCAAGCTTTGAACGTACGCTACTGGAGTGGTATCAACAAGATGCGATGGGCGTGTGGGGCAGTGATGGTCAGCGTGGTCAAGTGAACGATATTTATCAATACGCTTTCCGTGGCGGCTATCATTACTACCGCTTGAAAGTGACTAAGTACGGTTATTTCCCTTACCCAACCGATCCCAATCCAACCAACAGTAGCTGGGAATATCTCGGTCAGTTTTAAGTTCCTCACTGGATCGTGAGGTAAAGTCGTAAAATGCGCCACTCGCTGTTAAGCGAGTGGCGTTAAGTTTTAATGAACGAGGTTTTTAAATAGATAGGTGCTCGTTAGCAAACGACTTTAATCGCTAAACCACCTTGGGACGTTTCACGATATTTGGCGTTCATATCTTTACCTGTCTCAAGCATGGTTTCGATCACTTTATCAAGCGAAACACGAGGTGCCGATGAGCGGCGTAGCGCCATCCGCGTTGCGTTGATCGCTTTCACTGCAGCAATACCATTGCGCTCGATACAAGGCACTTGTACTTGTCCCGCGACAGGGTCACAGGTTAAGCCCAAGTTATGTTCCATCGCAATTTCAGCGGCCATGCAAACTTGTTCAGGGCTTCCACCCATCAGTTCTGCAAGGCCCGCGGCTGCCATCGAACAGGCAACACCTACTTCACCTTGACAACCCACTTCCGCACCAGAAATAGAAGCGTTACGTTTGTAAAGCCCACCGATAGCTCCAGAGGCGGCAAAGTAACGGATATAGTCTTTTTCAGTAACGGTCTGAATGAATTTATCGTAATAGGCTAACACTGCAGGAATAATACCGCATGCGCCATTAGTAGGTGCTGTCACCACACGCCCACCCGCGGCATTTTCTTCGTTCACTGCAAAAGCGTACATGTTTACCCAGTCAACGACCGCCATTGGGTCGTTGGTGGTTTTTTCTGAGGTCATTAACTGTTGACGAAGCGCTGCCGCTCGGCGTGGAACACGAAGAGGCCCTGGTAAGATACCTTCAGTATTCATACCACGGTCCATACATTCGCGCATGGTTTTCCAAATATTGGCAAAGTAAGTACGAACTTCTTCATCAGAATGCAGTGCTTTTTCGTTAGCCATAACCAGCGTACTGATGGAAAGACCACTCTCTTTACATTGGTTCATCATCTCGTCAGCGCTAGTGAAGACATAAGGAACTTTAATTGGGTTCTCTTTTTCTTTACCAAAGTTTTCTTCATCAACGATAAAACCACCGCCGATAGAGTAGTAGGTTTTTGAGTAAACGACTTCATCATCGATCCACGCGTGGATCTGCATGCCGTTTTCGTGCAAGGATAAATTCGTTTTGTGGAAATTCATTCCACCTTCTTTAGGAAATGATACGGTATGACAGTGCATACCAACGGGAAGACGCTCGGTTTCTTCAACGCGTGCGATAAAGCCTGGAATAGCATCGATATCAACTTTCTCAGGGGTATTACCAGCAAGACCCATGATGATAGCGATATCTGTGTGGTGACCTTTCCCTGTCAGTGATAATGAACCATAAACGTCCACGGTGATTTTAGTGATGTCGCGCAATTTTCCCATTGAACGTAAATCATCAATAAACTCTTTACCCGCTTTCATTGGTCCCACTGTGTGTGAGCTTGAAGGACCAACACCGATTTTATAGATATCAAATACACTAATCATATCGATTACCTCAAAAGTAAGCCCCCCTAGCTAAGAGGGAGGCTCATTATTATAGTTATGTTCTGTATGCAGTATTCATGACGGTTGATATAACCACCAGATTAAAGAGCGCCGTAGATTACAGAAGTAATAGCAGCAAGACCACAGATAGTTGTGAAAATCTGTACTGGTGCTGAAGTCTTGAACTTCGCCATTGCAGGAACTTTGTGCATTGCAAATACGGGCAGTAGGAACAAGATGCCAGCAATCATCGGTGCGCCCATGGTTTCAATCATGCCTAGAATGCTTGGGTTTACAATCGCTACAATCCAAGTAGTCAACACGATGAAAATCAGTGACATTTTCTCAATCTTGCTTACTGAGCTATTTGAGCGAGATTTAATTAAACCTACCAAACCTTCATGAGCACCTAAGAAGTGACCGAAGTAGCTAGAGGTGATCGCTGCAAAGGCAACAAGAGGACCCATGTAAGAGATGATTGGTGATTCATGGATGTTTGCTAGGTAAGAAAGCACAGAAATGTTTTGCTCTTTTGCTAACGCGAGTTGCTCTGGCGACAGAGATAGCACAACAGAAAACACGAAGAACATCACAAAACCCATTAGCATCATGGCCGCGCCACCAGTGATCATGTCGGTTTTCTTAACCGCGTTGTCACCGTATTGTAGGCGTTGTTCTTTAGAGAACTGGCTGATGATTGGGCTGTGGTTGAAAGAAAACACGATGATAGGAATAGCAAGCCAAACGATGGTTGGCATCGCAGACCAATCAGGCGCTACTTCCATCATTGAAGTGTTCCAATCTGGGATAAGGTAGAAAGAAAGAGCTAATAAAATGAAAACCAGCGGATACACCATGGCAGACGTCGCTTTTAGCATCAGTTCTTTACCAAAGATTACGCCAGCTGTCATGGCAGCAATTAGTGCGCCAGAAAGTAGCCAACGAGGAATCGATTCCATGCCAACTTGGTTAACAAGGAAGGAATCAACGGTGTTTGTGATGCCAACGCCGTAGATAAGAACGATAGGATAGATGGCGAAAAAGTATGCGAACGTAATAAGGTTTGCGCCAGTTTTACCAAAATGCTCTTCTACTGTGTCAGTAATATCAGAATCAACATTTTTTGAAGAAAGAACAAAGCGAGCTAAGCCTTTGTGTGCGAACCAAGTCATTGGCGCCGCAATTAGGGCTAACATTACTAATGGCCAAAAACCACCCGCACCAGCTTTAATTGGAAGGAAAAGTACACCGGCACCAACGGCTGTACCAAAAAGTGAAAGACACCAAGTGAAATCTTTATAAGTCCACTTGCTAGAGGATTGTACGGCAGATGCCGACGAAGTTGTTGTGTTCATATTGTATTGCTCATTTTTGGGAACAGGAAATAAGTCGAGCGCATTTTGCATAATTTTCTCATTCGAAAACTAGATCTAAATCATGTAACGTTCTGGCTTATTGAATGATATGTCAAAAACCCATTTTTGATCACGAAAATGGCGTGCTACATGTGAGTAATGTTAATGATTTGGATTAGTAAAAGTTATCAATATAATGCTTCGGTTAACATTTATTCATGCCAAACGTTTGCTTTTGGGAGGGATAAGGAAAAATAATCATCCGTGTTATTTAAACTTATGGTTGAATAGTTTGAATATTAATGAGGTTGAATAACTTGTTTTTGCAAAACATGAATGATCTGCGCTGTCATCCCCCAAATAAAATGATGTTGATAAGGGATGGCGAAAACGCGATGTCGTTGATTTTTTAATTGAAATAATTCGCTATAGAGTTTGTTCCGATCAAACAGATGGTGGGCGGGAACTTCAAATATTTCGTCCACTTCATTGGTATCAATAATGGCCTTGTAATTGGGGTTGATAAAAGCAAGAAAGGGCGTCACTACAAATTTACTGACGGTAACCAATTCAGGCAGTTGCCCAAAAATAGTGATGTCGTTTGCTAGAATTCCAATTTCTTCTCTTACTTCACGAAGCGCAGTGATCTGCAGCGAGCCATCGACTTCCTCATATTTCCCGCCAGGAAAACTGATTTGTCCCGGATGATGTTTAAGGTGCGCAGCTCTTTTGGTTAATACCACATTTAAACCATTCTGCCGCTCAACAAAACCAATTAACACTGAAGCCTTGCGTAAGGTTTGAGGAGCAAGGTGTGCCACACGACGGATAGATTCTTCATGATAAGGCACAGGTTGTTGCAACTGAAAGCGCTGGATAAGCCGATCTTTTGTCAAGGGGGTCGCAGTCTGTACGCTGTTTCTCTTCATTTTCGTTACCTACTCGAATTTTGCGTCTATCTCTTTTTAGCCTAGTTCAATAAACCTTGGAAAGGTTAACGAGAATGATCAAGCACAGGTAAAATTCGGCTCAGTTTATCCAGTGTCTCCTGATATTCAAGCTCACACTGACTATCGGCAACAATACCGCCACCAGCCCAAACGTGCAGTTGTTGCTTCTCTGCCACCAAAGTTCGGATAGCAATACTGCTGTCCATTGTCCCGTGGCGGCTAATATAGCCGATGCTGCCACAGTAAGCGCTACGGCGGTGAGGCTCTAACTCCTCAATAATTTCCATTGCACGTACTTTTGGTGCGCCAGTAATTGAGCCTCCGGGGAAGCTGGCTCTTAATAGATCGGCCGCGCAATAGGCGGAATCAAGTTCTGCGCGAATGGTACTCACAAGGTGATGCACGGCAGGAAAACTTTCAATATCGAACAGCTTAGGCACATGTACAGAGCCCGGTTTTGCCACACGGCCAACATCGTTTCGTAATAGGTCAACGATCATCAAGTTTTCTGCTTGATCTTTTTCTGCGAAAGCAAGGTCTGCCGCGTTAGCGGCGTCAATGCTGGGGTTATCGCTTCTTGGTCGGGTGCCTTTTATCGGCTTAGTTTCGATGATGTTGTGTTTGACCTGCATAAAACGCTCGGGAGAGACACTCAAAATCGCTGACTTCTCTAAGCGAATAAAAGCCGAAAATGGTGCGCAATTAAACGCTTCCAGTTTTTGATAAGCTTGCCATTCACTGCCTTCGTAGTCGGCTTTAAAGCGCTGTGCGAGATTGATTTGATAACAATCACCACTGAGCAAATAGTGCTGGATTTGCTCAAATTTCCGTTGGTAGCTCTCTTTACTCATGTTGGATTGCCAATCAGAGCGTAAAGCAAAATGGCCGTTGTTTTTGGGGTTCTGAGTGTTGAGCCATTGCCATGCCTCATCAATATGATTGCCTACCACATAGGCGGCTTGGTGCAAATGATCAACGACCACAGCCCATTGATAGAGACCAATCGCCATATCAGGTGTGGATAGATCGTGCTCAGCGAGCGTTGGAATTCGTTCTATCTGCCGCCCTAAGTCATAGGCAAAATAACCGAGTGCACCGCCCACGAAAGGAAGGTCTATATCGCTTTGAACATCGGGTAAATACTGCTGCTGCAACTGTTTGAGCAGTTGGAATGGGTCTAACTGAGAATCATAACGAGACTGCGGTTCGCATACCGTCGTTTTATCCCCTTGTGTCACTAAGGTGACCAGTGGTTCAGCGACTAAAATATCAAAACGGCTATCGATATGCGTCTTAGAGGCGGAGCGCAACAGCATAGCCCACGGGCAGTCTTCGATTTTAGAAAACAATTGGTGAGCGAGATCGACATGGTAAGTCAGTGCGTTAACTTGGATATGATTGAATTCGTTGTTGTTCATTTGCGTAATTTGTGACAAAGAGACCGATCACTGCATGGCGTGTTGAGTAAAGCAAGAGTATCATAAAATGCAAATTAAAAGCTGCTACTTGATTGAATCACATCAATAAGTTGATTTTTTGCTGAGAAGCTTACCGCTTATTGAATGAGGAACACGCAACAGTCAAGGGAAGCATAACAATAACGAGGCACGCAATGACGGTAATTCGCAAGCAGGATGTGATCAGCAGTGTCGCTGACGCTCTTCAATATATCTCTTACTACCACCCTCTGGATTTCATTCAAGCGCTAGAAAAGGCTTATCATCGAGAAGAGAGTCAAGCTGCGAAAGATGCGATCGCACAAATTCTCATTAACTCGCGCATGTCAGCAGAAGGGCATCGACCTATTTGCCAAGATACCGGCATCGTAACCTGTTTTGTCAACATTGGTATGAATGTGCAATGGGAGTCTGATCTCACAGTGCAAGAAATGATTGATGAAGGAGTTCGTCAAGCGTACACCAATCCAGATAACCCATTGCGCGCTTCTATATTAATGGATCCTGCTGGTAAGCGTATTAATACTAAAGACAATACGCCTGCTGTCGTTCACATCAATATGGTGCCAGGAAATAAAGTCGACATTCAAATCGCAGCCAAAGGCGGCGGCAGTGAGAACAAAACCAAGATGGTAATGCTTAATCCTTCCGATGACATTGCTGAATGGGTAGAAAAAACCGTACCCTTGATGGGGGCGGGTTGGTGTCCTCCGGGTATGCTCGGCATTGGTATTGGCGGCACCGCGGAAAAGGCGGCTGTGCTTGCTAAAGAATCACTGATGGAGCATATCGATATTCAAGAACTGATTGATCGTGGTCCACAAAATGCGGAAGAAGAACTGCGGTTAGATATTTTTAACCGCGTGAACCGTTTAGGCATTGGTGCGCAAGGGCTTGGTGGCTTAACCACCGTTGTGGATGTAAAAATCAAAACAGCGCCGACTCACGCCGCGTCTAAACCTGTTTGTATGATCCCTAACTGCGCGGCGACCCGCCATGTTCACTTTACGCTAGACGGCACGGGCCCTGCTGAACTTACACCACCAAAGCTAGAAGATTGGCCACAAATTGTGTGGGACGCAGGAGCAAGCGCGCGCCGCGTCAACCTTGATGCGGTCACTAAAGAAGAGGTTCAAGAGTGGAAAACCGGTGAAACACTTCTTCTTTCCGGTAAGATTTTAACCGGCCGCGATGCCGCACATAAACGACTCCAAGCAATGTTGCAAAATGGCGAAGGGCTGCCTAAAGGTGTCGATCTTAAAGGTAAATTTATCTACTACGTTGGCCCCGTTGATGCGGTGGGTGATGAAGTTGTTGGTCCAGCAGGCCCGACCACATCGACACGTATGGACAAATTTACCGACATGATGCTTGATGAAACGGGCATTATGGGGATGATAGGCAAAGCAGAGCGTGGTCCTGCGACGGTGGAGTCAATCAAAAACCACAAAGCGGTCTACTTGATGGCGGTGGGTGGCGCGGCTTACTTAGTGGCGAAAGCGATTAAGAAAGCACGCGTGGTGGCATTCGAAGATTTAGGTATGGAAGCCATTTATGAATTCGAAGTTGAAGACATGCCAGTCACGGTTGCGGTGGACTCGCGTGGCGCGAATGCTCACCAAATAGGCCCAGACACATGGAAAGTGAAGATTGCCGAAGCTCAAAAGAAAGCTTAATCTGATCTCATCGCGTTCTCACGATAACTGCAGCTTAGGCTGCAGTTATCGTCTATGAATCAGTAGATAATTGAAATGCTCATTTGCAAAACTAGGAGGGTAGATGCCTCGTTTTATTAAAATATTACAAATTATTATCGCTATTGTGGTTGGGGTTTTCCTCGGCTATGACCTTATTCTACATGGCATCAGCATCTTCGATGATAAGTACGTCACAATCACCTGCGTGTTATGGGTGATGCTTGAGGCTGCATTGTTTGTGATTTATAAATTAATAGAAGATGATTGAGCCGATGTGAGCGGCTCAACACAGAACAGCGAATTTTTTGGCCAAAAAAGCCTAAGCCTCTGATTCTTGTCAGGGGCTTTTTGTTCATCTCTGATTAAGGTGAATACACATAAAGTAGCGTCATCAAATGAAGTGGAGTGAGTGAATGAAGCACATTCGTCGAGAAATGACTGATTTAATTAACCGTGGATTAGATTCGCACGTTCGAATTGCTGTCACGGGGTTATCGCGAGCGGGGAAAACGGCTTTTATTACCTCCTTAGTGAACCAATTACTGCACACCTCTACCCATGATAATTTACCGCTATTTTCCGCAACGCGTGACCGACGCATTGTGGGTGCAAAACGTGTCCCTCAAACTAACTTAATGGTTCCACGCTTTGCTTACGATGAAGCGATGTCACAGTTACACAGCGAACCGCCACATTGGCCTGTGCCCACTCGTGACGTCAGCGAGATTCGCCTAGCGATCAAATACAAACCTAAAAAGCGCAGTAAAAAATTATTTGGTCACACGGCCACACTTTATCTCGATATCATCGACTATCCGGGGGAATGGCTGTTGGATCTGCCTCTGCTCGAAATGACCTATGAACAGTGGTCAGAACAGCAGTTTTCAGCGCTAAGTGAGCTACGTTCCTCATTAGCCGAGCCGTGGCTTGAGGGGTTAGCTAAACTTGATGTAACGCATGATACCGATGAGCAAAAGCTTGCTTCACTGTCGATGCTGTTTACGGAGTATTTGCACGCGTGTAAAAATGCCGGTTTGCATTGGGTGCAACCGGGGCGTTTTGTGTTGCCGGGAGAGCTAGAAGGTGCGCCTGTTCTGCAGTTTTTCCCATGCCGTAATCCGTACGGTGAAGACAAGCCGGCTCCCAATAGTAATTACAGCATGTTAAAAGCACGCTATGAAGAATACCAAAACAAGGTTGTGAAAGCTTTTTACAAAAATTATTTTGCCACGTTTGATCGGCAGATTGTGTTAGTCGATTGCTTATCTCCACTCAATGACGGCTACGACTCCTTTTTGGATATGCGTCGTGCGCTTGAACAGATTATGCATAGCTTTCGTTATGGTCGTAATGGTTTACTCAAGCGTCTGTTTGCACCCAAGATAGACAAAGTGCTGTTTGCCGCAACCAAAGCGGATCATGTCACCCCTGAACAACACCCGCATCTGGTGTCGTTACTGCAGCAGATGGTTCATCCTGCTTGGCAAAGCGCCGCCTATGAGAATATTGAGATGAGTTGCATCAGTATGGCATCGATACAGGCCACACAAGCGGGTTTTATTGATAGCGGTGAGCGCACCATTCCAGCCTTACAAGGTGTGACTCTCGATGGCGAAACCTTGACCATTTTTCCCGGCGATGTGCCGAAAAAGTTACCTAACAAAGAGTATTGGCACCATCAAGGGTTTGAATTCACCAGTTTTAAACCAAGAGCATTTAGCTGTGATGAACCTTGCCCTCATATCCGTTTAGATAAAGCGTTGGAATATTTAATTGGAGATAAGCTGAAATGAGTGATTTAAAAACCAAGCAAATCTTTAATCAAAAATTAGAACCACAACAGAAGAGTACGCCAGAGCTTACGGCTCAACAGCAGTTTCAAAATAATGAAGCCTTCATTCCAATGCCGATCAGCAATGAAGAGAGTGCTGCGGAAAAAGAGTTGGAGCAAATCATTCGTCCACCACAAGGTCGGAAATGGCGAGCTGCGGCATTAGTTATAAGCTTTGCAGGTTTAATCGGTTGGCAAGCTATCGATTCAGTTATCACGGCGATTCAATCAGCGGACTGGTTAGCATTGGGCTGGGCGGGATTTATTGCTGGTTTGGCATCGTTAGGCTTAAGTACCTTAATCAAAGAGCTGTGGAAGTTACGAGCACTTCGCCATCATTTTAGTATTCAAGAGCAAAGCGAACAGCTTATGCAAACCGACAGCGTTGGTCATGGGCTCGCGTTCTGCCAAGCTCTAGCTAAACAAAGTGGCATAAAAACCGAAAGCCCAGCCTATGATCGTTGGTTAAACAGCGTTAATGCTTCACACAGCGATGCTGAAATACTCGATATGTACGATGCTATGGTGGTGAGTGAACAAGATAAACAAGCAACCAAAATCGTCTCACAATATTCAACAGAAGCGGCAGCACTAGTGGCAATTAGCCCTTTAGCCATCGCAGATATGTTGTTAGTGGCATGGCGTAATTTCACTATGATTGATCAACTGGCAAAACTGTATGGAGTGCCATTGGGTTACTGGTCTCGTCTCTCTTTATTTAAGTCAGTATTGGTTAATATGGCAGCGGCAGGTGCCAGCGAACTCGCCATCGACGCCAGCATGGATCTTCTTTCTATGGATTTAGCCGGAAAAGTATCCGCGCGGGCAGGGCAAGGTTTAGGAGTGGGAATATTGACCGCTCGTCTTGGTTTGAAAGCCATAGCACTGCTCAGGCCGATGACATGGCAGCCTGACAGAAAAGTAAAATTAGGGGCGATTCGCAAACAGATCGTCGCAAGAATCGCCGCGCTTACGGTGAAATAAGCAACATTTATCAAATAATATGCCCGAATGTGAACCTCAAAACATGAGATAACTTGACGCCATACAAGGCTTGATAGAAACTACTGTCAACTTTTCCTGACACTTTTTATTAGGATTTTTAAGTGCGTCTTGAAGTCTCTTGTGAAGATAGACTCGGCCTAACCCGAGAACTGCTCGATATTCTTGCATCGAGAAACATTGATTTGCGTGGGATTGAAATCGATGTCATCGGCATTATTTACCTCAACTGCCCTGACATTGATTTTGAAACATTCAGTGAATTGATGGCTGAAATTCGCCGAATTTCTGGCGTAAAAGATGTTCGGAAAATTCAATTCATGCCCATGGAGCGGCATAACACCGAGTTAATTTCATTACTCAACAACGTGCCTGATGCTGTGCTGGCGATTGATCTGAAAGGGTTTGTTGATATGGCAAACTATTCAGCACTATCGCTGTTTAACAAAACAGAGAAAGAGGTGATAGGGCAGCCGATTTCTGCATTATTACCTTTCTTTAACCTATCACGCTGGCTTGAAGGCAACAAAGCACGCCAACGTGAGGAGATCGTGCACGATGGTCTCGATTATCTGATGGAGATGATGCCTGTTTATATTACGGGTGAGTCGAAAGAATCCACCTTGGCAAGTACCATGATGATGATTCGTTCTAAAAGCCCTAGCGGCGTCGTCGATGATGCTTTGCCTTTACACAATAACCTTGGTTTTGAACATTTTGTCGGAGTGTC
Source organism: Vibrio sp. RM-69-4 (assembly GCF_024743775.1). Classification (NCBI taxonomy): domain Bacteria; kingdom Pseudomonadati; phylum Pseudomonadota; class Gammaproteobacteria; order Vibrionales; family Vibrionaceae; genus Vibrio; species Vibrio sp. RM-69-4. Next base: position 940,879 of record NZ_JAMQXI010000076.1, read on the forward strand.
TAACCGCCATAAAGCGCTCATTAGCCAAGCTAAGAAGCTGTCAATGCTTGATCAACCTTTGCTTATAGAAGGCGAAACCGGAACGGGTAAAGAGATGTTGGCCAAGGCGTGTCATAATCGCTCTCACCGTGCCTCCTTTCCTTTCTTAGTTCTGAGTTGTGCTTCAATGCCGGATGATGTTGCGGAAACGGAGTTGTTTGGTCATGCGCCAGGGTCATTTAATCATCAACAAGGCCATAAAGGTATTTTTGAACAGGCGAATGGCGGCACTGTTTTTCTCGATGAAATCGGGGAGATGAGTCCTCATTTACAAATTAAACTACTGCGCTTCTTGCAAGATGGTACATTCCGCCGCGTTGGTGAGGAGCATGAAGTTCATGTTAATGTTCGTGTGATTGCCTCGACGCGCCACAAGTTGGCAGATTTAGCCGAATCAGGCGCATTTCGTGAAGATCTTTTTTATCGTCTGAATGTGTTAACTCTCCGTATTCCTACTTTGCGTGAGCGGTCTAACGACATTCAGCCATTGCTTGAACTATTTGTGGCGAAACACATTAAGAAAATGGGTATGGCCAAACCACTACTAGCGGAAGATTTGGCGGATCAGCTCTCTCATTACCAATGGCCAGGTAACGTACGACAGTTGGACAACATGGTGCTCAGGGCGCTAACGGAGATGTCTGATAATCAGTTAACAGTGGATCTCTTCCATCTGCCGCAGCTTGAAACCGTTCATACTGGCAATACCCATGTCAATCTTGATGGCTCATTAGATGACATTATGAAAGAGTATGAATCTCAAATTTTGGAACGTTTATATCAGTCTTTCCCTTCAAGCCGTAAGTTGGCCAAGCGTTTAAACGTATCACACACCTCTATCGCCAATAAGCTACGCGACTACGGAATTAGGAAAAATTGATGCAGTCATGCAGCACCTTGTCCCAAGTGTATGAAGTGGACAATGATATTTTAGTGCGAACCGCAAAACTTGAAGATGCGGAGATGATCGCCGCCTATTTTACGAGTAATCGTGAACATTTACGGCCTTGGGAACCTAAGCGAGAAGCTGCGTTTTTTGAGGCTCACGGTTGGGCACAGCGACTGATTAAACTCGGTGAGCTGCATAAAATGCAATTAGGCTATTATTTGCTCATCATCGATATTAACAGTGGTGACATGCTTGGCACCATTTCGTTTAGTAACCTCTCGCGCTTTCCATTTTATGCTTGTAATCTCGGCTATTCGTTAGCGAAGAATGCACAAGGTAAAGGCACCATGGGCCGTGCATTAAAAATGGCGTGCCACTACATGTTTAAGGTACAAAACCTACACCGTATCATGGCTGGTTATATGCCAATCAACAAACGCAGTGAAGCGGTGTTGATGAAAATGGGCTTTCAGGCCGAAGGTCACGCTAAAAATTATTTGCTCATTGATGGCCAATGGGAAGATCACAACCTAACAGCATTGGTTAATGCTGATTGGCGCCCAAGCTAATGGCTTATCGTTTTAAAAGTAAAGCGGCTATATTCACAAGTCAGCTAAAACATTAAGGAAATTCAATGTCGTATTTGCCTTTGGATCAATACCAAAGAAAATGGATTTTCACTCACCAATCAATGCCAGTTCCTGAGCAAGATCTGGTGCATATTAAACCCATGTCTCAAGCCCGAGCGGCTCAGTTTTGGCTGGAAAATATCAGTGCTCAAAGCCCAGATTCAGAGAGGTTAAGTTCTCAAGATTGGCCTCGCAAAGCAGGCAGTTGGATCAATGAAATCAGTTGGATGAAAGAATGGGAAAGTGACGATGAATCATTACCCGTTGATATTTTGGCCCATATTGATTGGCAAAATGACGTGACCGTTTATTTTTGTTATGAAAAGTACAATATTATCGAAACCCAATGGTCGGTTTTTAAAAAATACTGGAAAAATTTCTTATTTTACGATGATGGACCAATCTTATTGGGGCGTCGCCGTGCTCAAGCGTTATGGTTTGGTTCAAATGGCAAAGTCAAATTGGGTAATAGAAAGTAACGAATAAACGAATAAAAAGCAGCCTAGGCTGCTTTTTATTCGTTCTACAGTACTCGAAAATTATTTAATTGATACAAACTTTGTAACATCGCGCTACCCATTCTTTCCTATACTGATCATAAGAGATGTTCGGGAGGGCGCATGGACGATAAAATTCTCCAATCTGTTGTTGAAATTACGGGGCAGAAAAATGCGGTGTCATTGGGTTATTGTGTCATCAGCGCTCTAGTCGAGATGTTGCCTCTGAAATCGGCCTGCTTAGAACATTACATTGGACCTCATTCCTATGTCATTGCAAAAGCTACTATCTGTAGCCGTATACCTGGAAAATTTGAAATTAACTGGGAATATGAGGGCGAGACGGTTCCAAGTTATGAACATAACCATTCTGATATCGAGCCCAAAATAGAAGATTTAGGTACAAACGGATACCATTGCATTTACCCTATTGCGATCAACGATAGTTTTTCTGCTAGGTTGTCTCTGATTCTAAAAGTTCCGCCCAAACAATATCGAATGCTCATTGAAGGCTTTGTTAAAATTTACCAAAATTACGTTTTATTATTGCATGAAAATGAGCGTGACAAACTGACAGGGTTGTTGAATCGAAGGACGTTAGAGGATAGGTTGCGCCTTAGCTTTGATGTGCTTCCTGAAACGGCGACAGTAGGCTCAGTGATGCCTTGGGTTGCCATCATTGATCTCGACCATTTTAAACGGATCAATGATAATTTTGGCCATCTGATTGGCGATGAAGTTTTGCTCTTGGTGGCTCAGCAAATGCAGAATTTTTTTCTTAATCAAGAACAACTGTTTCGGTTTGGTGGAGAAGAGTTCGTCATTATTTTTCCTGCCAGTGAGTATGAGATCGTGCTAAACAGAACCGAGAGGTTTAGACAGCACATCGAGCAGTTTCGTTTTCCTCAGGTTCAACATATCACGCTTAGCATTGGTATCTGCTCTATCTCGCCAAGAGAATATCTCTCAACGATTTTAGATAGAGCAGACAAAGCACTCTACTTCGCCAAAAACCACGGCCGCAATCAAGTACAATGTTATGAAGACTTGTTGCGGAGCGGTGTATTCATTGAAAACGAAGAGGGGGACAGTAGTGCCGAACTATTTTGAACGGTTCACCTTATTTCTTCGCCGATAGCGTGCTACCCATTGAGGCAGTGATGATCATCGTAATGGCGATCCATTGCATTAAGCTTAATTGTTCTTGAAGAATAATTAATCCAGCTAATGCGGCGATGGCGGGCTCTAAGCTCATTAACACACTAAAGTGTTGTGTAGACAAACGCTTTAAAGCCGACATTTCTAGGCAATAAGGTACGGCGCTTGAAAGAATCGCGACAGATAACGCCATAGGCAGTATTGACCACGTAAAAATAGACGCCTCTGATAATACAACGCCGATTGGAAACGCAAACAGGGCCGCAATTGTCATCCCTATCGCAACGGTTGCGCCTCCAGAACCGACACTCCCCGCCCTTTGACCAAACCATATGTAGGCTGCCCAGCATCCGCCAGCCGCTAAAGCCAGTGCAACGCCAATCGGATCAAGTGCATCGACACCCGTTAGATCGGGCAATAAAAAAACAATGCCCAAAATAGCAAGCGCAACCCAAATCAGATCTTTTTTGCGTTTAGATGAGAGAAATGCAATGAGTAATGGCCCAGAAAACTCCAACGCAACCCCAATACCAAGAGGAATTCGTTCAATAGCAAAATAGAACATCAGTTGCATGCCACCTAGGCTTGCTCCGTAAATGATCATTGAGCGCCATTGTGAAAGAGAAAGTCGTAACTGCCATGGGCGAAAAATCATTAACAGTATTAATGCAGAGAGACCAACGCGCAGTGCAATTGTTCCACCTGGGCCAACAATAGGAAATAACTGCTTGGCTAGTGACGCGCCAGATTGAATGGTGGTCATGGCCAAGAGTAGAGTTAACACAGCCAAGAATATAGGGGATTTAATCGGTCGCATGCGCATCCATATGAAATAAGAGGAACGGGCCGATTATGCCTGAAAAATAAAGGGGTTAATAGGAACAACGAGCGGTGAATTAAAAGGGGATACCGTGAGTGCAAAACACTCACGGACCAAAAGATAAATAAGTGGGCTTGGCTTAGTGGATGTAGAAACGAGGGTTTGCCGTTCCCCAAATCGTATACAGTTCAGGGAATATGAGCTCTGCATTTTCTTCCAGCTCACTGACAGTGATTCGGCCTTGCTTTTGCGCGCCAAACAAGGTGACTTCCTGATTAGGAAGGACGCCTTTCACATCGGTTACGTCAACCAATGTGGTGTTCATTGAGGTTACTCCAACCACCTTTGCTCGTTGACCGTTAATCAATACGTCACCGCGATTGCCCATTTTTCTTGGGTAACCATCCGAATAGCCAACAGGCAGATTTGCCAAAACACTCTCTTTGGTTACGCGGTATGTACTGTCATAGCCAACAGTGCTTCCTTTAGGAAGATGATGCAATGACGCAATACGTGTTTTGAATGAGACGATTGACGGATATTCCGGGTTAGTTGGTAAGTCGCCATATAGGACGCCGCCAGGACGTACCATATCAAGTTGTGCTTCTGGTACATTGAGAGCAGTGTAGGAGTTGGCAACATGCAAAATCAGCTCATCGCGTTTTAGGTTTGCTTGCTGAATCAACCAAGCTGAATTGGTATTAAAACTGGCCAACTTACTGCGGATTTCGTCTGGATTGTAATTGGGGAAATGCGTCATTATCCCAACAATTTGTATGCCACTTTGAGTAGCAATCGCAATCGATTCTTGTTTTCCTGCATCGGTTGACATATCGATACCATTGCGTCCCATACCGCCATCATTTAATGCCAAATGTACTCTTATCGTTTTACCTTTTTGCTGGCTTAGCTGAGCGAGTTGCTCAGCTTGTATTTTGCTACCGATTAGCTCTTCGATATCTAACTCGACACTTTGTGCGATTTCATCAATGCTCGCAGAGCGAACACGCATCAACTGGCCTTTAAACCCGCTCTCACGTACGGCTCTAGCCTCTGCATTACTGGTAATTGCGATACAAGGGATCCCTTGTGCGAGAATCGTTGGCATTAAACCGCGAATACCGTTGCCGTAAGCATCAGCCTTCATCACGGCGCAAATTTTAGTTTGGCTGTTGATGTGGCTCTTAAACTGCTCAATATTTTGTTTGAATTGGCCAAGATCGATCTCAAGCCAAGTATTGGATTGCTGAATTTCTTGTATAGAAGGCTCACTGACGTTAAGGCTTAAAGGTGCAGAAGTCGCTGAAAAAGAGGGTAAAGCCATGGCAATTGACAGTGTAAGAAAAGAGGCTTTGAAATTCATTCTATCTCCTAGGTAAGTAAAAACAAGAAAGCCCCGTTAGGGGCTGACTCTATTTTAGTTAAGTTTGAAACGCCCCATTGCGTCTTGCAATGTGACCGATAATTGACTGAGTTCGTGGCAAGCTTGCGCCGTTTGTTCTGAACCCTGCGCGACTTCTTGTGAAGCCGTATGAATATTTTCAATGTTGCGGCTTAGTTCATCGGCAACGGAATCTTGTTCACTACAAGCACTGGCGATTTGTGTTCCCATATCCGCAATTTGAGCTACTGAGTTTTCAATTGAAACCATCAATTGCTGCGAGTGAGTTCCTTGAACGACGCAAGAGTCAATGCTGACGCGCGAACGTTCGGTTGCTTCTTTTGCTTCGCCTGCCATGGTTTGTAATTTTTCAATAATGGTTGTGATTTCGCCAGTTGAAGCTTGAGTTCTTCCTGCAAGGGTGCGCACTTCATCGGCAACAACAGCAAAGCCTCGTCCAGATTCACCGGCGCGAGCTGCTTCAATCGCAGCGTTCAGTGCCAATAGGTTCGTTTGCTCAGCGATGTTACGAATAACGTCAAGTACCACGTTAATTTGTGTCGATTGTTGTTCTAAATTTGCAACGGTTTCGCCAGCCTGACAAATGATTGTAGCCACTTGTTGAATGGAGCTCACCATCGCGGCATTGTCTGTCGCACCCTCTTTGGCTTTAGTGTTGGCACTACTTGCTTGTGATGCTGAGTCTTCCGTGTTGCGTGCTACATCGGCCACTGCGGCTTTCATTTGCGTCATCGCTGTTGCGACTTGTGTGATCTGATATTGCTGCTCTTTCATACCTTGAGCTGAGATATTGGAGATTTGACTCATCTCTTCTACAGCACTACTCAGTTGTGTTACAGCGGATATGATCTCTTCGATCAGTTGACGTAAATTGTTCTGCATCTTTTGTGAGGCATCGGCAAGTTCACCTAATTCGTCATTGCCAATAGCATTACGATCGATCTGTTTTGCTAAGTTACCTTCTGCAATCGCGTTTGCTTGGTCAACAACTAATCGTAAAGGTCCACAAATTATGCGAGTCAAGAAGAGGGTGATAATGACCATGACGACGATAATGGAAACATTACTGATACTTGATGAAGTGTTCAGTGTGTCAACTGCTTTAAGAATATAGCTTTTGTTGCCATCCATTGCTTTTTGCAAGATGCCAATCAGCGTTTTTATGTCGGCTTCAATTTTCGTGAAAGTTTCAAGCGATTGATTCAGTAGTTTGTGGGCATCGCTTTTATTATTGCTTTCTAAAGCCTGATTAAACTGAGTCACAATGTTTATATAACTATCCCAGTTACTCATCAGTTTTCTAAATGTCTGCTCTTCTTCGCCTGGCCAAACACTTTTACCATACTGTTTTAAACCTGCATCAACCTCTTGTTGTAATTGACGGCTAGTCACTAGGCGTTGTTTCACTTCGTTTATATCATCGGTGAGCAAGGAAGCAAACTGCGTACGACGCCAATAGGAGAGTTTATCTCCCATTGAATCTACGTGTTGTAGTGCAGGCAGTGTATCGTCGGCAAAATTCACCAACTGACTTTTGACTTGTTGGAGTTCGCTATATAAAAACCAAGCGAAGAGGATGTTGATTAAAGCGATGAGGCTAAATGAGCCTGCAATTTTCTGTCTGATGGAGAGATTTTTTAAAAACATGAATGAGTTACCTTTGATTGTTTTTGTCAAAAGTCGCTTGAGCGAACAACATCCATTTACCGACAATGTGATCTATATCCTAATTGGTCGCGGATATTATCATGTTATCTATAAATTGACGATACCTATACTATTAAAGTAGCAGATGTTTGATTGTGCAAAGATAAAACGATTGATTAATTTTAATGATGTGAGGGTGGTTGATTATTGGTTTAACACCTAAGAGTGGTGAGAGGATTTGCAAGCGACCCCTCATTCTGAGTATTTGCCTTAGTGGTAATCATTGTTCATTGATCTAACACCAAACTTTTTGCTGAGTAACTGTAACATAATGGCAACGTTGTTCGAGATTCAAGTACACCTTTAATTATCGTTTCTATGAGTACTCAGGAAGAGTTTATATGGTGCGTCCTTACTTAAAATTTATCATCCCTATTTTAGTTCCATTACTTATTTTATTGTTGCCTATGACCGCTTTCCCTTTTGAAGGGATGACCGTAATACAACAGCGAGTGATTGCCATCTTTTTGCTCGCTGCTCTTTGTTGGGTATTTGAACCGATCCCAATCTATGCCACATCGGTAGTCGTGATTGTGTTAGAGCTCCTAATGGTATCGGATAAAGGTATCTGGTTTATGAGGCTTGCTGAGGGAGAAGCTCATTTTGGTGGCTTGCTAAAACATACTGATATCATGGCGACGTTTGCTAGCCCAATCATTATGTTGTTTTTGGGTGGCTTTTTCTTAGCCATGGCCGCTACTAAGTATCGTTTGGATGTCAACCTTGCACGAGTGCTGCTCAAACCATTTGGCCAGAACCCCAAGTATGTCATGTTAGGCTTGATGTTAATTACTGGCATCTTCTCGATGTTTATGTCTAATACCGCAACAACAGCGATGATGCTTTCCATCTTAACGCCAGTCATCGCAGTATTTGGCCTAAAAGATCCAGGGCGAATTGCTTTTGCTTTGTGTATTCCGGTCGCCGCTAATATTGGCGGTATAGGTACGCCAATAGGCACTCCTCCCAATGCGATCGCATTGAAATATCTGGTCGGTGAAAATTTAATTACCTTTGGTGAATGGATGGCCTTTGGGGTGCCGTTTGTGATCATAATGATGGCACTCGCTTGGGTATTGATTAGCGCCATGTTTAAAGCAGAGCAACAAAAAATTGAATTGACCATTAAAGGTAAATTTTTAAAAACACCAAAAGCCATTATTGTGTATGTCACCTTTGCTCTGACCATTCTTCTTTGGTTGATGGGCTCAACCCATGGTATGAACTCTTATACTGTTGCACTGATACCCGTGGCTGTCTTTTCTCTTACTGGCATCATCAACAAAGAAGATCTAAAGAAAATTTCTTGGGATGTGCTGTGGTTAGTGTCTGGTGGTATTGCGCTAGGACTTGCATTAGACAAAACGGGGTTAGCGCAACTAGTGGTGAACAGCATTCCTTTTGCACAGTATTCACCTTACGTTGTTTTATTTGGTGCGGCATTTTTGTGCCTCATTATGGCCAATTTTATGTCACATACCGCCACCGCGAACTTATTAATGCCGATTATGGCCGCGCTTGGTGCTTCAATGACTTCGCTTACTCCATTAGGTGGAGAAATTACGTTGATTCTCGTGGTTACCTTTGCTGCATCACTTGGTATGTCATTACCTATCAGTACACCACCTAATGCGTTGGCGCATGCTACCGGGCACGTTCAAAGTAACCAAATGGCTAAAGTAGGGGTTGTCCTCGGTGTGATTGGGGTGCTGCTCAGTTTTGTTATGGTTTGGTTACTTCATGCGGTTGGTCATATCGGTTAGGTAGCATTATGTCGGATAAAAGACTTGTTGCACTCATTGATCGTTATTTTCGCCATCCTGAACGGATGGTGAAACTGCCTTCGGGAAGTATTGTCATTGAGCAAGAAGGTTATAATGATCGACTCTATTTCGTATGGTCGGGAGAATTGAGTGGCTATTACAATGAAAAAGGCGATAAACCGATAAAAGTTTTTTCAGCCGGTGCGGGTGCTTTTATTGGCGTGCACAGTTTTTTTTCTGGTGAATGGATAGCTTCTTCAACAGTGGTGGCTGAATCTACGGTAGAGCTTGCCTGGATCGACCGAACTACGGCCGTCTTAGAAGAAGATCAATATGGACCTTTAACCGCCCAGTTTACCCCCGTTATTGTGAATGAATTATCCCGCCGTCAACGACGTGCAACTCAAGAATCAGTGGCAAAAGAAAAAGCATTAGAAAGGTTATATTCGGCTGAGCAAATGACGACCTTAGGCCAGTTAGCGGCGGGCATTGCCCATGAATTGAACAATGCCATCGGGGTAGTGAGTAGCAAATCTGAGCGATTAGAAGTACTGTTTATGGAGCTGCTCGAAGAGGTTCATCCTGAAGCGAGCCTATTTTTCGATTTTGGCTTGATGTATGGTCAGAAAGTATCGTCAAACGAAGCTAGAAGGCGAGGTGCTCTTTTCGAAAAGCAATACGCCCTGCCTAAAAATGTGGCAAGAGATTTAGCAAAAGCGGTTCCAGAAGACTACTTATCTTCGCACTGGCTGAAAAATCCACATTTAGCTATCCGTTATTGGCAAATGGGCCGTGACTTGCATGATTTACGTTTGGCCTCTAAACATACTGTTGGTATTGTTAAATCAGTAAAACAACTGGGCCGAACTGAAATTACTCAAGATGAAGAGTTCGATATTAACGATACGATCAATCGAGCATTGGCACTATTACAGAGTGATTTACGACGTGTCAGTGTCCGTATTAGGCCAGCTGCATTACCCTTATTTAAAGGATCTCAGACAGAGCTGGTACAAATTTGGGTAAACATCATCAAAAATGCCTGTGATGCGATGGCTAACATAGCAGAGCCAATGATAGAGATACAAACCAAATTAAGTAAACAACGTATATTGGTAACCATTGCTAATAACGGTCCTGAAATTAACGAAGCCACTAGACGGAAAATATTCCAACCAAGTTTCACCACCAAAAAAGGAGGGTTGTCGTTTGGTTTGGGACTAGGGTTATCAATAGTGAAACGCATTGTTTCTGGGTATGGTGGAAATGTCGTACTCAAAAGTGACAATGAAAGAACAATATTTAGAATTAAATTACCCACGGAGAGCGATTATGGAGAAGCTTAATATCATTTGTGTCGATGATCAAAGGGAAGTATTAAGTGCGATACTGCAAGATCTTCAACCACTCACTTCTTGGTTGAATATTGAAGATTGTGAATCGGCTTATGAAGTATTGGATCTAATGGATGAGTTTGACGAACAAGGTGAGCATATTGCGCTGCTGATGTCAGATCATGTGATGCCAGGAAAGACAGGAGTCGAATTATTAACCGAGGTTGCAGCAGATTCCAGATTTAAGAAAACAAAGAAAATTCTGCTAACAGGGCAAGCAACACACACAGATACGATCAATGCGATTAACACTGCAGGTGTAAATAGGTATTTTGAGAAACCATGGAATGCGAAAGAGCTGGTAGATTGTGTTCGCACTTTAGTGACAGAATTCATCTTTGAAGTAGGTTTAGATTATAAAGACTATCACAACGAATTAGATCAGAAAATAGTGCTAGCAAAACTGAGATAAGTGAATAATGCCCAAATAACTTTAACGGCGGCTATTAAAGTGTTTGGGTATTAATCGATGATATTAAAATGGCCAATAAGCTTGTCATCAGCATTCAATATTTGTCCTTGAGAAGATTCTTCATCATAAATAAAATTGAGATGAAGAGTGTCTAAATTGCAATTTATCTGACTTAATATATGACGTGTCAATATGTCACTATTAAGTTGATGAATAGTCGCATTCCAAGAGCAATGTTTAATATTAAAATGAATATTCATAGTGAGCGTAATTTTTGTGTTGCTTTAGATTTAGCAAACCAAAAACGCTTTCTACCAGTTGTACGAGACATAGTAGATCTCCTTTGTAAAAATGAAAATATTACATAGATAGAAATAGGATTGTCAAAACGGTTTATGCAAAAATGGCTGAATGTTCGAACGGGATAAGCAGAGGGAACGGAGCAGAAGTTTGAGCGATAACGTTGATAACTATAATTTATAATCTAGGTAAAAATAAGAGCGCTGGCGTGGTGCCAACGCTCACACATTCATGCGAAATTATTCAGCACGTACGTTAGCAGCTTGAGGACCTTTAGCACCTTGTTCTACAACAAAAGATACTTTTTGGCCTTCTGCTAAAGTTTTGAAACCTTCAGAAGCGATAGCGCGGAAGTGTACGAATACATCTGGACCGCCGTTGCTTTGAGAAATGAAACCAAAACCTTTAGTTTCGTTGAACCATTTTACAGTGCCAGTAGTAGTGTTAGACATGTTATGTCCCTTATAAAAATAAAAAATTTTAAAATACAGGTGTTGCTTTGAGACGAATTATTTAAATGAGACCATGAAACTAGAGGACACTTTGAATTGAATCTGAAAGGGAACTTTGGCTTACTTGTTACATTAATAACCCTGTTCAACAGAGCGGACACATAATCGCATGGTCCTCAATCAAAGTAAAGCATTTATTTTAAAATAATTGATCATTAGGAATCTGAGCAGGTTATTCGTGATTTTTGTTACTTTTCAAACCATTTTTAATAAACATTATCAGTGATAAGGCTCTGCCTATCTTTTGGCCTTTGGGGTTTTTATCTTTTATTTTTAATATCAATCGGTTGTGTTTTATGTATTTTTAATTTCTATCATCTGTGTGGCTATTTATTTTCTATTTTATCAATTTATAGGAAAGGTGACATAGGTCACGCCTGTTCCTTGTCTAAATTGACTACTGTCAAGTTGACATCCCTCTTTGGGGGTATGATTTCCTTATGGAATACGATGCGCATCACATAAATGCAACGTGTTCTGTCAAAACCACATCCGTTGAGATTTGTGAGGAATAATGAATATTAAAAAAAGAATGATAGTGGGAGTTCTTGCTATTGGGGTGCTGCTCGGTTGGTTAAGCCTTGGAGGGACTCATGTCATCTTAGAAAAAACGTCGAGTACGGAATTTTGTCTCTCTTGTCATACTATGCAAGCACCCTTTCAGGAGTATCAAGGCTCGGTACACTTCAGCAATGCCAAAGGCATCCGTGCAGAATGTGCTGATTGCCATATACCCACTGATACTATGGATTATTTAGTCACTAAAATCAGGGCGTCCAAAGATATCTATCATGAGTTTATTACCAAGAAGATCAGCACACCTGAAAAGTATGAAGCGCATCGAGCCGAGATGGCTGAAACTGTCTGGGCGCAATTAAAAGCGAACGATTCTGCGACCTGTCGTTCATGTCACAGTGAAGATGCGATGGAGATTTACGACCAAACGGTGCAAGCACAAAAAATGCATCAGTACGGTATCGACAATAATCAAACCTGTATTGATTGCCATAAAGGTGTGGCGCACATGCTTCCTGAAGTCAAAATGGACAGCCAAGCATTAGCCCATTTAGTCGAAGAGGCTAAGTTAACCCCTGTGGGCACTTCTATTGTTTATGCGATGCAATCTACGTCCATTTCTGATTTCGGAACGATCAATCCAGCGACGCCGCTGAAAGTATTGAATGAAAGCGATGGCAAACGCACCGTTGAATTGAGTGGTTATCAGATGCAAGGTGCAGAACAAGTCTTGTATATGGGTGAAGGTAAGCGTGCTGTGATTGCTATGTTAACTGAAGCAGGGCAAAAAGCATTGAGCGTAAAAGAGTATAACGAAGATGCCTACGGAAATCAGTGGCGTCAAGTAACACTTGCCGGGGACATCGACACGCCAGTGTTGGGTAAAATGGATTCGCTTTGGGCATACGCTGAGCAATTGGACAATGTTTACTGTTCAACATGTCATGCCAAAATTCCGAGTAACCATTTTACGGTTAACGCGTGGCCTTCTGTGGCAAAAAGTATGGGGGACCGTACCTCTATTTCCGCAGAGGATCTAGAAATCCTCACGAAATATTTCCAATATAATGCGAAAGATGTTGTTGCCCAATAAAAAATGAAATAAGGATTCAGTGATGACTACTCTCACACGTCGAAGTTTTCTAAAAAGCGCTGGTGCAACTGCAGGTGCGGTCGCTATTTTTTCGGTTAAACCTATGCCAGTTCTCGCTTCCGCACCGCGAGGAGCTGGTGTACTGACTGCTGGGCGTTGGGGCGCTATGCTGGTTGAAGTTAAGGATGGGAAAATTATTTCCTCCAAGAATGCATTGCCGCAAACCGTACCCAATAGTCTACAAACCTCAGCGCCAGATCAAGTGCATACTCAAGCGCGGGTCAAATACCCGATGGTGCGTAAAGGTTTTCTAGCCAATCCCCATATGCCAGATGGTAAACGAGGAGACGATGAGTTCGTCCGCGTTAGTTGGGAAAAAGCGCTGCAATTAATCCATCAACAGCATGCTCGTATTCGCACTGCCTATGGAGCCGAGTCAATTTTTGCGGGCTCTTACGGCTGGCGATCCAGTGGGATTTTACATAAAGCCCAAACCCTACTGCAACGCTATATGAGTATGGCGGGAGGCTATTCGGGTCATTTAGGTGATTATTCTACGGGTGCGGCACAGGTCATCATGCCTTACGTTGTAGGCTCGATAGAAGTGTATGAACAACAAACAACTTACCCTGTTGTGCTTGAAAGTAGTGATGTTGTGGTACTTTGGGGGCTCAACCCTATTAATACACTGAAAATAGCATGGAGCAGTACCGACGGCGCGGGGCTTGAGTTTTTTAATCAACTCAAACATTCTAAAAAAACCATTATCGCTATCGATCCTATGCGTTCGGAAACCATCGAATTTTTTGGTGAAAACGCTCAGTGGATTGCACCGCATCCTGGTACTGACGTTGCGATGATGTTGGGGATCGCCCACTCATTAGTTGAAAAGGGCCAACATAACCTCGAATTTTTGAATAAATACACTGCTGGTTACGACAAATTTGAAGCTTATCTGCTAGGTCATTCTGATGGTACGCCAAAGACAGCACAATGGGCTGAGGCAATTTGTGGCGTTCCTGCCAAACAACTAGAGCTATTGGCTGATATTTTTAGCAAAAATAGAACTATGATCATGGCTGGTTGGGGAATCCAACGTCAGCAATATGGTGAACAAAAACACTGGATGCTTGTCACTCTGGCTGCAATGCTAGGGCAGATCGGTTTACCCGGTGGTGGGTTTGGCTTTTCATATCACTATTCCAATGGCGGTAACCCAACGCGAACTGCGGGTGTTTTACCTGCTATATCAGCGGCTATTGACGGTGGTTCATCTGCGGGTAATGATTGGGCCGTTTCTGGAGCAGTAAATAGTTTTCCTGTGGCTCGTATTGTAGAAGCGTTGGAAAACCCATCTGGTCAATATCAACACAACGGGCATGAGAAAACATTTCCTAACATCAAAATGATCTGGTGGGCGGGCGGTGCAAACTTTACTCATCACCAAGATACCAACCGTTTGATTAAAGCGTGGCAAAAGCCTGAACTCATCGTTATCTCTGAGCCTTATTGGACTGCGGCCGCAAAACACGCTGATATTGTACTGCCCATCACGACGTCATTTGAGCGTAATGATCTCACCATGACAGGGGATTATAGCAATCAACATTTAGTGCCGATGAAACAGGCAATTGAGCCTCAATTTGAAGCGCGAAATGATTTTGATGTATTTGCTGATATGGCGGAGCTGTTAAAACCGGGCGGACGTGCAGTGTATACGGAAAATAAATCCGAAATGGAATGGTTGGCTGGTTTCTATAAAGGAGCTCAAGCTATCGGTCGCCAGAATCGGATTGCAATGCCTAACTTCAGCTATTTTTGGAAACAAAATCAGCTCATTGAGATGAAATGGAACGAAGCGAACGCGAAGTTTGTGCGTTATTCCTCTTTCAGAGAGGATCCTATCCTGAACCCTCTTGGTACACCAAGTGGCAAGATTGAGATCTTCTCCAAAACCATCGAAGGCTTCAAATATAGCGATTGCCCGCCACATCCTATGTGGATGCCGCCAACGGAGTGGGTAGGGAATGCTCAAGCTGATGAACTGCAATTGATGACATCGCATGCGGCTCATCGTCTCCATAGCCAGTTAAACTATGCGGCACTACGCGAACAATATGCGATAGCAAACCGTGAACCGATCTGGATTCATCCAGAAGATGCAAAAGTTCGAGGGATCAAAGATGGCGATCTTGTCCGTGCTTATAATCAACGTGGCCAAGTCTTAGTTGGCGCGCTGATCACGGATGGAATTAAGCAAGGTTCGGTCTGTATTCATGAAGGGGCATGGCCTGATTTTGATAAGCCTCATGGTTTATGTAAAAACGGAGGATGCAACGTACTGACCGCTGACATACCTACTTCAAGGTTAGCCAATGGCTGTGCTGGTAACTCTTCAATTGTGAAAATAGAGAAATATACAGGAGAGCCACTTTCTCTAACCGCATTCACACCGCCCAAAGGCGCGTAAAAGCAAAAAGGCCACTAGATGAGAGTGGCCTTTACTTTTTAATCAGAGAGTCGTAGTCAGTGAGTAATATCAGCTCGCCGCGATTTTGTTTGTTCTACGAGGTCTATTTTGTCCAGCCGATCCGCTTCTCGTGGGTTGGTTTGCACTTGGTTTGTTGCTGTTTGAACGAGTGGAATTGGCCGCTTTCGGCTTTCTGTCATTAGTTTTGGTATTCGCGCTTATGCTGTGACCTTTTGCTACATCACCAGAGCGCTGTCCGTCATTATGTTCTGGTTTGTTCTTTTTCGGCTTTTTCGCTTTAATCGGTTGTAGCGAAGGAGATGCCGGTAATTTGTTCACTGGCGCAAAGCCTTCAACCTCAATTCGTTCTAGTAAATTTTGGGTAAGGCGCTCAATGGCAAACATGTCTTTTGCTTCATCGGCGCAGACCAAAGAGATCGCATTTCCTTCAGCGCCTGCACGGCCTGTACGGCCAATTCGGTGAACATAATCTTCAGGGACGTTAGGCAATTCAAAGTTTACCACTTGTGGTAATTGGTCAATATCAATGCCACGAGCGGCAATATCCGTTGCTACTAAAATGCGGATCTCACCACTTTTAAAATTGGCCAATGCCTTAGTACGTGCGCCTTGACTTTTATTGCCATGAATAGCGGCGGCGCTGATGCCACTGCCTTCAAGTTGTGCGGTTAAGCGATTAGCGCCGTGTTTAGTTCGTGTAAATACCAACGCTTGTTGCCAATTATTTTCTTTGATTAGTTGAATCAATAGTGCTGGTTTTTTCGCTTTATCTACAGGATGTACCCACTGTTTGACAGTTTTGGCGGTACTATTGCGTGGCGTAACCGAAATCTCGACTGGGTTGTTAACTAACCCTTTCGCAAGTTGGCGAATTTCATCAGAGAAAGTGGCCGAAAAGAGTAGGTTTTGACGTTTTGCTGGCAGCAGCGCAAGGATCTTTTTAATGTCACGAATAAAGCCCATGTCTAACATGCGATCCGCTTCGTCTAAGACCAAAATTTCTAATTGGTTAAATTTAATCGCATTTTGGTTGTATAAATCCAACAGTCGACCCGGTGTCGCGACCAAAATATCTACCCCACGACGCATTTTCATCATCTGTGGGTTAACTTTCACACCGCCGAAAATAACTTCAGAGCGTAATGGAAGATTTTGCCCGTAAGTTGCCACGTTGTCGGCAACTTGCGCGGCTAATTCACGTGTCGGCGTCAGAATTAATGCACGCACTTGGTTGGGGCCTACTTTTGGGCCTTTAACTAATAGATCCAAAATGGGCAGGGTAAATCCTGCGGTTTTCCCGGTACCTGTCTGGGCCGCTGCCATCACATCTTTGCCTTCAAGAACGGCTGGAATAGCTTGCGCCTGAATTGGCGATGGTGTTTCGTAACCTTGAGAAGCAACGGCTTTCAGGATGGCATGGGATAAACCCAGAGAGGCAAAACTCATTAAAATGTCTCGATATGTAAATAAGGAAGTGATCCGCATCACGTTGCGGAAAGGCGCAAGCATACAGTAGTCACAGCAAAAGTGCTACGGAATGTCTCTGTTTGCCACTTGTCAGTAACAAATAGTGCGTATTTTCTTCCGAGAACATTAGAATTATTAATTTAAATGTAACCGGTTTCCGAAACCGGTTACATTTTTAAGATAATCGTTTATGATGTCACGCAAAGTAGCAAAGCGATGATGTATTTCTATACAACGTGTCCACATGGCGTGAAATAGCATATTAGATCGACATAAGGGTACATTGAGTCAGCAAATGAAGACGAGGTAGATGACGATGGCAACGAACGGTTTTCCAAAAGATTTTTTATGGGGTGGGGCTGTAGCAGCACATCAAGTTGAAGGTGGATGGAACCAAGGTGAAAAAGGGGTCAGCATTGTCGATGTGCTCTCAAAAGGAGCGCATGAAGTACCTAGGGTGATGACCTCCGGTGTGGATGCAAATTATTTCTATCCTAATCATGAAGCCGTTGATTTTTATAGTCATTACAAAGGTGACATTGCACTTTTTGCTGAGATGGGTTTTAAATGTTTTAGAACCTCAATTGCTTGGACTCGTATTTTTCCACAAGGTGACGAAGTCTCGCCCAATGAAGCAGGGCTACAATTTTATGATGATCTTTTTGATGAATTGCTGAAATACGGCATTGAGCCAGTTATTACGCTTTCGCATTTTGAGATGCCATTCCACCTTGTACAACAATACGGGGGATGGGCAAATCGCAAGCTTGTGGATTTCTTCGTTAACTTTAGCCAAGTGGTGATGGAGCGTTATAAACAGAAAGTGAAATACTGGATTACCTTCAATGAGATCAATAACCAGCGAAATTGGGAATTCCCACTGTTTGGCTACTGTAACTCAGGGGTGATCTTCACTGAACATGACAACCCAGAGCAGGTGATGTACCAAGTCATGCATCACCAATTTATTGCCAGTGCTTTAGTGGTCGATCTCGGTCATAAGATCAACCCTCAATTTCAAATGGGTAGCATGATTCATATGATGCCGCTTTATCCCGCGTCGTGTCGTCCAGAAGATATGATCCGCTCTCAAGAAATGATGAGAGAGAAGTACTTGTTCAGCGATGTGCAAGTTCGTGGCTATTACCCAAGCTATATTTGGCGTGAATGGGAGCGAAAATCGATAACCGTTGATATGCTCGATGGTGATGAAGCGATACTGCGTAAGGGTTGTGCCGACTACCTTGCGATCAGCTATTACATGACGAATATTGTTTCTGATGATCGCAACGCTGAAGGCGAAACAACCAGTTTATTCAAACAAAGTCGCTTAAACCCTTATCTCACAGCGTCTGATTGGGGATGGCAAATTGACCCGGTAGGGCTTCGCTACGCGCTTTCTGAGTTGTATGAACGCTACCAGAAACCGATTTTTATTGTCGAAAATGGTTTTGGGGCGATCGATGAAGTCGATGAGCAAGGCGGCCAAGTGCAAGATGATTATCGGATTGAGTATTTACAAGCACATATACGAGAAGTGAAGAAGGCCATTGCTATAGACGGCGTTGATGTCATGGGCTACACCCCTTGGGGCTGCATCGATTGTGTGTCGTTCACCACTGGTGAATATAAAAAACGTTACGGTTTCATCTATGTAGACAAACACGATGATGGTTCTGGTTCAATGGCTCGCAGTAAAAAGAAAAGCTTTTACTGGTATCAGTCCGTGATCAAAACCAATGGCGAACAATTATAAACGTGGAATAACAATAATAATTGTTGATTGAGAGCGTTCATCCAGCTTAGGAAATTAGGTAAACTCCCTCGGCTTCCAAGAGTCGGGGGTTTTTATTAGGAGTCACCATGGCGACAATCAATGACGTTTGTAAAGCAGCGGGCGTATCTAAAGCCACCGTATCGCGCGTACTCAACCAAACTGGCCAAGTAAAAGCAAGTACGCGAGAAGCCGTTTTACAAGCCATGTCCACCTTGGGTTATCAACCTAATGTGTTGGCGCAAGCATTAGCCACAAACAGTGCAAATGCGATTGGGCTGATACTTCCTCAGTTTCAAGGGAGTTATTTTGGCAGCTTATTGCATCAAGCAGCACAAGGTGCCGAGCAAGCACGTAAGACCTTACTTGTCATGGACAGTCACGATAACGCGGCAGGCGAATTAGCAGCAGTGCGCTCATTGCTCACTCAGCGTTGTGACGCCATCATGCTTTACAGCCGCCATTTGTCGAATCATGAGCTGGCATCATTGCAATCTGATGTTTCAGTGCCACTGATTGTACTCAATCGAACCTTGGAAGAAGTCGGTTTGCATAGTTTTGGTTTTGAGCAGCATCAAGCCGCTTCTTTAGCGATTAATCACTTGCTTGAACTTGGCCATCGCCGCATTGCTTGCATCACTAGCCCTTTGGACAGTGATACAGGACAACAGCGATTTGCTGCTTACCAGTCAGGCTTGCAGCAGACTGGTATTAAGCTCGATCACACGCTCGTTGTTGAAGGTGATAATTCTATGCTGGCGGGTTATGTCGCGGTTCAACGGTTATTAGAACAACAGAGTGAGTTCAGCGCTATTTTTGCCTGTAACGATGATATGGCACTAGGAGCAATGCGCGCACTTTACGAACATGCCATTTTGGTACCTAATCAGGTCTCTGTGATGGGGATTGATGATGAGCCTGCGGCTGCGTATTCGGTGCCCAATCTCTCAACAATATCGCTTCCCATTGAGCAACTGACGAAGGACGCAGTAGCCTTGGCCCTACAATTGGCTGAAGGGAAGGGCTCGGATGATGCCAAGATACATCGCTATCTAGGTAAGCTGGTGCTTCGAGAATCAACGTGCGCACCTTAAGAGGCCTCGCAGATTAATGACTCATTGAAATAATGAGCATTTATTTTAATTAACTGTATAAATCCACAGTTAATTGCTTGACATTATGTCACTCTTTACTAAGCTGTATGTATGCACAGTGAAGTTGGAGGTGAAATATGTTGTGGGAAACGCTAGAACGAGTTAACCGCCTTCGCCAAGAAGCGTTAGCCAACCCAGACTTTGTCCAATCCGCGCAAGACCATGAAGAGACATTGAAGCAGGTCGAGCAATACTTTGAACCAACGAAACGACGCAAGGCAGCAAAACGTGCAAAAACCCTTGCAGATATTTATCAACAGACTGAATTTGGTGAAAACCCATCTGGTGTTCAACATTAGTCAGTGTTTGACATGAGCCAATGTTTAACATGCATTAGCAAAAATGGTTTAGCTTGCAAAGAGCTGCTTGATGCGCAGCTCTTTTTCGTTTCCTTCCTTAAGGCTGAGCGTTTGTCTTTATTCGGCTCAGTTCATTCAGCCAGTTGATAAATAGTACAGTTTAAGTGAGATTTATCGTCTGATCTAAAGGAGATTGTCCGCATTTGGTTGGGGAGCAAAAAGAAGCTGGAGTCAGAAAATTGTAGTACGTTGTCATGTTCTAGGTGAACGTAAAGTGCAGGTCGGTCAGTGGTCAAACAGAGACTGCCCGCACGATATTCACACAATATGCGGGCCGATTTTAAGGGCAAGCGTTTGGGTACATCCGGCAGCCAAAAATTATCCCGCTGGCCATCCGTACTGACAAAGTAGATCGCTCCTTTTTCTGGTGTGAAATCCTTTATTGTGTGTTGCCACACGATTTGGTTACTCTCTTGGGGCAGTCGTTCATTGATTGACCAATGCTTTCGCAATTCTCCTTCCCATCCAAACCAATATATGTCACCCACAAGGTATTGCTCACCGGGCGCATCATTAATGGCTCTCAGTGATAGGTGTTTCTCATCTTCAGAAAAACAGGCCAAAAGCGGGTTATAAAACCGTTTGGCGTGATAATGTAATTGCTTCCAGCGTCCAGAATACTCAATGCTTGACCAAGAGGCGACGGGCCAGTTGTCATTGAGTTGCCAATATAATATGCCACGGCAAATCGGTGAGGTTGCTCGCCACGCTTCGACAGCCGTTTTAATCGCCATGGCTTGCTGAACTTGGCTCAAATAAAGCATCTGCTGGAAGCCATTCGGGAAACGGAAATAGCGAGTAAACATTTCGGTGATGATGCTATTACCACGAGCATTCTTTTGGTGATGTTCAAAATGAGGCGCACTGATATTCCAGTCGCTTGCTGGGATAATCTGCTTCACTTCACTAAATGAAGGCCAAGACTGATAACCGAATTCTGAACAAAATCGTGGGGATATTGAATGGTAAGCGTCAAAAGATTTACCTGAATGCCACACATCCCAAAAATGCATGTCACCTTTATTATCATCATGCCAAGCGTCACCAAAATCTAATTCACCATTGCAAGGTGAGCTTGCCCAAAAACGGCGACTTGGATCTTGTTCATTGACGAGGATTTCTAAAAAACGATTGATTCGGTCGTAATTGACTAGGTATTTTTCACGGTTTTCTCGAGATTCTGGATACCAAGTTAATGAACCAATCACCTCATTATCACCACACCAAATGGCAAGGCAAGCATGGTGCTTCAAACGTTGTATTTGTTGTGTGACTTCTTGCTTTACCTCTTCTAAGAAACTCGGTGTTGAAGGGTATTGTGCGCAGGAAAACATCAGATCTTGCCAGACTAATAATCCGAGTTGGTCGCAAAGTTGATAGAAATGATCGTGTTCATAATCACCCCCTCCCCACACACGAATCATATTCATGTGAGCTTCTTGTGCGGCTCGTAACAGCTGTTGATAACGGGAAAAATTGACTTTGCTTGGCATGGCGTCCATTGGTATCCAATTCGCGCCCTTCACTGATATCGAGACCTCATTCACGATAAAGGTCATTTCACTGCCGATGGAATCTTGCTCAGTGCGCAACGTGAGACGTCTTAAGCCAACTTGGCGGCTGATCTGCTGCTGTGCCATGGCAATAGACAGTGTGTATAAATAAGGGTCACCGTAACCGTTTGGCCACCAGAGATGTGGATGGTGGACATCAATATCCACACTGCTTTGGTTGCAAAAAGCCTCACTATCGATCGTAATAGTTTGATCGCCAAAAGTAAGTGTGATGGGTGTGGAGAGCGATTCGCTATGCCGTATTCTTACGTGCAGCGTAACGTGTGTTAAAGCATGCCAAACTTGTTCAATATCCACACCCAGCAGTGAATATTCTTGTACCGTTTTTAATTGCATTGGTGCAAAAATACCACAAACAGCAAGGCATATACCCCAATCCCAACCACTGTGGCATTGAGGTTTTCGCACTGTGTTCATGTGAGGAAGTTGATTATTCCCTTGCGCCCACGGAATGGGAAAGGGCAGCTCATCGGCTCTTTGCTTGGCTACCGAAGCGGCAGGTTCAAATCGCCATTCAAAATGATTTACACCAATTTGCAGATAAGGGCGAATATTAACGGTATAGGTTTGAAAAGCATTATGGCACTGTAAAACCTTCTGTCCGTTGATCCATAGATCAGCAAACGTATCGACCTTATTCAGCTCCAGTAAGTGGTTTGGGCACTGAAGGTCTGCCGCATTTAAAGTGATCGCTTTTGTTAATACCCAATGACATAAACCAGCCCACTGAACCTGAGACTCATTGGATGCATAATAGGGATGAGGGATCAAACCCGCTTGCAGTAATGCATGATACTGGTCACCGGGCAGTGTCATCGCGATTTGGATATCGGGATACTCGGGTGAGCTCAATCGCCATTCACCGTTTAAATCAAACATAAATCCACCTCAAAAAATACGATTTACAAGGGCTAAATGAGCTGATTTAACCATGCACTATGAAATAAAAATGTGCATGGGTGGCAGGCTCAAAAGTTGTGCGAAGTTTTTAGATTAAGTTGCGAAGCAGTCAATAATTATGATTTTCTTGACTTTAATTTGACGTCACTAAGCTTGACGAGCGGCTTGTTTTAACTTGTTTTGCCTTGGCACATCTTGAAACAATTTGTTGTGAAAGTGTCCGCTTGTGGCGGTTTATATAAAGAATCATTTTGGAAATGGTGCTGAAAGGTGTATAAATGCCGCATTCAAACAGAGAGAGAAAATATGATGAAAATCGACAAGCTAGAAAATAAAAACCGCCGTATCCGTAAGAAACTGTTTTTAGGTGAATTTGCGATCCTCGGTTTTGAAGTTAGCTGTACAACGTCTATCAAAGACTTTGAACAATACGATCTCTTCGTTGATGAGTTTATTGATTACGTTGATAACATCGGTCTTTGTTTCGGTGGTGGTGGATTAGAGATTTTTGACGGCTTTGTGTGCGCAGCCGATCGCTACCGTTCAGCAACAGAAGAAGATAAAGCGTTGGTTGTAAAATGGTTAGAAAATCGTGCTGAAGTGAGCAAAGTTGTTGCTGGTGAATTAGTGGATGCCAATTACGCTTAATTGCTCTTCTATTCTACGTTATTCAGCCAGTGCTTTTCCTTTGCGATGTCTGACAAAAAAGCCGGAGTGAAACCACTCTGGCTTTTTTATTACGCTAAATTTTATTACGTTAAAAATCAGCATGTTTAACAAAGTAAGGATTGTTGAATTTATTGGCGTGACCAACAATCGAAACCACTAAACGGTTCCATAGCGCTTTATCAAAAGGTTCTTTAGGAATGGCAGGATAAAGTGTTTCGACCTCTTCTCTGGCAAAGGCCATAAACTCTTTCTTTTTCCTCTTGTTATACTCTTGGGCGACATTATTGTAGTTGCGGATCCACTCTTTCTTAAAGCGAAGCAAGGCGGGCTCGGCTTTTTCTAAAGGTAGCCGAGAGAGATAAACGCGCTTATACGAGATTTTGCGATCAATCATCGTTCGCATACTGGTTTGAATGTAGGTACCGTGCTGCGTAATGGAAATATCGCTCTCATCAAACAGATTCACACACCAGCCCTTAGGCCAAAAGTCAGCCTGTTTATACTGATTATTTCTAGCGGTTAATACTTGATGAAGCACTAAATCAGAAGTGCCTTTAAAGGTTTGCTGCCATGTGGCTATGCGAATTTGCAATGAACCAGGCAAGCGATAGACATTGGTAAACTTATCTTCGTTCATGACTTCTACAGTAATTGGTTGAA
The DNA here is from genome assembly GCF_024743775.1 of Vibrio sp. RM-69-4. Classification (NCBI taxonomy): domain Bacteria; kingdom Pseudomonadati; phylum Pseudomonadota; class Gammaproteobacteria; order Vibrionales; family Vibrionaceae; genus Vibrio; species Vibrio sp. RM-69-4. The sequence goes on from NZ_JAMQXI010000076.1 coordinate 965,058, forward strand.
TAAAATACAATTTTTGAATGCCATTTGAGTGCAGGGAATGCACCTCAAAGACGAAAGCCAAACGACGTGTCGATTATTTTATGACACATAAAATTATGTGCAGAGTACTCAGCTAATGATTTCAATTATAAGTATAAAAAGTGAGCGAGGTGGATTTTACAAGGTTTGCACTAAAATGCGAGCTTAAGTTGGCGTTAAATCTAATAATAAACAGCGATTACTTGTCTTATCTTGCAAAATTTGACTTTCTAGGTAGAGATAACTCGTTGTATTGCCTAGTCTAGTTAATAGAACTTCACAACTCGAGACCAATCATGGAGATCAAGTACCAGCAGTGGCAGCATAAGCTATACATGAAAGTGCTCAAATTGGCCGCAGCGATTCTGCCCATCTCCAAGCCAACCTTGTTTATTGGTAAAGAATCGTTCAAGCAACTCTGTTATTCGGTTTCTTTGATGGGTATTGAACGCGTGCTTGTCGTAACAGACCAAGGCATTGAAAAGCTTGGTTATGTAAAAAAACTAACCTTTGAGTTTGAGCGCGTTGGTGTCAGTTGTGTGGTGTTTAACCATGTATTGCCTGATCCTACTTATGATCAAGTTGAAGCCGGCCTCCATCAGTACCGATTGGAGAAGTGCCAAGGCGTTGTCGCTATTGGTGGCGGCTCTTCAATCGATTGTGCAAAAGTGATCGCCGCTTGTGCTACTAACCGCAAGTCGATCAAACGTTTAGTGGGGTTGTTAAAAGTATGGAAAACACCTGCGCCGCTGTTTGTGATCCCAACCACGGCAGGAACGGGCTCTGAAGTGACCGTCATTGCGGTGGTTTCTGACCCTCAAACTCAGCAAAAAACACCGATTACTGACCCGAAACTTGTGCCACTTATTGCAGCGTTAGATCCGATGCTGATGATGGCCTTGCCTACTCATATTACTGCGCAAACGGGGTTGGATGCACTCACGCATGCAGTGGAAGCCTTTATATCACGTAATGCCACGCCAGAGACTGATCGCTATGCCATCGCTGCGGTTAAACTGATCCACGATAACTTGGAAAAAGCGGCGTTCTTTGGCCAAAATTTGACGGCGAGACAAAACATGGCTCTGGCCTCTTATTACGCTGGACTTGCTTTTACCAAAGCCAGTTTAGGGTATACACATGCCATCGCCCATGCGGTTGGGGCGAAATACCATTTCCCGCATGGCTTAGCGAATGCGGTTGTGTTGCCACATGTATTGGAATACTCCAAAGAGGCGGCGAAAGATAAGCTGGCTAAACTGGCTGACGTACTCAAAATAACCGATCCACATTTGACCGATTCAATGAAAGCGGACGCCTTCATTGGGTATGTGAAAGAGCTCAATCACACACTGCATATCCCTAAACAGTTACAGGGGGTGATGCCAGAGCATATTCCAGAATTGGCCAAACAAGCTTTTCGTGAAGCGTTTTGGAATTATCCTGCGCCAAAATACATGCAGCAAACGGATTGTGAAGCGATTTTTAGGAAATTGTAATCTACATTCAGCGTTATCTTTGACCGCTCTCGTCATCATAGCAACGAGAGTGGTCAAATTAGGTCGATTCATTTTTTAAGCAGTATCAACCCACTTGGCAGAGTATCACCAAAGACACGTTTGGATTCTGTGTCAGACAGGTCATGCACTTCATTCACCAAAGTAAACCAAGTTTCTGGAACCTTACTTTGCTTTATCTTGGCTAAAACGAGCTGACGAACATCATCGCTAATATCAAAAAGACGATCTCCTGTCTTGCGGCACATCATTACCGCGGCAAAGGCAATCATCGGTTCTTTTTGCCAGTTTTGATCAAGCAACTTCGGTAACCATTGTTCCACTTGCGCTCTTGGGATCACTGAATGTTGACTACCATACAGTAGCGTCCGAGAGGCTAACCGCCCAACGGCCCACCAGTGTGCTTGTTCACATTGAGTTTGATTAATCGCTTTGTTCAAAAACCACGTTGCAAGTAATACTTTATCTTCCACTTCTAGATGTTCCAGCGAAGCGGCAAGCCGTACCATGGCTTCGTACCCTTTGTCGTGCGCTTCTTGAGCTGATTTTGGATTTTTGATTGCGCTAGGGTGAAGATACTTAGCGATATCCGCTAGAATCGTTTCTTGTTGCTCTTGACTCAGTCCGCCAGCCACACGCCGCCAAAATACCCACCAATCGCTCCAGCCTTGATGATTTTGGAATTGAATACCTTGTTGATACAGATTCCACATCTGTTCCATACGCCAAGGATCAGTTGGATCGCCAAATCCTGGTCGCAGGGCAAATCCAGCCAGACGCAACCAGTTTTTCTCGTGTTGCTCTGAGCGACGTCGACGTTTACGGCCTTGAGAAAATGCATCAAAGAGCGGTCGTAGCGTGGTGAAATCCCATTCATCACGTGGCCCTAAAAGCTTATCTAAATCTTTGCCAAGCGTTTTTATGGCTTGGTTATCAGAGGCTTTTTTATTGCCACTATAAAGGTGTGTGATGAGCGAAATCGCCTCTGACAAGCGAGGATGACGTTGGATTTCACTGTCTGACTCACTGTGCTTGCGAACTTCAAACTCAAGTTGCCATCGGTTTTTTTCGTCCTCAACACTGACACATTCAATCTTGAGCGTGCCGACTTCCGTTAATTGACAAGCCAGTTGAACTTCTACTCGTTGCTTTTGGTTAGCATGCAATAGAGCATCATCATTTCCTTTTAACGCTGTTATATAGGGAGGCAGTGGCGTAAAAAGTTCATGTTCAACGGTCGATAACAGCCCATTTTGAACGCGGCGATCAGCAAACATATCATGGGTTGAGGTCAGGATGTTGAAGCGTACTGGTTCACCTAACGTCAGTGAAAATCGGCGGCTGGTCAAGCGTATCTCTTGTCCTTCTTCGGTGCCTTTAGCCAAGACACACAGAGCATGTCCCGCACTGTTTTTTTCAGGCAGGTGTAAAAAATAAGAGCGTGCCGATCCGCCGCCGATTTTAAGCTGTGCACCTTGGCGAGCTTTACCATACGCGACAGCACCGAGTGCGACTGCCCAATCAGGGTGAGGATTATCAAGCAGGGTGATCGGCGAACCTCGCCAATCGGTCAATAATTGAGTGATGCGCTTTGTGATAAGCTCACTATTAAATACGCCGCCATTAAGTAGTAATCCAACTGGAATGGCCGTTGCGTTTGACTCTTGTTTGAGCGCAAGGCGAGAAACGGCTTGGTGTTCAGCTAAAAATTCAGCAATGTGTTTACTCACGGCAGGGTCGGCTGCGTAGGGCAAACCAAATTCCACCACTGCACTGCGGCGTTTATTTGGACGTTCTTGTACCGAGCAAAGTGGGAAAAAGCCTTCCAGTGCAATGTCATGCACCTCTTGTTTCGTCAGGGAAATGCTTTTTGCTGCGCCTAATAGCTTTGAACCACTGCCAAGGAGCGTAATTTTTAGCTGCTCTGGGGCTTGGTTTGATAAGAGTTGCTCTTTGACTTGGCGAGTTTGCTGAATTAGTTTGCTCAAACTGGCGGCGGTTAATTTTTTCGAACCGTCAAAGCGTTGCTCAGCTAGATGAGCTAATGCTAAATCAAGGTTGTCACCTCCGAGCATTAAGTGCTCGCCCACGCCAATTCGGTCAAGAGAAAGTTGGCTGTCTGCGCTGTGTTTCGCTTCAATTAAACTGAGGTCTGTCGTACCTCCGCCCACATCACAAACCAAGATCAAAGGGAGTGACTGTAGTTGCTGTGAGGCACAATGGCGGTGACGTGCGTACCAGTCATAGCAAACGGCTTGTGGCTCTTCAAGTAGTACAATTGAGCTTAAGCCAGCCAGCGTTGCAGCTTCGATGGTGAGCTTACGAGCCGTTTCATCAAATGATGCCGGTACGGTGATAATGACATTTTGATCTTCAAGTCGATGACTTGGATGACGGTAGTTCCATGCTTGCCGGATGTGATTGAGATAACTGGCGCTGGCAATCACAGGGGAAACTTTCGCTACATCGTGAGCGCCTGCCCACGGTAAGATGGCTTGCTTGCGATCAACCCCTTGGTGGGAGAGCCAACTTTTCGCGCTGGATACTTGTCGCCCTTCTACTTTTGCACCTAAATCTCTTGCCCATTGGCCAATAATTACCTCTTTGCTATCGCCCATAACCGGTTCAATTTGCCAAGGGAGCGATAGGGCATCAGATGCGATCTGCCCGTCGGCTGGGTGATAACGAAATGACGGAAGGAGTGGTTTTCGAACCACTTCACCTGGGCCAATTAATTGGTCGACCTCAAAAAGATGCACGGGTGAGTCTTCTAACGATTCGGTGATTTCACAAAATGCCACCACAGTATTGGTGGTGCCTAAATCGATACCGACGAGAAAGCGAGGAGAAGACATGGAGGCTCCTGAATTTCAAAAACGGCATCCGAAGATGCCGTGTGGGGATTATTGAGTGACTTGAGGATCTTCACGCACATCGAACTCAACGTGCCATGTTTGGCCGTTGTCGGTCGCAATGGCTTCTAAGTGAAGTGTCCCGAGTTCTGTGATCGTTGAGGCTAAGTGAACCGGAACGACTTCGCCTTGTCGACGTCCTTCAGAAACAGGCAAGGTGACGTGGATCTCGGGCAGCTCTACAAGTTCTTCTGGAGCCCAATAATCTAAGTGCATGCCAGCTTCGTCATCGCGGCGTATTGTTGAACCAAAGAATTGAAAATGTACAGGCTCACCAATGACCAATCCAAACTCTTGGCTTGGTACGCGGACACTGGTTCCTTCTTCCATGCCAAATGGGGCGACGCACAAGGCTTCCATCGGCGGTGTGATCCCCGGAATGGCAGGCATAGCACTTTCAATACCGACGTAATAACTCGAGGCTATACCACCGCGAATACGCACACCTTGTCCACGACGAACTGCGCCGTAATACGCTGCGCCGCAGGCGACGGCTAAATCAAGGTCTAAGCCTGTTAAGCGCTTCATCTGTGGTGCTCCCACAGTGCTCAACCAAGCATTAATAGTGCTGAGAAGACGGTTTGCTAATAAATCGGATTTTAACACGCCACCGTTTAGTAAGATGGCGGTCGGTTTGATAAAATCCATCTCTGGAGCTTCGCCCATACCGGGCATGCCAGCAAATGGGTTATCATTCAGAGCGGATTTTTCTAGAGCGGATATTTCACCACCCATTGCATGGGCTTGTTTTGCCAAGAACGCGGCGATATGGCGGGTAATTCCAGCGTCTTGCGCGTAGGGAAGGCCCATTTGCGTTAATGCGCCACGTGCTTTTTGTACGGGATGATCTGTGATATTCACTTGTGGGAAAAAACCATCGACCAAGGTTTGTTGCACTTCTTGTTGAGTCAATTCGGTTTTAAGCGTTGTACCGAGCAGTTTTGAACCGCGACTTGGTACCACAATCGGTACGGAATGTAGGGCACTGTCATTCAGAAGCGCCTCTTTAGCATCTCGGCAAGCGTGCGTCATCGCTTGTACTTGCCAAGGGGCTAATTCTTTACCTTCTTGCGCCAATTTCATTTTTAAACGGTAAGCAAGGGCAAGGTCCATGTTGTCGCCGCCGAGTAAGATGTGCTCACCAACCGCAATCCGATTGAGCGTTAAGTTACCAGCGTCTTCAGTCACTTCCACTAAGGATAAATCAGTGGTTCCCCCACCAATATCAACCACCAGAACAATGTCACCCACCTTGACTTCATCGCGCCACGCATCGTGGCTATTATCTATCCAACTGTATAAAGCCGCTTGTGGCTCTTCAAGCAGCGTTAATTGCTCAAAACCAACGTTGCGTGCTGCTTCAGCGGTTAAATCTCGGGCGGCTGGATCAAATGAAGCGGGTACTGTTAACGTGACATCTTGTGTGGCTAAGGGGAAGTCAGGGTGAGCGTGATCCCAAGCGCTTTTTAAATGCTCTAGATAGCACTCAGTGGCTTTTAATGGCGAGATCTTTTCCACTTCATCGCTGCTACCCACGGGTAAAAATGCATCACGTCGATTGATGCCACCATGACATAGCCATGATTTGGCACTGGCGACTAAACGAATCGGTGTCTTACTACCAAGGTTGCGCGCAATGGCACCGACTAAAGCTTTTGGCTCGGCCGACCAAGGCAAAACACGTGCGGCAGGGCTCATCTCATGTTCATGAGGCTGGTATAAAAACGAGCCTAATTGATGGCGGCTTTCAACCGTACCGGGCGCGGTAAGTTGAGGGATGCTCATTACTGAAACGCGAGCGTTTTCATCCTGTGTATCAACATAAGAGAGCACGCAATGTGTTGTGCCTAAGTCAATACCAATACTAAATTTTGGCGCTGTCTGTTCCATTACAATTCAACCTCGGCAGGTGCGATGATTGAAGCATCATACTGTTCAGCCAATTTAGGCAAAGTGATAGCTGTTGCTTTCCAGCCTTTATGGACTAAGGTGCCATTAAAGGGTGCTGAACCCGTCACATTACCCGTTAAGCGAACTTCTTGCGGGTTGAAACCGGCTTCAATGGTAATTCGGCTCTCTTCATCTTCGCCGCGAATAGGCGTGAGCTGAATGTAATCTTGTAGGACTTTTTTACCACCGGCGTGGATCACGCGCGCCGCAGCTCCAACTTCCTCATCTGAAAAAGCGGTGACATCTTCATTTAAGAAGTCAATCAGACGAGCTTCTTGCTGCATTAACGACAACAGTTGTAGGGCGGAATCGGTTGGCGCTGTCGCTAATTTAGATTCGACTTCAACTACGCGCTCAATCACTTTTTCTACTTCTACGATTTTTTCGACTTCAACAATCGTTTCAACCGGCTTTTCGACTTCGACAATTTTCTCGACAGGTTTTTCAACAACTTTCTCAACGACTTTTGATTTGCGTGATACCGCAATGAGAAGTAGCAAAAGGCTTGATGCACTGAGCCCAGCATGCAGCATATCAAAGGTGGTAGGGATCATATTTAAATCGAAGTTCATCACAATTCTCTTTACACAATGAAGTAGGCGTGGGAATTCTCGTGAGCCTACGGTGAATAGACTTAAAAATAGGGGCGCAGCTTACCATATTCAAGGCGAATACAGGATAGAAAGTCCGCATCATCACGTTTAAGCTAAAGCGATTGCTTGCGTTTTGAGCAGTATCAATCATTAATTCTCTATTCTGGTTCAACTTTAAGATTAATTGGTTAATAAATTGGTGACTGGCTATTGATTTACCTACTTTTATAAGAGTAATTTGAGTCCTGAGTCCTGAGTCCTGAGTCCTGAGTCCTGAGTCCTGAGTCCTGAGTCCTGAGTCCTGAGCCACGGAGAGGCTGTTATGTTAGAGAGCGACAAAAAGGTGATCTACCCTTTATGTATTTCAATTATTACCTTAATGATGACAGCGTCAGTCATCTCATTACTCTACATTAATCAAAAGAATCATATTGTCATGTTGTTTGATAGCCACGCTGAACATCAAGCAAGCATATTAGACACGTTGGTTGGAAATGATGTCAGTTTTATTGGTTCGGCTGCCAATTTTTTGCATGCTACCGAGGGGGGTAATGTGCAAGGATTTGACGTTTTTGCCCATGGGGTTATGTCAACATCCTACAGCCTTATCGGTTTGCAATGGTTAGCGAAAGTAACGAAAGATGATGCTGACGAATTTGTAACATTAATGAGGGATCGTTTGCCTCAATTTGAGTTATTTACAGTACCTAAAGCGGGTCAAAAGGTGATTGGATTTTCTGAAGAGAATGAACAACCCGTTTATGTTCTGAGTGATATTTATCCTCAAACCAAAAGTAACCTTGAATTGCTCGGTTTCTATTCGCTACGCCCTCGCTTTCAAAGAATTGCTGCACATATTGAGAGTACGGGGCTACCAGCTATATCCGATAAGGTCCGCCTATTGCAAGATGGCATAGAAGCACACCACAAAAAGGATGGATTATTGGTATATCATCCCGTTTTTAACTACAACAAACAGGAAATGATTGGTGTGGTAGTGGGTGTTATTCGACTCTCTACTTATTTTGATGGATTGGTGAGCCGCACGGCATCCGATCATCGATTGTATATGAAAGTAACCGATCTCGGATTTGATGCCGAAGATGATCCGATTCTATTCCAAAGCCCAGATTGGGATTCAATCAAAGGCATCGAAATAGAGAAACGCTTATCTCTGCCTAACCGTGATTGGAAAATTGATTTTAAGTTCTCAGAACCAATAGCGAGCAACATACAGTGGATTTTAGTGGCGCTCAGCGTCGGTGGTTTAATTATTTCGATCTTGTTAGGTTATGTTGTCTATTTGTTGATGAGAGAAAAACTTCATCTTAGCGAGATGCTAGAAGAACGTACTGAAGAACTGCGCTTTTTAGCGGACCACGATAGTTTGACTGGGTTGTATAACCGACGTGCATTCGGACGTTTACTGCAAGAGAACGTCTTACAGAAAAAAGCTTTTTCGTTGGTAATGTTTGATGTCGATGATTTTAAACTGATTAATGACAACCATAGTCACATTGCAGGCGATGAGATGCTAATACATATCACAACGGTTATTTCACGTCATATGGGAAATAATGATGTTTTAGCTCGGTTAAGTGGGGACGAATTTTGCATTATTTGTGAATTGTCAGAACTTCAACCTTTGCAGTGTTATCTAGAAACGTTACGAGCGGCCGTTGAATCAACCGGATATGAGTTCATGGATGAGGTGCTGTATTGCACGCTCAGTATTGGGGCGGCGATTAATCATACTTATGATCAAGAGTCTTTATTACATTTGGCAGACAGCAAGTTATACGAAAGCAAAGAAAATGGTCGCAACCGAGTTTCAATCGCCCAATAACTGTCCGAACGAAAGGGCGAGAGTCGAGTTTTTGAGAGGAGTCGAGTAAGATAGCGTTCTTTGACCACTTATATTTAAAGGATACGCCTGAACAATGAACTATAACCGAGTTGTCTGCTTCGATTTAGAAATGTGCTGCTGGAATGAAAATGGGGTTGGGACAACGGGTGAAATCATTGAAGTGGGTTTAGCTGAAATTGATGTACAGTTGGGCACGATTGTGAAGCGTGCTCAATATTATGTCAGGCCAGAGCAAGACGAAATTTCGCTGTTTTGTAGTGAGTTAACCGGGATAACTCCGCGTAAAATTGAAAAACAGGGGCGACCACTTGCAGGTGTCGTTCAATCAATGGTCAAGAATTTTGGCGGCCCAAACAAGATTTATGTTTCGTGGGGGCGTGATGACCAAATTTTAGCTAAAGAGTGTGAGCAGAAGGGGATCGTTATGCCTTTTAGCGAGTTCATCAACCTAGCAACGCTCTACCGTATTCAGCAGAGAATGAAAGAAAAACGTATTGGTCACCGCGCCGCACAAGAAGCGCAAGGCATTGACTGGGAAGGGCGACAGCACTCCGCTTATGTTGATGCCTACAACCTTGCGAAATTGGCGTTAACGATGTTGTAATCCGCTCTATTTTTGAGCGGAAAGTTTAGCGCGGATAAATTCACTGTGGTCGACATACAATAATTCTGCCGCTTTGCGGATCACCGCCTCTTCGAGTGGGTCTATCTCACCGTCCGCGTGCGCTACTTGCCACATCGCCTTGATAAGTTCATATCGCGTATCTTGCGAGAGCTCGCGTAATTGTGAAGTGAAATCATACAATGAAGCTGACTGTTTGACGCTTTGTTCTGCCCGAATGAGCAGTTCCGTGGTTTCTGTATCATCTAACGCTAATAGTCGTTTAACTAATTGAAACTTAGCGTCATTTTCTCGTGTGTCAATTTGATGATCGGCTCCTGCCACTTCTCTGAGCAAACAAGCAATCGCTAGGTTGGGGTTAGTGTTGGAACGCTGGCCTAAATCTTCTCCGTCCAAGAGTTGCTTGAATAGCGATGTAATGGCATTAAACATAAAAAAACCTACTGAAAATTTCGAGTCATTATTGTTTAAATAGTGGCGTATTGAGCAAAACACAAGTCAGAATAAAGTGAGATTCTAAATATCATGAGATTCATCTTCATCGTTCTCGTGATAAAAATCATTCGGATCTTGAGGGACGCTAGGGTCTTCTAGTATTTCAATGACTTCTGAACTTGAGTATTCATGCCCCATCAGGAAAAGCGCTAACATGGCATCGGCTTTGGATTTATTGTCCGCTTTTTCTAGCAAAATTTCTTCAAAGCGTCGCCGTATCATGGCAATCTCATGTTCAACAAAACCGCGACCTTCTTCCTCTCCTTCACCTTCCTCGGGCGCATTATCAAACTCCAGAAACAGAAAATGGCCGTCCAATTGTGTGTCAATAAGACGTTCAGGCAACCAAGCCTCACCCATCACCAATTCTGGATCGGTGTTATCGGGTAGTGAATCGAGTATGTGTTTCAGTTCAGATGCTTTCACAGTTTTATCGTTTCAGTAATCATGTCGCTATTGTAGCGGCGATTTTCTTATAAACATAAGAAATCCTGATCCGATTACCCAATTTTAAATCGCTTAATCATACAAACGATGGCAAAACATACCGGAATCGAGGAGGAAGCGAATAAATGCTCGCCGTTTGTGAAAGGATAACTGATTGCAGGCGCGTTGATTATGCTACAATCCGCTCAGTTTTATGTAATGAAATGAATAGGAAATGCTTTGACCTCGTCACAGCCCAATCAACACAAGTCAATGAACGCTAGCAGCAACAGTGCGGCATCTCTGCGCAATGCATTGAAAGAATGCATGATGCGTGATCGTTTTCGTCTGAGTAAACGCATCTCTGGTGCGAGTAAAATAAAAAATGAGCAAGCCAAACATGCCGTTTTTGATCAAATTGCGCTCGATATTGCTCAGTCAATGATGGTGGCGCAGCAGCGTCTCAACAGCCGCGTTACCATCGACTACCCTGATTTATTGCCCGTAAGCCAAAAACGCGATGATATCGCCAAAGCGATTGCTGAAAACCAAGTGGTAATTGTGGCGGGTGAAACAGGCTCAGGAAAAACGACTCAGTTACCCAAAATTTGCGCAGAACTTGGGCGCGGTAAATATGGCCTGATTGGCCATACGCAACCACGTCGTCTTGCTGCGCGTTCGGTCGCGAGCCGAATAGCGCAAGAGATGGAAACAGAACTGGGTGGCTTTGTTGGCTATAAAGTTCGTTTTAACGATCAAATTTCCGAGCAGACTCAGATCAAATTGATGACTGACGGGATATTGTTGGCCGAAATACAGCATGATCGTTTTCTCAATCAGTACGACACCATCATTATCGATGAAGCGCATGAGCGCAGCTTAAATATCGATTTTATCTTAGGTTATTTGAAAGAACTGCTGCCGCGTCGTCCGGATCTCAAAGTCATCATTACTTCGGCCACCATCGATCCTGAACGCTTCTCTAACCATTTTAGTGGTGCGCCTATCATTGAAGTGTCGGGTCGTACTTATCCGGTCGATACGCGTTATCGACCACTGCTTGGTGAAGAGGACGCAGACCGAGATCAACTTGAAGGTATTTTTGAAGCCGTCGATGAACTCTGTGCTGAAGGACTTGGCGATATTCTGATCTTCATGAATGGTGAACGAGAAATTCGTGATACGGCCGATGCGCTCAGTAAACGTAACTTACGTGATACTGAAATTGTGCCGCTTTATGCACGATTATCCGCCGGTGAGCAGAATAAAATCTTTCAGCCCCATATAGGGCGGCGCATTGTTTTAGCCACCAACGTGGCAGAAACATCCCTTACCGTTCCGGGTATCAAATATGTCATTGACCCAGGTACGGCGCGTATCAGCCGTTATAGCTACCGCACCAAAGTCCAACGTTTGCCGATTGAACCAATTTCTCAAGCGAGTGCAAATCAGCGTAAAGGACGTTGTGGCCGTGTTGAAGAAGGGATCTGCATACGCCTCTATTCCGAAGAGGATTTTCTTTCACGCCCAGAATTTACCGATCCGGAAATACTGCGTACCAACTTAGCCTCGGTTATTTTACAAATGACCGCACTTGGGCTGGGTGATATTGAAGCATTCCCATTTGTGGAAGCGCCGGATAAACGCAACATTCAAGATGGTGTGCGTTTGCTTGAAGAGCTTGGTGCGATTGTTCCTGATACCAATGAACACGGTCACGACAGCAAAAAGCAGTTGACGGATATGGGGCGCAAATTAGCACGCTTGCCGATTGACCCCCGTTTGGCGCGTATGGTGCTTGAAGCGCCAAAGCTTGGCTGCGTAAAAGAGCTAATGGTGATTGCCGCTGCACTTTCGATTCAAGACCCACGTGAACGCCCATCAGATAAACAACAAGCCTCAGATGAGAAACATCGCCGATTTTTTGATGAAGAGTCCGATTTCCTGAGCCTAGTGAATTTGTGGAACCACATTCAAACTGAGCAAAAAGCGTTAAGCAGCAGCCAATTTCGTAAGCAGTGTAAACAAGATTACCTCAATTATTTGCGGGTACGCGAATGGCAGGATGTCTACTTCCAAATTCACCAGTCGATGCGTGAAATGGATTGCAAATTGAACGACGAACCGGGCAATTACCAAAGTATCCACAGTGCAATTTTGGTTGGTTTACTGTCGCACATCGGTATCAAAGACCAAGAGAAAAATGAATACCAAGGGGCTCGTAACGCCCGCTTTAATATTTTTCCCGCTTCTGGTCTGTTTAAAAAGCAGCCCAAGTGGGTGATGGTCGCCGAATTGGTGGAAACCTCTAAACTGTGGGGGCGTATTGCAGCTAAAATCCAGCCTGAATGGGTGGAACCGCTGGCACAGCATTTGATTAAGCGTAGCTACAGCGAACCGCATTGGTCAAAAAAACAAGCCGCCGTCATGGCCTATGAAAAAGTGATGTTATATGGCATTCCTATTGTGCCTAAACGTTTGATTAACTACAGCACCATTGACGAGCCACTATGTCGTGAGATTTTCATTCGCAGCGCATTAGTTGAAGGTGATTGGGAAACCAAACATGCGTTTTTCAAGCAAAACCGTCGCTTATTACTTGAAGTCGAGGAGCTTGAGCATAAATCTCGCCGCCGCGATATTTTGATTGATGATGAACAGCTTTTTGAGTTCTACGATCAGCGAGTAGCAACGGATGTGGTCTCTGGGCGTCATTTTGATGCGTGGTGGCGAAAAGCCAGCAAAGCCACCCCAGATCTACTCAACTTTGAAAAAGAGATGCTATTTAAAGGTGATGCTAGCCACATCACTGATTTAGATTATCCCAACTTTTGGCACCAAAACGGTATTAAACTGAAGCTCAGCTATCAATTTGAACCTGGAGTAGATAGTGACGGTGTCACGGTACATTTGCCATTGCCGATTCTAAATCAAATTGAACCGACAGGGTTTGATTGGCAGATCCCCGGGTTACGTCATGAATTGGTTGTTAGCCTGATCAAGTCGTTGCCTAAAACACTGCGCAAAAACTTTGTACCGGCACCTAACTATGCGGATGCGTTTTTAGCTCGTGTCACACCGATGGAATTGCCTTTATTGGATGCGATGGAAAAAGAGTTAAGACGCATGACGGGCGTCGAGGTGAAGCGTGAAGATTGGAAGCTAGAGCAAGTTCCGGATCATTTAAAAATCACTTTTCGCGCGGTGGATCATAAAAATCGCAAACTCAACGAGCATAAAGATTTATATCAGCTGAAAGAGAGTTTGAAAGAGAAAGTACAAGAAACACTATCTCAAGTGGCAGACGATGATATTGAACAGCAAGGTTTGCATACGTGGAGCTTTGGTGAATTACCGAAAGTGTACCAACAAAAGCGCGGCGGTTTCGAGGTTAAAGCCTATCCAGCGTTAGTGGATAGTAAAGAGAGCGTTGAAATTAAGCTTTTTGAGACCGAGCAAGAACAACTCAATGCAATGAAAGCAGGGCAACGGCGTCTGATTTTGCTGAACGTTCCTTCACCGATTAAATATCTGCACACCAATTTACCGAACAAGTCAAAATTGGGGCTCTACTTTAACCCGTATGGCAAAGTACTGGACCTGATTGATGACTGTATTGCTTGTGGGATTGATAAGTTAATTGAGCAGCAAGGCGGTTTAGTGTGGGAACCGGAGCAGTTTGAGGCACTGAAAGAGTTTGTGCGCGCTGAATTGGGCGATACTGTGGTCGATATCGCCCAACAAGTGGAGACGATCCTTACCACGGCATTCAACATTAATAAAAAGCTGAAAGGGAAAATCGATTTTACGATGGCTTTTGCGTTATCGGATATCAAAGCGCAGATCGAAGGTTTGATCTTTAAAGGCTTTGCCACCGAATGCGGCTGGAAGCGTTTGCCGGATATTCTGCGTTACATGCGCGCGATTAAACGTCGGATGGAGAAGTTACCCATTGATCCAAATAAGGATCGTTTGCACATGTTGAAAATTGAAGCGGTAACCAATGATTACAAAGCGCTACTAAACAAGATACCTCGTGGTGCAGAAGTACCTGAAAATGTTAAAGAGATCCGTTGGATGATTGAAGAGCTTCGGGTGAGTTTATTTGCTCAGCAACTTGGCACTCCTTATCCAGTTTCAGATAAACGTATAAAAAATGCGATTGATGCTTGTTAGGTATAAGATTTGCATCTAACCAACAGTTCACTATAATTTGACGCTATGTGGCAATCGGTCGCCGTTTTGAGGCCACTGCCAAATTAAATAAAGAAGGTTCATCATGAAAAAGACTTTAATCGCACTGGCGCTGATCAGTACATCTTCAATGGCGTTTGCTGACTCTTGGATTTATGGCGGCGCATCAGTAGGCCAATCGGATTTGAATGGTAAAAGCGGTACTTCGTACAACATTCATGCCGGTACTGGTATTCTTCCTCTGATTGGCCTCGAAGCGGGTTACACCGACCATGGCAAATTTGAAGTCACTGCCACGAATGAAATCGCGGCCTCTTCTGTTTATTTTGCGGTAAAGCCAAGCATTGATTTTGGCCCTCTGCATGTGTATGCCAAGGGTGGTTTGCATTCTTGGGATAAAAAATTAAACAGCAATAAAATAGATGATGGTTTTGACATCATGTACGGTGTAGGCGCTGAATACTTCCTGATGGGGCCAATTTCAGTTGGTGCAAGTTACATGAATTACACTTTGGGCGATGACGATATTGGTACGGTTTCATTCAACGCGACCTTCCACTTTCTTTAATCTAGTCACTCAATCGCTTTCAACCACTTCTTGCTCGTTAGTAGCAAGAAGTGGTTTTTTATTTGAGCAGTATGGTGTGGTGTACATTCTCAAGTACGCCAGTAACTGAAAGCAAAGCGCGACCAGTGATTGATGATGTAGTCAATAAATGCCTGAGTTCGCTCAGGAAGAAAACGTCTCTGAGGGTGCAGCAAATAAACATCCGCTCCTTCAATCTGCCAATTAGGCAATAATGGCACTAATCGTTTCTCCTCTAACTCCTTATCAATTAATCCTTTAGGTAACCTTGCAATACCCATATTCATGAATGTGGCTTGTAAAATCGTATCAATTTCCTCAGAACTAATACGTGCCTGAGGGATAAATTGAAAACGTTCTTTGCTTTGCTGATGTTCAAATATCCACGCTTGTTTGGTATTTAAAGTGAGTAGTGGCAGAGAAAGTAATTGCTCTGGATGTTTTAGCAGCAAAGAGGCCGAGTAGTCAGGGCTTGTGCACAACACGGAAGGGTTATTAGCTAGTTTGCGCGCAACCCAATCGGATTGAGGTTGTGGACCAAAACGTAGCGCTATATCAAGGTCGTGCTGGGTATGATAATCCAGCCCTGCACCGACTTGAATACGAATGTTGACTTTAGGATGTTGCTGACAAAATTCCAGTGCTAATGGACTTAGCTGATGCCGAATGGGTAGGATTGGCGCGTTAATGACGATCTCGCCTCTAAACTCTTGTTTGGCTTTTAAAGCTTGTGCTTGTTTATCTTCTATTTGGCTAAATAGGTTGGCATAGGTTTCAAACAAATGCTCGCCTTCTTTCGTTAGTACCACTTCTTTACTGTTTCTGATCAGTAGAATGCTGCCAATATCTTGCTCCAACTGCTGAATTCTGCGGCTCAACGTGCTGGTGGACAAGGCTTTTTGTTTTGCTGCCAGCGTAAAATTGCCACATTTCACTACCGTTAAAAAGAGTGATAAATCATCAAGTTTCATCATTAATCCCATTTATGCAATAAGCCATCCCATTCTATCCTATTTTAGGATGTGCACTATTACGTTATCGTGTCGGTCGCGCATTCTAATCAAGTTCATATGAGGGGCACATGCCTACCGATTCAACTTATTCAGCTAATCCGAAAATTATTTTTGCCAGCGTTGCTTTAGTCATCGCTTTAGGCTCGCTTGAAAAAAGCATCGTTACCACTCCATTGGCTCTTATTGGGCAAGATCTCTCGGCAGGACAAGCATTAACATGGGTGATTACTGCTTATCTATTAGCATCGACCGCTGTATTGCCCGTCTACGGTAAACTGAGCGACTTGTTCGGACGAGTTCGGATGCTAAATGTCAGTATCGTGATCTTTATGTTGGGTTCCGCGCTGTGTACCTTTGCTTTTGATCTACCCAGTTTAATTGGTGCTCGTGTGATTCAAGGGATTGGCGGTGGAGGCTTAATAGCTCTGGCATTTACCGTTATCGCCGATTCAATTCCTGCGCGCGAAGTGGGCAAGTACCAAGGTTATATTTCAGCGGTTTATGCGGTGTCCAGTATTGCAGGGCCACTGCTTGGCGGCTATTTTGCTGACTACCTCAGTTGGCGGTGGGTATTCGGTATTAATTTACCGTTAGGGTTGGTGGCACTTTACATGGTTAACCGCTATTTGAAGCATCTCAATAAACGCAGAGATAGTCGCTTTGATTGGGTGGGAGCAGCGTTACTCATGAGTGCGACGACTTTGCTGCTGTTATTACTTTCTTCACATTCATTTATCCCTACTGGCTGGGGTGCGTTTGCATTACTGGCGTGTTTAGTTGCTTTGGTGGTTGTTGAACGCAGAGTGAGTGATCCTATTTTACCGGCGCGTTTAGCACGTCTTCCGAATTATCTGACCGCGATTGTTCTTATTATGGGATCGCAAATGCTGATGTTTGCGCTTTTGGTTTATTTGCCGCTGCAGTTTCAGTGGCAAAAAGGACTCACTCCGTCAGAAAGTGGTGCGATTATGGTGATCTTCATGGTCTGTATTACCTCTGGCGCTTATGTGGGTGGGAAGCTCATCGCGAAGTTTGGTCGTTATAAGATGTTAGTGATCGTCGGTTTTGCTTTAGCTATGGCTGCATTGTGGCAAGTTCATTACGATATGTGGGTGAAATTTGCATTGGGTTTTGCGGGTATAGGTATTGGTTTAACCTTACCGGCCTTAGGCGTTGTTGTACAAAGTGTCTTACCCGCACGCGATCGCGGCATTGGCATGTCACTGTTTAATTTTGGACGAGAACTCGGCGGTGCACTCGGTGTGGCGTTCTGTTCCGCGCTCTTTTATCTGAGAGTGCCGAGCGAAGTCATGGTTGCTGAACACGGTGCCGAGCAGGCCGGCGTTTCCACTCAGGTATTATCACAAGGTTTTAGCTTGGTTTATATTGGCATGAGCGTACTAGCGTTACTGGCGATGTTACTGACAGTATGGCGCTTGCGTAAAGATGCATTGATGAAAAGTTCATCATGAATTCCTGCGTGTTATTGAGCGTTAACTAAGTGTAAAAAAGCAGCGAGTTAAGCTGCTTTTTAAGTTTGGCGCTAAAGGTATCTATGCTTCAGGTGGTCTTGGAAATATTGAGCGTTAAGCACATCCCCAGTCGCTTGTTTCACCAATTCATCGGTTGTTAATAAGCTACCTTTCCGCCAAATATTATCGGCAAGCCAAGTAAATATTGGTGATAAATCACCACTGCGAATGGCGGCATCAACATCCACCGTTTTCTTCATTGCTGCCATAAACTGGGCCGCATACATAGCACCCAGCGTGTAACTAGGGAAGTAGCCAAAGCTTCCATCTGTCCAGTGGATGTCTTGCATACAGCCGTTTTGGTCATTTCCTTGGGTAGAAAGGCCGAGGTAAGCCTGCATTTTGTGATCCCATAGCTCAGGCACATCGGTATGTTTGATATGACCATTGATCAAATCACGTTCAATTTCATAACGTAAAATGACGTGCGCTGGATAAGTCAACTCGTCGGCATCGACACGAATAAAGCCTTTTTCAGCGCGAGTGTAGATCTTCTGGAAATTCGCTTGTGCAAATACTCTATCTTCACTACCTGAAAAATAGCGGGCGGCTAGGGTGGCTAAGTGCTCAATAAAGGGTTCACTGCGGCCCATCTGCATTTCAAAGAAGAGCGATTGAGATTCATGAATACCCATCGAACGCGCTTCTCCTGCTGGTGTACCAGCAAGATGTTTAGGCAAGCCTTGCTCATAACGTGCGTGGCCCGTTTCATGGACAATGCCCATTAGAGACTGAATAAACTCCGACTCATTATAACGAGTGGTGATCCGAACATCGGTTGGAACACCGCCGCAAAAAGGGTGAACGCTTTCATCAAGGCGACCGTGTTCAAAATCAAACTGAAGCAATTTCATGACTTCTAAGCCTAGCGCCTTTTGCTTTTCAGCAGGGTAATGGCCAGTCGGTATGATGATCTCTTCGGCGCGTTGCTTCTCTATGACTTGATCGATTAACGTTGGCAGCCAAGTTTTAACATCGCTGAAAACAGCGTCCAATGATTGAGTTGTTGTACCCGGTTCGTAAAGATCGAGCATCGCATCATAAGGCGTTAAACCTGTAGCATCAGCGCGGATCTGCGCTTCTTGCTGTGAGAGTGTGACCACCTCAGCCCAGTTTTTCTCAAAACTGACCCAATCATTGTTTTTGCGTTGGGTACGCCAAGCATGTTCACACTTTGAACCAGCAAGAGATTTCGCTTGCACCAAAGCTTCAGGCAGTACGTTTGCCTGCTGCCAGTGGCGTTTGAGTTCACGCAGAGTTGCTTTTTGCTCATCGTTCAATGGCTCATTTTGTGCTTTATCAAACCATTCAGCCAATTGAGGTTGAGTATGTAAACTATGAATATGAACGGACAATTGCGCCATCGCTTCCGAGCGAGCTTGAGCGCCGCCAGCAGGCATTACTGCGGCTTGATCCCAGCCACAAATAGCCGCTAAATGATTGAAATGTGAAATTTTCTTAGAGTGTTGAACTAATTGATTTAATGCATCCATGGAATTAGCCTTCCGTGACGTAAAAGAGAAGTAAGTGTAGCAACCATTAAGTGTCTAACCAAGGCCATCAAAGTCAATCAAGGTGAAAGAGCGTGACCCAAACCGACAAGGCTGTGAGTATTTCATTATTTTCTTATCCAGTGAAAACTGTTAAAGACTTTATAAAAGAGCTCAGGTATAAAAAGGTAAACGATGACATTTCTTTTATACAAGGACGGGTATGTATATCCAAAACGTTGAAGCCTTTCTGATCGCAATTACTATATTAACGCTAACTCCGGGGCTAGATACGGCACTGGTGATTCGTAACACATCACGAGCTGGGTTCACTGACGGCAGCATAACAAGTTTGGGTATTTGCATGGGGTTATTTGTGCATGCGACCTTTTCCGCCGTCGGTATTTCGGCGATTTTGGCACAATCGGCCGAGCTGTTTCATGTGGTTAAAATGATTGGTGCGGCGTATTTAATTTGGCTGGGACTATCCAGCTTAAAAGCGTTGCTGAAAAATAGCCAAGGTATGCAGGTTACGGCAATTTCACACAGTGAATTTACGCTGAAGCGGTCATTGCGTGAAGGCTTTCTTTCCAATGTGTTGAACCCTAAAACGGCAGTATTTTATCTCGCATTTTTGCCGCAATTTATTAACCCAGAATATTCTCCGTTGTTGCAATCGCTTTTGATGGCTGCTATTCATTTTGTTATCGCTATGTGTTGGCAGTGCGGTTTAGCGGGCGCATTGAGCTTTGCAAAAAACTTACTCAAAAATGCGTCGTTTATGAAATGGATGGAAGGGACAACAGGTGTTGTGCTAGTCGCGCTTGGGGTGAAATTGCTACTAGAAGATGAAGCGGCTTAAGAAGTTGCTCTTTAGTCGCCTAAAGTTGCCGATAAGCATTGCCACATGCTTATCGGCTGGCAAACGATTAATGTTGGGTTTGAGCACCACGGGTAAAAGGTGCTGACTGTTTTTCAAAAAACAGCTTGGTCTCTTCAAGCACAATATGGCGTAATGCGATTAATCCGATCAGATTAGGGATAGCCATTAAACCGTTAACGATATCAGCAATAATCCAAATCATATCAAGGTGCAAGAACGCACCTGATGCCACCAAACCGATAAAAATCAGCTTATAAGGCATTACTGCTTTGGTACCAAACAAAAACACCACGCAGCGCTCACCGTAATAGTTCCAGCCTAAAATCGTCGTAAAAGCAAAAAACATCAAACCAATGGAAACCATCATCGGGCCCAAGGTTTGCGCATTTAAGCCCACGGCAAATGCATAGGTTGTCATAGCGGCACCAGAAAAATCACTTTGCCATGCGCCAGTTAAGATCAGCGCAAGCCCGGTCATGGTGCAAATAATGATGGTGTCAAAGAAAGTACCAGTCATTGAAATCAACCCTTGTTTTACGCAAGAGTCAGTTTTAGCTGCCGCCGCGGCCATTGGCGCGCTGCCAAGACCAGATTCATTAGAAAATACACCGCGCGCAATCCCTGATTGGATCGCCAGCATGATGCTCGCTCCTAAGAAACCACCAGTAGCGGCTGTGGAAGTGAAGGCAGAAGTAATAACTAAACTGATGGCCGTGAGTAATTGATCGCTGTTGCTGATGATCACACTCAAACACGCAAGGATGTAAAAAAGGGCCATGGCAGGTACCACTTTCCCAGCCACTTTAGCAATTGATTGAATACCACCGACCGTGACAAATGCGACTAACAGCGTTAGAACCACTGCTGATATTTCGCGTGACACACCAAAAGAGATTTCAGTAGCATCTAAAATCGCGTTGACTTGTGGGAATGTACCGATGCCGAAACAAGCGACGCCGATGGCAAATAGGGCGAATAAAACCGCCAAAGTTCGAGAGCCCACGCCATATTGCAGGTAATACATCGGGCCACCAACCATTTGGCCTTTGTCATCGACTTGACGATACTTTACTGCCAGTAAACATTCAGCGTATTTGGTCGCCATACCAAACAGCGCGGCTAACCACATCCAAAATAGCGCGCCCGGCCCACCGAGCTTAATTGCTGTCGCTACGCCAACGATATTACCGGTTCCAATCGTCGCGGAAAGTGCGGTACATAAGGCGGCAAAGCTTGATACATCGCCTTGTTTACCGGCGTCTTTGTCTTTACTAAACACCATCTTAAGTGCGGTAGGTAAATGTCGAAATTGGATAAGACCGAGACGAAACGTAAAATAGATGCCTGTACCGACCAATAAAATTAAAAGTGGTGGTCCCCAGACAAAATTGTCTATAGATTCAAGAATAGATTGCAGATTGTTCATTAGTTCCCCTTAATAAAACGACAGTTAAGGAGAAGAGGGAAAGGGCAGTAATCTGAAAAGATCCCACAAAAAGATCACAGCAGGCCAGTGGTGAAGAAACCACACCTATTTATGATTGTAACTTTCCACTCCTCTGTCCTTTTGCCTGAGAGTTTCACCCCAAATAGGGTTTGCTCCTTCGGCGACCGATTAAACGGTTCTCTCCAGAGGTTCCTCCAACTACAGTCCTCGCCAGCTCTCATAAGAGAGAGCATTAGCACCTGAAAGATTTACTTCTTCGGCGAGCCTGTTTACTCATACTTTGAATAAACTAAGGCTACTCTCCTGCAGTCTTCATCGGAACTGATGATAAGTGCGCTTACCATCAAGGCGGGATATGTTACATAAAGCGTTTTCCAAGACAAGAAAAATTGTGCTTTTGATCTCAATTTGCTGCCGTTTGGTGGTTTGTTAACCATTTATAGACGTAAACGTTGGATGAGGGGTGAAAACTTTACGCTTGTTGTCGATTGTTCTACTTTTTTCTGACTTATCGCGTGTTATAAATGATATACACTACGTGAGAGGATAGGCTAATGACACGACTCATCACCATTATTTTATTGATCGCCATTGCTTTTATTTTTATTCGTTATCGTACCAACGAAAAGTTGCAAAAAGGTGTGGTGGTTTCTTTACTCACTGCTTTTGTCATTTATGCTGCCTCAATTGTGATTGCTGAATTAACTCGCTGAGATAGATAGGAGCGAAAGAGTGAACAAACAGACGGACATTGATGCACAAGACGATGTCGTAGTGATTGAAGAACGAGACAAACGCACCTACGTCTACATCGCGTTAGCAGGGGTGTTGGGGTTAGCATTAGGTGGCTTAATCGGTTCAAGTATCACCACGAATAACTGGCAAAAAACATACCATCAGCTAGAAGAAAAATATGAACAGCTCACCCAAGATAAAAGCCAATTAGCTGAAAAAGTGCAATTAAAAGTCGCCAGTGTCGACGCTGAAGTAGCAAATAAACTTCAACAAGCATTAGAAGAGCAACAAAAGCAGTATCAACAAGAGCTGGATCAAGCGCAAAGCCAATACCAAGCGTTAATGGCAGAAAATAAAGCGCTGCAAGCGAAACTTAATACACAGGAAAATGCACTAGCGCAAGTTGAGAACAAAAATTCTAAATTAAATCGGCAAGCCGATATGCAGGCAACGATTTTTGAACGTTCACGCGAACTGTTCCAACGTGAATTGAAAATTAAGCAAGAGCTAGAAGCGCTGCAAAAAGAGAAAGAAAGTTTAGTACCGAAGCTAAAAACGCTCAAAATCGATTGTGATGTCTACTTAGAAGGTAAGTCGTGGGATGCAAAATCAGACGCATGTGATAAGCAAGATGAAGCGAATTCAAGAATTAGCCAAATCGATCAGATGATCCAAGTTCACCGCATGGATTTAGAACAAATCAAAGCGTTAACGGAAAATATAGGTTTATAATTTATACCAATCCCACCAATGTTTCTTTAGCAGGCCTCGCGAAAATGAGGCCTGTTTTATCGTAAGGCTTATTCGGTCAAATACGTTGTTAGGAATTCTGCAATCTTCACCATATCATTGATCGCAATATACTCTTCGGTGGTGTGAACTTTCGCCATGCCCGTTGACAAATTGACGGTCACTAATCCTTTTTTGTTAAAGTTGTTTGCATCACTGCCTCCACCAGTACGTTTGGTTTTTGGTGCAATCCCAACCGATTCAAAGCTCTTTTTGATCGCAGCGATATGCGGATGCTCTTCATCCAATACAAAGGCGTTGTAAGCACGAGTAGATTCAATCTCAACCTGCGCGCCATGCTTGTGCGCCGCGGCCTGAAAGGTTGACACCATATGTTCAACTTGTAGGCTCAACTTATCATCATTCAATGATCGGGCTTCAGCGACAATTCTAAGATCAGGCATGACGATATTTGTTGCGCCACCGCCATGAACAAGGCCGATATTCGCCGTGGTTTCCTCATCAATACGCAGCAATTTCATTTGGGTAATCGCATCGGCTGCGACGGCGATAGCGCTAATACCTTCTTCAGGAGCAAGGCCTGCGTGTGCGGGTTTGCCTTTGATATTAACGATGATTTTTTGCTGCCCTGGGGCGGCTTTAACGATGGTTCCTATTGGACCACCAGTGTCGAGTACAATCGCCTTAGTCGATTGAATATGAGAGATATCAAAGTGTTTTGAGCCTTGTAGCCCGCCTTCTTCATGGACGGTGAATGCAATTTCAATGGTTTTATGAGGTTGTTTTTGCGCTTTAATCGTTCGGATCGCCTCCATAATGGCCGCAATACCCGATTTGTCATCGCCGCCTAAAATGGTTTCACCGTTAGAGCGAATGACGCCATTTTCAATGACGGGTGTGATACCAATCCCCGGTTTGACGGTATCCATGTGACAGCTCAGTACGACACTGTCATCTAGTTGTCCTGCTAGGCGAGCATAAAGGTTAAAGCCATTGGAAACATGTTCAGGTACGGGCAGTTTTTGGACTGAAAAACCAAGCTCACCCAATTGTTCAGACAGCGTTTCTGCAATCTGTTTTTCGTTACCCGATTCGCTGTCAATTTGAATTAGTTGTAGAAAGTGCTCAACCAAGCGCTGTTCATTTATCATGGTCATTTTGTTATCTCGTAGGAAACAGAAGCCATACCATATCGCGTGTGGATGACGCGATGTTCTGCGATAAATCAAAGAAGCACGACAAAACAACCGAATTTTTCGCTTATATATAGCCAATGACTATTGTTTTTAACTTAATGATTCACCTGTGTTGGCCTAATGTTTTGTCCGTGTAGCTCGGCATATAAAAACTATGTGCGCCTAACACCTCGCCGATTGTGTGTTTTTCGCCGGAGGCAGTATCGGCTTTTAATAAATGTAGCTAAAATGTTACGCCGTGCTATTCGCTTTACTGAGCAACTGGTTATGATTGACTTGTGATTAACGTGGCCGATTAAGAAAAAGTGCTTAATATTCAGTGTGATAAAAATAAATCATCTCTGTGAAATTCGCTAATTTACTATCCTACTGCTCATTAATAGATTTGTGTAACATTTTAATTACATCGACACTATTTGTTCTCCGCTAAACCGTTTTTCGTTATAGGGTTCATTTTTGCTGAAAATTACGCCATGTTCGCAATACTCAACACAAGCGTTAACAAAAAAGGAGCGCGAGATGACCTCAACATTTAACCCATTGGGAACAGACGGTTTTGAATTTGTGGAGTACACCGCGGCTGATCCCGCTGGAATCGCGCAGTTAAAAGAGCTGTTTACTTCTCTTGGCTTTGCTGAGATAGCCAAGCACCGCTCAAAAGAGGCGTGGTTATATCGTCAAGGGGATATCAATTTTATCGTTAACTCTCAACCCCACAGTCAAGCTGCAGCGTTTGCCAAAGTGCATGGACCTTCAGTGTGTGGGATGGCGTTTCGCGTTCATGATGCATCTGTCGCCATGCAGCATGTGCAGGCAAATGGCGGGCGAGAATACAAAACACAAATTGGCCCAATGGAACTGAGCATTCCCGCGATTTATGGAATTGGCGATAGCTTGCTCTATTTTGTCGACCGTTACGGTAGCCAGAGCATTTATGATGTGGATTTCAAGTTCTATGCCGATGCCAATCAACGAATGACTCACGCCAATGTTGGTCTGTTCGAAATTGACCACTTAACGCATAACGTCAAACAAGGCCACATGGACGTTTGGTCTGGCTTTTATGAGCGGATCGGTAACTTCCGTGAAATTCGCTATTTTGATATTGAAGGGAAGCTAACGGGGCTAGTTAGCCGCGCAATGACGGCACCTTGCGGCAAAATTCGCATCCCAATCAATGAATCGTCTGACGATAAATCACAAATAGAAGAGTTTATTCGTGAATACAATGGTGAGGGGATCCAACACATCGCTTTATCCACTGATGATATCTACCAGACGGTACGTACTCTGCGCGAGCGAGGGATGGATTTCATGCCGACACCGGATACTTACTACGAAAAAGTCAATGATCGAGTTGAAGGGCATCAAGAAGATGTTGATCAGTTAAAAGCGCTGCGGATCCTGATCGATGGCGCACCGATGAAAGATGGAATTTTGCTGCAAATATTTACTCAAACCGTCATTGGCCCAGTCTTTTTTGAGATCATTCAACGCAAAGGTAATGAAGGGTTCGGGGAAGGTAATTTCAAAGCATTATTTGAGTCGATTGAAGAAGATCAAATTCGACGAGGAGTACTCAGCGATGCATAAATGGATCACATTTCCTCACCGAGAAGGGGTATGTTCAAACCAAGCTCATGCCGACTTCCCGCAAGAGGCCATCTATGAAAGAGAAGCAGGACGCAGTGGCTTTTTTGGCCCTGCGGCTCATTTCCATCACCAACATGCACCGACAGGGTGGAGTGAATGGCAAGGTGAGTTAAGGCCGAGAGCCTTTAATTTTAATTTGATCGAGCAAGCCAAACAAAGTTCACCGTGGAGCGTGCCGCATCTATTGCATAATGCACAATGTAAAGTCCGAGTATGGAAGCTGGCTCAAGCGATGGATCATTTAGTGCGTAACGCCGATGGTGATGAGTTACTTTTTATTCATCAAGGAAGCGCTGATTTTTATTGCGATTACGGACACTTGAGCGTTTCACAAGGGGATTATGTGTTGATCCCGCGTTCAACCAATTGGCGACTTGAGCCAAGTGAGCCGATGTTCATTCTAATGATAGAGAATACGGATGCGGCGTATTCTTTGCCAGAAAAAGGGCTCGTAGGGAACCACGCCATATTCGATCCTGCGGTTTTGCAAGTCCCGTCGATTAACCCAGAGTTTAAAGCGCAGTATTCAGAAAAGATCACCCAAGTTCATTTAAAACGTCATGAGAAAATCAGCGTCATTACTTATCCATTTAACCCATTGGATGCAGTAGGTTGGCACGGTGATCTTTCCGTGGTGAAACTCAACTGGCGAGACATTCGGCCGTTGATGTCGCATCGCTATCATTTGCCGCCCTCCGCTCACACAACCTTTGTTGGCCAAGGTTTTGTGGTCTGCACCTTTGTGCCTCGGCCGATTGAGAGTGACCCCGGCGCTTTAAAGGTTCCGTTTTATCATAACAATGATGATTACGATGAAGTGCTCTTCTACCATGCGGGTGATTTCTTTAGCCGCGATCATATTGAAGCTGGCATGGTCACTTTTCATCCTGCCGGGTTTACCCATGGCCCACATCCGAAAGCGTTCCAAGCTGGGCAAGAGCATAAGAAAAAATTTACCGATGAAGTGGCAGTGATGATTGATACGCGGCATGCATTACACTTTAGTGAGGCTGCGCAGCAGGTTGAAAATCAACAGTACGTCTACAGTTGGAAGAGCGAATAAACGAATAAGAATAAGGAAGTGACATGAAGTTAGCTACGCTAAAAAACGGCACAAGAGATGGTTTATTGGTCGTGGTCAGCCATGACTTATCAAAATGCGTTGCTGTGCCTGAGATTGCCGAGCATTTACAGCAAGCCTTAGACCGTTGGCAGGAAACCGCACCGATGCTCAGCGAAATTTACACGGCGCTGAATGAAGGCGAATTGCTGCAAGAGATGCAGTTTGATCAAACCTTGTGTCATTCGCCCCTGCCTAGAGCGTATCAATGGGCCGACGGTTCTGCTTACGTCAACCATGTCGAGTTAGTACGAAAAGCACGAGGTGCGGAGATCCCTGAAAGCTTCTGGAGTGATCCGTTAATGTATCAAGGTGGTTCGGATGCTTTTCTTGGACCGCGTGATGATATTCAAATGCAAGATGAAGCATGGGGAATTGATTTTGAAGCCGAAGTGGCCGTGATCACTGATGATGTCAGAATGGGTGCAACCCCAAGTGAAGCGGCGCAAGCGATTCGATTGGTGATGTTGGTTAACGATGTATCGCTGCGTGGTTTGATCCCTCAAGAGCTTGCTAAAGGATTTGGTTTTTTTCAATCCAAACCGTCTTCAGCATTCTCTCCTGTCGCTGTGACACCCGATGAGCTAGGCTGCCATTGGGACGGCGGAAAACTCAACCTGCCATTGCTATCAACCTATAACAATAAACCATTTGGTTGCCCCAATGCTGGCGTGGACATGACGTTTGAATTTCCACAGTTAATTGCTCACGCAGCAAAAACGCGCCCCTTGTGCGCGGGCACTATTATTGGCTCTGGTACAGTTTCCAATAAACAGGGAACCGATTTTGGCAGTGCGATTGCTGAAGGGGGAGTCGGTTATTCATGCATTGCAGAAGTGCGGATGATTGAAACCATTCGGGACGGTAAACCAAGTACCGAATTTATGAAATTTGGTGACAGGATAACGTTAGAAATGCGTGATGATAAAGGGAACAGCCTGTTTGGTTTAATCGATCAACGCGTGGTGAAAGGGTCATGAGTGGCCTCAAGTTATATGGGTATTGGCGCTCTTCAGCCGCTTACCGAGTACGCATCGCACTTCACCTCAAGGCGCTCGATTACCAGTCTATTGCTGTCCATTTAGTTAAGGAGGGCGGAGTGCAACATTCAGCCGAGTTTAGCGCTCTCAATCCGAGTGAGTTAATTCCGGTACTGGAAGATAACGGACATTGCATTACTCAGTCGTTAACCATCATCGAATATTTGGATGACCAGTATCCCCAAGTACGTTTGGTTCCGCTATCAGGTAAAGAGAAATATCAGATTAAAGCACTGGCGCAAGACATTGCTATTGATATTCATCCACTGAACAATCTACGAGTTTTACAATATTTAACGCGTGAACTGGCCGTGGATGAAAGTCAAAAAGGAGACTGGTATCGGCATTGGATAGCCACGGGGTTTCATGCCTTGGAAAAAAAATTGGCGACAGTATCAGGAGAATACTGTGTTGGTGATCAACTGAGCTTAGTGGATGTTTGTTTAGTACCACAAGTGTATAACGCGGAGCGCTTTAATCTTGATATGGCGCAGTTTCCGATCATCAAACGAATCGTTGCTGAGCTTCGTGCTCATCCGGCGTTTATTGCCGCCGCCCCCGAAAACCAGCCCGATGCTGAGAGTTAATCGATTAGCCAGCCTTGCGGCTGGCTTTTCTTTGCGCTGTTTATTGAGCATTTGCCACTAAACTTGCATTGCTGTAATTGTTGTATCCATGCAGCAAAATAGAATAGCGGCCCGGTTGAGCATTGGAGAACTGACACGTTTCATTATTGCCACTGCGATAAGGACGGCAGTCGTATTGCTGTAGATCGGCATCAGTTTGATACTTAACGTATAAATCGGCATCGCCGCTTCCCCCTGACAATACAATACTCAAGTTGCCCGCTTCCTGCAGTTCGAATTGGTACCAGGTTTTGCTATTTCTGCTGGCCGATAAACCGTTCACAGGTACGCCATTTTTCAGTTGATTGCTCGGTGTAGGCGGTGTTGAGGCGTTACCCATTTCAACCACATAAGCCAATCCAAGTTTAGTAAATTTCACCGCATGAAATCCTGTTGGGTCGGAATTTTGCAGAGTGTCTTGCGGGCTATGAATATTAGGGTTGTAATCATTAAATTTGGATTCAAAAGGCATCGCGGCTGGGTAACCAACCGCATGCCAAGAGGCATGATCAGAGCAGGCATAGCCACAGGTATCAAATCCATAGGTTAATGACGGTAAATATTCATCCAATAGTTGTGTCAAATACTGGGTAAAATTACTGTCGGTGTAATCGCTCATAAACACAATATCTTCGCGTGAACCTTGGTAGTTAGTCATGTCTAACTGCATCACAGACATTACTTTTTTACCTTCGGCTTTAAAACGATTGGCTAAGTCTTGTGAACCTCGAAGGCCCACTTCTTCAGCAGCGTAAGCCATGAAAGCGATGCTGCGTTTAGGACGAAAATTTTGCTCAGACAACAAACGGATGATTTCTGTCACGCCCGCGATACCTGATGCATCGTCGTCCGCACCCGGCGCAATACTGCTTTCGTTGGTTCGAGAACCAAGTGTCGAGTCTAAATGCCCGCCAATCACCACCCATTCGTCAGGTTTTTCAGAGCCTGTAATTGTGAGCATTACCGATTTCTGGTTGTAGCCTGAATGTGTGATTTGTTCTACTTTGCTTGCGGGCAGTGACGCAGAGAGTGAGCGCCAATGATCTGCAATCCAATTCGATGCTTGAGCACCAGTCGAGGTAGTATAAAAGCGATTTTTAAACTGGGTTAAGGTGGTGATGGTACTGGTGATTTGTTGCGCTGATACTGATGGCAACCAAGCATTAACGGTGGTTTGCTGAGTGATCTCCGGTGCACTGAAAGCGTTTAGATTCAGCGGCATTGCGCTGACACTCATCGCACTTTGTGCAGAAGGGTGGACCATATAACCACCACATCGCTGATGATTTTCGTGCATTTCATGTGAAAGCGTCGCCAACTCGCTTACTGGTACTTGCCCAACCCATACTGATGTTTGATTGATAAGATTTTCAGGTAATAGGCTTTGGGCTCCAGAGCGAAGCGCCGTTTGCGTCGCGTCACCACCAATGGAAATCCACACCTTTTCTTCTGCATAAGCGGTACTGAAACAGCCTGCTAGCGCAATCGCCAATAACGTTTGTTTCTGGTTCATTCTCTCCTCCCTGGAGTATTATTATCAACATGACGTTGACCATAAACCCTAGGCCAAAAATAGGAATAATGAGAACAATTCGTTTTATACTCAGTTGTTCATAACGGTTGTCACTAAACTATCAATAAGGTATTTCATCGACTGAAAAAAAGAAAAAAGCCAGCGAAAACTTCAGCTGGCTTAAAGGTTTTAACGCTGTACCCATACTGGATAAGTGAAGAAAATAAGGTGGGAAAAATTAAAGAGAAAGTGGAAGAGTACAGCCGTCCATAAACGCCCGCTTAGATGATAGATCGCGCCGTAGCCAATACCAGCTAATGTGGCAAATAGCGCCAAAGTCACGCCGCCAGAAAAATGCGCAAGGCCAAATAGGATACTAGCGAGCGCAATACCGAGCCATAGACCGAATTTTTCACTAACGGCTTTTTGTAAATAGCCCCGGAAAAATGCTTCTTCCACCACACAGGTTAACAGTAAATTATTGAGAGCAAAGAGCCACCACCAAGTTGGTAAAGATAACTCGGGCTTAATCGCGCCAAGCGCCCATGCGACAAAAAGCAAAGCAAAAAGAGGAATCGACACTTTACCGATCGCGGCCCAACGAATGGTTTGATGGTTGCCAAGGAGTGGCGGCCAAGCGAGTAGCAAAGCAAAAAATACCATAGGTTTATCTAGGTTCAAGTAGAGACGAAAGGGGGCACTATTGGCACCAGCAACCACATTATCCAGCACTTTAGGATTATTAAAACCAGGAATAGCATGCAGCAGCAGTGCAATTGCCCATAATAGCAACGCACCATGAGCAAACCATTTCCAGCGGCCTTTCAGTTGTGGAATGTAATAAGCACCACATAATCCAATGGCGACATACAGCAGGGCCATTAACGATAATCGGTCTGTGAACCATCCGCCCACTAACGACAGTGCTAGCAAGGTGAATGCTGGACGTAACTGCTTTTGAAAACTGAAGATAACGGCAAAAAGCAGCGGGATCCAAATCCATAACGATGAGTCAAGTATCATAGAGAGTACCTTAGGAAATCATCCATATTATTGAGTGATGACAGAGTGGAAGAGTGGCGCATTATGAAGAATCATTCTCAATAAAGAGATTCTACCAGTCAGCTAAACGCTTGCAGGCTTACAAAAAGCACTGTGGATCGTCACTAAAAATGGCGTCAACTGAGTTGAGATGTTTGAACTTTTTCGGATTATTCACCGTGTAGCACCAAATTTGGTAACCCGCTTGATGTAACTCGGCAATGTGCTTTGCACTGATCCATTGATAGTTAAGGTTACAGCCAAAGGCGTCAATTTCGGCTAACACTTGCTTATCTTTACGCGTTAATCGCTCGCTCAACACCGCCAATTTATAACCCGGACAATGCTGATAAAGCTCGCGCATGATAGCGTGGCTAAAACTGGAGAGAACAATCTGTTCATTTGGTAATCCACATTGATCCAGTTGCGCTTTAAGCTGAGCAGCGACTTGAGCAACATCGTGTTTATCCACTTTGACTTCAATGTTTAAACCAAGGTTGTGCTGCTTTGCGAGTGTCAGCAACGTCTCTAATGTCATGATGGGTTCGCCTGCAAATTGAGGATCAAACCAAGCGCCAAAATCGAACTGTTGTAATTGCTCAAGCGTATAAGAATCAATGCGCCCTTTACCATTACTGCAACGATCAATGGTGTGATCGTGGCAAACAACCAATATGTGATCTTGAGTCGGTTGCACATCCACTTCAACCCACTTTAGGCCTAAATCAATAGCGGCTTGCACACTCACTTGCGTATTTTCAGGGTAATGGCCGGCCACTCCGCGGTGGCCAATAATCATAGGCTTCATAGCGTTATCTCCACACAATTAAAACCGGCTCAGCATAGCGCGCGCCTTCTATTTTGTCTTCAAATTGATGGAAATGAGAGACGACGCGCTTTGGACATCACTTTCGCTAATGCTATGCTTATCCAACATCAGGCAGGAGGTCTGATCTGTCAAGTAGGGATAACGGTGAAGCTACATACGATCAAAGGCTATATTCAGAATATGTATCTGGCTGAATATCCAGAACGATTATTACTGCTAGACGGTGCAAGTCGAGCAGACATACCTACGTTGCAGCACTTCATTGAGAATGAACTGAACCGTCCTTTTTCTCATCTTCATACCGTTGTGGTAACTCACATGCATCCAGATCACGCAGGGGCGGCTCATCAATTGCGTGCATTAACGGGTTGTAAAATTATCTCTGCCAATAAAGATCATGATTGGTATCGTGGCTTGGACGGATTTTGTATGCATTTAGCCGATCTTGCGCTTGCGCGTTGGATGGCGAATCGCCTAGGCCGCCCGCGGCAGAATTTATGGTATCCACGTGTCTTAAAGCCTGACATTAAGCTCAACGATGGGGACACTATTCCTCATTTTAACGAATGGCAAATCTTAGAAACTCCAGGGCATACCGACCGAGATTTGTCTGTCTACCATGCACAGCAAGGCATTGTGTATGTTGCCGATTTAATGGTTGAAGTGAAAAAGCAGTTGATTGCCCCTTTTCCTATTTTCCATCCCAATCAATATCGCCAGTCACTTGAACGGATCTTCAAGCTCAACCCAGAAACACTGCTTCTTGCACACGGCAAAGAGGGGCGTTTGAGCGAAAAAACCTACCAACACCTGCTAAATACCGCACCTATACGGCCCATCACACATTGGCGAGTGGTCAAAATAAAAGTCAAAAGTTTAATGAAGTCTGTTTGGCAATTTGGGGTCAGTAAAGGTAAATAAAGGGTAGGTGGCTTTAAAACTCATCAACAAAGAGTGTTCGCCGCATACTGTGGTTGTTTGCACCGGAAAAAATCGTTAGAATGCGATCCTTGATGATAATGAGAGCTTTTATCAACAAGGTGATAACACTTCGTTGAAGGTAATGAATAACGTCTATGAATCTTTTAAAAATCAGCTTGTCCTTGGTGGCGACTACCAGTTTGTTCGCAGTAAATGCTTCTACACTCAGTGACGCGAATGCCATCCAAAATAAAACCAATTCGGCTTCAGTCGCCAGCCAACAGAACATCAATCACAGTTCTCAATCAGCGTTGCTGATGCAAGCTGATATCGATCAGTTAAAAGAAGAAGTGAAAAATCTCACTATTTATCGTAATCACTTGGCATCGCTGGTGGAAAACCAGAATCAGGAAGCGCAAAGTCTATCGTCACAAATTGATGAGATAAAACTGACTCGCCAAGGCATCGTTCCTTTGATGTATCAGATGATCGACGGGCTACGTACCCTAATCGAAAACGACAAACCATTAAAGCGCGAAACGCGTTTAGAGCGTTTAGAAAAGCTGGAATCGATGATGGTGCGATCGGATGTCAGCGATGCTGAAAAATACCGCCGTATTCTTGAAGCGTACCAAATCGAAATTGATTACGGGACTAAACTGGGTGTTTATCAAGGCGCAGTGGTGCTCAATGAAAACAAAACCATTGAAGCTGATATTTTATACGTTGGCCGTTTATCGCTGGTGGCTCGTAGCTTAAATGGCAAACAGTATTGGAGCTGGAGCCAAAACTCGCACCAGTGGACCGATGTCGATAGTGGGCTATATGCCGATTTAGATACCGCTTTCAAAATGGCCAACAATTTAATTACACCAAACTTAATGACGATTCCTGTTTCACTTGAGTTAGTAGAGGGGCAAAGCAAATGAAGATGGTTTTCTCTCTCTCATCACTCTGTTTAACACTATTGGCTTTCAACAGCTTTGCTTCTACGGAATTAGTCAGCAACGCCAAAGTGGAAAACAAACAGCAACAGCAGCACAATATCGAACGCGAAGCTGGTTTTAAACAAACCGAACAGCAGCTACGCCGCGCCAAAGCAGAGCTAGAAGCTCAGCGCCAAGATTTACAAGCGCAAGCGGATAAGCTAAGCACGCAATTCAGTAATAATGAAAACCGACTAGCACGTTTAGAAGAGCAGCTTCGCTTAGAAACAGGAAGCCTTGGAGAGCTGTTTGGTGTGGTACGCCAAAATGCCAAAGCATTAAGCAGTGAATTGGAATCTTCCATCACTGCGGTTGATCGCCATCAGTATACATCGCGGGTACAAGAAATTGTCGCCGCAAAATCTTTACCCTCGATGCCGCAGCTGACGGGGTTATGGCACAGCTATGTTGAACAGATCATCGCCAGTGGTGAGCTAAGCCGCGTTCAGATCGCATTTATCAATGGTGACGGTGTCACGAAAAATGTGGCCGCTTATCGTATTGGAACCTTTGGTTTGGTGACAGAGCAAGGTTATGTCAAATGGAACGGGGATAAACAAGCCGCCACCGCTTATTTGAAACAACCGGACAATGGGCCTATTTTCTCTGGCCTAAATACGGGAGAAATCGAAAGCTTAGTGGTCGATCCTTCGCGTGGCATCATGCTTGAACAGCTAGCCCTTACGCCAACGTTAGCCGAACGGCTACAAATGGGTGGTGCGGTCGGTAACATCATTTTGATACTGCTTGGTATTGGTTTAATCATTGCTTTCTATCGCGGCTTCGCATTGGTGATGACTCACCACAAGATCAAAGCGCAGCTTAAAGATGTACAGAAAATTGGTAATAACCCATTGGGGCGTGTACTCAGCGTCTATAACAAAGAGCAAAATCGCAGCGTAGAAGCGTTGGAGCTGCGCTTGCTGGAAGCGGTGGTCGATGAACAAGCGCATTTGGAAAAAGGCTTATCGATGCTGAAGTTATTAGCTGCGATTGCGCCGATGCTTGGGCTATTGGGTACGGTGACCGGCATGATTGAAACCTTCCAAGTGATCACACAATTTGGTAACGGTGATCCAAAAGTAATGGCGGGCGGCATTTCAATGGCCTTGGTGACTACCGTTCTGGGTTTAGTCTCTGCGATTCCACTATTATTAGCTCATAATATCTTAAGCTCTCAAGCCGAAAATATTCGCTCTATTTTAGAAAAACAGGGGATTGGCCTCGTTGCTGCGCAAGCAGAGCAAGAATGCCAAGCTTCAATGAGGAATGCGGCGTAATGAACAGCGTATTGCCAAGCGCACTGCTCAGCAATGACTGGCTAACAACCTTACAGCAGTTTATGCAGCAAGGGGGTATCGTCTTATGGTGGCTAGCTGGGGTGGTGGCGCTTTATTGGTTGTTGATCATCGAACGCGTACTGTTTGTGGTATTGAGCTTTCCTAAATATCGAAAAGGGTGGTTAGAGCAATGGCATCAACGCGCGGAACACCATTCATGGTATGCCCATGCGATTCGCGAGGGTTGGCTTGGTGAAGCACAGCAGATGCTGCGCCACAACCTTAACATGATCAAACTGCTCGTCACACTTTGCCCAATGTTAGGGCTGCTCGGCACAGTCACCGGAATGATCTCTGTGTTTGATGTGATGGCAAATCAAGGCAGTAGCGATCCTAAATTGATGGCATCTGGCATTTCATTGGCCACATTACCGACAATGGCCGGAATGGTCGCGGCCCTTGCGGGCATGTTTGTGCATGCTCGTCTTGCAAAAAAGTGTCATCTACTTGAATTAAAATTAGAAAAATCGTTAAGGAGTTTGCGATGAGATTAGGCAGACGCCAACCAAGAAATGATGAGGCGCAGATAGACTTAACATCGATGCTCGACATCGTCTTTATCATGCTGATTTTTTTCATTGTCACCAGCTCATTTGTTCGTGAATCAGGTGTTGAGGTTAACCGTCCTCAAGCTTCTCACGCGGTGAGTCAGAAAGATGCGGGTATTTTTGTCGCTATCAATGCATCCAATGATATTTACATCGACAAACGCTTGATTGATGTTGAACGTGTAGAGGCCACCCTAGAACATCTGTTGCTCGAACAACCAGATGCGGCGTTAGTGATTCAAGCGGATGAACATGCTTATAACGGTACGGTTGTTAAAGTGATGGATGCGGCCAAAGGAGCCGGAGTGAAAAATATCGCATTGGCGGCGGAGAAACGTTAATGGGACGTTTACTGCTTGCTTTGCCAATTGCAGGAGCGATTTCGCTGGCGTTGTTCAGTTTTATGGCGTGGATGGTGGATAACGGTAACCAACGCGCTGTAAAACCAACTCAAGCACTGCGATTTAACATGGTGATGATGGAACAAGAACACGATTTACAGCGTCGCCAACGTAGCGTTCCGGAACCTTTAAAGTTGCCTGAGCCGCCACCGCAAGCACAAGTGACAGAGTCACAAACTACCGCTACGGCCGCTACATCACTCACTAGTTTACCAGCTTTGGGTTTGGATACAGCGCTTAATGGGGTGGCGATTAGCGCACCAACCTTTGGTGATTTTGGCTCAAACCAGCAAGCAATGCCGTTATATCGTGTCGAGCCTGTTTATCCAAGCCGAGCTCTAAAGCGAG
Organism: Vibrio sp. RM-69-4; assembly: GCF_024743775.1. Taxonomy (NCBI): domain Bacteria; kingdom Pseudomonadati; phylum Pseudomonadota; class Gammaproteobacteria; order Vibrionales; family Vibrionaceae; genus Vibrio; species Vibrio sp. RM-69-4. Next base: position 1,001,650 of record NZ_JAMQXI010000076.1, read on the forward strand.
GCGTAGAAGGTTTCGTTACATTAAGCTTTACCATTGATACAACAGGAAAAGCCGTCGACATCAATGTCGTCGATGCCAATCCTAAACGTATGTTTGAGCGTGAAGCGATGCAAGCGCTGAAAAAATGGAAGTATCAACCTCAGATTGTTGACGGCAAAGCCATTGAGCAGCCGGGACAAACCGTGACTGTGGAGTTTAAAATTGCCAAATGATGAAACGTATATTGATTGGCTTATCACTTGTTATCGGCTCGCTCTCTTTAAATGCGAGCGAATTAAGTGCGACAACAGTCCTGAAAGTGCAAAAAGCACAGCAATTTGCATTAGAAGAGAACCTCACTCAAGCCATTGAGGTACTGAGCAGTGTTGAAACGTCACGTCTTTACGATAAAGCATTTGTCGCCCGGATGCTTGGTGTGTTTTATTGGCAAAGTGGTCAGCCCAAAGCGGCTATCAAACAGATCAAGTACGCTGTAGAGAGTGGAGAGCTGCAAGATGAGCAGGCATGGACCACCGAACGTATGCTGGCTGATCTGTATGTCAATGAACAACAATTTGAAAAGGCGTTACCGCACTACTACCAATTATTGAAATCCGTTCCGCCTTCACAGAAAGTAGACGATCTGTGGTTGCGTATCGCACAGACCCACTACCAAATTGCACAATGGAAAAAAGTGCTGCATGCGTTGGATAAATACCAAACCGTGACACCACTTAATACTAAAAACCCACTGTCACTTAAATTAGGTGCGCAGCTTCAGCTAGAACAATGGAAGGCGGCCATTCCAACCTTAGAAAAACTGATCATGCTGGAGCCTGGCCAAGCCAGTTGGTGGCGACAGTTGGTCGGTTTACATCTGCGTTTAGATCAGCGTCGTCAAGCATTAAACAGTTTAGCGTTAGCCAAATTACAAGGTGTGGAATTAACCGATAAGGATAAACACTTGCTCGCGCAGTTGTATGCGCAAAACGGCATTCCAGAACGTGCGGCGCAAGTTCTGCAAACATTATCTGATGCTGATCAAGATTTAACTTTACTGAAAGAGCAAGCCACTTACTGGCAGCAAGCCAAAGAATGGCAATCAGCGATCAGAACATGGACAAAAGCAGCTAAACAGGATGAGCAATATTATTGGCAAGTGGCGCTGCTGTACAACCAGCAAGGGCAATTTAAAGAAGCGTTACAGGCGTTGGATAAAGTCACCACGCGCGAGAAAAAAGCCGATGTCGCGTTAGCGCGAGTTCATGCGCTGTACAAACTCAATCAACTCGATAATGCTCTATACCAAGCCAAGCAAGCTGAAAACCTAAACCCATCAAGCCATGCCAAAGGATGGATCAAATTCCTTTCTCGTTTACAAAAAGTTCAGCAAGCGCAAACTGCTAATATCTGATCATAGCGCCTCATCTGTCCGATGATGAGGCGTCTGACCTTTTACGATTTTTGAATCGTCATTATCAAGACTGACATTGGTTCGGTTTTGCCTATCTTAGTGATAAAGAGAACCTATTATTGTCTTTCTGATTTTTTCCGTACTATAACGTTTAACGATGAAGTACAGAGAGAGAATCATGATGAAAGCGTTAGTGGTTGAAGGTGGTGCGATGCGCGGCATTTTTGCCAGTGGAGTCTTGGATAGTTTTTTACAACATCAGCACAACCCATTTGATTTTGTATTAGGTGTTTCAGCTGGAGCTTCAAACTTAATTGGCTACCTTGCGAAGCAACCGAGACGCAGTTATCACGTTGTAACTCAGCTTGCCACCGACCGTCTTTTTTTTAACCCAATTCGCTTTATTAAGGGGGGAAATCTCGTCGATGTGCGTTGGCTAATCGATGAGTCCAACCGACGTTATCCGATTGATGAAGACAAACTGTTTAACTCAGTCCCTTTCTTTGCCGTTGCAACCAATATCGAAACGGGTAAAGCCGATTATTATCGAGTGACTCAAGAAAACTTGAGCACGGCCATTGAAGCCACATCCGCTCTACCGATAGTTTATAAGCACACGCCTTGTTTCCATGGTGGTTGCTACACTGATGGAGGGGTTGCTGACTCGATCCCTGTTAAAGAAGCGTATCGCCGTGGAGCACGAGATATTACGGTTGTTTTATCACATCCACTTAGCTATATCATGTCGCCTCCTAAAAGTAAGTGGATGATGAAAAAACTCTTTTCACGCCATCCAAATATGGCTAAATCAATGCTATTTCGTGCGAAACATTACAACCAATCACTTGAATTTATTCGCAATCCACCTTCTGATGCCATCATTCGAGTAATCGCGCCACCTGAAGGGTTTCCCGTTAAGAGATTGACGATGAAGTTACCGTTGCTCAACATAGGCTATGACATGGGCTTAAAAGCAGGGCAAAATCATTTGGAGTGGCTTGAATACACACGTGCAGCCTAAAAACGCTTAGGTTTAAAAGGCTGATAAAACACTATCTACATGTCGTAACTGTCTATGTAATAAGCTGTTTTTTAGAGATGATTGAGTATGAATTTCATCGCAATTTATCTTGTTTATGGTTTTCATATGAGTGGCACGTGCTAAGTATGTACCACATTTTGATTGATCGAGCCTGATGGCATGCAACTGAAACTATCGCTACTCTCCATCGCTTTATTGAACACAATTCCTGTCACTGCAACGGAAAACTCTCAGATGTTTATTCCGGTCACAGCAGCCAATAGTTACCAACATGGCATTGATGTTGCTGAGTACTGGAAAAGTGAAAAACTGGATGGAATTCGCGCCGTCTGGAATGGACAATATCTTCATACGCGTAATGGTAATAAGATAAATGCGCCTGCTTGGTTTACTGCACCATTACCTAATAAAGCATTAGAAGGAGAGCTTTGGGCTGGACGAGGTCAATTTCATCACGTTCAACAAACGGTATTGGATACCATACCAACCGATGAAGCGTGGCAAAGCATCCGCTTTATGCTGTTTGATATGCCCGAAGCGATCGGTGACTACAAAAAGCGATACCGCAATCTCATCCACTTATCCTCACTCATGAATGCTCCGCACATTACCTATATTGAACATTCACCAGTTCACTCAGAAAAAGAGCTGCTTGGGTATTTAGACAACGTAAGTGATGGGCAGGGTGAAGGGGTGATGCTGCGAAAAATTAATGCCCATTACCAAGCCGGCCGCAGTAACGATTTACTTAAGCTTAAAAAACACCAAGATGCTGAAGCTACGGTCATTGGTTATAAACTGGGTTCTGGCAAATATCAAGGTATGATGGGATCAGTGCTAGTGCGCTTAGAAAACGGTGTTGAGTTCTATATCGGCAGCGGTTTTTCTGATGAGATCAGAAATAATCCGCCAAAGATCGGATCCATTATTACTTTTCGTTTTAATGATCTCACTGCAGAAGGGAAACCAAGATTTGCACGTTTTATGAGAGAAAGGCCAGCAATATAAATAAGGCCAGACAATGTCTGACCTTATTATTTCATCGCAACGCCTTTTCGCCACGTTGAAATTCAGAGAATCAAGCTGTTATTTCGATGCAAAATCGAGTTGCACGCTATCGGCTTGTTGATGCATCCAGTGTAAGCGGATACCCAGCATTAAAGCAGCAGAAGATAAGCCAACGATAAATCCTATCCAGAACCCACTGGCCCCCATAGGTTCGACAATGAAATCTGTCATTGCTAATACATAGCCCGTTGGCAAGCCAATCATCCAATAAGCGATAAAGGTACGATTAAAAATAGCCGTCATGTCTTTATAACCACGTAGCGCTCCTGCTGCAACGACTTGAATCGCATCCATACATTGATAAATAGCCGCAAAAATAAGCAACTGCATTGCCATGGCTACAACGGCTTGGTTTTCCGTATAAAGCAAAGCCACATATTCACGAAATAGAACCGTTAACGTCGCCGTGATAATTGCAGTAGATAAACCGACTAACAAGCCAACCTGTGAAGCGATGGTTGCCCCTTCAATATTTTTTTCGCCCAGCTTATGGCCAACACGGATGCTCACTGCAGCGCCGATACTCATCGGTAACATAAAAATTAATGATGAGAAATTCAAAGCGACTTGGTGAGCCGCCACCACCAATGAACCGAGTGGAGCGACCAACAATGCGACCACAGCAAATAGAGTAACTTCAAAAAATATCGCTGCCGCCACAGGAAAACCAAGCTTGAATAAGCGAATTTGCGCTTTCAATTGTGGTTTATGGAATTCACCAAAGATATTAATGTGCGCCATGCGTTTAGAAGTGACGACATAAAACAGCAGCATAAAAAACATCAACCAATAGACAATTGCCGTCGCCACACCACAACCTACACCGCCTAGCTCTGGTGCGCCAAATTTTCCGTATACGAAAATCCAGTTAAGTGGAATGTTAACTAATAGGCCCGCGAAACCAATCACCATAGCGGGTTTCGTCAGTGAGATACCATCCGTGAAACTGCGCAATGCTTGAAATAGTAAATAAGAAGGTACGGCAAACATCACGGCGTACATGTACCCGTTAGTTTTTTCAGCCATCAACGGCTCAATATCCATCCACCCCAAAATCCATTGAGTTTGAAAAAGAACACCAATAATGGGAATAGAGACAAACAACGCTAGCGCTGCGCCTTGCTGTATTTCAAAAGGAATTTTCTTTTGCCGCCCTGATCCGTTGAGTTGCGCTACAACAGGAACCAACGCCATTAACAACCCAACACCAAACAGAATCGAAGGTAGCCAGATACTCGCCGCGATCGATACCGCAGCCATATCAATCGCACTCACACCACCTGCCATGACGGTATCTACAAAGCCCATTCCAGTTTGAGCAATAGAGGCAATCAACACAGGTGTTGCCAATTTGATTAAATTTGAAGCTTCTTGTTTATAACGATGCACAAATATCTCCAGAGGAAGGACAAGCAAAAATCGCGACCAATAATCAACTTATCGCGTAGGCATGGATGATAAAGAAATGTCACACTAAGCTCCATGAAAAACTGATGAAATTACCTAATGTTTATTGGGAAGGTTGCTCGTCGCGCTATATGCGGTGAAATCTATTTCAGACAAAGCTTGATTAGGCTAGATAGGGGGGCTTGGCGTGTTGCACGTAACCATTAAGAAGAGCGCTTGCCAAGCGCTCACTTTTTAAAAGATTTGTTCATCATCGGCATCAACAAACAACTCTATTTTGTCTAAACGTTCATCGACCATCATATTGAGATGAATCGCATGGCAACAGGCGGGGCAATCGTCATAAAACTCTTGGCTACCATTTGATGCATCTAGGGTAATCCGAATGGTATGACCGCAGTGAGGGCAGTTAACCATTCTTTCCGTATAATTTTTCATATCTCTTTCCTTACATCCTTGGAGATATCTTAATACTAAGTCGCTAAGTTCCTTTAAGCGGCAAATTAAGTTCAAACTTTGAATTGGCCCATAAAACAACAAAAGAGCCATTTATTAAGGCTCATTTGTTGTCTATACAGCTCGGTTGTTTACACCGTTAAAAGGAGAGGATTTTCTTGATCAAACTTTCCGCTTCGACCAGATAGTGGCCACCAAATTGATTGTAGTGATTGAGGACATGATAGAGGTTATAAATATTCTTACGTTCCACATAGTCCAAACTCAAAGGTAAGATGCTCTCATAGCCTTGGTAAAACTCAGGTTGAAAACCTTCAAATAATTCTGTCATTGCGATATCGCATTCACGATCACCCCAATAACAGGCAGGATCGTAGCAAATTGGACCAAATACAGAGTTTGCCACATTCCCATGCCACAAATCTCCATGCAGCAGAGATGGGCGAGGGCTATGGTTAGCTAAGCGAGATTGGACAACGTCGACCAACTCGCTGATATTGAACAACTCAATTCCTTTTTCACGCAACAATTGCAATTGCCAGCCGATACGTTGTTCCGCAAAAAAACGACCCCATTTTTTGTCCCACGGATTTGGCTGCAAAGTGGAACCAATATAATTGTCTGCATCAAACCCATACTCTTTTTGTTCTCCCCATTGATGCAGTTTGGCCAGTTGTACACCGAATTCATAGCTGTTCGTCGCGTTATCTAGGGGTTTGGTTGGTAGATAGTTTAAAACAATGAAAGCATGATTTTTACTGGTTCCAATCATCACTAGCTCGGGAACCTGTACTGTTGACGTTTCACGAAGCGAACGTAGGTTTTCACCCTCAATCTCAAACTTAGCTAAGAAGTCTCGTGTGTTTACTTTAACAAAATAGCGTTGCTCACCATCGCTGATCATGTAGCAATCACTAATGTCACCACCGCTGACTTTTTCTTTTTCAACAGGGTTAAATTCAAACATGAGCGTATCGGATAACTGCTGAATGAGAGTTTGCCACATAACGACCTCTGCCTTGATTTACTTAATAATTCGTAGTTTAGGTCATGGTTACGAATATTTCAGAAGTGCGTGACACATAATTTAGCCACTTTCCTTTTGAGGGAGCACCAATGCTCATAAATGTGATTAAGTGCAAGAATTTGCAGATGCGAATACAGAAATAGTATTAAAAATAACGCTATATTTTTCATAAGTTGATCTTGCTTAGGTGCTAGTAACCCAATTTATAGGATGGCGTATCCTACTTTGGGGAAAATAAATGTTCGTGAAATAGATGCTTATCAAGAAATCGCGGGAAATTTGAACGTCTAAACTATCAAATCTGTGAAAATGGGCTGACATGGCTTAGTATTATTGAAGGTACAGTGATTACTAGCAATTTAGCGGTAAAGCGGAGAATTAAAGTGGTTGTAGAAACCGATGGTTATTTGGCTCTGATAGAGCATCTCTCTTTTAATATGGATGTGTTCACATCAGGCGGAGATATTGGCGCTGAAAGTGTAGAAGATGTTGTGACCGACATGGTTTCAAGCAACATCATGGCTATTTTTGAACAAAACCCTGAGCTACATTCCAGTGTTCGATTCCAGTTGCTCAAAGAAGCCGATTCTGTAGTGGAAGATCTTGGTGAAGTATTGGCGGGTGTTTGGAGTAAACCTGCGACCAATGAACAGATCCTTTTTCTTGATGAATACATCGCCTTAGTGAAGAATCTGTTCGATACTGCCGTTGCGAAGTACGACTAATTGAAGTATGACTAATCAGAGTTAGGCGGGCTTATAATCCGCCTAAATTGCCAGAATTTAGAAGCCCAATAGGGGTTATCGATTCTTGAGATCATCACACCTTTAGACGTAGAGGCGTGCATAAATTTTTTGTCTCCTAGATAGACTCCAACATGATTGCTCGTCCTTGATGTTCTAAAAAAGACCAAATCCCCGCGCTGCGCATTTTGATAATTTACCTCAAAACCCGTTTGACTCTGTGAGCGTGTGGTTCGAGGTAGAGGGATCTGCCATACATCTTTAAACGCTATTTGCACAAATGCTGAGCAGTCGACTCCGTTCAATGTTTCACCACCTAATCGGTACGGCACTCCTTGCCAGCGCTGAAAAACCGTGCCTAACCCATCGTCTTTATCTTGGACAATTGACAGAATCTCTTCTTGAGTAACATAAGTAGGGCCAGAATTGGACGAAATAGGCGATCCTACGCAACCCGTTAGCACACTAGTTATTGATAATGCGAAGAGTATTGGACTTTTAATCATTTATCATCCCAATGAAATGTAACTGAAACATTTTTGAAATATTGCATTCCTACTATGGTTGAGCCTTAACACATTCTCTAATCACTTAGTTGCATTTATCATGAATTCCTCAATAAATAATCGACATTCACTGTCGTTGATTCAAACCATCAGTGCCATTTTCATCACGATGACGTTACTGGTGGTCCTTTTATCCATCACCAGTTTAAAAAGCATCGATAAGGTAGGGCTACAGTTTTCTGGATTGTCTGAACAAACACTACCTTTGGCATTAAATAATGCAAGGTTGACGCAAAATATATTAGAACAAGTACAATCTCTCGGAGATGGCATCCGCACAACGGAATCGGCAGAATTAGAAGCGGTAAACCAGCAATTAAGCCACTTAAACCAGCAGACTGACCAACTTACTGACCAGCTTTTCTCCATCGCTACTCGTATCGGTAACGCGATTACTCAAGATCATCAAGTGTCGTTACGCAGCAAAAGTGCGGCTTTTCAGCAGCTCACCTATTCTATTTTATCAACGCAGGCCTCTTTGCTTGAACAGCAGAATGCTATCGATAACGCCGCCACCGCGTTTCGTTACGGATTAAGCTCCATTGGACCGGAGATGAACCGGATCAGTTCATTTCTCGCATTAGATAACCCGGAATCGATGGATGCGGCTAACCGCTTTATTGCCAGTGCAAGTTCGATGGAAAGTACCTTCTTACTGTTAATGATGCAAAACGATCCTGAACAGGCCAAAGTGCAATTTAAGGAAATCCGTAATCGCATGGCGGGAATTGAGCTAGCCTTTGATGATTTCAAAGAGTGGCATCCTGATGTTATAGAGTTTGCGAGCCTGACGGCACCTTATGAAATGGTTAAAGCGGGTTTTGTTGAGCATGGCATCTTGGCACTGATCTTAAATAAAATTGAGCAAGCACAGCAGCAGCGACAAGAAATGGCACAAGCTGCGCAGCTAGCCAAAGACACGGTAGCACTGCTAAATACGATTTCTGCCACCGCAAGTGAGTTGATCAAACACAGTGAGAGCGTGGTTCATGACGCAATGCTAATGGTTAAGCAAGTACAATATACTGGCGGCATTATTCTGGTCGCTTTGGTTTTACTTGCGTGGCTAGGGTTACGCCACTGGCTAAAGCTGGGGCTGAATAACTTATTGGCCAAGCTTGCATTATTAACTCAACACGATTTTTCTCAACCCGCTCGCTTGATTGGCCCGAGTGAATTTAAAGAAGTTGCTCTACAACTAAACCAAGTTATTGAATCAACAAAATATTCAATTTCTACCGTAACGCGCAATTGTGAAATGCTCTACCAAAATGCCGAAACCAGTCACGATGCAGCCGATAAATCCAACCGCAGTTTAGCCGCACAAAATGATTCGTTGGTTAACATGGTTTCCACAGTGAGTGAGTTGGAATCGGCGATTCGGAATATCGCGCTTGTGACCAGTGAATCTTATGAAGAATCAGTGGCTGCCAGCCAGTTTTCTACGCAAGGGGTGAAAGTAGTGGAACAAAACCGTGTTCGCTTGGAATCTCTTGAAAATACACTGCATTTAAACGATGAAGCAATGCACGAGCTTGACCAGCGCGTGAAGAAAATTCGCGAGATGGTGGATATGATCAGCGGTATTGCTGACAGTACCAACTTACTGGCGTTGAACGCCGCGATTGAAGCAGCAAGAGCTGGCGAACAAGGGCGTGGTTTTGCGGTTGTAGCCGATGAAGTACGCAAATTAGCCAGCGATACATCACAGCAAACCACCAATATCCGGGACATGATGAATGAGCTCACCAATGCTACGCAGCGCTCTCGTCAAGCGGTATCGGATTCGCGCCAAGAGATGAGTAATGCGCTGCAATCGAGTCAAGAAGTCAAAACAACATTTGAGCAGATAGAAAAAGCAGTGGAACAGATTCGTGCTCGAGTTGAGCAGATAAGCGTTGCAACAGAAGAGCAAGAGCGAGCGACGGCCGATGTAAGCCAATCTATCAGCCAAGTTTCATCGCAAGGTGAGCAAACCAAATTACAGCTTGAAGCCATGGTCGAAAGTTCAGAGCAGGTGGCTGAAGTTGCGGGTGAACAGCAGGCTATGTTGCATAAATATACGCTCAACTAGCTTATCCAGTGCGAATTCCTGTATTTTCATGACGTTGTCACTTTTTTCTAAATGGTTGGGTAAGCATTTTATCCAACCACTGCTCACGCTTCTCTCGAAAGAGTGGTAGGCCGATAATGACCTGCTTATGGCCCAATTCTGGCTGCGCACGATAAGTACGAAATAGCCGATCCCAACATGACAAGAAAAAACCAAAATTGGAGTGAGTTTCTCGCACAATGACAGAATGATGCACCCGATGCATGTCAGGTGTCACCACCAACCAGCGAAGCCAACGGTCCATTTTCAACGGTAATTTTGCGTTACTGTGGTTAAACATCGCGCTCGCATTGAGCACAACCTCAAATATCAATACCGTGAATGGGCTGACACCCAACATGATCACGCAAGTGATTTTGATCCACAAAGAGAGAATCATTTCGAATGGGTGAAACCGCGAGCCAGTGGTCACATCAATATCTTGATCAGCGTGGTGCATGCGATGTAAACGCCATAACCAAGGAGAGAAGTGAAAAAGCACATGCTGGGCGTAAATCACGCCATCAAGAATAATCACTGACAGCGCAATTTCAGCCACTTGTGGCAAATCCACCCAATTAAAAAGGCCAATCGAGTCTTGCTGCGCCCAATAAGCCGCTTCAATGGCTAACACTGGCATCAATAGCGATAAGCACACGCTATTTAAACCAACCAAACCTAAATTATTCAGCCAGCGAGTGGCTTTACTTTGGGTGAGTGTTTTACGTGGGCAAGACCATTCCCACAGCGCACAAAGCATAAATACAGCGAAAAATACGCTCAAACGGATCAATTCAGGGTTCAGGTTCATGCTTAATGGCTCATCTTCAATGGTCTTGTGCTAGGAATCTGCTTGTACTGTAAGTACAATCGGCAGCACTTTCCAGCTTGCCGCCCTGATTTATGAGAATCCACGCATTTAACCATTTGTTCCAACATCGCTTAGCGTTATCGACCAAACCTTTTCAAGCTCGTGGTGCGAAAGTTGAACGTTGCGCCTATTGTCAGGTCGCCACGCAATACTGCTTATGCGGCCATCAACCGGATATGGATACGGATATCGCAGTATTACTGCTGGTTTCTGAAAATGAAGTGTTTAAACCCAGTAATACTGGTCGACTAATTGCCGATGTGATTAAAGAAACTTACGTTTATCAGTGGAATCGCACCGAACCTCACGCGGAAATGCTAACACTGTTGAATAATCCCGCTTATCAACCAGTCGTCATTTTTCCCGAAGAGTATGTGGATGAAAAGCCTCGAGTAATGCAAAGCCCTCCCAGCGCGCACGATAAACGCAAACCACTGTTGATATTGCTTGATGGAAGCTGGCGCGAGGCAAGACGAATGTTTCGTAAATCACCTTATTTGGATGCGCTTCCGGTGATGTCTATCGCACCTAAAAGCGTATCGCAATATATGATGCGTAAATCTGATAATAAGCAGCATTTATCAACGGCTGAAGTGGCGTCATTGGTATTGGCTGAAGTGGGTGAGCATCAAGCCTCTCTGCTATTAAGCCAATGGTTTGAAGTGTTTCGGGAAAGTTACTTGCTGAGTAAAACCCGCCTAAAGCATGATTTGAGCAGGCCAGTCTTGAAACGTTTCATCGACCAGCAGCAAAGCGAGACGTGACTCTAAAGTTGATCGATTCGGTGATGAGTAATTGTTCAATCGAACCTATAGACCAGATAAATTGGTACTCGGTCACGGATTGTAGGCTGAGCTCTGTGGATAATGCCCAAAGTTTTATTTTTAGCTCATTGATGAGCAAATTTTAGGAGAGATTGCATGTACTACGGCTTTGATGTCGGTGGCACTAAAATTGAGTTTGGTGCGTTTAATGAGAAGTTAGAACGCGTAGCAACGGAGCGCGTTCCTACCCCAACAAACGACTACCATCTGCTAGTTGAAACCATTGCGCAGTTGGTGAGTAAATATGACGCGCAACTGGGTGTGGAAGGTAAAATAGGCCTTGGCCTACCAGGTATGGAAGATGCTGATGATGCTACGGTATTAACCGTCAACGTTCCTGCTGCAAAAGGCAAGCCGTTACGCGCTGATTTAGAAGCAAAAATTGGCCGCAGCGTGAAGATTGAAAACGATGCAAACTGCTTTGCGCTTTCTGAAGCATGGGACGATGAGCTGAAAAATGAGCCTTCGGTTATGGGCCTAATTCTCGGCACAGGTTTTGGTGGCGGCCTTATCTATGAAGGGAAAGTGTTCTCTGGTCGTAACCACGTAGCAGGGGAGTTTGGTCATATGCGTCTGCCTCTTGATGCATGGTTACATCTTGGCGATAACGCGCCGATGCTCGGCTGTGGTTGTGGCAAACAAGGATGCTTAGACAGTTATCTCTCTGGCCGCGGTTTTGAGCTATTGTACGAGCACTATTATGGCGAGCACAAAAAAGCGATTGATATCATTCATGCCAATGAAGCAGGTGAAGCGAAAGCCGTTGAGCATGTTGAGCGCTTTATGGAACTACTTGCCATCTGTTTTGCCAACATTTTCACAGCCAATGACCCACACGTTGTTGCACTCGGTGGCGGTTTATCAAACTTTGAATTGATCTACCAAGAGATGCCTAAACGCGTACCGAAATACCTGCTTTCTGTCGCGAAATGTCCGAAGATCATCAAAGCAAAACATGGTGATTCAGGCGGCGTACGTGGTGCGGCTTTCCTTAATATCAAATCATAAAATCAAACAAAAAGGGCCTATAATCAAACGGGCCCTTTTTTATATCAGTCAAAAGTTAACTCTTTAACCTAAGTTCTGTTTATTTGGTGTTAGCGCCTTTTTTACCCACACCTACGTTTTCTTTTTGTTGCAGTGTTAGCTTGCTAAAACCTAACTTTTTAAAGTGGTTATCGCGGTAATTGCGTACCGCTTTTGCGTCAGAAATCATTTCCAGCTGCTGTTCCATTTTTAAAAAATCAGTAATATCAATACCTTCCGCTTCGGCTACTGCTTCTTGAATGTTGTGATGTTTTTCGTAAGAAAAAGTCAGCGTTTTATCTTCATTTTTGTAAGTGTACAAAATGGTGCGAGCCATGATCATCTCTCTAAAATCGTCATTCCCAATTTCGGGAAAATAAACAAAGGCTGATCGCTTACTATCAACCGATTGAAAATGGGGGCGTTGGTAGCGCTTAAACATGACTAACCAACATGTAATGGGCTAGATTTTGCCTTTAAGTGGGATAATTGTCACGCTTTCACCACCGAAATAGCGCAGGATATTTCATTTACAACGCTGTACATATTCAATCACAAACGCCGCTATTGCATCGAGATCATTGATGTTCATCTGTGGTAAAGCACTTTTCACAACTTCATCCGCGGCGATAGCGATGATATTTTCATCATTTGGATATAGCCAAGGTTTACCCACTTCAGCACGGTGCAATTCAATTTTAGGAAAGACGAGGTTTTTACACCCTTCAACTAAAATTACGTCGAGTTTATCGCAATCAAAGCGAGACAAAAGATATTCGAAATCGGGTTCGGCTTCTGGCGTCTCAGTCATCATGGCATGACGATAGCGCGATGCAACTAACATCTGGCTTGCCCCCGCTTTACGCAGCCGATGGCTATCTTTACCTGGTTTATCAATATCAAAATCGTGGTGCGCGTGCTTAAGTACGCCTAATGTTAGGCCTGCTGCCCTTAACTTGGGCAACAAGGCTTCAAGCAGGGTTGTTTTTCCTGTGCCAGAGTAGGCCGCAAAGCCAAGCAAAGGGCATGAAGGCGCTTGATATTTCATGATGTCAAAGTTCCAAATTGTGCCAGATCTTGAGGCGTGTTGAGGTTCAAAAAGCAGTTTGGCGAGTCGCTAAAGTCAACGTAATCTGTGTGGCATTCTTGATAAAGACGGGTGATTTTTCTCTCGCCACGTTCTAAAAATGCAGTCAGTGTTGGCAGCACACGTTGGTGAATAAGGGTGAATACGGGTTGAGCGAAGTGACCATCATGGGCGACTAAAATATCATGCGAGTCTTGAACAGCATGGCAAAAACGCGCAACAAGATCGTCATTGATCAACGGGCAATCGCAAGGGACAAATCCAACCCAATCGGTTTGTGCATGGGTTAACCCTGCCTGAATTCCAGCGAGTGGCCCAGGATAATCAGCCATGGTATCGGAAATGACAGGCGCAAACTGACGATACTGTGCATGGTTACGATTAGCGTTAATCGTCAGGCTAGTAGATTGCGGCTTAAGCTTATTCATGACATGTTGAATCAAAGGTTGGCCATTGAGTTCAATCAGCCCTTTGTCTTGTCCACCCATACGGCTGGCTTGCCCACCCGCTAAAATAACCCAACTTGTTTGTGTGGGAAGTAACATGAAATGTCTCTTAATTGTGCGATGAGAAGAGCGCCGTACAGACAAGTTAAACTCATTGATTGAGCATCACTCGCCCATTTTTAGTGGCGACAAACCAAGTTAAGGATGATAACCCAACTCATGCCTTGGTGCTAACTGGCTGATGATTATAACCAATCTCACTTGTGCGGGTGGATCTTTTTCATTGCTCTCGTTAAGTTTTTCATTGCTCTCACTAAGACACAAACGCCTCCATTAGTTTGGAGGCGTTTGGTCAAGCTAGGCAGTATTAAGCATCTTCAGGTAGTAGGAATAACCCCACGGGGTTGATCGTCAGGTAAGGGTGATCAGCGTAACTGGGGTCAAATTGTGACGAGTTGAGTTGCAGTAACAGCTCTTTGTTGTGCCATTTAACCAACACTTCATACATCGACCCCATGTAAGCAATACTGGTAATTTGACACTGTTGGCAGGCATCACCGTCCGCGCAGAGCAAAATAGCTTCTGGTCGAACACCAATTTGATAATTTCCCGCAGGCAAAGCCGTGACACTGTCATCATTAGCGGGGATCTTATAGCCATTGATGATCAAATATTCACCATCATATTGACCCTCAAAAATATTGGCTTCGCCCATGAAGTTGGCCATGAACATCGAGGTTGGGTGCTTATACAGTTGAGTTGGTGACCCTTGCTGCATGATGTCGCCATCTTTCATCACAATCACAGTATCAGAAACGGCAAAGGCCTCCGCCTGATCGTGCGTCACATACAAAGAGGTGATATTAAAACGCTGCTGCAACTCTCGAATAGTTTCACGCATGCTGCGTCTTAAATTGGCGTCCAAGTTACTGAGCGGCTCATCGAATAGCAATACCTTAGGCTTAAGCACCAACGCGCGAGCGAGCGCTACTCGCTGTTGCTGACCTCCTGAAATTTGGTCAACGTAACGTTCTCCAAAGCCTTCTAAATCGACTAATTTCAAGGCTTCATCCACTCGCTGTTTCACTTCATCTTTACTCAAGCCAATCATTCTTAGGCCATAACCTACGTTGTCATGTAAGGAAAGGTGAGGAAACAGAGCGTAAGATTGAAACACCATGCAGATGTCACGTTGCTGGATGGAGGTGCTCGTGACATCTTCACCATCAATAAAAATTTGGCCACTGGTTGGTTTTTCGAGCCCTGCGACCAAACGCAGCACGGTCGTTTTTCCACATCCTGAAGGGCCGAGCAGTGTTACAAGGCTGCCTTTTTTGATTTCTAAATCCAAATTACCAATGACGGTTTTATCGCCAAAACGCTTGCAGACATTCTTTAAAACAACAAAGTTTTCATTTTCCATGGTGATATCTCCAATGGTTATTCTTGGTTATTGGCTTTAGAACGAGAAACACGTGCCTCGCCAACGATAAAATCAAAAATTAAAATAATAGCCAACATCACAACAATCAAAATCGAGCCATATGCGATCGCAACGCCATACTCACCATCTTCTACACGATTCAGGATGTAAGACGTTGCCACCCGTGTTTCTGGTGTCACCAAGAAAATAATGGCGCTGACGGTCGTCATTGCTCGAACAAAGCTGTAAATCAGTGTTGAGAGAATTGCTGGTCGTAATAACGGCAACAGAATATGAGTAATGGTTTTAAAGGAGTTAGCCCGCAAACTGAGTGACGCTTCATCGAGCGATTTATCAAGCTGGCCTAGCCCTGCAATACCTGCGCGAATGCCTACAGGCACGTTACGCATCACCATGGAAATCACAACAATGGCCGCGGTACCGGTGAGGTAAATAGGCGCATCATTAAATGCAAGAATGTAAGATACCCCCGCAACCGTGCCCGGAACGGCGAAGCAAAGCATGGTTGCAAACTCAATCACTTTTTTACCGTAAAATTGCTGACGGACAACGATATACGCAATCAACAGACCAAAGAAGGCGGTCAATGGCGCTGCAACGCCGGCATAAATCATCGTCGTGATAAGTGATGGCCAAGCACCTTCACTCATTCCCATGCCAAACAGATGAATATAGTTTTTAAGCGTTAAACTGTAATCTACACCCCAGTTCACGGTGAAGCTGCCGAAGATGATGCTGCCATAAAGCAAGATGTTAAATGCCATCCAAAAATAGAGCAGTGCCGAAACCGTATGTTTAAGTAAGGTAGGCAGCGCTTGCACATCGCCACGATATGATTTGCCGGAAATGGTGACGTATGAACGCTTTCCTATCCACAGATATTGGACAACAAAGATCGCCAACGAAAATAGCAGCAAGACGGCCCCAAGTGTGCTGGCGGAAGCGTAATCTAATTGAGCTCCTGCGATGTAGAAGTAAATCTGAGTGGCTAACACATCGAAACTGCCCCCTAGTACGAGCGGGTTACTGAAGTCGGCCAGTGATTGGACAAAGATGATTAAGAAACTGTTGGCCAAAGCAGGTTTGAGCAATGGCATGACAATTTTAAAAAAAGTTTGATAACGATTGGCACGCAGCGTGTAGGACGCCTCTTCCAGTGATGGATGTAGGGATTTCATCGCGCCATCTAAAATCATGAATGACATAGGAGCAAAGGCGAGCACTTGTGCCATCCAAATGCCTGTAAAACCATACAGCCAGTTTGTCTGTTGTAACCCAAACCAATCCACCATGAGTTCGGTGATATAACCGGAGCGCCCAAGCATTAAAGTCACCCCAAGCCCAACGACAAAAGGGGGAGTCACAATGGGAAGAATAGAAAAAATTCGCGCAATGAAAGCGGAGCGAGTGGCAATGCGTGTGGTATAGATAGCAAAGATCAAACCAAAGAAAGTGGCACCTATACCCACAGATACGCCAAGCAGTACGGAGTTCCAAACAATTTGTATGATCTGCGCTCGGCTCAAAATTTCAATGAATTGCCACGCAACAAAGTTCCCCATTTCATCTTGGAACATCGGTACAAAGATGGCGATACTCGGAAAGATAATAAAAATCGTGATCAAGAGAATAATCGAGATCAGAGCACCAATCACGAAGCTGTCACCGCCCAAAAACTCAAGACGAGCCAATGCCAATGTCATGACAGCACTTAAGGCAATAAATAGTGCAATGGTTGAATAACCTAAACCTTGCTGGGTATACCAAGAGCTGACCAACACGAAAAACATGCATGCCGCTGAATAACCGATATCAAAATAGTGACGGTGTTTGGCGTACTTATTACCTGCATAGCAAGGGCGAATGAGAAGTACACCCGGAAGCGCAAACCATAACCAAGAAATATTGGCACGGCTCCAACCCATAGCGGCATAAAACTCTTGCGATGTTGAATCAAACACTCCGTAATCAAGTGCAAAAGAGGGCAACAGCACAAACGCACACAATAACGTCAGGATCCAATAAAAAATCGGGTCCCTATGCGAGGTTTTTAGCGGCCGATGTGGTGCAGTGCCTGCTGTAAATTCATTCATTTTTCTGTACCAAAGTTGTTTGTAGCCACACGGTGATAAGCCTGGTATTGGCTTTATAAAAAGGGCAGTAGACACTGCCCATCGAGGCTAAGAAAAGGGAATGCGTTGGCTATTCGCCCATTTTTACAACATTAACCCACTTATTAATCAATCGCTTACGTTCATCAGAGGATCCATAGGTATCCATGTCATAATCGATCAAGGTTAACTTTTTAGGGTCGAGGGCGTTGGGGGATTGTTCCGCTTGAGTGTTAGTTAAAATTTGGAAAGATTGACCTTCTTTCCATGCCAGCTCTTGTCCTTCTTTTGACATGACCCAGTCAACAAACCGTTTCGCGTTATCAAGGTTACGCGACCCTTTGATAATGCTCACACCACCAATTTCATAACCTGTACCTTCACAAGGCGAAATCAGCTCCAGCGGTGCTCCTTTCGATTGTTCGAGTGAGTAGTCATGCAAAAAACCAATACCAATCGCAATTTCACCACGCGCTGAGTTACGTGAAGGGGTAACACCTGATTTGGTGTATTGAGAGACGTTTTTGTCGAGTGCTTTGAAATAATCAAAGGCTTTATCTTCATCCCAAAGTTGAATGAAGGTGGCTAATGCGGTGTAGGCAGTCCCCGAACTTTGTGGGTCAGAGATTTGAATCTCTCCTTTGTATTCAGGTTTGGTTAAATCATTCCAGCAGCGCGGGATCGGTAATCCTTTTTCAGCCAAACGTTGAGTATTCACCCCAAAACCTAAAATACCCATATAAACGGCCGAAGAGTAGTTCCCTTTGCGTTTCGCTGGATCTTTAAATCCATCCATAATGAATTCAAGCTGCGGGGATTGGTAAGCGTGTAAGAGATCCATTTCACCCGCCTGTGATTGAGGATCCAACGTGCCGCCATACCAAACATCCGCGCGTGGGTTCTTCTTCTCTGCTTCGATTTTGGCCAGCGTGCTGCCAGAGCCATTGCGAACAAAAGAGGTTTTTACGTCATATTTATCAGAAAATGCTTTAGTCGCTGTCTCGCACATGGCGTTAGTGGCACTGCAATAAACCACGAGTCGGCCTTCAGCAAATGCTTGAGGCGCGGCAAGCGAAGCACCGAGAATGCAGGTAGCAAGTACACTGCGAGGTAATCTATCTTTCATGTCTGTTTCCTCTTGTTATTTTCATTACTTAACGTAGACGTAGGGCAGCGTTAAGTTTCATCACATTCCTGTGATTTCGTTTTTGCTGCATGACACAGCGAAATCAGAAAACAACGTGAGGAAAGGTTATGACATAGTGACGGCATTCCCTGCACGCTGTTGCGCTTTTAAAAAGGGCAAAATTAGTAATCCAATCAGTGCGGCTGAGAGGGTAATGACACTGAAAAATCCTTCCCAACTAAATTGTTCAATAATGACAGCCAATGGGTAACTGGCTAACGCTGCACCAAGATAGCCAAATAAGCCGACAAAACCGGTCGCGGTTCCAGCCGCATCCTTGTGCGAACATTCAGCGGCGGCCATTCCTATCATCATTTGCGGACCAAAAATAAAAAATCCGATGGAAAAGAAGCAGCCCGACAACACCACAAAGTTGTCAATCGGTGTTAGCCATAACGCGGCCACTGAAATGAAAATACCTAGCGCAAAAATCAAGTTCATCGGCGCTCGATTGCCTTTAAAAAATTTGTCCGAGCCCCAACCACCAAATAGCGATCCTAAAAATCCTCCGACTTCAAACATCGATACGGCAGCGTTGGCCGAAAAAAGCTCATAACCATGTCGTTCAGTGAGGTATAAATTACCCCAATCATTTAGCGCGATACGCACCACATACACCAGTAGATAGGAGCTACATAACAGCCAAACGTACTTATTCCCTAGAACGTAACGACTTAAAATTTGGCGAAATGGAAGACCTTTACCCTCAGACTCATGGCGCTTTTCTAATTCATCGTTACGCCACTCACCCACTGGGGGTAACCCTAACGTTATGGGCTTATCTTGCATGCGGAAGCAGAGCACTAAACCAACGATGATCGCCAAGCAACCCGGTGCAATAAATCCGTACCGCCAACCAAAAGTCACAGCGATAAAACCAATGCTGATCGGAATGAGCGCGCCACTTAAATTGTGGCAAGTGTTCCAGATAGACCACCAAAACCCACGTTCAGATCGGGAATACCAAGTAGTGAGCAATTTAGCGCACGGCGGCCATCCCCAACCTTGGAAAAAAGCGTTCAATGTCCAAAGCACGGTAAATGCGGCTAGGGAAGAGCTCAAACCAAACAGCACATTAACTACGCCCGTTGCAACCAGCCCCAAACCCATGAAGTAACTCGGTTTTGATTGGTCGCTGACCATGCCAGAAACAAACTTTGACAAACCGTAAGTCATGTAAAAGAGCGTACCAAGCAGACCAACATCGGAATGTTCAAGCCCGAGATCAGTGAGCATCGCAGGCATGGCAAAATTGAGACTTTTGCGTGTGAAATAAAACACCCCATAGCCGACGTACATCGATAACATTAAATGCAAGCGCCAGTAACGATAGGTTGCATCAATGTCCTGTGGTTCTATAGGTGCTGATGTCGGTTTTGAAATCAGAAAACCCAGCATGCTATGTTTCTCCCTAGTGCTAATAGATGGTATCGGAGTGATTCACCAAATGAATGAGACAAAGTTATAAGTGACTAGGAAATTTTCCTAGTTTGTTGATGTTGTGAGCGGTTTTGTGGGCAAGTTAACAGTTATGCGCGTCCCAAGCGGTATTTGGCTACGCTGCGATTCAATTAAAAATGTGCCACCCAGTGCGCTGACGCGTTCTTCGATGCCGAGTAAGCCTTGGCCTTTGCTGCGCCAATCGGAAGCTAAACCAATGCCATTATCACGCAGCTCGACACTGAACATGTCACCGGGAACAAGGCTTAATTGCACGGCTGATGCTTGTGCATGTTTGCACACGTTATTAAGCAGCTCTTGAATAATTCGATACAGTGTAACGGCCGTAATGTCATCTAAACGCTCTGCAAAAATTCCGAAATTCAGACGAAAATCGACGTGTCGTTCCGCAAATTTCATTTCACTTGCAAGCTGCCGAATTGCGCTCTCAAGCCCCAATTCATCAAGCGCATGAGGGCGAAGCTCGGTTAATAATTGACGTGTCGATGAGTGAATTCGTAGCGCGAGCGTGTTGATCGTCTCAGCGATGTTGGTTTGTTTTTCATTTTGTGCCAAGCGACTAGCGAGCATGGATTGGATCTGTATCGCGGTGATATTTTGGCCAATTTCATCATGCAGTTCGCGTGCAACTGATTTTCGGATTTGCTCTTCAACCTTGACTAATTGCCGAGCCAGTTGCTGTTTGTTCGCGAGTTCGATTGCCAGCTTTTGGTTAATTTTAGCTAAGCGTTGCGCCAAGAAATATTGACGGCTAATCGCAATACCAAGCCCTAAACCAACAAAAGCCTGCGTCGCTATAAAACTTTGGAGTTCAATATCGGATTCAAATGAACCTGTCATTTGCCGTGCCGTAGCAAGCAAAATACTGTTCATTAGACTAGCCAATACGCCGCCTTGCCAACCGTATTTATAAGCCATAAAAATATTGGGAAGCAGGAAAATGAGCAGGGCGATCGGTTTGAGCTGCTCTAGCAAGGTCAACTCCGCGATCAATCCGCCACTAAAAAAAAGCAAACACCACAGCAACGCAGAGGGGCGAAGTGTTACGTCCTGATGGATGAGATCGGGTGACAGTGGTCTCCAGATCTGCTGATGTAGATAATCGTACAGGAGAAATAAGAACGGAGTGAGCAGTATACCGCCAGTCAGAGCTGAAACGGTCGCTTGTGCCACGTAATGCAGTTCGAGGTTGAGCGGTTTGACCAACAGCAAAACCGAGCTTCCACATAAGATGCCGTAAACGACCGTCAACCCGGTAAGCGCCAACAGTTTTTTCCAATAAACGTGTAGTGATGTCCAGAGAGATTGAAAGGCAATCGCCAGCCAATAAGCGATCAATGCAAACAGCAGTAATAGATATTCATGAGCAGCGATAGCCAACACATGCCCGAGCAACGCCACTATAGCCATTTCGCATAAAGTGATCCCAAGCCAAAAACGACGTGGTGCAAGAGCGAGTGTGGCCAGCTTTAAGCCTGTGGGCAAAAACAGACCAGCCAGCAATAAATCAGGAGTTAAGTAGCGGCTGATGTTCCATAAACAAAACCAACCAATTGAATACAAAACGCATGCAAATGCATAGCTAAAGCCAGAGGAGAGAGACAACCGAGGTAAAGCTTCAGAAAATCGATGATGAAAATGCATAGTCGCTTCTATAACGTCTCGTTAACCAACAGTTGGTGAGTAATAGCAAAGCGGATGAGATCCACATTGTTGGTAAGCCCCAGTTTGCTTAAAATATTTGCCCGATGCACGTGAATCGTTTTGTGGCTAATTGATAAATCGTAACCAATCTCTTTGACGTCTTTGCCTAAAATCAGGTGATTAAACACCTCTCTTTCGCGTTTAGTTAACCCTTCAAGGACAGATGGCGTACCTGAAGCATTGCTTAGGTTAATTAAGGCATCGGCACACAAATAGCGATCACCATTAGCCACGGTACGAATGGCGCTCACTAACTCTCCAGGCCCACAACGTTTTGATAAATAACCACAAGCGCCAGCTTCTAACGCTTTACTGACAAAGGACGCTGAATCATAAATAGAGAGAATGATGGCTTTAAAGTCCGGCTGAGCGCGGCGCAGTTTCTCTAACAACACAAGCCCACTTTCGTCGGGCATTGAAATGTCGATAACTGCCACATCGATAGAAGCGTTCACCAGCGCACGAAATGCTTCGCGCGCGCTACCATACTCACTGTGGACATGAATGTCTGGTTCAACCGATAACAGTTGTGCAAAACCAGAGCGAACCATGAGGTGGTCATCCACCAAAGCAACTGAAATCATACGGGTATCCTATAGGTTTGCAGTGATAGTCGCAGATGTATCAATAAGTATCAAAAACCAGCGCAGGGGATGTGATTGCTCTCTCGAAACTTATGATCAGTGGCAGGTAGGCATTAAATGAGCGAGTTACTCGCACTACGAGGGCAGTGAAACAAAAACATCGCTTGCAGTTCGAGCCTTGAACAAGTAACGTTGCGCAGTTTTTTATACAATTCACATTTATTAAGGTACTGGTTTTGATCTCCACCGCGAATATCACTCAACAATTTGGCGCAAAGCCTCTGTTTGAAAACATTTCCGTTAAGTTTGGCGAAGGTAATCGCTATGGCCTGATTGGCGCTAACGGTTGTGGTAAGTCAACATTTATGAAGATTCTAAGCGGAGAGCTTGAACCTTCGAGTGGTAACGTTAGCTATGATCCTAACGAACGTGTGGCGAAACTAAATCAGGATCAATTCGCTTACGAAGAGTTCACGGTTATCGACACGGTAATCATGGGCCACAAAGAGTTGTGGAAAGTTAAGCAAGAACGTGACCGTATCTATTCTCTGCCTGAAATGACCGAAGAAGATGGCATGAAGGTTGCGGATCTCGAAACTGAATTCGCGGAAATGGACGGCTACATGGCCGAGTCTAAAGCCGGTGAATTGTTGCTTGCGGTAGGCATTCCTCTTGAACAGCACTTTGGTTTGATGAGCGAAGTGGCACCAGGTTGGAAACTGCGTGTGCTACTGGCGCAAGTTTTGTTTGCTGAACCACACATCATGCTGCTTGACGAACCAACCAACAACTTGGATATGGATACCATTCGCTGGCTAGAAGATACGCTAAACCAACGTAACTGCACCATGATCATCATCTCGCACGACCGTCACTTCTTAAACAGCGTATGTACACATATGGCTGACTTGGATTACGGTGAACTGCGTCTGTACGCGGGTAACTATGACGAGTACATGACAGCGGCATCGCAAGCGCGTGCGCGTCTGCTCTCTGATAATGCCAAGAAGAAAGCACAGATTGCTGAACTGCAAACTTTCGTTGCACGCTTTTCTGCGAACGCATCTAAAGCGAAGCAGGCGACGTCACGAGCTAAGCAGATTGACAAGATCCAATTGGACGAAGTTAAAGCGTCTAGCCGCCAAAACCCTTTCATTCGTTTTGAACAATCGAAAGAGTTGTTCCGTAACGCGTTAGAAGTTGAAAACCTTAGCCAAGGTTTTGAAAACGATCTGTTCAGTAACTTCAACGCCATTTTTGAAGTGGGCGAACGCGTAGCGATCATTGGTGAAAACGGCGTCGGTAAAACGACACTGCTTAACACCTTAGCGGGTGTACTTGAGCCTCGTAGCGGCAGCTATAAATGGTCTGAAAACGCGAACATTGGTTACTACGCTCAAGATCACGCGCACGATTTTGCCGAAGATATGAACCTGTTTGACTGGATGAGCCAATGGCGTCAAGAAGGGGATGACGAGCAAGTGATCCGCAGCTTCTTAGGGCGCATGTTGTTTGGCCAAGATGACATCAAGAAATCTGTTAAGGTCATCTCTGGTGGTGAACAAGGTCGTATGTTGCTTGGTAAGATCATGATGCATAAGCCAAACATGCTGTTGATGGATGAGCCAACCAACCACATGGACATGGAATCGATCGAATCGCTCAACACGGCGTTGGAGAACTACAAAGGGACTCTGTTCTTCGTATCTCACGACCGCGTATTTGTGGACTCACTGGCAACGCGCATCATTGAAATTCGTGATAACAAACTGACCGATTTCAAAGGCACTTATGCTGAATTCTTGAAATCTCGTGGCGTAAACTAATCCACGGTTTACTCTTAAGAAAAGGCTTCCTGCGGGAGGCCTTTTTAATGCCTGCAATCTGGAACGAGCCAAAAAATAGAGTGCATTAAAATGGAGCACACGTTCCAATTTGGTGCGCTTCTTATGAATGCGTTCATTCTTCCATCATGCAACAACTCCCTTGATATTTATATAATTCACTCTATTTCAATAAGTTATTTGATATTGAAAAGTTATTGATTCATTTGTTTATTTTGGAATGTATTTTGCTTTAAGGCTGTTCAATACCAATAACTCACTATATTGGTGAGAAAATAATCAAGTAGCACAGGATTGGTGCACAACATTTCAATGGAGAATCACTAAGATGACTCAAACCGTAAGTCAGGTTCAAGGTGCCGTACAAGCCCTGACTCAAAGTTCTGATACGCTATTTTTGCTGCTCGGAGCAATCATGGTGTTTTTAATGCACGCCGGATTTGCCTTTCTTGAGGTGGGGACTGTGCGTAAAAAGAACCAAGTGAACGCGCTGGTAAAAATTCTCGCCGATTTCGGTATTTCTACGATCGCCTATTTTTTTATCGGTTACTGGATAGCCTACGGCGCTCATTTCTTTGCTGATGCACAAACCCTTGCCCAAGGGAACGGCTATCATCTAGTTAAGTTCTTTTTTCTATTGACGTTTGCCGCCGCTATTCCTGCTATCGTTTCTGGAGGCATTGCCGAGCGCGCTCGGTTTTACCCCATTCTCATTGCTACTTTTTTCACCGTCGGGTTTGTTTATCCGCTGTTTGAGGGAATGATTTGGAATGGCAATTATGGCGTGCAAAGCTGGTTTGAAGCTCAATTCGGTGCTGCTTTTCACGATTTCGCTGGTTCGGTGGTCGTGCATGCGGTCGGCGGATGGATTGCACTCATCGCTGTCATGTTTCTAGGAATGCGTAAGGGAAGAGTACGTGCAGGAAAGCACACCAACTTTGCTCCATCCAACATTCCGTTCCTAGCATTGGGCGCGTGGATTCTTTGTGTGGGCTGGTTTGGTTTTAACGTCATGTCAGCGCAAACATTAAATGGAATTAGTGGATTAGTCGCGATGAACTCTTTAATGGCCATGACTGGTGGTATTTTAGCAGCGTTAATTGTCGGAAAAAATGACCCTGGCTTTATCCACAATGGTCCTCTAGCGGGATTAGTCGCGGTGTGTGCAGGATCGGACTTGATGCACCCACTGGGTGCCTTAGTGACGGGAGTGGTAGCGGGTGCTTTATTTGTTTGGTTGTTCACTCAACTACAAAACCGAACGAGAATAGACGATGTATTAGGTGTATGGCCATTACATGGTGTTTGCGGCGCATGGGGTGGGATTGCCGCTGGTATTTTTGGCCAATCATCACTCGGCGGCCTAGGTGGTGTCAGCCTCGCCGTTCAACTACTAGGAACCTTATTGGGTATTTCAGTGGCAGTATTGGGTGCCGCAATCGTTTATGGCTCTCTCAATGTATTGACTGGATTGCGTTTATCTGAAGAAGACGAATTTAACGGCGCGGATTTGGCTATCCATAAAATCTCCGCCATTAACGAAGATTGATTACATATAGACCGAAGTCGCGGGGTACTTCGGTCTATTTCATAGCTCGGTTTATGTCACAGAAAATAAGCAATCAATGGCCATTTTATACTATGGTCTAACCCTCAAAACTACTGTTGTTATTGCATCGGTGCTAAGCTAGCAAAAAAGCGTGCAATAAGGACATAGTATGAATTTCCCTTACAAGAATATCGTGATCCTCACGGGGGCAGGCATTTCAGCGGAATCAGGCATCAAAACATTTCGTGCTCAAGATGGGTTATGGGAAAACCATAAAATAGAGGATGTCGCGACCCCTGAAGGTTTCGCACGTGATCCCGATCTCGTACAGGATTTCTATAATCAGCGTCGTCGAAAACTCCAATCTGAATCAATACAACCTAATGCCGCCCACATCGCGCTTGGTAAATTAGAGCAAGAGCTAGAGGGAAACGTAACGATTATTACGCAGAATATTGATAACCTTCATGAGCGGGGTGGTAGCAAACAGGTGATTCATATGCACGGTGAGCTGCTTAAAGCACGCTGCAGCGTTTCTAACCAAGTAATAGAGCATAAAGACGACATTCTGAGCGGAGAGCTTTGTCATTGCTGTCAAATACCAGCTCAAATGCGACCTCATATTGTTTGGTTTGGCGAAATGCCACTGCGCATGGGCGATATTTATTCAGCACTCGAGACGGCTGATCTTTTTATCTCTATCGGTACATCGGGCGTTGTTTATCCTGCTGCAGGCTTTGTTCATGATGCCAGAATGCATGGCGCACACACCATTGAGATCAACTTAGAACCGAGTGCCGTTGAAAGTGAGTTTGAGGAAAAACGTTACGGTAAAGCCAGTATTGAAGTTCCGCGGTTAGTGGAAGAGATATTAGGGTTAGAAATGCCAAAAAAGAAACACGCCTAGAGTAGGCGTGTTATCTAAACATTGAATATGATCAATTATTTACTTTGAGCTTCTGGAAGTATTCGTCGTACAACACATTCGCTTCTCCCACCTCATCTTGCCAAAACCCGCTGTCCATCACAGATTGTGGAGGGAAGATATTAGGATCATTGGCGAAAGATTTGGGTAACAGTGAATAGGCTGTTTTAACGGGAGTTGGGTAACCAATTTCTAATGCGATTTTTGCTGCATTCTCAGGACGCAATAAGAAATCAATCATCTTATGAGCCGCATCAACGTTTTTGGCCCCAGCCGGAATGGATATGCTATCCATCCAGAAAATCGCGCCTTTTTCTGGCCAAATAATGTCAATTGAAGCGCCTTCTTGGCGGGCCATATACGCCGAGCCATTCCATAACATACCTAAAGAAACTTCACCCGCTAAAAAAGGGTTTGCCGGAAAGTCGGAGTTGAACACTAACACGTTTGGAATCAGTTTTTTAAGCTCTTCATAGGCCGCTTTAATTTCGTCAGGATCCGTCGTATTAGGTGAGTAACCAAGCTTACTCAGTGCAATATGGAACACCTCACGAGCATCGTCCATCATCATCAACTGACCTTCCCATTTGGCATCCCATAAGTCGCCCCAGTTTTTGATCAGTGATTTATCAAGCATATCGGTATTAATACCAATCCCCGTTGCGCCCCAGATATAAGGGATAGAAAATTTGTTGTTTGGGTCGAACGATTTATTGAGATAGTTAGAATCAAGATCAGCAAAATGAGAAAGCTTAGCGTGGTCAATCTCCTGCAGCATGCCTTCTTTACGCATTTTAGAAACAAAGTAGGTGGATGGCACGACAAGATCGTAACCGGAACCTTGAGTCTTTAACTTGGCATACATGCTTTCATTAGACTCATAGGTTGAGTAAATGACTTTAATTCCTGTCTCTTTGGTGAAATCTTCGAGAACGTCGTGGGGGATATATTCAGACCAGTTGTAAAAATAAAGCTCTTGATCTGCAGCCATTGCAGGCGTAGTGAATAGAGTTGCTGCGCAAATAGCGCCAGCATACAGTGTGCTTTTCATTACGTTTCCATTTTAGTCGGTGCCAAAGCTTAACTAGGCAAGGGTGCGTGATACGAAAGTGCAAAGTATACCAGTTTTAACGAAAATAGGCAGCTAGTGCTGCCTATTTCATACTTTTTGCGGAATTATTGACCCGCTTTTAACTTCATAAAGTAATCTTCATACTGCACAGTTTTTTCACCAACGGCAGATTGCCATTCAACACGATCTAAATCATCTTGAGATGGGAAAAGAGCAGGGCTGTCTTTAAATTTCTCATTAGACGCTTTCACGCCAGTTAAATAACCCGTGTCGCGAGAAATTTGTTCTGCAATTTCTGGACGTAGCAAGAAGTCGATCATCATATGTGCGGCTTCTACGTTTTTGGCACCAGAACTGATAGCAAAGTTGTCAACCCAACCGATACCGCCTTCTTTAGGGAAAACAAGCTTAATTGGCAAGCCTTCTTTTTGCGCAGCTGCTGCAGAGCCATTCCACAGCATACCTAAGCCAACTTCACCAGAGAGGTAAGGAGCGGCAGGGTTATCTGAGTTAAATACCAATACATTAGGCATTAGTTTTTGCAGCTCAGCGTAGGCCTCATCAATTTGCTTTTCATCCGTAGTGTTACCTGAGTAACCTAACTTACGAAGGGCAATGTGGAATACCTCACGAGTATCATCCATCAACATTAGCTGGCCTTTCAACTCTGGGTTCCATAGGTCACCCCAGCTTTGGAAATCATTGGGATCATACATATCGGTATTAACCGCAAGCCCAGTGATAGCAACCACGTGTGGAATTGAATAATCATTATTTGGATCGTAAGGTTTATTCAAATAGTTGTTATCAAGGTTTTTAAAGTTGCTTAATTTGGACTTATCAATCTTTTGTAACATACCTTCATCGCGCATTTTAGAAACGAAGTAGGTGGATGGAACAACAAGATCATAACCTTGGTTGTGTGTTTTTAGCTTTGCATACAAAGTTTCATTCGACTCATAAGTTGAATAAATCACTTTGATGCCGGTCTCTTTAGTAAACTGCTCCAGAAGACCACTGTTAATGTACGGCCCCCAGTTCATGAATACTAGTTCCTTGTTTTCATCCGCTGTTACTGCTCCAGAGAACAAAGAAAGCGCACATGCACTACCAGCTAATAGAGTAGCCCATTTTTTCATTGACGTTAGCTCCAAACCAAACGTTGCCTATTTTTAGGCGTTAGATAGAAAAACAGAATGACGATTTGTCATTCTGTTTCGCGTAATGTATTACAAGATGTCGATTCTACTTCACTTTTTCCCTTGCTAACAACTGTGATGTGATTACTAGAGCCAATGAGACAACTAACATCACGGTCGCCAGAGCGTTAACTTCTGGGGAAATGCCAACTTTAACCATAGAATAAATCTTCAATGGTAAAATCTCGTAAGTAGGGCCGGTTACAAACGAGCTAATGATCACATCATCTAATGACAGTGTGAAACTCAGCAACCAACCAGCCGCAACTGCCGGTTTCGCTAATGGCAAAATGATTTTGGTCAAAATCACCCACTCGCCAGCACCGAGATCTTTGGCAGCTTCGAGCATCTTTACATCAAATCCGTTGAGGCGACTGTAAACAGTCACAACAACGAAAGGTAAGCAGAATGTAATGTGTGCAATCAACAAAGTAAGAAAACCTAGCTGAGCACCTAACACTAAGAATAGCGCAAGTAGCGAAATTGCCATGACAATATCTGGGGACATCATCACAACAAACAACATACCATTAACTGCACGTTTACCTTTAAATTGATAACGAAAAAGAGCTACAGCAGTTAAACTGCCAATCAGCGTCGCTGCTGTGGCTGAAAAAACCGCTACATTCAGCGAGTGCCATGCGGCCTGAACTAAGCTGTCGTTTGCAACTAGCGCGTGGTACCACTTAGTAGTGAAACCGCCCCATTTAATACCAAATTTGTTGTCATTAAATGAATTTACAATCAGCACTATGATCGGTAGGTATAGAAATACATACACTAAACTCATAAAGCTAAATCTAACTGTTTTGCCCATTAGTCTAGCTCCACTTTCTTATTCAATAACTTACCAGCACGATAGTATGCATAAAGCATTACAGCCATCGCCAGAGTCAAGGCAATGCTGGTCGCGGCGCCAAATGGCCAATCACGAGCATTCAATACTTGGCTCTTAATCACGTTACCAATCAGCAGGTTTTTCGCGCCACCGAGTAAGTCAGCAATATAGAACATACCTAATGCTGGCAGTAACACCAACAAGCAGCCCCCGATGATACCCGGCATGGTCAATGGCAATACTACCTTCAGCAAAGTTTGAAGCTTATTTGCCCCTAGATCTCGCGCGGCTTCAATGTAGGTATCGTCCAATTTTTCAATAGCAGAATAGAGCGGAAGAATCATAAAAGGCAGCAAGATGTAAACCAAGCCAATCATTACCGCTGTCTCGGTGTACATAATACGCAGTGGTTTGTCTATGATGTCTAAAGCCATTAAAGCTTGGTTTAGGATGCCTTGCGTACCCAGCACTATTTTTAATCCGTAGGTACGGATAAGAGAGTTCGTCCAAAAAGGAACAATCACCAAAAACAGCATAATTGGACGCCATTTTTGTGGCATTTTTGCGACAATGTAAGCAAATGGATAACCAATAACCAAGCAGAGAAGGGTAGCCACAATTGCCATATAGAAAGAGTGCATGAGCACTTTGGCGTAAAGTGGATCCAATAAGCGTGTATAGTTATCAAGCGTGAAGGTCATTTCAATTAAGTTGGCTTCATCGCGAGTCAAAAAGCTAGTACCAATTATCATAACGTTAGGGATTAGCACAAACAGCACTAACCACCCAACAATCAATGTGATAATAGCATTTTGAAGATTAAGCTTCTTGCTCATCATCGAGTACTACCTCCCAGCTTTCAACCCAAGTGATAGCGACTTTCTGACCGAGAGAATGGTCCACATCAGGATCATCTTCGTTAAAGAATTCGCTAACCGTCACGCGCATGCCTGATTCTTCCAATTCGACTACAGATTCTAGAGTCATGCCTTTGTAGGTACGTTCTGTCACGTGTCCAACAATGCCTTTTTCTTCTGACTCTTTAATCTCTTCGATGCGAAGATCTTCAGGACGCAGCAAAACTTGTAGTTTGTGTCCGGGTTGTACATTTTGATCGTGGTAAACCACCGCTTCAACACCTTCGATATGTGCACGAATACGCTTATCGTCAATTCGTTCGATCGTTTCAGCATTAAATACGTTGATCTCACCGATGAAGCGGGCAACAAATAGGTTTTTAGGGTCTTCGTAAATTTCACGTGGAGAGCCATCTTGCTCAATTTTCCCTTCACGCATAACAATAATGCGATCCGACATTGATAAAGCTTCTTCTTGATCGTGTGTAACGAAGATAAAGGTGATCCCAAGCTGACGTTGAAGCTGCTTAAGCTCCATTTGCATCTGCTTACGAAGTTTATAGTCAAGCGCGGATAAAGATTCGTCTAGCAACAGAACCTTAGGTTTATTAACAACGGCACGCGCGATCGCGATACGTTGTTGTTGACCACCAGAAAGTTGACTTGGTTTACGCTGGGCCATCGCGTCGAGACGTACCATCCGCAGTGCTTCCATCACACGGGGTTCAATGTCCGCCGTTGGCACTTTTTGCATACGCAAACCAAACGCGACATTTTCAAATACTGTCATATGTGGGAAAAGTGCATAGCTTTGAAAGACGGTGTTAACGTGTCTCTGTTCAGCAGGAACTTTTGTAACATCTTGATTATCAAGAGTAATTGAACCTTGATCTGCGGTTTCAAAACCTGCAATCATTCTTAGTACTGTTGTTTTACCACAGCCAGAAGGACCAAGTATCGTTAAGAATTCGCCATGATTAACATCAAGGTTTAGGTTGCCAATGATTTCCTTACCATCGAAACTTTTACTGATACCAGAAAGACGAACTACTGGTTTTCCTACTGATTTTTTTACGTTCAACGTCTGTTTTTCTCCCACCTTGGTCTATAGGGATGCCTATCTTACGACCTGTCGCTATACACAATTGAGGCGCGCATCATAATCACCAAAAGAGTGAATTCAAAGCGTTTTCTTATATTGATACAGAAAAAGTTTTGTAGGTAGCAGTAAAGATTGATTACCATACAGAACTAACTAACTGTTCAATGCTTTCAAGTGGTTAATTATCAACCAAACACATAATAATGCAAGATCAGATTAGGCTTCTGATTTTGGACTAGAGTGTATTGCAGTATAATGACAATAACTTTGTGACCCAAATACAGGCAACTTGCTTTTCCGTTGCCTAGGACATTTTATGAATAATGATATTGAAAAAGATTTCAATTTAGGTGGTAGTGTAGAGCATGCGCTCAAGGGAGATTACGAGCTAAACGTCAACGCCGTGCTCAAAGAGGCATGGGATTGTACGATCAAGCAATTTATCTCCTTTTCTCCTTCCATCGTGATTCTTTTATTTGTGCAGCTTGCGATCTTCTATATTGCTTTAAAATTGCAACTGGGTGATCCATCACTAATCTTGGATGCGTTAGAAACACCAGAAGCTTTCACAGGCAATATTGTGCAAGCTATTTTTGTGGCTAATTTTAGCTATGAGGTCGTTAGTGCACCTATTTATGCTGGCGTGAGCTTGATGGCGATGAGTCATGTCGCTGGGTTAAGAACACAGCCAAGACATATAGGTAAGGGATTACAGTTCACCATCCCAGTGATTTTAGCAACGCTATTCAGCTTATTACTGCAAGGTGTAGCAGGAATGATTTTCCCATTGCTATCAATGTATTTGAGTATTGCGTTTAGCCAATCCATCTTATTGATCTGCGAAAAACGGGTTCCACCTATGCAATCACTGCTATTATCCTTACGCGCAGTCAATAAAAAAATCGTTCCTATTGCCGTGATTTATTCCGTGATCATGCTGATGTTCGTTGCCGCCGCGCTCTTTTATGGGATAGGTTTCATTTTTGTATTACCTTTCTTCTTCCATGCTAAAGGGATTATTTATCGCAATATGTTTGGCATCAAACTAAAGATCATAGCGACTAATCAATCCGACAATAATCCAAATTCTCAGGTGTTCAATGCGTAAAATAATCTTACTTACCGCCATCTCGCTCGTGGTTGTGAGCTGCAGCGTTTATTACGTCAAGCAAACCTCAACTGAGACGACTTACAAAAGCGACATTCCATCTTTGCAAGGTGCAAGAGCTATTGGCAAAGCGCCTGACTTCTCAGCCATCGATGATGTGAATGAGAAAAAGCATGCTTTTTTTTCTTTCTTAAAACCAGGGATAGCTTGGGAAAATTTACGTGTTTTGCGAGAGCGTGAAATATTAGAGAGGATTGCACAACATCATCTAAGCAATCAGATAGCCAAAAGTGACTATAGTGAGGCGCAAAAACTCTCTAAGCGATATGAAGTACCGATTCCTGCAGAAGACATCACTAGCGCATGGCTAGAAAACATGCTGCATCGAGTTGACGTTTTACCCGAAGCGTTAGTCTTGACCCAGGCAGCGAATGAATCGGCTTGGGGAACCTCTCGCTTTGCAACGGAAGGAAACAACTATTTCGGTCAATGGTGTTACAGTGTAGGGTGTGGGTTGGTACCTTTGCAACGCGTGGAAGGTATGACTCACGAAGTGGCGAGTTTTGGTTCTGTTCAAGAGTCAATCCACAGTTACTTCATGAATGTTAACCGCAACTCCGCTTATCATGATTTACGAGAGATTCGTTTTCGATTAAGAAAAAATAATGCCGATTTATTGAGTGCCGACAGTGCCATGGAGATGACCAATGGCTTACTGAAATACTCAGAGCGCGGAGAAGCTTATGTGCAAGATCTTCAATCTATGATGCGTCACAATCAGCCTTTCTGGACAGAATAATAATGAAAAAAAGAACACTTACCTTATTACTGACAACGCTATGCCTTGCTAACTCATTTCCCGTTAACGCTCAAGAGTATATGTTTACATACTCCAAGTTGTTTTCAGCAATGAAAAATAACGTGAAAGAAGAGTACCCTAATGTCAAAGTCGCTTATTATTTCCTTAATGCCAATACCAAGCAGCTCTGCCCAATAGAGAAGGCTTGGATGGAAAAAGAAAAGCACTATGAAGCGTTGAAAGTCAGTAGCAACCACGAGCTACTACTTCCTTTAGACGAGCATTTACGGCAAGCGAATCCGTTAGTGTTTGTCGATACTCCTCAAGATATGCGTTGTGACTTTTCGACTGTTGTTATGGCAAAAGAGCAGTTCAAAGGAGAAATATCTTACCAGCAGGTCGCCATCTTATTACCTCAGATGCAAAAATTACTGGAAGAGCTCGGCGGGATGTTTGCGAGTTGGTTCACACCCGATGTTTCTGGTGTCACACTCGAATTTGCCAATAATTTGAATTCGCTCATTCAGTTGAGTAACGGCGAAACCATTAACATAGAAGATGGCAAAGCCCAAGTGGAGCTCAGTCAGCTGGGTGAAGGTGGATCGATGCAGTTGCCACAAGAAACGGTTCGCGTGTTACCTTATCTTCCCAAAGCGAAACATTAGACATGTTGGGCTAATATCAATAGGGCTGCATTCGCAGCCCTTACTCGTTTTATCTTTGTAGGAATATCAAAGATTGGTGACATCCAACTTCAAACTAGGATCAAACTCCATCACGCTATCCTCATCTTCGAGCGCTAGGATTGGCATCTCTTCTTTATCAAAACCAATGTCGCCGCCATTAATAACGCCTGAATCACGGTTAATCGACTTAAAGTCAAACAACTTGAAATCAGCCAAATGGCTAGGCACTACATTTTGCATTGCACTAAACATGGTCTCGATGCGCCCAGGGAACTGTTTATCCCAGCCATTTAGCATTTGCTTAATGTTTTGACGTTGCATGTTTGGCTGAGAGCCACATAGATTACATGGAATAATCGGATACTCTCGCATGTTCGCATATTTGATAATGTCTTTTTCACGACAGTAGGCTAGAGGGCGAATTACCACATGTTCACCGTTATCAGACACAAGTTTAGGTGGCATTCCTTTGATCTTTCCACCATAAAACATGTTCAAAAATAGCGTTTCTAGAATGTCATCACGGTGATGGCCTAACGCAATTTTCGTCGCACCGAGTTCTTTGGCTGTACGGTACAAAATACCGCGGCGTAAGCGTGAACAAAGTGAGCAGGTGGTTTTCCCTTCAGGGATCTTATCTTGAACAATAGAATACGTGTCTTCTTCGACAATTTTATATTCAACGCCTAGTTGCTCTAAGTACTGCGGCAGAATGTGTTCAGGAAATCCGGGCTGTTTTTGATCAAGATTCACGGCAATAAGCTCAAAGCTAACAGGGGCACTTTTCTGAAGGCTCATCAGAATATCCAGCATGGTAAAGCTATCTTTACCGCCAGAAAGACATACCATAATACGGTCGCCATCTTCAATCATATTAAAGTCAGCAATGGCTTGACCCGTATTACGACGGATACGCTTCTGAAGTTTATTGAAATTATATTGTTGAGCTTTGGTGCGCTCTTGAATTTGCTCAGTCATCAGTGTCTGGTCTTTAATCTTTAAAACAAAATAGAGTGCGTATGATACGGATAAATAGCGCAGATGCCAGATCTAACAAGTAAGGAAGATAAAAAATCCCCCTCGTCTATGACAAGGGGGATCGATGATAGATCGGGCCATTTTAAATAGAGGTTTTAGGATCTAAAGGGCTCACGTAGCCATGCGGCTTTAATGCTAAAACATCACAGTTAATTTTATCAATGACTTGTTCTGCCGTGTTGCCAATAAATACTGCCGATAACCCTGTACGCCCGGTCGTACCAAGAATAACCATCGCCGCATTGAGTTTTTCAGCTGCTTGAGGAATGACGTCTTCAGGCAAGCCTTGCTCTACAAGTGTTTGCGATTCATCTATACCATGCTTTTGTCGCAATGCTTTCATTGCCATCAAGTGGTGACCACGAACAGCATCAGTGTAGGTCATTGGATCAAACTCGGGCAACTCAATGGTAATATTCGCAGGCGTAATAGGGTATGAATTCACCAGATAAGGCGTCGCACCTAAACGAGTGGTGAGGCTTTTTAGTTGTTCAACCATGCAATCATTTAAATCAATATGAGCCGGATTTTCTGACCCCACATGTACCGAAGCGATTATATTCGCATTCTGTGGCCAATCTGAATTTTTAACCAATAGCACTGGAGTTGGGCATTTACGCAATAAGTGCCAATCTGTCGGTGTAAAAATAACGGATTCCAGGACATCATGCTTACGCGTCCCTTTGATCAGAATGTCATGTTCTCCGTAAAATATCTCAGCAATAATCGCTTCATAAGGGCGGTTATGCCACACCACTTTCACTTCAAATTGGATCGAACTATCAATATACGGTTCAGCTACTTTCCTCATCCATTGCTCGCGCTGATGGATAACACCACGTCGCATAGCATCACGCTCATCAACAGAGAGCATCGACGTCATGTCATAAGAGAAATCATAAATAGATAGAAAAAATGTAATGTGGCTAGAAGACGTGCTTTGCTGCGCTAACTGTATGGCTCTGGCAAGGGCGGGTTGTTCATCGTGGTTGATGTCAGCAACTACCAGAATCTTGCTATAAATACTCATATCGACTCCTTAATTATGGAGGAGGGCGTTAGAGTTACTTTAGCTCATAACCAGCGAGAATTTTAGAAAAAAAGAGAGTTTTTAACAGAAGTATGACGTAGCTCATTTAAGAGCTACCTCATTGAAGTTACTTAGTTTCTTTAGATACGCCTGCCAGTTCCATCAGTTGGTCATGGTCAAGGATTGTGATGTATTTGCCTTTAACGCTAAGGATTTCAGACTTCTGAAAACGGCCGAGTAGACGACTGATCGTTTCAACAGTGAGACCAAGGTAATTACCGATATCACCACGAGTCATTGTCAGACGAAACTCTCTAGGGCTAAAGCCGCGCTGAGAGAAACGAGTCGACAAGTTATAAAGAAAAGCCGCCAATCTTTCTTCTGCATTCTTTTTAGATAGCAGAAGAATCATCTCTTGGTCACCCTTAATTTCATTACTCATCAAGCGCATAATTTGCTGACGTAACTTAGGCATTTTACCCGAAAGATCATCAAGAATTTCGTAGGGTATTTCGCATACCATTGATGTTTCTAGAGCCTGAGCAAAGCTAGGATGAGAATCATCAGTGATCGCGTCAAAACCAACTAAATCACCCGCTAAATGAAACGCAGTGATTTGTTCATCACCTTGCTCAGTAATGGTATAACTTTTAATTGTACCTGAGCGAATAGCGTAGAGAGACTTAAGGTCGTCACCAGCTTTAAATAGCTCTTGGCCCTTTTGGATAGGTTTTTTACGCTCAATAATTTGATCAAGTTGATCAAGTTCAGATTCATTGAGAGTAAAAGGAATACAAAGCTGGCTAATGCTGCAATCTTGACAGTGAATTGCACAACCACCAGATTGAATGCGCTTTGCCGCTGGCTTATCAGAAATCATAACAACCTTTCACTTTTTGATGTACATCAATATTTTAGCACCCATTACCCCTAAAGGATAGCGAAAAAAGATGCCATAAATCAGACAGCTACCACGTAGATGATAAAATACTCACTGCTCCATAACCCGTGTATAGACCATAGAGTATGATAAAAATCGCAGCAAAATGACGAAATATGAATGATTGTTGAATGTTCTTCAAACGGGTCGCTCCGTAACCAACAAGAAGCATCGCAGGTAAGGTTCCCAAACCAAAAGAGGCCATAACCAGTGCCCCAGACAGCGCACTACCGGACACCACAGACCAAGTCAGTACCGAGTAAACTAGCCCACAAGGTAACCATCCCCAGATAAACCCAAAAGGGAGAGCGAACCACGTTTTCCTAAGCGGGAGCAATGATTGCCCAAAAGGCGAAATAAAACTCCAGATTTTTTGCCCAACCTTCTCCAGCTTCAACAGACCAAACCACCAACGCCCAACATATAATCCAAGTACAATCATTAGGCCTGCCGCAATGAGCCTCAACCAAATCAACGCATGATTAAGTGTAGAGAATTCGGATAGCGAGGCGGCGAGGCCTCCTAATAAACCGCCAAACAACATATAGCTGGCAATACGCCCAAGGTTGTAAAAAACAAGCAGTATTGGGAGTCGATCACTGCGTTTTTCACCTAAGGTCAAAAGAGAAGCAATTCCGCCACACATTCCCATACAGTGGCCAGCTCCAAGTAAACCGATAAAAAAAGCACCAATCCAATCTGCGGTCATTTTTTCTCTTCTTTTGATGAGGTAAGTTCATCTTCATCAAACAAAATATTGTGTCCTTGGCGTTCTAAATCTTCAAACTGTTCGCTCTTTACTGCCCATAAAAAGATGATGACGGCGATCGTAACCAAAACGATCGCTATGGGGATCAATATATAAAGACTTTCCATCTACTTATCCCTCTTTTTGAGTAGTCGAAGAGAATTAGATACCACAATAATCGAACTCGCCGACATGCCCACGACGGCAATGTAAGGAGCAACCAGCCCTGCAACGGCGAGTGGCAAAACAATAATATTGTATCCAAGTGACCACGCTAAATTTTCCCGAATGATTTTGCGAGCTTTTAACGCTAAGCTTCTGGCTTCCAATAATCTGTCGAGTTTATCACCAAGTAAAACCATATCAGCGGATGCTTTTGCGACATCGGTTCCACCACCCATAGCGACTGATAAGTGCGCACCAGCAAGCGTTGGCGCATCATTAATGCCATCGCCAATCATCATGGTGATATCATCATCTGGTAACGACTTTAAGTAACTCAGTTTATCTTCTGGTTTGGCATTCGATACGACAATATCGATATCCATTTCAGCGGCCACACTTTGGGCATTAACTTGAGAATCCCCCGTTAATAGCGTGATCTTAATTCCTTCCTGATGAAAACGATCGATAAATTGTTTCGCTTCACTACGGATAGGATCGCGGTACGTGAAGGTCGCAATGTGTTGCCCGTTGAGCGACAGATAAATACGATTTGCTCGATCGTCACTGATGTCGTTCAAAACAAATTCGGCACTGCCGATACGAACATCGCCGCCTAAATATTTACCTTGAATACCAGACCCAATCATATTCTGCACATGCTCAACACGAAACTCGTCATTACGATATTGCGCAAACGCTCTGGCAATGGGGTGATTGGCATGATGCTCCAAAGCAGCGGCTAGCGCCAAACAATGGTTTTCGTCTATATCACCATGCAACTCAACGTCACTAATTTCGATATCACCACGTGTCAACGTTCCCGTTTTATCAATAATCAAATGGTTAACTTTACAAAGTGTTTCAAAGACATGGTTTTTTCTCAATAAAATACCAAAGTCACCCATTCGTGATGTAGCGCAAGTGATGGCTGTGGGGGTGGCAAGAGAAAGCGCGCACGGGCAGGTTGCCACCAAGACCGCTAACATGATCCAAAATGCATCTTCAGGTTTTGTCTGGTGCCAATAAAACCAAGTGGCTGCTGCAATAATCAAAATTACAGCCACAAAATATCTCGCGACAATATCAGCAATTTCTGCAATCTTAGGCTTAGACATTTGAGCTTCATCTTGCAGTCTAACAATATTGGAAATAACGGAATCCGCTTTAGATGTAGTGACTTCCAACTCGAAAGACTCATCGCCATTTAATGTACCAGCAAAAACAGCATCACCGACTGTTTTGACAACGGGTACTGATTCACCGGTCAACATTGATTCATTAATATGAATACGCCCATTCAACACTCGCCCATCAGCAGGGACGTGTTCTCCAGGCAACACGCGAATTCGATCACCAAGAGCTAGAGTTTTTACAGGCACTTGACGGCCATCCAACGTAGTTGCAACCGCAGGGATCAATTTCAGTAAATTGCCGCTAGCCGCCGCGGCTTTTCTACGCGCCCGCATCTCTAAAAATCGTCCAACCAGTAAGAAAAAGGTAAACATTGAAATGGATTCAAAAAAGACTTCGCCTTGTTCGGTCACTGTCGCTATCAGACTAGCAACATACGCAAAAATAAGAGCGATAGAAACAGGGACATCCATACCTAATGTTCTGCCTCTAATGCTTCGCCAAGCATTGAGGTAAAAGGGAAGGGCAGAGTATAAAAGTACGGGGGTTGCAAAGATCAAGCTAACCCAACGAAAATAATTGCGAAACTCAGAATCAAGATCACCGAAGACCTCAAGATAGAGCGCCACAGCAAGCATCATCACTTGCATGGTGGCTAGACCTGCAATACCCAAGCGATAAAGATATTGCTTCATTGATTGATGGTAGGCTGCCTCATGTGCGTCTGCTTCAAAAGGGGCAGCCTTATAACCTAATTTATGAATAGTGGAGAGTAATTCACTGAGTCGTGTTTGTGTCTTATCCCAACTGAGTAAAGCACGGTTGGTAGTGGTATTGACCCTTATCGAAATTACCCCATTTTTATGAGAGAGTTGTTTTTCAATTAACCAAGCACAAGCCGCACAGGAAACACCTTCTAACGATAACGTCACTTCGGACGTTTCGTGGTCGTTACGAACGAACTCTGCTTGTACATCATCATTATCATAATGAATGAGTGCTTTGAGCTGCTCTGGCACAAGCTCCACTTTATCTGCAGTGGTCGTTCGGTATTGGTAATAAGATACTAGGCCACTCTCTACAATGGTTTTAGCCACGGTTTCACAACCGGGACAACACATATCTCTGCTTTCACCTAGAATATCAACTTTATAGTCCGTGTTGGCTGGTACATCTTCACCACAGTGGTAACACGCTTTGCACATAGTTTAATTCATTAATTGAGTAGAAGTTGGCATTGGAAACGTTACTCGACCTTGGATTAACCACTCCTCATTGTGAGGAGTGAGTTCGATGAACCAAGGGCCTTGTAACGGGGCAGGCAGGGTAATGCGATATATACCTTGTGCATCCGATGCGACAATTTGTGTGAAATCACGGTCTGGCAGTGTCCGATGAGCAAACATCATTTTAATCGCGGGGTAGTGTTCAAGCTCACC
Organism: Vibrio sp. RM-69-4; assembly: GCF_024743775.1. Taxonomy (NCBI): domain Bacteria; kingdom Pseudomonadati; phylum Pseudomonadota; class Gammaproteobacteria; order Vibrionales; family Vibrionaceae; genus Vibrio; species Vibrio sp. RM-69-4. Next base: position 1,042,658 of record NZ_JAMQXI010000076.1, read on the forward strand.
TTTATTAAATTTGAAGATAATATCATTACCCTCAGAGTAGACTTCCGAGCTGAGCTTTAATGCTTTCGCTTCGTTAATTTTTGATAGGTCAATATTAATGCCTTTGCCTTTTTTGTAGTAATCCTCTGTCACCAATGACACTGAATTCTGAGAAAAGACGATAACCGTTGCAATCGTCCATATCACCACAGTTAACGGTAAGATGATCAGAAACCACGGCCAGAATTGTTTATACCAAGGAGTTACCATAAAAAAGTTCTCAACAACAAAATAAAGAAGGCTTATTAAAAAGAGAAGAAAGACAGCCCTAATAAAGAGCTGCCTTTGTTGTGCAATTAGTTCTCTGTATTGCTTAAACTCCACACGTAAGCAGCAACCAGTTGAACTTTATCTTCACCGAGAATGTCATTCCAAGCAGGCATAACACCTGATCGGCCATGCATGACCGTTTGAGTAACATCGGCTCTTGAGTCACCAAATAACCAATCGTTATCAGTAAGATCAGGTGCTCCAAACGCAGGGTTACCTTTACCATCAGTACCATGACAAGCGGCGCAAACGACGAAGCGAGCTTTACCTGCTTCCGCTTCTCGAACGTTCACAGAACGCCCAGAAAGGCTTAGGGTATAACTTACCACTTCCTTCACACCTTGCTCACCGAGGACATCTTTCCAAGCTGGCATTTGTCCAATACGACCATGTCGGATAGTGGTCACAATCGCTTCTGGTTCACCACCATATAACCAAGCATTATCGGTTAGATTCGGAAAGCCTTTTTGACCACGAGCGTCAGAACCATGACACTGAGAGCAGTTTTGTAAGAATAAACGCTGACCAACCTTCAATGCATCAGAATCTGCTGCAATTTCAGGAATAGGGCGTAAATCCGAACCGCCGCCAGTATAAGCTAAGCGTTTAAATGCTTCACCAAAGTAGGTGTTTGCGTCATCTAACTCTTTTGCATACTGTACTAACACTTTATTGTTTTGCGCATTTGCAATCGAGGCTTTGGACTCATCAAGAGAGCGAATGGTTTGATCTGAACTTTGCCAACCAAGTACACCTTTAAAACTACCTAACCCGGGATAAAGGGTCAGATAGATAGCGGCAAAAATAAACGTACTAATAAAAAGATAGGTCCACCATTTAGGCAGAGGGTTGTTGAGCTCACGAATACCATCGTATTCATGGCCCATATCCGAGCCTTCTTCTACTCCCATTTTGTCTTTTAAACACCAAACGAGCAGAATCGCACAGCCCAGCAAAGTTCCCACCGTAATGATGATGACCCATAGACTCCAAAATGTCGTCATTGTTTAGTCACTCCTTGTTCCTTAGAGGATTTGGGCTGTTCATCGGCAAAAATGAGGTTAGCCGCTTCATCGAAACGAGCTTTACGGTTTTTGCCATAGGCCCACCACACTACGCCTATAAAACAGACGAACAGCACTATGGTCCAAATACTGTGAATAGTACCGATATCCATAACTACCCCTTACTTCATTGCGTGACCAAGAGATTGAAGATAAGAAATGATTGCATCCATTTCTGATTTCCCTTCGACATCTTTTGCTGCATTCGCGATTTGTTCATCGGTATACGGCACACCAAACTGATTACGGAATAATTCAAGTTTGCTTTGCGTAAGCTTGCCGTCCAACACATTTTTTGCTAGCCAAGGAAAACCGGGCATGTTTGATTCAGGAACCAGTTCGCGAGGATTAGTCAAGTGAACTCGATGCCATTCATCAGAATAACGACCACCAACACGAGCCAAATCAGGCCCAGTCCGCTTCGAACCCCACACAAATGGATGCTCCCAAACACTTTCACCAGCCACCGAATAATGACCATAACGCTCCGTTTCGGAACGGAATGGGCGAATCATTTGGCTATGGCAAACGTTACAACCTTCGCGAATATAGATATCACGGCCTTCAAGTTGCAGCGCAGTGTAGGGCTTAAGATTTTCAACAGGCTCAGTAGTTTGCTTTTGGAAAATCAATGGCGTGATTTCAACCAAGGCTCCCCAACTGATGGCAAAAATAATGAAAATAGCCAGTAAACCGACATTACGTTCGATGATTTCATGGCGATTATTAGAACTCATTCTTTCATCTCCTTATGCCGGTTGAGGAATAGCTTTTAAGCTATTATCTGGTGCAAAAACCGTTTTATACGTGTTGTAAGCCATCAGGAACATACCTGCTAAGAAGATAAATCCACCAATGAATCGAACGGTATAGAATGGGTAAGAGGCTTGGACAGACTCAACAAAACTGTACGTTAACGTACCGTCAGAGTTAACAGCACGCCACATCAGGCCCTGCATAACACCTGAAATCCACATCGCAACGATGTAGAGCACCGTACCAATAGTCGCTAACCAGAAGTGAGCATTGATTAGACCAACAGAGTACATACGCTCTTGGTTAAATAGGCGAGGGATTAAATGGTATACCGAACCAATCGACACCATTGCAACCCAGCCTAGAGCTCCAGAATGCACGTGACCAATGGTCCAGTCGGTGTAGTGTGACAGTGCGTTAACTGTCTTAATCGACATCATTGGTCCTTCAAACGTAGACATTCCGTAGAATGACAATGAAACGATGAGGAATCGTAAGATTGGGTCATAGCGCAGTTTATGCCAAGCACCAGATAACGTCATAATCCCGTTAATCATCCCGCCCCATGAAGGAGCAAACAACACCAACGACATCACCATGCCAAGTGACTGAGTCCAGTCAGGCAGAGCAGTGTAGTGTAAATGGTGCGGACCAGCCCAAATGTAAAGAGAGATCAAAGCCCAAAAGTGAACAATCGATAAACGGTATGAATAAACAGGGCGTTCAGCTTGTTTTGGTACAAAGTAATACATCATACCAAGGAAGCCGGCAGTAAGCAGGAAACCCACCGCATTATGACCGTACCACCACTGAACCATAGCATCCACCGCCCCAGCGTAAACTGAATACGATTTACCCATAGAAACAGGGATTGCCATGCTATTTACAATATGTAATACAGCAACAGTAAGGATAAAAGCTCCGAAGAACCAGTTTGCCACATAGATATGTGCCGTCTTACGTTTGACGAGTGTTCCAAAAAACACTATCGCATAAGATACCCATACAAGAGCAATGGCGATATCAATTGGCCATTCTAATTCCGCGTATTCTTTACCGGAGGTATAACCCAAAGGTAAAGTTATTGCTGCAGATAAAATAATGGCTTGCCATCCCCAAAAGGTGAAGGGCACAAGAGGACCACCAAATAGACGAGTTTGACAAGTACGCTGAACAACATAATAAGATGTTGCAAAGAGGGCACTTGTACCAAACGCAAAAATAACCGCATTAGTATGCAGAGGACGTAAGCGACTGTACGTCAACCACGGCGTATCAAAGTTTAGCTGTGGCCAAACTAATTGAGCGGCAATCAAAACACCTACAGCCATACCAACAATACCCCAGAGAATAGTCACTAAGGTAAATTGCCGAACAACTGTATAGTTGTAGTTTTGTTCAAGCTGCTTTTCTTGGCTCATTTGCATGCTTCCAATTTCTAATTAACTACACTTTACTTCCAACACGACACATGTCGTAATGCCCCCCAAATCCACAATAGAAATACTGCTTTATCAGAACGTTACTATCTATTGCTGACTTTAAAAAAAAGTGGCATTTTCAACCGTCAACTATACTGCAATTAACAATTCAATGACAGAGTAGTAACCTTACAGTTGTTCAGGATTTGGCCTTTTATTTCAAAACTTTGAAGTTTGTTACACGAGGAAGGAAGCATCATGGCTTCAGAAAAGCTTACAAAACACAGGTTTGCTCAAATACTAATCACATTACTCATTCTTTTGGTCGCTTTTTTCTGGAGGACTTTTTCTTATCAAAACGTCGACATGACAAGCTGCACTCCAACGCCAAATTGTTCTGTATTTGTAAATGAACAGGAAATTATAGTGATTAAAGATGATAAAAACCCAAATCAATACATAATTGGGCCACGAATTCCTGAACTAGAAATACATACAAATGGAACACTTATTCAACATTCCGACCACTGGATAATCCAACCAAATTCACCCAATAAACCTATAACTTTCAAGATAATTGGAAAAAGGTCCTCGATATAAACTCTTACTAAATAATAACTAGAATGAAATCTTCGATTATCAGACTAGTTATTAGGTATTTTATGGTAAATACTGATTATGTTTAATGTCATGAGGATAGATAGAAAAGAGGAAAGAAATATTCGTACACTAAAATATGGTCATTTATAATTTAACATAATATACATAATACGCACTCTGATTTGTTAACCATAATAGCAATTGAAACCATACATCCAAATTTTCATTTCACAGTGAAATCACACCTTACTCATAACTCTGCTGCATTGATTTGTATCCGTATGTATTTCTCTGGAACTTTATATTTAAATTTTTTGCCTATCTTGATTTTAGATTTTGCTTTCGCGCAGATTTGGTAATCACCGTTTGTCCCAACGCCTACAATTTCTGCATAACTTTGAACATGCTTCATTTCGATCATCACGTCACAATATCCATCAAGCTTAGATCTATATTTTTTAAGAGCTTTCAGCGTTTGCTGTTTTATTGATTGCGCGACAGGATTATTTTCTGAATCGTCGGCATAACCCTTTGAACAGAAAACTACTATCACTAACGAAATGATAACTACACAGATTTTTTTCATCGTCGAGAACCTTTACAGAGACTTCCATCATGATATCAGCGAGTTATAAATGGACGATGTGTAAAGTTAATCGTTTCGACGATGTTCTTTTTTTAATGAAAACAATCTGTAACTTAAGAATGGCAGACTCAATGTGACTTCTTGGTTCGTTGCTCTTTTGTATGAAATCCCTGATGAGGAAAAACATTGCGAATACGCTGTTGAATTTTTTTAGGTACGTCTTTAGAAAAAACCAACTTAACACCCGTTCTCTGCTGGTAAACTTTTAGTTCGCCGCTCAAGTCTGTCTTTTCAGCAATCTCAGTCACATTATGTTTAAAACTTGGAGGGAAATGACCTTTAACTTGTGCTACGACACCATCTTTGAATTTAACTCTCAATATAGGCCGATCAACAGCGACTAACCAAAAGATAACTGCAGCAGCAGCCAGAATGACATACAACATTTTTATCTCCTTTCTTATTCAGACAGTAATTTACTTAAATCTTCTTTTAAACTTGAGACGGTTCTACTCGCTTTTTCGCTACGAGATGCTTCACTTAACAGGTATTCAATCGCGTCAGACAAAGTGCAACCAAGCTCATTGGCTCGATATGATAGTTTTTCCCACACTCGATAATCGAGATCGATAGATTTCTTTCTGGTGTGTAGTTGCTCGGCATTAAAGTGGCGTTTGCGTTTGGCTCTAATTGCTTGCTTGAGTTTATTACTCAGTTCAAGTGACATGTGCTGATCAATCCACCCAAGAACCAGATTGGGTTCATGCTCTATTTTTTTTAACTGTTCAATTGCAGCTAGAGCTTCACTTTTGTCTACATAACGAGTGATTGTTTCGCCATCCTTCCACTTATTAATTAAGTATTGCCACTTCCAACCCGATTCCAAATTTTCAAGCTGTTGATATTTCATAACGTAAAATCCATGCCAAGTTAGGGTGACAGCGTAACCCACCATCGTTCAGAGTTCAATTTTTGGATTCAAAAAAGCGAACAAGATCAAGCATAATAATGGAGCTGTTAGACATTGCTATTTTTCTATATAATCTGGCTTCTTTTAATAAACACTAGATTTCAATGACTCAAAATATTTGGCGTTCAGTCACACCTCAGTATGATCAATTCCACTCGCAACTAGCTCAGTACCCTAGTCTATCTCCGGTAACATTACTCGACACACAGCCCAGACTAGCAACCGCTATTCAGCAGTTTGTTCAATTGAAAGGTTTTACACGAGTGATGTTGATCAACGCGCCAGATAACTCAATCTATCGTCAATTAGTCAGTCAAAAACTTCAAGTAATAAAGCCAAACTCGCACGTTATTTGTACAGAGTCCCTCGATATGGGGACTATCTTTGGCCAATACCGCGCTGAAAATGGGCTTATCACCAGCGAAATTCCTGGTTTATTGGATAAAGCCAATGGTGGTTATCTTCTGATCTCCGCTAATATGCTGTTGGCTAATCCTAAAATGTGGCCATTATTAAAAGCGGCAGTATTAGGCGAAGATGTAAGCCCCATTAATTGTGATGCTAAATCACCACACCCCTCACCAATCTCTAAAAGATATGAGGTCAAACTGATCATTTTAGGTGATAGAAACCAGTTAGCCGATGTCGACTATTTGGATGCAGACGTCCGCTCAAGCTTTTGTTTCTACACCGAATTAGAGTTGGACCTGAAAATTGATGAACAATCGATATTGACCTACCTCGCTTATTTACGTTGGATATCTGAAGAATACCAACTCCCTACACTGACTGAAGATGCCATTCCTGCTCTTATGACCGCAGGTGCCCGTTTCACGGAAGATCAACATTACACACCGTTATGTGTAATATGGCACAGAACACTTATAGAAGAAGCGGCCTTAGAGTCAAATCAGTATCCGATTACTAAATCTCATATCGAAAGTGCCTTAGACAAACGCTATTATCGAGAGTCTTATCTGCAGCAACGAGCACTCGACGACATACTTGATGGACAAGTCATTATTGAAACTCAAGGCGAACAAGTCGGCCAAGTCAATGGATTAACGGTGATCGATGTTGCTGGTCATCCTCTTTCCTATGGTGAACCAGCTCGTATCTCATGCGTTGTGCACTTTGGTGACGGTGATATTACCGATGTCGAACGCAAAGCCGAGCTCGGTGGTAATTTGCATGCAAAAGGCATGATGATAATGCAAGCCTTTGTAAGCAGCTCAATGAACCTTGACGCACCGCTTCCCTATTCTGCTTCGGTTGTCTTCGAACAATCATACAGCGAAGTGGATGGCGACAGTGCATCACTAGCCGAGTTATGTTCTTTAGTAAGCGCTTTATCTGAACATCCCATTAACCAACAAATCGCTGTGACAGGTGCGGTTGATCAATTCGGGCGAGTCCAAGCTGTTGGCGGGCTAAACGAAAAAATTGAAGGCTTCTACCATGTGTGTAAGCATCAGGGATTCACGGGTGGACAAGGCGTCATTCTACCAAGAACAAATCTAAAACATCTTGCGCTTCATAAAGATGTAGTCAATAGCATTAAAAATGATGAATTTCATATTTGGCCAGTCGCTACAGTTGATGAAGCAGTACCGATCCTTATGGGTGCGTCATTCAGAGGCGATGACGAAGAAAGCATCATTAATAAAATTGCTCAACGTATTGAAAACTTTGAAAGGCATGACCAATCACACAGTATTGCAGAGCGCATTAAAAACTGGTTTGTGTAGCACTGATCGGAGTTGTTTAGCGTACACGTGTTCCCTAATATGCACCCTATCAAAAATTGGAGTAACTGATAATGCAGAATAAACGAGATTCATATAATCGTGAAGACTTACTAGCCTCTAGCCAAGGTGAGCTTTTTGGGCCTGGCTACCCTCAATTACCAGCGCCAAATATGTTGATGATGGACCGCATCACCAAAATGTCAGAAACCGAGGGCGAGTATGGTAAAGGCCTTATTCTTGCTGAGTTAGATATTACTCCTGATCTATGGTTCTTCGATTGCCATTTCCCTGGCGATCCTGTAATGCCTGGCTGTTTAGGTTTAGATGCGATGTGGCAATTGGTTGGTTTCTTCCTTGGCTGGGTTGGTGGCAAAGGAAAAGGCCGGGCATTAGGTGTTGGTGAAGTCAAGTTCACAGGTCAGATCCTACCAACAGCAAAAAAAGTCACTTACGAAATCACGATGAAACGCGTTGTTAACCGTAAACTTGTAATGGGCCTAGCTGATGGTCGCGTTCTTGTCGATGGCAAAGAGATTTACGTTGCAAAGGACTTAAAAGTAGGTCTTTTCCAAGATACTTCTGCTTTTTAGTGACGTTAAACTATTCATAAGCGACTCATAGAGTCGCTTTTTCCTCATCAAAATACTTAGTTATAGTGCTTTAGTGTGGCTTGAATACTAAAAAGCCCCTTCCGGGGCTTAAATCCTTTTGCATGTATGTGGGAGTTTATTTGTAGAGACCAGCTTGTTTGTCATCTCTGGCATCGCGCCAACCACCTAGCCAATATGAACGAGCGTCCGTTTGTTGATAAGGGCAAGCCTCTACGGAACGTCCGTTTAAGCCAGCTTTATACCCATGAGACTGTGCTCTTTCAAGGCGATCACGCTTTTGTCTCTTCATCATAGTGTAGTCCTCATACAGTAACTTGTGTCTTACATACAACTATTAAATCTACATGGCATATCTGTTACGCCACAATTAAGAATTGCTCAAAAATTCGACTTTCTCAAGTTACAAAAAAGGCGCAGATTCTAAATTGTGAACTTGCGCCATTCTTTACACTATTTAATTATTTTCTGCGGAACCCAAAGAGAGCAAGTAGTGTCAGAGTAATCCACCCCATACTACCGCCTTTACGTTCAACGGGTGGAAGTGCCGTGCTGCGGACTTCAATATCGCTAGCCGCCGCGCCAGCAATCGGGATCAGTTTAATCGCGACAACGCTTTCACTTCCAGAAGTACAGTATGAGTTATGGGAGAAATCGTCATAGCCACCAGTACATTTAAATGCACTTGCTGCAATCACACCATCATCGTTGATATCTGAGGCTTCAAAAATACGGAACTGGTTATTACTCTGTGAGTAAGTTCCGCCATTGGTTAGATCATCTAACCACCAACCTTGGTTTTGGAACAATGCCATTCTTGCTGCATTACTCCCTGTACCGTTGAAAGGATAGATAAAGCCACGATGACGACGTTGTTTGCCTCCATCTTCACGACCTTTTTCTGCATCGATTTGACCGACAATTTCATTGAAATTGTTGATCGCTCTCGCTTCACCGCCTGCACCAGTAAAGAAAATGCCGCCCGATAGATAGTTAGCTACAGGTGTTCCGCTATTAGCATCTGCCACGAAAATACGATTCGCTGCTGCACCACTTTCAGGTTTATCACCTCGGCGTTTGGTTTCCCCAATCACGATTAAATTATTATTAATATCAGTCGCTAATGAGTTGGAATAAATCACATCTCCATCCACTTTCAGTTCTGTGCCAAAAATAACTTTACTTTCCCATACATCATTAGCTGGTTGTGTATAAGCATCCTTGGGATAGAATACCGTTGCTTGCATTCTAAACACATTGTCATCGCGATAGGTATTAAAACCGGCCATGACCGGCTTGTTAGCGTAATTACCTGATGTAGGAATAGCAGCGCCTCTTACACTTGCTTGTGCCGAATAGCCACTGCGATTAGCGGTGACATCGCCAATCCAACCTGTTACGCGGTAACTCTTTATGTTGCTAGTATCTGTCACATCCCAAATATAGGCTTGAGTGGCAAAAGCAAAATTTTGACACTGACGAGTTAACTGTGGATCGAGACCATCATTCACACAAGAGTTAACATCACCGTTATAATCTTTATTGTCGTCATCGCTATTTCCAGTTAGGTAAGAGCTTACCGATGCACTGCCGACTACAAACTTATTTGGGCTATCACCAAATACATCATAGGCAAATGTTCGACCCATTTTTTCAACAATTTTATTGTTAGTATCGCTAACAATGGACGTATCTGTTGGTGGGTTTAATATTGTCTGCCCATAAAAACCACGTTGACGGTAGCCTAGAGCGTAATTACTTCCAGACTGTGTGTAACCGCTGCTCGTAATACCAAAAGCAGAAGTGCCGTCTAACCCAGTTAAAACGGTATTCTGAGTATTTGCAATAGGACCAAAAGGCAATGCTACTTTCGATGAGCCTACAAAGGCTGCTGCATTTTGTAGATAACTGCCATTATCCCAAGCATCGCGTTCACGTTTTAAGCCGCCAGTTTCAACACCATTGTACTCAAAACCGTGCCACTGCTTATCGGCCCAGGCAGCACAAGTAGAATAACCGAGTTCGTTAGAGCAATAGCTTTTCAGATCATCAATATCCTGGTAAACAAAACGATTATCCATTTTGAATGGCACTTCATCACGGTATGAAATACCATCAGAACCATTGAGCGTATCGCCACCGAGCGCAAAAGTATTACAGCTACTTCCGGCCGTAAAACAACCAAGAGGATTTGGTGAAAGGTTATCTTTTTGTATTGCTCTTCCATAATATTCATTAGCGACTAAGTTACCGGGTGTCACCTCTACAATTTGGTAAAGTGCAGCATGAGCTTGAGTGGCAGCCAGAATACTGGCCGCAATTACGGTGATTTTAAATGTTTTACTACTCATTAATAATCTCTAACTTTCCTGTTGCATTGCTTCGAGCTCTTCCCAGCGCTCGAAAGCAATTTCAAGCTCCTGCTCTTTCGCAGTTAACTTATCTAAAACGGGCTGTGTTTTGTCTGCTGATTGCATGAAAAACTCAGGATCGTTCACTTGCTGTTGAAGCATTTCAATATCATTCTCAAGTTGCTCTAACATTGCGGGCAACTCATCCATTTCTCGCTGCAGTTTATAAGATAACTTTTTAGGTTTTGTCTTAATTGGCGCTGTTTTGAGAGTTTCCTCAACCACTTTTTCTTTATTGCTGACATTTTCAGCAACTCGTGACTGCAAAACTTGAGCTCTTTGTTGCTGAGCATCGTGATAGCCTCCAACAAATTCTTCAATTTTGCCATCGCCTTCAAAAATCCAACTCGTTGTTACAGTATTATCAACAAATTGACGATCGTGGCTGACAAGCAGCAATGTGCCTTGGTAGTTGGCAAGCAAATCTTCTAAAAGTTCCAAAGTTTCGATATCTAAATCGTTGGTTGGTTCATCTAAAATCAATAAATTATTCGGTTTGAGGAAAATACGAGCAAGCAACAGTCTGTTTTTCTCACCACCAGATAGCGCTTTTACTGGCGTTCTCGCACGTTTAGGGGCAAACAAGAAATCTTGTAAGTAGCTTAATGCGTGCCGTGGGCGACCAGCCACCATCACTTCTTGTTTTCCGTCAGCTAAGTTGTCAATTACCGACTTCTCAGGATCGAGGATCTCACGGTACTGATCAAAATAAGCAACTTCAAGTTTGGTACCGCAATGTAATTTGCCACTCTGAGGTTGTAAATCACCCAACAGCAGTTTCAGCAGCGTACTTTTACCGCATCCGTTAGGGCCAATAAGTGCAATGCGATCACCACGCATGATATTGAAACTGAAGTTCGAGACAATGTTTTTGCCATCAATGCTATAGCTAATATCCTTCGCTTCGAAGACAATTTTTCCTGAACGCGCAGCGTCATCGATTTGCAAGTTTGCTTTGCCCTGTACCTCACGCCGATCATTACGCTCTTCTCTTAGCTTCTTGAGTGCTCTTACGCGCCCTTCGTTACGAGTACGACGCGCTTTGATGCCTTGGCGAATCCAAACTTCTTCTTGGGCCAATTTCTTATCAAACTCGGCATTTTGCATCTCTTCTACGCGCAAGGCTTCTTCCTTGGCGACAAGGTACTGATCATAATCACCAGGAAACGAGCTGAGTTTACCGCGGTCAAGATCAACAATGCGTGTCGCCATTGAGTGGATGAACGTCCGGTCATGCGATACAAAGATGATCGAGCCTCTAAAATCTTTCAAAAAGCCTTCGAGCCATTCGATGGTGGTTACATCAAGGTGGTTAGTCGGTTCATCAAGCAAAAGGACATCAGGATCACACACTAGTGCTCTTGCAAGAGCCGCTTTACGCTGCCATCCACCGGATAAATCCGTTAGTTTGGTGTGGCCATCCAGTTTCAACGCCGCCAGAACATTTTGGATACGTTCTTCAAAACGCCATGCCCCTGTATGCTCTAGCTGCTCTTGAATACGAGATAACTTATTGATATTACTTTCACTTGGATCGATAACGATGAGATCCAAAAGATCTTGATAGATCTTTAGATACTCACCAACTTCCGCTAATCCACCAGCAACATAATCAAAAACGGTGCCAGCTTCATCTCTAGGCGGATCTTGTTCTAATCGAGAAACAACAACATCTTGTTCTATCTGCATTTTTCCGTCGTCCATGATGATTTCTCTCGCAAGAACTTTCATCATAGTCGACTTGCCTGCACCGTTTCGGCCGACGAGACAAACTCGTTCATTTTCTTGTAATGCGAAATCTGCATGATCGAGTAATGGGTGGTCACCAAATGCTAATTGACCGTTATGGATGGTAATTAATGCCATTATTTTCTAACCAATGAAGTAATGTTTGTTGGTCAAAGGGCCAGCTCAGTTCGGATTCTTGGTATTTAAGAACCGGAATAGTGACCCCGTAACGAGAGAAGAGCGCATCATCAAATGCAATATCAACAAGTTGTACTTGTTCAGCAATGTTTGCCTGCTGAACAAGCTGAAATGCCATCTCACAGAGATGGCATCCTTCAGTACTGTAAAGCGTGAACAACTTCATTCCCTATTCACTGCATGCATGGGAAATCGTCCAGCAGTTATGGATCTGCTTATTGCGTTCAAAATCCAGTGGTAATGTTTGTGCTGAAATGTTTTGAGCAGCTAAACCAAGCTCAGCTAGCGCTTCTAAATCCATTTTAAAATGTCGTTTATTGTTTGAAAACACAATCGTACCTTCTGGACGTAGGATACGTTTTAAATTTTCCATCAACTTAATATGATCGCGTTGCACATCAAATGTGTGTTCCATACGTTTGGAATTTGAGAATGTCGGCGGATCGATAAATATCAAATCAAATTGTTCTTTTGCAGTCTCTAGCCATTGCACACAGTCGGCTTGTTCAAAGCGATGCTGGTGTCCAACTTGACCGTTGAGCTTTAAGTTGTCTTTAGCCCATTCTAAATAGGTTTTAGACATATCAACCGTCATGGTTGATTTTGCTCCACCGCAAGCGGCATGAACGGTTGCAGAGCCGGTGTAAGCAAATAGATTGAGGAAATCTTTACCCTTTGCCATTTGCCCTAAGCGACGACGCGTCAATTTATGATCAAGGAATAAACCCGTATCGAGATAATCATGTAAATTGACAATCAGTTTAACGCCATACTCGTTCACTTCCATTGTCTCAGAAATTTGCCCTAATTTTTGATATTGAGAGCGCCCTTTCTGTTTTTCACGAACTTTGAGTACTACTTTATTTGCTTCTGTTCCGGTGACTTGAATCGCGGCACGAATGATATCTGTTAAACGGCGTTTAGCCTTTTCTTCTGGAATATCTTTAGGTGCGGCGTATTCTTGGATCACTAGGTGGTCGAGATAAACATCGATCGCAACATTGTATTCAGGCAAATCAGCGTCATAAATACGATAGCAATCGAGTGATTCACGTTTCGCCCACTTACCAATTTTCGCAATATTTTTCTTTAAACGATTCGAAAAATCAGGAGCAATCACCGATTCTTGAGAAATAGACGCTCCCAGCTCTACCGTGCGCAATGAAATTGAGTAGTTCTTTTGGTGACAAGGTAACGCACCGTTATTTAACTTAAACTGCTTTTCAGCGCGCATACGCAAACAACTGAGTAATTCGTCAGAGCTTGAGAAAATCGACGCTTGGCAACCGCCAAATTCAGCCTTTAATTGCCCACCAAATGCCGTGTATAAAGCAATCAAACCAGGATGTGTACCTAAACGTTCACCATAGGGTGGATTACAGATAACTACACCATCCTCAAACCCTTCAGGACGTTTGATCAGTGCCGCATCACCTAGCTGGAAGGTAATCAGTTCTTCAACCCCTGCGCGGCGAGCGTTATCTTTCGCGGTTTGCAGCACTCGTGCATCGTTATCAAAACCAAAGAACTTACAGTCAACTTTCTTGACACCACGTCTTGCTTGAACATTGGCCTCTGATTTTATTTGCGCCCATAGTTCTGCATCAAAATCCTCTAAAGCTTCGAAACTCCACTTTGGACGCTTGAGACTAGGGGCCATACCAGCAGCCATCATGGCCGCCTCAATGAGCAAAGTGCCAGAACCACACATTGGGTCGAGCAGTGGCTTCGTTTCACTCCATCCACTACGCAAAATAATAGCCGCTGCTAATGTTTCACGAAGTGGTGCTCGCCCCGCTTCGGTACGGTAACCGCGCTGATGTAAACCACCGCCCACCATATCAATCCCTAAAATGGCTTTATCTTTATGCAAGCGTACATGGACACGAAGATCTGCATGATCTTTATCGATCGAAGGGCGCGGTAAGTTCTTTTTGGTGAAACAGTCGACAACCGCATCCTTTACTTTCATCGCGCCGTACTGACTGTTGCGGATTTCGTTATTTGTGCCGTTGAAGTCGACAACAAACTTTTTCGAACTATGAAAATGATTAACCCAGTTCACTGAACTTGCTGACAAGTAAAGATCCATATCATTTTGGCAGGTAAATTCAGAGAGGACGCGAACAAATCTTGATGCTAGACGGCTCCACAAACAACAGCGATAAATCTGCTCTTTCGACGCTTTAAATTTTACCCCGGCCTGCACGGGTTTTGCGTCCGTAATCCCTAATTTGGTTAGTTCTTCAACTAATAGGTTCTCAAGACCGTTTGAGGTAACCGCTAGATATTGATTCATACTGCTCTTTTACTGATAAAAATGACCACGCATTATACCTGACAATACCACGCTTGAGTAAAACAAAGTGCCTCTTTCACCTTCTCAACCATTCAATTGCTTAACTACTCGCCAATTTTACAAATAGACAAGCTTCGAGCATTGCAAAAACATCTCACTAGATATAGCAAGGCCTACGGGATAAGTGAGTATTTATTCACTGCATAATTGGACTATACCAGAATGATTTTTGTAGTGTAAATTAATTACAAATGAGCTAAAAATGGGAATATGTCGGCCATTTCTAGCAATGTAGACACTGTTTATAACGTCACTTTTGAAGAAAAAAACATCAGAATCCTGAACAAATCTCACATTTAAGATCGAATTCAGACGGATAGGATTGAGTTGGGGAAAAGCTCTAGGCAAAAAAAATCGGCTATTAAGCCGATGGGAAATGAAACAAAGGAACGAAACGTTGTGCTATTAGGGAAAAGTTAACTCACAAGAGCAACGTGCTCTTCGAGCAAAATATGATTGGCGCAAGCCATACGGTCATGCATAACCTTAATGACCTGTCCGAATTCCAGCTGTTTGGAACCATTCAGTATGAACGCATCCAAATCGACTAAGGCGCAAAGACTAGCGCAGTCCCCTACCTCAAGTACGATGAAATAACCTTGGCTGTAGCCGTTGACCAACCGAACAATGTCACCTTCACTCGGTTCAAAACCGTAGCCTTGATGATCAAAAAACCAACTTTTAGGCTGGACAGGTTTATGAAAACGCTTAGCGGCAACACAATAGAGTGCTAATTCGGCTTGTCTTGGCTCACTTAAACCTAAATAGGCAATTTGCTCTTTGTAGGTTTGGAAAGCACTCGCATCATCGACTGAAAAATGATTCTCAGCAAAAGCACAATCGACGAGCAGATTACGGTAAAGATTGGTCTTAAAAACCATCTCATCACCAAGGTACAACATCAGGCAGCTTTCGCTATCTGAATAGTACCAACTCCATTTGTCACTTGGTTTAAGCATCGTTCCACTCTCTAATTTTAATGAATTATCAAACTATTAGGTAAAACGCTTAATTACCTTTGCCAGCTAGTGAATGTAATTTTAAGAACAGAAATATAAAAAAAAAGAGGAAATGAATAACTCATTCCCTCTTACTTTGACCCAGTCACTTTTTATTTTTCTGAGTAAATACCTTTAAATCGCACTTATTTACAGGTTCTTGACAATATCTCTCACTAAACCTGGGCCGTGATAAATGAATCCTGAATAGACTTGTACTAGTTTCGCGCCCGCCAACATTTTTTCTTTTGCAGCGATACAAGAATCAATACCACCCACTCCAATAATGGGCAGCTTATCACCCAACTCTTGGTACAAGCACTTAATCACTTCAGTACTTCTTGATTGAACAGGACGGCCACTTAACCCACCCGCTTCATTCGCGAATTTCATACCTTCCACCAGCGACCGATCCAATGTGGTATTAGTCGCGATAACGCCATCAATATTATGCTTGAGTAACGATTGGCAAATTTGTTTAAGTTCGTCATCAGAAAGATCGGGAGCGATCTTTAATGTTAGCGGAACGTATTTATTATGCAGCTTAGCCAATTCAGATTGCTTCGCTTTCAGTACGGCAAGCAAATCATCCAATGCTTCACCATATTGTAACGTTCGTAACCCAGGAGTGTTGGGGGATGAAATGTTCACTGCTATGTAACCAGCATATGGGTAGACTTTCTCCATACAAATAAGATAGTCATCTGCCCCATTTTCAATCGGTGTATCTTTATTCTTTCCAATGTTGATACCGATAATGCCGTCATATTTAGCTTTCTTAACGTTCTCAACCAGGTTGTCGACACCTAAGTTGTTAAAGCCCATTCGATTGATAATACCTTCCGCTTGGATCAAACGGAATAAACGCGGTTTATCGTTACCAGATTGAGGACGTGGAGTCACGGTACCAACTTCGACAAAACCAAACCCCATTGCACCAAAAGCTTCTATGCATTCCCCATTTTTATCTAGGCCAGCGGCCAAACCTACAGGGTTTTTAAAAGTTAAACCCATGCATTCGACTGGGCGATTGGGTAAGTGTTGACGATAGAAGAGATCAAGAGGAGTGCCTGTGAAACGTTTAAAGTTTTCAATGGCGAGATCATGTGCCTTTTCGGCATCAAGTTGAAAAAAGCCAGTCCTGGCTAAGCGGTAGAGCATTGTGCCTCCGAAATAAAAAGCCCCGTATAAACGGGGCGTTATTATTTACTCATTTGCCGCACAATTCAAATTTAAAAGTACTAATTCTCTTAATGCTACTGAGAATTTTGCAAATTCATGTACTGCACCAACTTTAAATTCGTTGAGGATACTCTCCCAGCGCATTAAGGACACTTCATTACTAGCAATCCATTCATCCAGTGCTTTCATTACATCGAGTTCTTCTGGTGCACAAGTACAATTCAATACTTGCGCAGTGAGTTGACGCTGCTGCCAGTCTAAATCTTCACGGAACGCAGCGCGAGCTAGTGCTTGCCAGTTGTTATCCACCGCTTGACCGTTAATCTGTTTTAAGAACCAGTGCAGTGATAAACGATCACCTAAGTTAAAGTAAAGCTTAGCTGTCTGAGCAACAGTCTTACCTTTATCACGTGCTACTGTGGATATATCCAGTGCTGAGTACAGGCTTGATAAACGAGCAACGTAATTCGCCAGTTCTGAGTTAATGCCTTTATCAATCCAGACTTGAGCCATGGCATTATGCTCTGCAACCTCTTCAGCAACGAGCATATTATCTAGTTCAGCGGAAACGGCATTGACGTCAGTTTGATAAAGCGCAATCAAATCTTTGACCGATTGTTTGCCTGAACGATTACGCAGCAACCAACGAGATAAGCGGCGTAAGGTTCGGCGTACTAAGAAAATCACATCGTACTGTGCATCGGCTTCTGCTTTATTGTCGAGTAAACGAACCTGCTCAAGAACACGGCCTAAACCATAGATTTCTCTTGCCGCAGTGTAAGCATTGGCAATATCGACAACATTCGCACCAGTCTCTTCTTGAAGACGGGTCACGAAATTACATCCCATTTCGTTCACCATCTGATTGGCCAGAGCCGTAGCAATGATCTCTGCACGAAGTGGGTGTTGTTGCATGTGCTGAGAATAGTTACGACGTAACTCCGTAGGGAAATAGTTGATCAACTGCTGCGAATGGAATTCATCGTGTGAAATCTCTTCACAAGCCAATTCCTCTTTCAACACCATTTTGCCGTATGCCACTAATACCGATAGCTCCGGACGGGTTAATGCAAATCCCTGCTTCTCACGCTCAAGCAAAGTTTCATCATCTGGAATGTATTCCAATGCTCGGTCAAGGTGCCCTGCTTTTTCCATAGCATGGATGAAACGAATCTGCTCTTTAACTAACGATACACCCTGTTGCTCAGTGACAGAAATAGCTTCAGATTGAGCGTAAGCATCTTCAATAACGATGCCTCCTACTTCGTCTTCCATCGACTCTAAGATCTGATTACGTTGTTTGACGGTAAGATCACCATTCGCCACCAAGCCATTCAAGAAGATCTTAATATTAACTTCATTATCCGAGCAATCGACGCCGCCAACGTTATCAACAAAGTCGGTATTAACACGACCACCAGTTAATGCATACTCAACACGTCCAAGTTGAGTCATACCTAAGTTACCGCCTTCACCGATCACTTTTGTGCGAAGATCGCGTCCATCAATTCTTAGAGCATCGTTAGCACGGTCACCTACATCAGAATGGCTCTCTTTCGATGATTTAACATAGGTGCCGATGCCGCCGTTCCACAGAAGATCCACTTCCATTTTCAAGATCATTTTAATCAGCTCATTAGGCGCAACAGAAGCCTTCTTAGTGCCGATCATTTTTTGAATTTCAGGCGTTAAAGTGATCGATTTCGCTTTGCGAGAGAAGATGCCACCACCTTTTGAGATCAACTTTGCGTTGTAATCTTCCCAGCTAGATCGTGGCGTGTTGAATAAGCGATTGCGCTCTTCCCAACTTTTTGCTGAATTTGGTGTTGGATCGATGAAAATATGCAAATGGTTAAACGCTGCTTGCAAACAGATGTGTTTAGACAGCAGCATACCATTACCGAACACATCTCCAGCCATATCGCCGATGCCAATCGCTGTGAAATCTGTGGTTTGGCAGTTAATACCCATTTCACGGAAGTGGCGCTTGACTGACTCCCATCCCCCTTTTGCTGTAATCCCCATGGCTTTATGGTCGTAACCATTTGAACCACCAGAAGCAAAAGCGTCACCTAGCCAGAAATTGTATTCTGCTGACACTGAGTTAGCCAAATCGGAAAATGTTGCTGTCCCTTTATCCGCGGCTACAACTAAGTAAGGGTCATCTTCATCATGACGAACGACATTTTTAGGTGGAACGACTTCGCCTTCAATAATATTGTCGGAAACATCGAGTAAGGCACGAATAAAACGTTTATAGCAGCGTTGCCCTTCGGCAAAGATCTCATCACGCGTGGTAAACATGTGCTGTTTCTTACACACAAAACCACCTTTTGCTCCCACAGGAACAATAACGGTATTTTTTACCTGTTGCGCTTTCACTAGCCCTAGAATCTCGGTACGGAAATCTTCTTGGCGATCAGACCAACGTAATCCGCCACGTGCTACTTTACCACCACGTAAATGAACACCTTCAATATCAGGCGCATAAACGAAGATTTCGAAAGCCGGCACAGGAGCTGGAATTTCAGAAATCTCTTTCGGTTTCATTTTTAAAGAAAGCCAAGGTTTGATCTGATTGTTTTCATCCAGCTGGAAGTAGTTAGTACGGATCGTTGCACTGATCATCTCCATATAACGGCGAATAATACGATCATCATCCAAGCTATCAACACGATCTAACTCTTCAGTAATAGCGTTGATAAGATCCGTTTGCCCTTTTTGAGCCCCTTTGTGTTTAGGATCAAACCGCTTTAAGAATAGTTCCACCAGCCCTTTTGCTACATCTGGATAATGGCTGAGTGTATCTTCAATATATTGTTGACTGAATGGGAAACCCACTTGGCGCATGTAACGCGCATAAGCACGAAGAATCGAGACTTCGCGCCCAGTTAATGAAGCACCGAGTACTAGTCGGTTGAAGCCATCACTCTCTAATTCACCAGCCCAAATAGCCGCAAATGCTTGTTGAAAACGATCTCTCGCTTCTCGAAGATCGACACTCTTATCGCTCTTATGCAGCATTGAGAAATCTAGGATCCAATACGTTTGTCCATTTAACTTGCGTACTTCATAAGGTGACTCTCCGATCACCCTCAGCCCTAAGTTTTCCAACATCGGCATCACATCAGAAAGATGGATTGGCTCGTCACGGTGATAGAGTTTTAAGCGCACCGCTTTTGAATCGGCCGCTTCTTCTTGTGGGCGATAGAACAACATGCCGAGTTTGTGCTCTTCATCTAAGGCTTCCAATCGCTGGATATCATCCACCGCAGAACCCGGCATCATGTCTTCTTTGTAAGAACGAGGGAATGCGCGCATGTATTCTTTCGATAATGGCAGTCCTTTACTCTCTCCAAAGTTTGCTACGATCGCATCTGATAAACGATCATCCCAAGTTGATGATGCTTCCATTAAATTCTGCTCTACCGTTTTTACATCGACATCCATATTGTTATTATCAACACGTACGATGTAGTGTGTTCTTGCCAATGGGCTTTCTGAAAAATAAGTGGTGAACTCAACATCTTGCTCACAACCAAAGTACTGCTTGAAAATTCGTTGCGTTTGGCGGCGAAGCTCGGTGTTATAGCGCTCTTTGGTCACATAGACCATGCAGCTGAAGAAACGACCAAAGGGGTCTTTACGAACAAACAGACGCAGCAAATCCCTATCTTGCATTTGCACTACGCCCATCCCAACTTCTAACATCTCTTCTTCACGTGCTTGCAGTAACTCATCACGAGGATAGTTTTCTAGAATATTGTGCAGCGCTTTATAGGAATACGAGCCTGCACGATAACCGCTGGCTTTTAGGATACGTTCTACTTTTTCGCGGATCAGCGGAATAGTTTCGACACTTTGGTTATACACCGCCGAGGTATATAGACCAGTGAAACGATGTTCACCGATCACTTTACCTGCTTTGTCGAACTTTTTAACGCCGATATAATCGGTATAAGCTGGGCGGTGGATACGTGATTGGGTATTGCCTTTAGTGACAATCAATAAAAAAGGCTTTTTGGCTTCAAGGCGCGCGGAATCAGGAAAGTCAGATAATTTTACGCTGCGCACACGTTTTGAATCAGAAAATAAACCCAACCCTTTTTCTGCTGTTGGTCTCAGTTCAGTATCGCCTTCGACCGTCACGAGGTCATATTCTTTGTATCCCATGAAAGTGAAATTATGATTTCCCATCCACTTTAAGAATTTGATGGTTTCTTCATAACGATCACTTTCTACAGGAATGAACTCTTTTTGTGTCTCCAATTGCGCAATCACTTGCACCAGTTTTTCTGACATTGGTTGCCAGTCTTGCACCACTAAAGCTGTATCGCTCAGAATACTAAGCAACTCATTTTTCAACTGTGTCATCGCTTCTTTGCTGCTAAGGCGGTCGACTTCAATATGAAAAAGAGATTGCAGAACACCCTCACCTTGATTTACCGAAGTAATAACACCGTTATCGGTGCGCGAGATTTGCGTTGGACCATTGAGCATGAGGTGTGACGATAAATCCAAACGGCTGAGCGCCATTTTAATGGAGTCCACAAGAAACGGACTATCAGGGATTACTATTTCAACAATCGTGTGCGTTGACTGCCAACCTTGGCGGCTTACTGTCGGGTTAAATACCCGTACTGAACGCTCCTCTGGGTTTTTCTCGTTAATATGGTGCCATAGGCTAACTATCGCACCATATAAGTCAGATTCATTACGTTCAGTCAGATCATCTTTCGAAATGTTACTAAATAGATGTTGAGCAAGTTGGGTCACGAGCGGTTGATGAGCAAGATCGAGTTTGTCTTGAATCAGTTTGTACACTTTTTCAAGCAGAACTGGCACTAAAGTTTCACGCGCAGTCATAGTAGACTCCAAGATTATTATTTTTGTAGGGTATGCGGTAAGCATAGCGCTTACCATTGGTAATGCTTGCTTTATTGTAAAAGCTTTATTGACAAATAGTTAACAGTTTTAGGGCAGGTCTGAGGTGAAATGTTTGAGAATGTGATTAAGATTCCTATTTAAATATCTAGAAAATCAGCGGCTCACAGAGTTTCTAACTTTACAAACTTGTTATTTTGGTCAGTTGTCAGCCGAAATCGACCTTTTACTCCAATTTGGCTAAGAAATGGACGAAATCGAGACGCGGGTAGCTGAAGGCGTAAACCTTGATCTGTGTAGACTTGTACAGAGCTTGCTACACCAGAATAGTGCGCTAAGTAAGTTTGATAAGAAATATTGAGAGTAAAATAGTATTGCTTCATAGCCGTTAACCAAAATAGAGCGAGGAGACCTATCTATCACCTCGCTCTTAGTAGAGTTAAGATCCTTAAGATTCGAGCGCTTTTGTTACTTTTTCAAAGAGATCCCGAGCTAAATTATCCATTGACTTCAAAGTCTCCAACTCCGATTTCATCATTGCTTGACGAGTTTCATCGTAGAGCCTGAATTTAAGTAAAGGATCAATTAAACGCGACGCAACTTGGGGGTTACTATCATTGAGTTCACGCAGTATCTGCCCTGCAAAACGGTATCCCTCACCCGATTTTGCATGGAAATTAACTGGGTTTGCGCTGAGGAATGAACCAATTAAACTGCGAGTACGATTTGGATTTTTTAAGCTAAATGCTTCATGTTTCATGGTTTGTTGAATGGTATCCAAAACACTTGGCGCGGGGTTAGTCCCTTGCAGTGCAAACCATTTATCCATCACCAATCCATCGTGTTTCCATTTATTGCTGTAATCATCCATCAGTGCTTGACGGCACATAAGCTGTGCACTATTCGCAGCGCTCATAGCGGCGATGGTGTCAGTCATGTTGTTGGCGCTGTGATACTGAGCCAGCACCAAATCATTGCCTTGGTCGGTATAAGCTAAATAAGCAAGGCAAGTATTGCGCAATGCTCGTTCACCAATTGCACTGTGTTCAATGCTGTATGCTGTCTGTATTAAACTGTGGTAAACCGCATTGAGCTCGTCTTGCAATGCGTTAGCAAGCTGTACTTTCATCGCTTTAAGTACGGTCGCTATTGCATCAACATCCACACGTTTATACCAACCTGAAACCTCATTATGGCTAGGCAATGAGAGCATTTCCGCAATAAAAGCAGGCTCTAGAGCCTCACTCAGTAACACACCACGGAATGCATCAACTACCGATTCTGGCAAATCCGCCGCCTTACCCGACTGCACTCCAAACACATTGCTACGGATATATTTGGCTAACAACATTTGGCCTGCGTCCCAGCGAGCAAATTCGTTGCGAGCATTGACCATCAAGAAGATCAGCTCATCATCACTGTAGTCATACTCCAGTTTCACTGGTGCTGAAAATTCGCGCAACAAGGAAGGGATCGGTTTCTCTGGCACATTTTCAAACACGAAGGTCTGCTTGGCCTGTGTTACGTTCAGTACATTAGAGATTTGCTTTCCGTTACATTGTAACTCAATTACATCACCATGAGCGTTGTATAACTCAACATCAAAAGGAATATGCAGCGCTGCTTTCTCTTTTTGCTCGTGCGTTGGTTCGGTTGTTTGCTCTACGGTTAAGGCATAGGTTTTCTGTTGTGCGTCATATTCAGTGCTCACTGAAACAATCGGTGTACCAGATTGGCTATACCATAAACGGAATTGGGTAAGATCGACGCCTGAAGCATCTTCCATCGCTGCTACGAAATCTTCGCAGGTAGCGGCAGTGCCATCATGACGCTCAAAATAGAGCTTCATTCCTTTTTGGAAATTCGTTTCACCCAATAACGTATGCATCATACGAATCACTTCACTGCCCTTTTCATAGACAGTTAATGTATAGAAGTTATTCATTTCTATCACTTTATCGGGACGAATTGGGTGTGACATTGGACTGGCATCTTCAGCAAATTGTGGCCCACGAATAATGCGCACATTATTAATGCGATTCACGGCTCTCGACCCTAAATCAGATGAAAACTCTTGGTCACGGAATACCGTTAGGCCTTCTTTTAAGCTTAATTGGAACCAATCACGACAAGTGACGCGGTTACCAGTCCAGTTATGGAAATATTCGTGGCCAATCACCGCTTCAATACCTAAATAATCAGTATCGGTAGCGGTTTTTTCATTGGCTAACACAAACTTAGAGTTAAAAATGTTGAGCCCTTTATTCTCCATTGCACCCATGTTGAAAAAGTCAACGGCAACGATCATGTAGATGTCGAGATCATACTCTAAGCCGAAGCGCTCTTCGTCCCACTTCATTGCGTTGATAAGTGATGTCATCGCATGAGAAGCGCGGTCGAGGTTACCTTTATCAACAAAAATCTCGAGGGCAACATCGCGACCGGACTTGGTTTTATATTGATCACGTAATACGTCAAAATCACCCGCAACGAGAGCAAATAAGTAAGCAGGTTTCGGATGTGGATCTTGCCACTTCACCCAATGACGCCCTTCTGCGAGATCGCCATGTTCGATACGGTTACCGTTACTTAATAAAAATGGGTAATCTTTTTTGTCAGCAATCACGGTCGTTGTGTATTTTGCAAGAACGTCTGGACGATCGAGGAAGTAAGTGATGCGACGGAAACCTTCCGCTTCACACTGCGTACAGAACGCACCACCCGATTTGTATAACCCTTCTAGTGCGGTATTCGCTTCAGGGTTAATCAGTGTCACGATCTCCAATTCAAACTCTTGAGGTAATGATGAGATCGAGAGCCCGGTTTCAAGCAGCTGAAAATCTTGCCATTCGGTGCCATTCACTTTGAGCGATTTCAGCTCAAGGTTTTCACCATCCAACACCAATTGGTTACTCTCTTTTTGCTGCTTAACGTGAGAAACGGCAGTCACTGTGGTGTTGGTATCAAAGAGATCGAATATTAATTCGAGATCCGTAATGGTATGTGATGGAGATTGATAATCTTTGCGATACTTGGCTTGGGGTGTATGAGCCATGTCGTAATCCTTGTTGACGGAGTGAAATGTGACGTTTTTGATAAACATTCAGTAAGATGGCTATAGATCTAAGGCTTGTTATCATTAATAACAACCCCTCAAACCGAAAAACGAGGCATTTAAGACAAATACCCCGTTATTTCGCTGACAATTTACCCATATATCAACAGATTTCACTCATTGCCTTTCTTATGATAGAAGATTGCAAGACTACGGATTTACTCGCGCTAAAACAGCCGACATGGAACCATTCTCCACTTCTAAAGTTAACATATCGCTAACAAGCGTATAGCGGGTATCATGTTCTCCGTCTTCATAAAGGAGCACCAAATGATCACCTTCTGTGTAGTACACCCCTTTATGGATCGATTCGTTACCATTAACACCACTTACTCTGAACATAAATACAAAATCCGGCTGTAAAACGAGATCAAGTTGGTTAATGTCAGTTGCTATCGCATCTTCACCAAATATCCGTTTGCTAGACCACACCCCTGCCAACGCATTTGGTAAAGCTTTAGTGAAGATAATGCCGTTTAAGTTGAGCATGTTGTGGTTCACTTGGTATTGATAAACTTGAGGTTGCGATGAATTAAGCCCCAAAATCAAGCTGTTATCGCTGGCGTCAAATTCACCTTCCCAGTGCTCCACATTATAATTTTTCTTTTGAATATCGATCTTGAAACGATAATTCGATTCCAAGGTCAGTTTAATAGAACGAAAATCATCGGAAGAAGTGTCAGGATTGGGGTTAAGTAGGTACCAATCACCAAGTAAAAAAGGGAGATCAAACTGAGTTAAGTCTTGATGAGTCTGCGTACCACTACTTTGACTTTGTGCCGCACTGGTGCTGATAAGAACAATGCAGGTAAAAATGATGCTTATCCATTTCATAACACGCTCCTCGCTTTTTTCTTAAGCTTAGAACCGGTTGTACGATAAAGCGAAATGTTTGATCTGTATCACGTTATTTATTTGGTTTAAATAAGATCAAAAAAGCGAGCACTAAGGCTCGCTTTTCATTGCTACTGGTTGCTAATTTAGCATATCAACAGTGATCGCCACTGCTTCTTCTAAATAAACATCTGGAGTTTCATAATCTTTAGGCACATCTTGCAAGGTTTTATAGGGCTTCAAACCATTGGCGGCTTGTCGCATGTTAATCCGCGCCAAACGCAATTCATCTGCCTTGTCACTCTCTTGCTTACGCACAGATTCATTGAGAGAAATTGTGTTGTCATCTTTCTCCGCTTTATACTTTGCAATATCCTCGTTAATGAAGCCGAACTCCATATCGTTGGCAATACGAGCTTGATGCTGTGCAGATAACTTAGCAATCAGTTTTTCATTAGCTTGTAACTTGTCGTATTTAGCTCGCTCAATTTGATCCCAAGGAAGCGCATTAGGTTCAACGCTCTCACCGGTATCTTTTGCTTCAATCGCAGTGGGTAACGCAATATCAGGCACCACACCTTTATTCTGCGTACTACCACCATCAATACGATAAAATTTCTGAATCGTATATTGAACGTAGCCTAATTCTTTATCAAACAAGTCGTAGATATGATTCAACGAGCGATGCTGTTGAACCGTTCCCTTACCGAATGAGTTTTCGCCAACAATGATCGCTCGTCCATAATCTTGCATTGCCGCTGCAAAAATTTCTGAGGCTGATGCGCTGTAGCGATTCACCAATACCGTCATAGGACCCTGATAACTGATTTTTCCATCCGTGTCACTATTAACGTTTACTCGTCCATAGCTATCGCGAACTTGCACAACCGGGCCGCTTTCAATAAATAAGCCGGATAATGCCGTCGCTTCCGTTAATGCACCCCCACCGTTATTACGCAAATCGACGATCACGCCATCCACTTTTTTCTGCTTCAGTTCAGTCAGCAATTTGTCCGTGTCTTGCGCTAAACCGACATAGAAGCTAGGGACTTCAAGCACGCCGATTTTCTTGCCATTTTTCTCGATGATTTTTGATTTAACCGCTCGATCTTCTAAACGAATTTTGTCTCGAACAATAGTGACAACGTGACTTTTAGCGTCTTTACCTTCCGGCAAAACTTGCAACTTCACCTTAGTGCCTTTCGGGCCTTTGATCAGTTGTACGACATCATCTAAACGCCAGCCGATAACATCAACCATCTCTTTGCCATCTTGGCCCACACCAATAATACGATCGCCTTCACCCAACTGCTTGCTATTTGAGGCAGGACCACCCGCAACTAACGAACGAATGATGGTGTAGTCGTCGGTCATTTGCAGTACAGCACCAATCCCTTCCAATGAAAGATTCATTTCTGATTGGAACTGCTCGGCATTACGTGGAGAGAGATAACTAGTATGCGGATCAACTTCACGCGCGAAAGCATTCATATAAAGCTGAAATACATCTTCGCTGTGGGTCTGAGACAGACGTTTGATCGCGTTATTATAACGCTTGCCTAGCGTTTCTTTAATTTCCGGCCACTCTTTACCCGTAAGCTTTAAGTTCAGTGCATCATATTTGACACGTTGCTGCCATAACTTATCGAGCTCGGTTTTATCTTTCGGCCAAGCTGCTTTTGAGCGATCAAGTTCCATCGATTCATCGGCTTCAAATGTAATTTCTTTGTCGAGCAGAGAAAGCGCATATTGAAAACGCTCAAAGCGCTTTTGCATTGATAAGTTATAAACATCAAATGCAATTTGGTTATTGCCAGCCTTGAGTTGATCATCAAGTTGTGTCGACCACGTATGAAAGGAATCAATATCGCTCTGAGTAAAGATATTGCGGTTGTAGTCGAGCAGTTCGAGATAACGATTGAAGATAGCTTGCGAGAAATCGTCATTCAAGTTGAAGTGTTTGTAATGAGAACGAGTAAAACGGGAAGTCACACGCTTACTCGCCGTTTCATGCTGCATTTCTGGGGCAAGAAGAGGTAAATCTTCTTTGCTAAGAGTGGCTTCTAAGGCCTGAACGGATGACGCTGCTAGCCATAGGCCAGCAGCGATCAACGTTAATTTTGAACGGCATTTCATGCGTAGGAATTTCTCCTTTATGCGCGCAAGTGCTCCGCTTTCACAACCATTTGTAGGCCGTTGACAAGTTGAACGCGCACATCTTCCTTATTAACTTCAACAATGGTCGCAGCCATGTTTCCTTTACCCATGTTTACGTTCACTTGTTTGCCAGTGATCATTTCATCAGCATTTAAAGCGCGCGTCTCGACAGGTTTTTCAGCTTTTGGCGCTTTCGCTTGAGGACGACGAGCTTGTGCTTGAGGCTTTTTCGCTTTTGGCTGCTTCGCTTTTGCCTCTTCGCGTGCTTTTTGTCCTTGCTCTTTACGACGAGCCTGTACTCGAGCTTTACTTTCTGCCAGTGCGGCTTGTGCGTGCTCTACATGTTCTTCTTCTAACTCTCCACATGGGTTGCCATCAAGGTCAACACGAGTTGCACCTAGTTTAACACCATGTAGATAACGCCATGACGACGTGTATTGTCTTAACGCAGCACGCAGCTGTGTTTTACTTACTTTTGAGTCTTCGTTTAGGCGTTCTGCAAGATCTTGAAAAATACCAATTTTCAAAGGCTTTGCTTCACCTTCTAAAGTAAAGCACTTAGGGAAACATTCAGCAATGTACGCAATAACTTCTTTGCTGTTTTTTAACTTTTCAGTGTTTTCCATGAGGATTCCTGGTTTATGCGGTCTTTCCGCGAGGCATTAAGATAAATATGTTCGGTATTATAGTGACCTAAATGCGAAAAACCACAGGCAATGACCAATTTATGCCTTGTTAGCGTGTGAATTGAGCAGCTTTTCTATCTCAATCATTAATTCTGCCATCCCTTTCTCATCAATTTCAGAAAAACGGCCAATTGTTGGGCTATCAATATCCAATACTCCCACCACTTGACCATTGATAGAAAATGGCACCACCAACTCAGAATTACTCGCAGCATCGCAAGCAATGTGACCAGCAAACTCATGGACATCATAAACACGTTGTATACGGTTAGTCGCCGCCGCTGTACCACACACACCTTTTCCTAAGGGGATGCGTACACAAGCTGGTTTTCCTTGAAAGGGACCGAGAACCAGTTGCTCTTCTTTTATTAGGTAAAAACCCACCCAGTTAAGATCTTCAAGCTCCATGTTAAATAAGGCGCTCAAATTGGCAAGATTAGCGATTAAATCCGTTTCAGATTCAACCAGTGCCACCGCCTGCTTGGTAAGACGGCGGTATTCTTCTATGTTCATATAAACTCAACGACCTTTTGAAAACGGAAGACATCTATTTTTGAACAGCGTACAATTTCTCACACGATAAATAGGATGCATTCTCATCATAATGACTAATTCCAATGACACTATTAGCCGCTCTTGGGTAATAAAACAAGTAAAAAAACATCGACCTACACTTCTATTTGCCAATGCGATCGCGGTTATTGCAACGCTGGTTAGTGTCCCTATTCCACTATTAATGCCATTAATGGTCGACGAAGTTCTGCTGAATAAACCCGCTTCTGGTTTGGCGATGATGAATACTATTCTACCGACGTCGATGCAAAACCCAACAGGCTATATTGCGCTCACGTTATTACTAGTGGTCTTGATGCGTAGCGTCAGCCAAGCGCTCAACATACTTCAAAGCCGTCAATTTACTTTGGTGTCCAAAACCATCACTTACCAAATGCGCTGCAAAATGATTGATAAATTAGGACGGATCAGTATCAGGCAGTACGAAACCAAAGGCAGTGGTGGTATTAATGCTCACTTAATCACCGACATCGAAACCATTGATCAATTCATAGGTAGCACACTCAGTAAATTTATCATCAGCCTACTGACCGTGTTAGGCACAGCGGGTGTTCTACTCTGGCTTGAGTGGCGTTTAGGGCTGTTTATTTTATTGGTCAACCCGATTGTAATTTACTTTTCACGTAAACTCGGAAGCAAAGTCAAACATCTGAAAAAGCGAGAAAACCAAGCGTATGAACGCTTTCAAAATCGGCTAGTCGAAACATTAGATGGCATTTATCAATTGCGTGCCGCTAATAAAGAGCGAGAGTTTCTCAATGAACTCAAACAGCAAGCCAACCAAGTCCGAGAGAATGCAGACAAATATGCATGGCAATCAGAGGCTGCAGGGCGCGTCTCATTTCTCCTGTTTTTACTTGGTTTTGAGCTATTTAGAGCGGTCGCGATGCTGATGGTGGTCTTTAGCGACTTGACCATAGGGCAAATTTTCGCCGTTTTCGGTTATTTGTGGTTTATGTTAGGCCCAGTGCAAGAGCTGCTGAGTATTCAATTTTCTTGGTACAGTGCAAAGGCGGCCTTCCATCGCATTAATGATCTGCTTGCACTGGAGGAAGAGCCTCGCCCTATTTGCAAAATTAACCCATTCACGGATAACCGCCAGGTCGATGTTGAGGTTTCTCACGTTAATTTTGCCTACGATAGTGAAAAGAGTGTGCTCAACGATCTCTCGCTCACGATTCCGGCGGGTAAAAAAGTTGCGTTGGTTGGCGCAAGTGGTGGTGGGAAATCCACGTTGATCCAACTGTTAATTGGTGTGTATCAACCCAATTCCGGGCAGATCCGTTTTAATGGTGCGACCACTGAAGAGATAAGTTTTGATATTATTCGCGATAACATTGCCGTGGTATTACAACAACCTATACTATTCAACGACACCTTAAGGCATAATTTGACCCTCGGCGGTCAATATGCAGAAGAGGAATTATGGCAAGCGCTGCATATTGCACAACTGGATGATGTGACTGCGAATCTCAGTGACGGTTTAGAAACGCTAGTTGGCCGAAATGGTATTCGCTTGTCGGGCGGACAACGTCAACGTTTAGCCATCGCTCGGATGGTACTGAGCAATCCTAAATTTGTTATTTTGGATGAAGCAACATCCGCGTTAGATACGGTAACTGAAGCGGCATTGCACAATGCTCTGACTGGATTTTTGAAAGGTCGAACTACTTTAATTGTTGCGCACCGCCTTTCGGCAGTGAAACAAGCCGATATAATTTACGTGCTGGAAGATGGTCAAGTTAGCCAAATGGGTACGCATCGAGAATTAGTCGAGCAAGATGGGTTATATCAGACCCTTTATGGAAATCTCCAATCGTACGTTTAGTGATTGGGTAACAATAAATTAGGATGATTGTTTGTCTCAACATTCAGCGCTTATTCAACATCCACAATCACCTAACGGCGTGAGGTTGTGTCACGGCTGTGAATTGGCCGTTGATCTCGTCGAGGTTGAGCATGGAAAAAGTGCCTATTGTCCACGCTGCGGTACCCAACTGTACCGCGGTGGATCTCCCTCTTTATCTGGGGATTTAGCCGTCGCCATCACTTGCTTGTTACTGTTTATCCCCTCTCATTTTTTTGAATTCATCAGTATTCGCTTGGTTGGGGTGATGATCCCCGCCACCTTGCCATCCGGTGTCTTTGCGCTGGCTGAAGAGGGCTTTGGAGCGCTCGCTTTATTGGTGCTATTTTGCAGCTCTATTGCGCCACTTTTAGTGTGTGGTTCCGTAGTGACCGCTCATATCGCCTTGCGTTATCGATGGTTTCATCTACTGCGTGGCTCACTGATCATTATTCAGCGATTAAAAGCATGGGTAATGCTCGATGTTTTTTTAGTCAGCGTGGCGGTATCTTGTTTTAAACTTCAAGATTATTCCGACATTTTTATCGGTGTGGGGCTGTATGGTTTAGTCTTACTGCAACTGGCAACCGTATTGTTAGCGACTCGAGTTAGCGTAAGGCGCTATTGGCAAGCGTGGCAGCCAGAGAATCAATATGCCTTCGAGCGTAAAGAGGTGCATTGCCACCATTGCCATCTTTCACAACCAGAAAATACGCACTGCGTGCGTTGCGCGCAAAAATTATATCACCGGAAACCCAACTCGATACAACGAACTTGGGCCTATTTAATTGCAGCAAGTGTCGCTATTTTCCCCGCGAACCTGATTCCAATATCGATTTTAATTACCAACGGACAGCGATTAGAAGACACCATTTTCTCTGGTGTTGCGTCACTGATTAATAGTGGTATGGTCGGAATTGCAATCATCATTTTTGTGGCCAGTATAATCGTGCCTATTGTAAAAATATTCGGCCTGACCTATCTATTACTGGCGATTAAATTTAAGCGAACGGTTTACCACCGTCAGAGAATGAACATTTATTTCGCGATTAAATGGATCGGCAAATGGTCGGTAATGGATCTGTTTGTCATCTCAATTATGTTGACACTGGTTGATCGCGGTCAAATTCTCGACTTCACTCCCGGTTATGGAGCCGTTGCCTTTGGCTTGGTGGTTGTACTCACCATGCTCGCCACGGAAAGTATGGACCCAAGACTCATCTGGGATAATTACCCAGAAATCGCAGACCAAAACGAGCCTTCACATGAGTAAACAAATTTCAAGCCAGCCCTCATACACTCCCGATGTTAAGCGAAACAGGGGCATCTCACCTTTGTGGATACTGCCCATACTCACCATGGCGCTCGCAGGTTGGTTAGTCGTTAAAGCCATTCACGATGCTGGCGAACGAATCCAGATCTATTTTTCGGACGCACAAGGCTTAGTCGCAGGGCGAACAACAATTCGCTACCAAGGGCTCGAAGTCGGCATGGTAAGAGATATTAAACTGTCCGAAGGATTAGAAAACATCTATGTGGAAGCCGATATTTATCCAGAAGCTACTCAGTTACTCAATGACAATACCCGATTTTGGTTAGTGAAGCCAACGGCCAGTTTATCTGGCGTTTCAGGTTTAGATGCATTGGTTTCAGGAAACTATATTGCGATTCAACCGGGTAACGAAAATAGTTCAGTTGAACACGATAAAGTGTTTAGTGCTTTAGATGGTGCACCTTCTGATCTACTGCCTAATCAAGGGCTTATCATTTCGCTAAAGGCTCGCGATCTCGGAGGTATTTCTGTTGGCTCACAAATCGTCTATAAAAAAATTCCGATTGGTGAAGTGTTTAACTACAAACTCGATGACGATGCAAAGTCGGTACTCATTCAAGCCTCGATAAAAGACGAGTATCGCCACATTATTACCAATGAAAGCCGTTTTTGGAATGTCAGCGGTGTTGGTGCAAGCATTGGCTTTGAAGGTGTTGACGTCCGCTTAGAAAGTTTAAGTGCATTAATCGGTGGTTCAATTGCCGTCGATTCACCGGACGGTGGGGAGCCTGTTGAACAAAATACCCAATTTAGTCTCTATCGCGATTTAAAAACCGCAGGGCGTGGTATCCCTGTGAAAATCACCCTACCCGATCAGCATAATATTAACCAAACCGGTGCCCCCATCATTTACCGAGGAATAGAAGTCGGTCAAATCACGGAATTGCAGCTCAGTAAAAGTCACCAACAGATCATCGCCTCTGCCGCTATCCAACCGGCTTTTAGCGATATGCTCAATTCGGGAAGCCGTTTTGTGTTGGAAGAGGCCAAAGTCTCACTCTCTGGAGTTGAGAACATCGGTAATTTGATCAAAGGGAATTACTTGACACTCATTCCTGGCAAGGGCGAAAAGGCCAGAAGTTTCACTGCAATTCGCCAATTTGAATTTAATCAGTCACAAGCAAAATCAATTGCTATCAAACTTACAGCGGAAAGCTCATATGGCTTAGATGTGGGCAGCCAGATTTTGTATCGAGGTATCGCGGTAGGTTCAGTAATTGACGTAAAGTTGCAGCAAGACAGTGTTGTGCTCAATACGCTGATTGATGAAGAGTACTCATCACTCATACGCTCACAGAATCGTTTTTACATTACAGGCTCGGCCACCGCGGAGCTCACCGAATCAGGCCTTAATGTTTCGATCCCTCCTGCCAAACAACTGCTCGCCGGCTCAATCAGTTTCATCAGCGAAGGCGCTGAAAATGCGAGTAATGAATACCCGCTATATCAAAGTAAATCCTTAGCTGAGCTTGCAAAATATAATCAAAGCGGCTCACAAACACTGACTCTTTTTGCCGACGAGCTTCCTCCCATCAATCAGGGCAGCCCGCTCCTATACCGTAATCTTCAAGTAGGCAGTGTTTTTGGCTTTAAGCTCACTAAAGAAGGTGTGAAAATCGAGGTCAAAATAGAGAATCAATATCGCCATCTGATTACGAATCAAACTGTTTTTTGGAACCGTTCTGGCGTCGAAATTAATGCAACACTTGCAGGCGTAAAAGTCAAAGCCGCTCCTTTAAAAACTTTAATTCAAGGAGGCATTGCATTTGATTCGTTGCAAGGTATTGATAACAAAGATCAGAATTTGTGGAAGCTCTATGACAGCTACGATCAAGCACGTAAGGCGGGCCAAGAAATCATTTTAACGGCTGACGCAGCCTTTGGCATTACGCTAGGGACATCCATCAAATATAACAATATCACTGTGGGAGAGGTTGTTTCTGTAACACCCGATTTCAAGACAAACCAAGTTACACTCCAAGCGAGAATTGAGCCTAGCTACGCATTAGGGATTGCCAGAAATGGTTCTCACTTTTGGGTAGCGAAAACTAAGATTGGCTTCAATGGTGTTGAAAATCTGCAAAACTTACTCAGTTCCAGTATTGAGGTCCAACCTGGGTTTGGCGATGTGCAGTATCAATTTGAACTAGAAAAACAGCCACAACAAGCACTCGGTATTGAATTCACCTTACAAAGTGAAACACGAGGATCAGTGACTGAAGATAGCCCGGTTCTCTACCGTGAAATGGAAGTGGGCAAAGTAACCCATGTTGCTCTAGGAGACTTTGCAGACCGCGTCATGTTTACCATTGAAATCCAAAAAGAGTTCGCTTATCTGGTTCGCAGCAATAGCGTATTTTGGAACACTTCTGGCGTCGATGTATCCATCGGTTTATCTGGTGCAAATATAAAAGCAGGCACGTTAGATAGCATCATGAAAGGCGGAATTACATTTGCCACTCCAGAACAAAAACAGCTACAACCTATCGCTAAACAAGGCCAAGCATTTTACTTATATCCTGAAGCCAAACCAGAATGGCGCCAATGGCGAACAGCCATACCAAAACCTTAAAGGGTTAACCTTAATTCTTATAAAATGCAGCTGATCGGCTGCATTTTTTATTATTTTGATATCATCACGATTCTTATATAATCCGGACTCAACTCCCAGACGAGATACTGCTTTGCACGCCAATATAACCCTACCTGAACCTTTTCTTGCGACAATTGAAGCGATACTGCCCACACATCTAACGATGAGTGATTTTATTGCAGCTTGCCAGCGTCCTTTGCGTAAAAGTATCCGAGTCAACACGCTAAAAATCTCTGTCGATAGTTTTTGTCAACGTGCCGTAGAAAAAGGGTGGGCTTTATCACCAGTGCCTTGGTGTAATACGGGTTTTTGGATTGAAGCCGATGAGTCTGTCGTACCTTTAGGTAATACCGCCGAACATATGGCAGGTCTTTTTTACATTCAAGAAGCCAGTTCTATGATGCCGGTGTCCGCTCTTTTCACTGGCGGTGAATCGTTCAATTCAGTACTCGACATGGCGGCGGCTCCGGGTTCAAAAACAACGCAAATTGCGGCGTGTATGGAAAATGAAGGCGTATTAGTCGCCAACGAATTTTCAGCCAGCCGTGTTAAAGTACTGCATGCTAATATCGAACGCTGCGGTGTACGTAACAGTGCACTGAGCAATTTTGATGGTCGAGTCTTTGGCGGTTGGTTACCGGAACAATTTGATGCGGTGTTAATAGATGCGCCATGCTCAGGAGAAGGTACCATCC
This sequence comes from Vibrio sp. RM-69-4, assembly GCF_024743775.1. Classification (NCBI taxonomy): domain Bacteria; kingdom Pseudomonadati; phylum Pseudomonadota; class Gammaproteobacteria; order Vibrionales; family Vibrionaceae; genus Vibrio; species Vibrio sp. RM-69-4. Next base: position 1,078,312 of record NZ_JAMQXI010000076.1, read on the forward strand.
GTAAAGATCCTGATGCGATGAAAAACTGGAGCAAAGAATCTGTATTGTCGATTTCCACAACACAAAAAGATTTGATTGAAAGTGCGTTTCAAGCTTTAAAGCCCGGCGGTGTGATGGTCTACTCAACCTGTACATTGAGTACAGAAGAGAACCAACAAGTGTGCTTGCATCTACAAGAAAAATATCCACAATCAGTTGAATTTGTTTCCCTTAGCTCATTGTTTGAGGATGCAAAAGCAGCTATTACAGACGAAGGGTTTTTGCATATATTCCCTCAAACTTATGATTGTGAAGGTTTTTTTGTTGCAAAAATCCGTAAACTTAGCTCTGTACCCCACCCTGAAGTCAACAAACGCTTAGGTCAATTTCCTTTTGCGAAAGCCAACCTTAAACTCACACAAGAGATCACGGATCAACTCATGAAAACGTTTGAAGTTGCGATCCCCGATGATACGAGTGTCTGGCTACGTGATAATGATGTATGGTTATTTCCAAACGCACTGGAACCTATGCTCGGCAAATTCCGCTTCTCTCGCATGGGGATAAAAATCGCTGAAACACATAAAAAAGGTTATCGCTGGCAACATCAAGTCGCTACATCATTAGCGACTGGTAACGAATCAAACTGCATCACACTATCGATTGAAGAAGCGCGAGATTGGTACATGGGCAGAGATGTCAGACCAGCACTACAAACTGGCACTGGCGAAGTACTGGTTAAGCTCGGTAACGATGTGATTGGCCTAGGGAAATGGGTAGGAAACCGCATAAAAAATGGTTTACCAAGAGAACTCGTTAAAGATAAAAATTTGTTTTAACACGCCCCAAAATAGGACAAAAATCTAGAAAACACGCACACTTCTAGCGATAACAACTATACTTACAGGGAAGCATAAGTACGACTATTTTAATGATTAGCGTAGGCTCAAATGAGCCATTCCCCTAGGCCCAAAAACGGAAAAGTTTTGGGCCTTTTTTTATCGTCAAGGAAAATAGATTGCAACAGGAGGTGGACGCCTCAGCTATACAAGATGAATTCCATCTTCCCCAATGGTAATTTTTCCCTGCTTGTACAAACCACCAATGCTCTTCTTAAAGGTTCCCTTACTGGTACGGAACATCGAAAAAATAGCTTCTGGTGTCGATTTATCACTTAATGGAAGAAAACCACCCTTTTTCTCAAGTAACTCTATGATCTTAGTGCTTAGCTCATCCATTTTTGCTACGCCAATTTTTTGCAGAGCTAGGTCAATTTTTCCATCTTCACGGATATTTTTGATGTAGCCTTTTAAGGTCTTACCAATAAACAACTTACCAAACACATCTGATGGGAAAATCATCCCCCAGTGCTCGCCATTGATGATGGCCTTGTATCCGAGTTCTGAGTGTTCTGCAATTAATAGATCAACTTGCTGATTCTGCGTATAGTTTGCAGGGGTTTTGTCCAGCCACTTGTTGAATTTAGTTGTGCCTACGATGCGGCCGGAAGCCTTATCAGTGTAGACATACACTAAAATCATTTGTCCTTCTTTAAAACGAGCACGCTGTTCGCTGTAAGGCACCAATAAATCTTTACCCTTCAGACCCCAATCAACAAAAACACCAGTGCTATTCACACCCTGAACTTTCATCAATCCCCACTCGCCTACTTTTGCAATCGGTTTTTCAGTCGTCGCGGCAAGTTGATTGTCTGAATCGAAATACAAAAATACGTCTATTTTCTGCCCCAATCCAACCCCATCTGGGGTAAATCGTTTAGGCAGTAAAGTGGTTCCAAAATCTTCAGCATCCAAAAATACGCCGAAATCAGCAATCTTTACGACTTCTAAACTGTTTATTTGACCAACGTTAATCATTTACTATGTCTCACCTCAATTTTGCAGAGATTATACGTGATCTCTGTTATCCTTTCCTGCATTCAAGGGAAAAATAAGCATTTTTTCAGGAGCTTTCTTTGGTTAATGTCGATAAGCAAGATACCATCACGCTTAAAATTTCACATGCCATGTCTCAGAGCAAAGAACTTGATCTAGACATTTACCTATTCATTCCCGGTGATTTAGGTCTAACACCCGAAATACTTCCTGAATCTGACTTTTACTATAGCTTCATCCACCAAGAGCGTGCGTATTACAGTGATAAAACGTTACTGCCCTTAGTGCACAGCCGACTTGCACAACGAGGCCATCTCTCTTCTACTCAGTATCGAGTCAGTTTGAGTTTATTTGCTTATCAGTATGTTATCGCTCTAGATAAAGCTGTAGTACAACTCAATACGACGAGTGACACCGTCACATCAGATGAAGTTGATAGTGTCATTGAACTCTCTTTAGATATTTTGAAAAGATTGCGCCGCAGCATTCCTTATGAAGAGAGCTTAAAACGCTATTACGCCAATATTGATAACTATTTATCTTGGTATACTGAGCAAAAGTTTCTTTCCCTAGTCGCACACATGAACCGCGATGGTGAATATAAAACCATCAAAGAGCGTCTAATTACACTGGTTGAAAAAGAACAGGCACATCGTAAACTTAACAATTACAACTCAGCAAAGGCAGGGGAAGACATCACTCGGCTGAGTAACAAGATGCGCCTACTACGCCGTTTAATCGAGCATCCCATTGTGCTTAATGAACACGTCACCTCTTTAGGTAATAACATGAAGCGTGCCGTAAAAGGCATCGCGACTGGGCTTGTGATGCTGTTTGTCACCGTCATCGCCATTACAGCTCGCGACTATTGGGGGGAAATCACCGCCTCTTTTATTATCGCTATGTCGTTTGTTTATGCATTACGCGAGATTTTTAAAGATGACTTACGCGATATGCTGTGGCGCTGGATCCGTAAAGGAAAACCTAAATGGAAGCGTCGTTACATAGACCCAACGACCGGAAAATCTGTAGGTTACAAAATTGAATGGCTTGATTATACCAACCTGAGTAAATTACCAGACAGAATCAAAACAATTCGAAAGAAACGCATTGTTCAAAGGGAGGAACAGGTACTTCACTATCGCTCAGAAACGGCCATGTCAACTTCACGCTTCATGAGTGGCTATGAGGAAACACGCGAAACTTTACACATTGACCTACGCCCGATTACCCGTTTGATGGACAAAGGCTCTAATCGCATTTATCAGTTAAGTGGTGGTCAAGTGAGTCGAGAAACCGTAGAAAAACGGCACTTGCTCAACTTGATTATCAAAGAAGATAACCATAAAGAAGAGCCCCGCTACTACCGTTGGAAAATTGTTTTAAATAGAAATAAGATTGTCGACATTGAACCGATAGAATTAAGCGAGTAGTCTCTAATTCGGCCTTATTTACCAATACGCTTTAACGATAAAGTAAGATGAAACTCCGCCATAGGCTCGTCACCATGCAGCGAAGGACAGGTTGCAATGATCTTTACTGTCTGATTGACCCGCTCTCCGGTCGCGATAGTTTCATCAAGCATACTGTCTATTAGCTGACCATCATAGCAATGAAAATGAACATCCGCCTCCGGCCTTTTTAAAAACTCCGCACTGACTGCTTTAAACGCCAACGATACTTTGGAGCCACGCTGTTGTGCTTTATGCATTGCCATAAAACCGCCCGCTACGTCTGCACCAACGGCTAACACACCAAAATACATACTATTTAAATGATTTTTATTGCGACGTTTAAGTGGAATTCGAATTTCTACAGAGCGTTCGTTTAGCACTAAAATCTTTGGCCTGCAGGACCAAATCAGTGGCACTTTTAAAAAACCAAACAGATTTAAGTAAAGATTCGCTTTTGTTAATGGGGAGAGCATGAGGCTTGACCTTTTCAATATGGTTGTCGGACCAGTTCAAGGTATACGCCGCGAAATGTCAATGAGTTGTTACAAAAAGTTAGGGTTGAGCGCAGCTATTCTGCGCCCAAATCAGATCATTACATTTTTACCACAACATCAGCCTGAACACTTTCAGCTAAGTGCTCCTGTAGCTTTGGATAGCTTGCGAGTGCTTGGGTAACGACCAAAATCGGCTTATTCGCATGACGTGCCGCTTTTGATGCTAAATCGAGCAGCGTGATGACCGCCTCACTCTCTGGATTAAACAAATGGGAAAGTTCGGGATTCTCTTTATCAATGCCTAAGGTGTATTGTGTTAAGTTATCGATGTTGATCACCACACCATCAAAATAGTGCATCAAACGCTCTGCCAACAATGCCGCTGATGGAACATCGCAAGAATAAAGCACTTTCAAACCATCTAAACTCCGAGGTAAAGACTGCTCTGCCAGACGGTCAATGATCGTAGCCGCATCACTTAATGTTCGAACAAATGGCACCACAATTTCGATGTTCAATCCTTGCTTGCGCAATGCCTTGATCACAGCGCATTCATAACTAAACGCTTTTGCATACTGGTTGGAAGAAAAACGCGATACGCCGCGCACTCCCATCGCTGGGTTAATTTCATCCGTTTCAACACTTCCACCGATCAACGCCTTATAAGTGTAACTATCTGCATCACTCAAACAGACACGAATCGTAGTGTGATTTTTTTGAACTGCTGCCACGACTCTATCAACAATGGTTGACGTAAAGTGCTCCGCCACCGCTTTGTCATCAAGAATGGATTGCAAAGAGCCTTGCTCAAGTTCGGTTAGATTTGCAAAATGTTGCTCGATCGAAGGATGATAAAACAACGAATCTAAAATAATGTCGGACAGCGACACATACAAATGCTGGGCATTTCCACTTGATTCAATTGCCGCTGGAAGGGCATCACCTAAGATCAACTGAGGGTGGATCGTATCATGTTGTGCCAAACTCATTCATTACTCCCTACATTTTTAATTATCTTGCTCAGGAAAATACCCATAGCCGAGTATTAATTCAAGTAAAAGTAAATATTTATGATGAATTTATGAATAAAATTTCACCTTACAGATGATAAGCAATAAGTTTTCCGTTTTGGAGTTTATTCCTATTGCCAATTCCGTTATCTTTACCGCTTCGCAATAAGAGTACAGGCTTTACCATGCCATTAAAAACAGATGAATTAAGAACTCAAGCCTTGGGCCCAATGCCGACTCCGGCAGAGCTTGGAAATGCGCATCCGATCACAGACGACGTAGCAGAGCGCATCGCAAACTCACGCCGTCAAATTGAAAATATTCTGACTGGTCACGATGATCGCTTGTTAGTCATTGTCGGTCCGTGTTCAGTACACGACACTGAAGCCGCAATGGATTACGCTCAACGTTTGAGTGCGATCCAAGACCAATATAAAAATGAACTGTTTATCGTCATGCGTACCTATTTCGAGAAACCACGCACCGTTGTGGGCTGGAAAGGTTTGATTACGGATCCCAATCTGGATGGTTCATATGCACTGGAAACAGGGCTCAATAAAGCACGGAAATTATTATTAGATATCAACAAGCTAGGCCTTGCTACTGCGACTGAATTTTTAGACATGATTACCGGGCAATACATCGCAGATCTCATCACGTGGGGAGCTATTGGTGCGCGTACTACGGAATCTCAGATACACCGAGAAATGGCGTCTGCACTGTCGTGCCCTGTCGGTTTTAAAAATGGCACGAATGGCAACATCAAAATTGCAATCGATGCCATTCGAGCGGCCCAAGCATCGCATTATTTTTACTCACCGGATAAAAATGGCCGTATGACCGTTTATCGTACCAGTGGTAACCCCTTTGGCCATGTTATTTTACGCGGTGGTGATACAGGGACAAACTATGACGCTGACTCCGTATCTGCAGCCTGCGAGCAACTGATCGAATTCGGCTTAGCCCCGCGCCTCATCGTAGATTTTAGCCACGCGAATTGCCAAAAGCAGCATAGAAAACAGATAGATGTAACGGCCGACATCTGCACACAAATACGTACAGGTAAGGATTTCGTTGCTGGTATTATGGCTGAAAGCTTCATTATCGAAGGTAATCAGCCAATGCATGACTTAAATAACCTCACCTATGGTCAATCGATTACCGATCCATGCTTAGGATGGGATGACACAGCAACTATGCTGGATATGCTGGCACAAGCGATCACTGACCGCCGTAACTTAAAGTAAATACTAAGCAATAGATAAGGAAACACCATGCCTTCTTTTGATATCGTTTCAGAAGTCGATACTGTTGAACTTCGTAATGCTGTCGATAATGCAAACCGAGAGCTTTCTACTCGTTTTGATTTTCGTAATGTAGAAGCTGGATTTGAACTCAAAGATGAAGTTGTAAAACTGTCTGCAGAAGATGATTTTCAATTGGGTCAAATGATGGATATTTTACGTGGTAACCTCGCTAAACGAGGTGTTGATGCCAAAGCGATGGAAGCGAAAGATTCCGTACATTCCGGCAAGCGCTGGTTTAAAGATGTCCAATTTAAACAAGGACTGGACCCGTTAACCTCTAAGAAAGTGGTGAAAGCCATCAAGGATGCCAAGCTCAAAGTCCAAGCATCCATTCAAGGTGAGAAAGTAAGAGTAACGGGTAAAAAAAGAGATGATTTACAGTCAGTGATCGCTCTCATGCGTGAATCGGATATGGGCCAGCCATTCCAGTATGACAATTTTCGAGACTAACAACACCACGAATAAATATCAAAGCCACCTCATTAGGTGGCTTTTCAATCACTGATAGTCATCATTTACAATGAATCTATTTCTTCCCTCTGACTTGGGTGAATAAATACCCAACGTCTTACAACATTAAGTCTTTCCCCACAAGCAAAGCGTACTCTGTTGTGTTTATAGGCAATAAAACACATATTCTTTTGCAATCAGACTTTGCTTGCTCAAGCTTTTCTGCAAGTTGCGCGGCATTCTTAAAACTTTCCCTTTCAGCATCACGGCGAACAAGATCAATCAATTCAAAAGGAGAATGTTGTTCATAAAAAACCACCTCTGCCCTTTGCATGTAACGTAGCGCTTTGATCGGCAGCATTTCAACATCATCGCCACAGCTTATCCATGTACATTGTACTGATTCTTCTATAGGCACTAAGAGAGCTTGTTGGTATAAACGCTCTAATTCTTCACGGCTTACTGCATTTTCTGTTTTGGAATCACTTAAAAAGGCTTCCCAAAACTTTCTTCTAGCACTGACAGAATTGAGTGATTGTTTAATTGAATTTCTCTTGGAGGCAGCGAAATCAGCAAGCAACGAGAGATTTTGCGGAAGAACTGCTTCCAATGTTTCTCGGATATTTCTCACCAACACTGGTGATGCACCACCACTGGATATTGCGATCTGAATTCGTCCACGGTTGACCATCGATGGCGTAATAAAATCACAGTATGGTTGATCATCGACAACATTGACCAAAACACCTGTCTTTCTTGCATCTTTATGCACTTGGTGGTTAAGCGACGGATTATCCGTTGTGGCCCATACCTGCCAGTATTCTTTCGTTAATAGTTCTGATGAATAAAAGTTTTGAACCCATTGGCAACGATTCTGCTCTACCAGTTCCAAAAGATAACGTTCAATCTTAGGTGATACGACGGTGACTTGAGCCCCAGCTCGAATCAATGCTTCTACTTTTCGACAGGCGACTTCGCCCCCACCCACAACCAGCACTGGTTTGCCCAATAAATTCAAAAACAGAGGAAAATACTGCATTTCATTCCATGAATAATCTAGATAACTATTCGCTTGATGCTACCAAAAATAGGGCATCTGCGACACTAATTAAATGCAGCCAAATAATTATCAACCAAATTTTCGCCACTGGACAGTTGAAAATCCTGACAACATACTAATGACACAATTGTTAATTTTACGTTAAAAGAGAAATATACAGCTTCTATTCTGTTGCCCCACTATTGAACATGGTTGCACCATTTACAATCTTGCAACATTTGTTCATTCTAGCTGCAGCTTAGGTTTGTGAATCTAATCAAAAATCTTTCAAATTACTAATTTGAGAAAATACAAATCATTACCTACGCTTATAAACGGTTGATTTGTAAATGTGCGATTGCATGCAAATACAACTTGGAAAGCTACACAACAACATTTTTAGTACGTTGTATCAGGTGTCACCTGGTTTAACATGGATCATACAGGAAGGATACAAATGGCGAATAAACTCACTGTTCTTGCTTCTGTTGTAGCAGCTTCTACTGCCATGATGGCGACGACAGCTTCAGCAGCAGATAGCACTTTAGATAAAGTACTTTCGCAAGGTTTTATTACTTGTGGTGTGAGCACTGGTCTACCAGGCTTTTCCAACCCGAACTCAAAAGGGGAATGGGAAGGCATTGATGTTGAATATTGCCAGGCACTTGCCGCAGCAGTTCTTGGTGACAAATCGAAAGTAAAATATGTTCCACTCACAGCAAAAGAACGGTTTACCGCCCTACAATCAGGTGAAATCGATGTTCTTTCGCGCAATACAACCTGGACGCTCCAACGCGACGCAGCACTCGGCCTTAATTTTGTCGGCGTAAACTATTATGACGGTCAAGGGTTCATGGTGAAAAAAGACCTAGGAGTGAAAAGTGCAAAAGAGCTTGATGGGGCATCGGTTTGTGTCCAATCCGGTACAACTACTGAGTTGAACTTGGCGGACTACTTCCGCAACACAGGCATGAAATACAAACCTGTGGTATTCGATACAGCAGCGCAAACCTCAAAAGGTTTTGACGCGGGCCGTTGCGATGCTCTAACAACCGACCAATCTGGTTTGTATGCGCTACGTTTGAACTTAACTGATCCTAACGTCGCGGTTGTATTACCTGAAATCATTTCTAAAGAGCCACTTGGGCCCGTTGTTCGTCAAGATGATGACAAGTGGTTTAACGTGGCGAAATGGACTCTCAATGCGATGGTTAACGCAGAAGAGTACGGTATTACCTCAAAAAATGCAGATGAAATGCTTAAATCTAGCGATCCTAATATCAAACGCATACTTGGCCTGGACGGCCCTAAAGGTAAAGGTTTGGGCATTCGCGATGATTGGGGATACCAAATTGTAAAACAAGTCGGTAACTATGGTGAAAGTTTTGAACGCACTGTAGGTAAAGGTTCTCCACTGCAAATCGCACGAGGTGCAAATGCGTTGTGGAATGCTGGCGGCTTTATGTACGCTCCACCTCTTCGTTAATAGTCACACAATCCCAAATAGGCGGTTTTAACCGCCTTTTTGGAAAAATGGATTTGAGGTTATAGTTGTATGAAACCTACTAAAACTATTGCGGCTAGCTCAGGAGCTCCCTCGGCTAAAAGCGCAAATTTGTTCTACAATCCTACTTTTCGTTCAGTCGCCTTTCAAATTATTGCTGTTCTCGTTCTGGTTTTTTTCTTTTACACCATTGTGACCAATGCACTTTCTAACTTAAGCTCTCGAGGCATTGCCACGGGGTTTGACTTCCTAGATCAAGAAGCTGGCTTTGGGATTGGCCTTACTTTGATCGAATACAATGAAACCTTTAGTTATGGGCGAACTTTTATCATAGGTTTACTCAATACCGCGCTAGTTTCTTTTTTAGGCGTTGTATTTGCCACCCTTTTAGGTTTTTTTATCGGTATTGCTCGTCTCTCTTCCAACTGGTTAGTCAGTCGACTTGCTGCTGTGTATATAGAAATCTTCCGTAATATTCCTTTATTACTGCAAATTTTCTTTTGGTATTTTGCCGTGTTACAGGCTCTACCATCGCCTAGGCAAAGCATGCAGTTAGGGGATTCTATTTTTCTCAATGTACGTGGTCTGTTCTTCCCTGCTCCCATTTTCGAAAGTGGCAGCACATTTATCTTTATTGCCTTTCTTGCTGGCTTACTAACCACCTTAATTATTGGCATTTGGGCTCGAAACAAACAGCGTTTAACAGGTCAGCAGACGCCTATGGGTAGAATTGCGGCTATCTTGTGCATCCTACTTCCTGTCATTGTGTACTTTGCTATGGGCCGTCCAGTGTCAGCAGAGTATCCACAACTGCAAGGGTTCAACTTCCAAGGTGGCATCAGTATTATCCCTGAGTTAGCCGCACTGCTGATTGCACTCAGTATTTATACGGCCGCATTTATTGCCGAAATTGTCCGTTCTGGCATTAATGCGGTGAGCCATGGTCAATCCGAAGCAGCAATGTCATTAGGATTATCTCGTTCAAAAACATTAAAACTCGTGGTCATTCCTCAAGCGCTGCGCATCATCATTCCGCCACTCACCAGCCAATATCTGAACTTAACCAAAAACTCATCATTAGCGATGGCGATTGGCTACCCTGATTTGGTTTCTGTTTTTGCCGGCACAACGCTCAATCAAACGGGTCAAGCGATTGAAATTATTGCGATGACCATGGGTGTTTACCTCACTCTCAGTTTGACGACATCGGCATTAATGAATATCTATAACCGTAAAGTTGCTTTGGTGGAGAGATAAGATGAAAGTACATCAGTTTCAACCTAACTTGCCACCGCCAGCCAATACCGTTGGCTTCATTGGGTGGCTGCGCAAAAATCTTTTTAATAACGCACTCAATTCCATCGTTACACTGATCTTAGGGTATTTCGCCTTCTGGCTTGTTTGGCATACGGTCGATTGGGCGATTATTAATGCCGATTGGGTAGGCACACAACGTAGTGATTGTACTCGTGAGGGGGCGTGTTGGGTGTTTATTAGCGTACGCTGGGATCAGTTTATGTATGGATTTTATCCAGAAGCTGAGCTCTGGCGACCTCGCCTCTTCTATTTCACTCTTGCTATTTTTAGTGCGTTGCTCGCCTATGAAAATACACCGAAAAAAACGTGGATTTGGTTGTTTTTTGTCAACATCTACCCATTTCTTATCGCGGCGTTACTCTATGGCGGCTTTTTCGGCCTAGAAGTGGTTGAAACGCATAAGTGGGGAGGCTTATTAGTTACGCTGATTATTGCCTTAGTTGGGATTGTTGTTTCGTTACCGATTGGCGTTGTACTGGCGTTAGGCCGACGTTCCGAGATGCCCATTATTCGCAGCCTATGTACCGTTTACATCGAAGTTTGGAGAGGTGTGCCACTGATTACAGTTTTGTTTATGGCATCCGTTATGCTGCCTCTGTTCCTCTCACAAGGCTCGGAAACGGATAAATTGGTTAGAGCATTGATTGGGGTGGTCATGTTCAGTTCGGCTTATATGGCAGAAGTGGTTCGTGGTGGTTTACAAGCGATACCTAAAGGTCAATACGAAGCCGCCGATGCGTTAGGTTTAAGTTACTGGAAAAAAGTCGGTTTGATTATTTTGCCGCAAGCACTGAAGATCACGATCCCATCTATCGTTAATACCTTCATTGGCCTATTTAAAGATACCAGCTTAGTACTCATTATCGGGATGTTTGACGTGCTCGGTATTGGACAAGCTGCCAATACCGATCCGGATTGGTTAGGCTTTTCTACTGAAAGTTATATATTTGTCGCGTTAGTGTTCTGGGTGTTCTGCTTTTCTATGTCTAGATATTCGATATGGCTTGAAAACAAACTCCATACTGGTCACAAACGATAACTACAAATCAAGGACGTATTATGACGCAGCAACGCAACCTCGCACCTTCTGAAGAAATCATGATTCAGATTAATGATATGAATAAATGGTACGGTGAATTTCATGTACTAAAGAACATCAATCTTACCGTTAAAAAAGGCGAAAAGATCGTTATTTGTGGCCCTTCAGGCTCAGGAAAATCGACCATGATTCGCTGTATTAACCGCTTGGAAGAGCACCAAAAAGGACAAATCGTCGTCGCGGGCAACGAACTGACGGAAGATCTTAAAAATATCGAAGCTGTGCGACGCGAGGTCGGTATGTGCTTCCAACATTTCAATCTTTTTCCACATTTAACCGTGTTAGAAAACTGTACACTCGCTCCAATTTGGGTAAAAAAGATGCCTAAAGGAGAAGCTGAAGCGGTTGCGATGAAGTACTTGGAACGCGTAAAGATTCCTGATCAAGCCGACAAATATCCCGGTCAACTTTCTGGCGGTCAGCAGCAACGAGTTGCGATTGCACGCTCATTGTGCATGAACCCACAGATTATGTTATTTGATGAACCAACATCTGCACTTGACCCGGAAATGGTACGGGAAGTATTAGATGTTATGGTTGAACTCGCAGGAGAAGGCATGACGATGCTTTGTGTTACCCATGAGATGGGCTTTGCTAAAGAAGTGGCCGATCGCGTTATTTTCATGGATGCTGGTGAGATCATTGAAGAAAATAACCCTGTTGAATTTTTTGAAAATCCTCAATCCGATAGAACGCGCAATTTTCTCTCTCAAATTCTCCATCATTAATGGATTAACGACCAACAAAGAGAGAGGTGAACATCACCTCTCTCTTTGTTTATGAGCATAGACACATGGTGTTACACATTCTTTAACATCTAAGTGACTATTTTTATTAAAATTTGTACAAGACAAATACGACACAGGGCTTGATTTTTAGCTCATTCAGCCCCATAAATGTACATACAAACATAAACCCTTACGAGGAAGATTATGAACAGCCCAATGTTTACTCGCTCAGCTAGCTTAGAGAGCACACTACAAACCAATAAAGTGTTGAAGAATACTTACTTCTTGCTTTCAATGACTCTTATCACCAGTGCTATTGCTGCGATGGCAACAATGGCAATGCAGATTTCACCATTCATGGCACTCGCTATGCAGTTGGGAGCAATCGGTATTCTGTTCTTCGTGATGCCTAAAGCCATTAATTCTTCTTCTGGTATAGTGTGGACATTTGTGTTCACCACATTAATGGGCGGTGCTCTGGGCCCAATGCTTAATCACTATGCGGCAATCCCGAATGGCTCTAGCATTATTGCTCAGGCACTCGGTCTTACTGGCCTTGTTTTTATGGGCTTATCCGCTTATACCATTACGACTAAAAAAGACTTTTCGTTCATGAGAAGTTTTTTAATGGCAGGCCTCATTATTGTCATCGTTGCGGCGATTATTAATATTTTTGTTGGTTCTACCGTTGGCCAACTTGCGATCAGCAGCATCGCGGCGCTCGTGTTTTCTGGTTTTATCCTATTTGACACAAGCCGCATCGTACGAGGTGAAGAGACAAACTACATTAGTGCTACCATCTCAATGTATCTAAATATCCTGAACTTGTTCACAAGCTTATTGGCTATTCTAGGCATTATGAACGACGACTAATTCACGTCGACATTTTGTCCAAACGAGCCCGCAAGCCACAGCTTGCGGGCTTTTTGCTTTCTAAACAGTTGAGATCACACATTCACTACGCTACCCTAAACGCGGATTTTTAATCGAGTAATAAAGATGTTTGAATACAATGGTAAAACCGTCGAAACTGATGCTCAGGGTTACCTCCTAGACCATACCGAATGGGAAGAAGGAATGATCCAGACACTGGCCAGTCAGGAAGATATCGAGTTAACAGACGCTCATCTAGAAGTCATTTTGTTCGTGCGCCACTTTTATGAAGAGTTTAATACTTCACCCGCAGTGCGTATGTTAGTCAAAGCGATGGAAAAAGCGCATGGTCCGGAAAAAGGCAATAGCAAATATCTGTTCAAACTCTTTAAAAAAGGCCCGGCCAAACAAGCAACTAAACTTGCTGGGTTACCAAAACCTGCCAAATGCTTGTAGTGCGAAACTAAGCCCCCAAGCAACTTAACCATGCAAAATACAAAGCGGTGCTACTTTTAAAGTATTTCGAATCCGCTATATTTTTCAGTATAAGAAAGAAGTGACTCACGCGACACCAACATTACTTTCGCCGTTTTGGGGCCTTGTTGAAGCCACTGATAAAACTGCTCCAAATTTTCACTATTCCCAATGGCGATGACTTCAACCTCGCCGTTATGTAAATTTTTAGCATAGCCTGTTAAGCCTAGCTTTAGTCCTTGATGAGCGGTGTGATAACGAAAACCAACCCCTTGGACCCTACCTGTCACGATAAACTTGTCGCACTGTTGAGCCATTTGGATCCCTCTATCTATGTTTAAATACTCAATCATTTATCTACTAAAATGCGTCGTTCACTATAATGAAAGAAATGACAATGGGTTAATTTGATGTACATCCCATAGACACTCTCCCCAAACAATTTCCTTTATTTACGTATGACGCTCGCTCTTTGTTTGCTTTCCATTACCTTTTCTATGAAAATACGCCCCCATTTTGAATATTCATCGAGTAATGTATGACAGCTGCAATCTATCTAGTCAAAGGCCGTGAAAAATCTTTGCGCCGTAAACATCCATGGGTCTTTTCCCGAGGGATCAGCAAGGTAGAAGGTGAGCCTAGCCTTGGAGAGACCGTCGACGTTTATACTCATGATAATCAGTGGTTAGCAAAAGCAGCCTATTCCCCTACTTCTCAAATTCGAGCTCGCGTCTGGAGCTTTGAGAAGCAGGAGATCAATGTCGATTTTTTTGTGAAACGGCTCGAAGATGCACTGTTAGTTCGCCAGGAGATTATTGAACGAGATGGTCTTACTGGCTTTAGGCTGATTGCAGCAGAATCAGATGGGTTGCCCGGTATTACTATCGATAAGTATCAAGATTATCTAGTATGCCAACTGCTTAGCGCAGGGGCTGAATACCATAAAACGAATATTGTTAAAGCGCTGACAATCGTTTTCCCAGAGTGCCATGTTTACGAACGTTCAGATGTTGCCGTTCGTAAAAAAGAAGGTTTGGAAGAGCGCATGGGCGTGCTGCATGGCGATGAGCCGCCAAAATCAGTCATTATCGAAGAAAATGGCGTAAAAATTAGCGTCGATATTGTTGGTGGACACAAAACAGGCTTTTACCTAGACCAACGTGACAGCCGCCAGAAATCAATAAAATATGTGAAGGATAAAGATGTCCTTAACTGTTTTTGTTATACCGGAGGCTTCGGTTTGTATGCTCTTAAAGGCGGTGCCAAACGTGTAATTAATGCCGACGTCTCACAACCTGCATTAGATACCGCCAAATACAATGCAGAGATCAATCAATTCGATATCTCCAAAAAACGCGCTGTATTTTTAAATGCCGATGTTTTCAAATTATTGCGAGAATACCGTGATCAAGGAACGCTGTTTGATGTGGTGATTATGGATCCACCTAAGTTCGTATCGAGTAAAAATAACCTGATCTCCGGTGCAAACGGTTATAAAGACATCAATATGTTGGCAATGCAAATTTTAAAACCGGGTGGCACTTTACTCACCTATTCATGCTCTGGCCTTATGGGCACCGATCTCTTCCAAAAAATCATTGCGGACGCGGCGCTCGATGCAGGTCGTAGCGTTAAATTTGTTGAAAGGTTCGAGCAAGCCGCTGACCACTTAACAGATTCAGCCTACCCTGAAGGGTTTTATCTAAAAGGGTTCGCTTGTAAGGTCTTGTAAGCCGTATTTATAGACAGCAAGAAAAACCGGAGCTCTTATCAAGCTCCGGTTTTCGTTATTTTAGTCCTTTAAATGGTTTAGGTTATCCATCAAGCTACTGGTGATATCCGCAGCTGACGCACCATCAAAGTCCACGGTCAATGTTTGACCTGACTTAACAATCGTTAGGTGCGATTCATGTTCATTTCCTGTAACACGGATAGATACATCGTCCGCAACACCTTGATGATCTACACCACCCAGTCCATCAAGCAATGCTGTGATCTCATCTTTGGTCATATCTTCAAACAAATCGGAAAAATCTAACGAATCCCCTTCCGAACGATGGAAGTCCGTGACGCGGTCAGTCGCGGTTTCCATCTCAACCCATTTGAATATGTCTGCGCCACTATCACCCGTTAAGATATCATTACCAAGGCCGCCAATAAGGGTGTCGTTACCTTCACCACCTCTCAAACCATCGTTGTGAGAACCACCATCAATATAATCATCACCAGTATGACCAAAAAGGATATCAGAGCCAGATTGACCAAATATTCGATCATTGCCACTACCGCTATTAACAACGTCAGCATTACGGCTTGATACATCGTTCGATAATAACAAACCATCATTATCTAACATTGAATCAGTGCCAGAAAGATTGCCTGTCATTACGTGATGATTGGCAATCTCAGACGCAGAAAGTTCCAAATCATCATCACTACTGTAACCATGAGATCCCGTCATTCCTGCATAAATGACGTCATTTCCAGAGCCCGTCTCAATATGATCGTTCCCCGATCCACCACTAACAGTTTGGTTTTGAGAGCCATTATTATAACCTTGCCCGACGTGAATATGGTTTTCATTGCCATGAACATCACGTACTGTACCTAACAAATTACCCCCAAAAGCAACATCGAATCTATCTGGGTGCTGTGAGTTTTCACCATTTCTAATAACTATCATGTCATTTAAATCATTGCCTTCAACCGTCAATGGTAAACCTACGGGTACACCATTTTTATCTACAGCGTTGACCGAAATCGTTAAAGTACTATTGGCAGCATCACCATCATTATCTCTCACGGTATAACTAAAAACTTCCTGTGCGTTGAGGGGGATCTTAGAGGCATCCTCAGTCACTTGATAAGTATAGCTACCATCAGCCATCAGAATCAGCTCGCCATACAAACCAATAACCTTAGTGCCAACACCGGTATTAATACTGCTTGATGTTTCTCCATTCACACACCCTATGACCGTCAATGACCCATCGGCACCGTGCAAATCGTTATGCATTACATTACCTAAAGCACTTGGCAAATGGTAACCACTTCCTTCAACAATCTTTGCCACCAAGTCAAACTGGTTGGATGCATTTTCGTCTGTCTTTATCGAGTTGATAACATTACCGTTTTTATCAACAAAACCTAAGACTTCAACTGTATACATCTTACCTTCAAATTCAAAAGTCACAGATTGACTTTCAATAGTAATGATATCCCTTGGATCAGACTGATTATTTGGTGTTTCGTTATGGGCAAAATTCACCGTAATCGTCACAGGCGTTACTCGACCATAAGCATCGGTTACTGAAAACGTTACATCTAGTGTTGCCCCCGTAATCGAGTCATAGATAGGGTAATTATAGTGAGTAAAGGTTCCTAGTTGGACTAGCTCATTGAGAGCTATGTTTCCAGCCAATCCACTATCGTTATCAATAAAACCATACCCTGATTGCCCATACCCTGCACTCGTTCCCCAGCGTACTTGGTCTAAATCAGGGTCAGCATCGCGCGAATCATAAATTGTAATATTTGAACCACCTGCGATATTGCTCCACTTAGCCGAAACACCGTTAAAATTAAATGAATCGGCTAATACATTGATTGAAGCAACATCCGCATTAGCGATAGGGGCATCATCTTCGATAACAATGGTGATTGCACTTGTGCTCGAAATACCACTTGAATTTTGTGCTTCAATGGGAATATCAATCACAAGGTCATCTTCTCCACCATTATTCGTGTGGTCGAATACAGCATGCAACTGACTAGTCACCTTGCCTTGGTTATCTACGGTAATTTCGACCACTTTATTGTCAGCAACCGTTCCAATCAGTCTCTGTTTATCCGAAGATAAGTTCCAGGTAATAGCTACACCATTAGAAGTGTAAGTACCAACCGGAATCCCCATAGAAAGCTCAGAGGTGTTCGCAATATTAAGCTGCCCTTCCACTGAGGTCTGGTTAGTCGTGTCTTGTGAACCAGTGATAGATGCGTCATCCGCAATCCCGCCTTGTAATCCTTCTTCAGAAACATTGAGCGTCAATTCACCAATAACCGGTGGAGACACAGGCTTGACCGCAAAACCAAGCACAGCACTGTCACCATCGGCATCAGTAACTTTCACTTGGAAATCAATATCTCCATCACCTGACGGCGATTGTATATTTTGATACTGGTAAAACTCCCATTTTCCCGTTGTCGGTGTAAACTCGAGTTTGAAGACTAAATGCCCTTCTGCATCTTTACCAGTAAGAGTATTTGCTCCTACTAATCCAACAGTAATGTCAGAGCCAGTAACCGTTTTGAGTGTCGCAGATTCATCCAGGCCAACTAATTGCAGTGCCCCTCGACCATCGGCCCCCCATTGCGGTTCAACGACACCAGAACCATAAGCAATTGGCTGCGGCGCATCCGAACCAAGAAACTCGATATTTTTAACGGTAAAGTCACTATTATCTTTATGATTGAACGAGTGACCATTATCAGTAGCTTTGATAACCATCGTATCAAAACCACCCTGTTGCACAGAAAAGTCTTTAGCGTAATCTCCACGATTTTCATCAGAGGTAAAACTTTGAGTTGCAATCAGCTTTCCATCTCGCCAAAACTCAACAATCCCGCTTTCGCCCTCACCGCCAAACATTTTGCTGAACTCAATTTTCGCACCATAAGCTACCGTGTTAGGATCGAGTTTAATAACCAACTCTTCGGATGCAGAACTGCCATCTGAAAACTTACGAAAATCAACTTCATTAGCAAGGTTATGGTACGGAGAATCCTTACTACTAACGCCGATACCTTCGTTGTCACCATTAATATTTGCACCAACTAACGTGGATGATAAAGCTGAAGAGAATCCTTTTGCAGTAATAGTAAATTGACCACCGTCAATCGTGGTCCTATTACCACGGTAACTCGTTAGATCAAACTGGCCAGTTAACACATCAGGGATGTCAGTTGCTGTGACAGCAACTGGATCCATCGCATGGTCACTAGGTGCATCGTCTTCAATGATGATAGATAGTTTGCTTTCCGTTGTGGCTTGCCCGTCTGAAACAAATACGCCGAGATCTAAACTCAGTGTATCTTCTTGGGAGCCATCTGGATGGTCGACAGGGTTGAGTAAAGTGACTGTATAGTTCCACTCGCCCTTACCACTTGCATTAGGAGCAGTAAGCTCGATTTCAATCACGGATTTAGAATCACTCCCAGATGTAGAGCCTATCAGCTTGTGATTTTGAGCATCCCATTCCCAAACGACTTCCATACCTCCCGACGTGATGCCCACCGGGCCCGAAAGAGTGATCCCTACGAAGTCGCTATCTACATCATCAATTGTGATGGTGCCAGATGCCTTAACTGCGTCGCTTGTATCTGAGGATCCAATATTATCTTGAAGCCCACCAGATAAGCCTTCCTCGGAGAGAGTACTAGGATTTACTATGTCAAGTATTGGTCCGTCCGCCACCGC